>NZ_JBIBWT010000016.1:64478-196625 GCF_043081525.1 Streptomyces sp. NPDC014864
CGGACGCAAGCGCCACGGCCCGCCCGGCGACCGAAGCACGCGCCCCGACGCGGACACAAACGCAGCGGCCTCGCCGCGGACGCAAGCGCCACGGCCCGCCCGGCGACCGAAGCACGCGCCCCGACGCGGGCACAAGCGCAGCGGCCTCGCCGCGGACGCAAGCGCCACGGCCGGCAACGGACCGAAGCACGCGCCCCGGCGCGGACACAAACGCAGCGGCCGCGTCGCGGACGCAAGCGCCATGGCCCGCCGCGGACGGAAGCGCGCGACCCCGGCGCGGGCCGAGGCACGCGGGTCGGTCGGACGCGACCGTCCCCCTCAGCCCGTCGCGTCCACCAGGGTCAGTTCATGGAGGCGTTCCGGGGGGCCGGGGCGGGCGTAGTACCAGCCCTGGGCGGTGTCGCAGCCCAGAATGCGCAGTTGCTCGGCCTGGGCGCCGGTCTCCACGCCCTCCACGGTGACCGCGAGGTCGAGGCTGTGCGCGAGGGAGACGATCCCCTCGACGATCTTGAGGTCCACGGGGTCCGCGGGGAACTGCTGCATTCCCCGGGTGAAGGAGCGGTCCAGCTTCAGCACGCTCACGGGCAGCCGGCGCAGGTTGGCCAGGTTGGAGTAGCCGGTGCCGAAGTCGTCCAGGGCGATGTCGACGCCCATCTCGGCCAGTCGGCGCAGCGGTTTGAGCAGGTCGTCCTCGGCGCCGATGAGGGCCGACTCGGTGACCTCCAGGCACAGTGCGTCGGGCTCCACGCCCTCCCGCTCCAGGATCTCGACGGTGTCCTGCACCAGATGGGGGTGCGAGAGCTGGCACGGCGAGAGGTTGACGTTGATGCGCAGCGGCCCCGCGGAGCCGTCCCCGTGGTGCCGGCGCCACTCGCGGGCCTGACGGACCGACTGCTCCATGACCCAGCGGCCCAGCGGCACGATCAGCCCCGTGTGCTCGGCGAGGGGGATGAACCGGTCGGGACCGAGGACCCCGTGCTGCGGGTGCAGCCAGCGCACCAGCGCCTCGGCGCCCCGCACACTGCCGTCGCCGAGGTGCACCAGCGGCTGGTACTCGATGAAGAACTCGCCCCGGTCCAGGGCCGTCGGCAGGGCCGTGGTCAGCCCGTGCCGGGTGATGGCGCGGGCGTCCGCCTCCGGGTCGGCCAGCTCGAAGCGGTTGCCGCCGGCCGACTTCGCCCGGTACATGGTGATGTCCGCGCTGCGCAGCACCTCCGCCGCGCTGCGCTCGCCCACCGGCCCCTCGACGATGCCGATGCTGCCGCGCACGGTCAGCTCCCGGCCGTCGACGCTGACCGGCGCGACGAGGGCGTTCATGATGCGGGCGGCGAGCTCGTCCACCTCGCGCTCGGTGTCGGGCCCGGTGGTCAGCGCGACGAACTCGTCGCCGCCGAGCCGGGCGACCATCTCGCCGGGCGCCGTCGCACAGGACTGGAGGCGGTCGGCGACCTCGACGAGCAGCCGGTCGCCGGCGGCGTGCCCGAGGCTGTCGTTGATGGTCTTGAAGCCGTCCAGGTCGAGGTAGCACAGACCGAAGCGCTGGCCCTCGCCCGCGTTCAGCGCCTTCTCCAGGCGTTCGAAGAACAGGGTGCGGTTGGGCAGGCCGGTGAGGGCGTCGTGGGTGGCCTCGTAGCGCAGCCGGAGGTTCAGCAGCCGCCGCTCGGTGATGTCCTCCATCAGCGCGAGCTGGTACTGGGGCCTGCCCTCGGCGTCCCGCAGCAGGGAGACGCTCAGATTGGTCCACAGGGCCGTTCCGTCGGGGCGGGAGAAGGCCTTCTCCACGTGGTAGTGCTCACGCTCACCGCGCACGAGTTCCTCGTACAGCCGCCAGATCTGCGGGGCGTCCTCGGCGTGCGTCCACTCCTTGAAGTTGCGGCCGCGCATCCCCGGCTCGGCCCCGCCGAACATGCGCAGCAACGCGCCGTTGCCCTGGAGGATGTTGCCGTCCAGGTCGGCGATCCCGATGCCTATGGCCGCGCCCTCGAACACCGCTCTGAACCGGGCCTCGCTCGCGTGCAGCGCCTTCGCCACCACGCCCTGGGCGCGCAGCGCGGCCTGCGCGATCGCCTCCTGCTCGGCCAGGGTGCGATCGCGCAGCGCCCGGGCGAATCCGGCGGCCATCGCGTGTTGCAGCCGGGAGGAGCGGGCGCGCAGGTCCTCCTGCTCGCCGTCCCCGCCGCAGTACAGCACCAGGTAGGCGTCCACGCAGTCCAGGGAACGGCTGAGCGCCTCGGGGGCGGTGCAGTGCGCGCCGACCAGCGCCGCGCCGACCGCCTCGCCCTCGTCGGCGTCGAACGTCCTGGCCCGCAGCGCCCGACTCAACCGGCGGGCCAGCGGCAGGAGTCGTTCCTCGAGCTCCGGCCGGGTGAGCGACGTCGCGGTGACCGGGAAGACCGCCCGGCTCCAGATCGTCGTCAGCCGGCGCAGTCTGTCCTCCGGCCCGTCCGGTTCCGCGCTCACGCCGTACGCCCCACGCCGGCGAAACCGGAGAACGCATATGGATCCTCGTCCTCCGGTGCCGTCTCCGGCCGCCACTGAGGCATCGGCACCAGTCCGGGCTCCACCATGTCGTACCCCTCGAAGAACCGCGCGATCTCGTCGCGCGAACGCATGATCAGCGGATTGCGAATGTCCTTGTACACGTCGACCGCGCCCTCGCTCCGTTCCGGCGGCAGGGGGATTCCCTCGTACGAGGCATGCGTGAGTACGAGCAGGCTGCCGGGCGCGAGTGCGTCTCGCAACTGTTCCACCGCACAGTAAGGGTCGTCCGCGTCTTCCACGAAGTGCAGTATGGCAACGAGGAGCAGCGCCACTGGCCGATTCAGGTCGATCAGCCGTTCCACTTGGGGGCTGTTGAGGATGTCCGAGGGCTTGCGCAGGTCCGCCGCGACGACGTCCGCGTCGTCGTTGCCCGCGAGGACCGCCTGGCTGTGGGCGACCGCCACCGGGTCGTGGTCGACGTACACCACGCGCGCGCCGGGGCGGGCGGCCTGGGCGACCTCGTGGGCGCTTCCGAAGGTGGGGATGCCGGAGCCGATGTCCAGGAACTGGGTGACGCCCTCGTCGAGGGCGAAGCGCACGGCCCGGCGCATGAACGCCCGGTTGGCCTGCATGATCTTGGGGAGCCCCGGCAGGAACTCCATGGCCCTGCGGGCCGCTTCCCGGTCGACCTCGAAGTTGTGCGAACCGCCCAGGTAGTAGTCGTAGAGGCGAGCGACGCTCGGCACCGAGATGTCGATGCTCCGGGGGGCCCAGGCGGGACGCTCCATCGATCTCTCCAAGGCTGAGGCGATCCGGTGTTCGAGCAGAGGCTACTGATCGCCCGCCAAAGGAGCGAGCGGAACCGGAAATTGACCATCCGTTCCCGGTCACTGCCTGCGGCACTCTCCCTGCCGGCGCCCGCGTCGGAGCGGTCGCGGGGACATGCGGACACGGCGAACCGCCCCCTCCGTGCGGTGCGGAGGGGGCGGTCCGGTCGGTGGGTTACCTACTTCGCCGGCGCGCCGACCGGCTTTCCGTCCGGGGAGACGGCGTACCAGGTGCCGCCGACGCCCTGGCCGTTGATGTCCCCGGGCACCTTGTCCCCGGAGAAGGTGTAGATCGGCCAGCAGTTCACGGTCATCTGCTTGACCCCGTCCGGCCGGGTGAAGCCCATCAGGCCCTTCTTCTTGACGCCCTTGGTGTCGTCGGCGGTGACCGGGGCCACGGCCGGCCACTTCTCCAGGCACGCCCCGGTGCAGGCGGACACCGGCTTGGGCCACGCCTCGTCCTTCAGGAAGCGGTAGACCGTCATGCCGTTCTTGTCGACGACGATGTCGCCGAGGTCGGTCTTCTTCACCGACAGGCCGGGCAGGCTCGACAGCGAGGCCTTCTTGCCGTCGGGCGCGAGGGCGAACCACTTGCCGCCCACGCCCTGGCCGCTGGTCTGACCGGCCTTGGCGTCCTTCGCGTAGCGGTACGCGGGCCAGCCGGCGACGGTCAGCTGCTTGGTGCCGTCGGAGCGGGTGACCTCGCCCAGCAGCGCCTTGTCGATGCCGGCGCCGGCGGTGGCGTCGTCCGCCGGGACCGGGGGCCAGGTCTTGGCACAGTCGCCGTCACAGGAGGCCTTGGGGGGTTCGGCCGTGTCCTGGTCGAAGCGGTACAGGGTCATCCCGGCGCTGTCGGTCAGCACCTTGCCCAGTTCCGCGTTGGCGGAGACGGCGAGCTCCCCCGCGGACTTGGAGCCGCCCGCGGACTGCTGGCCGTCGGCACCGTAGCCGTTGCCGACCCCCGTGCCCGCGCCGACGCCGCTGCCCGTGCCCGTGCCGGAGTTGCCGTAGCCGCCGACCGGGGCCGTCGCGCCCACGTTCTGACTGCCCGCCGGCGGAGTGCTTTCCTGACCGCACGCCGTCGTCAGCGCCAGCACGGCCGCGGCCGTGGCCACGAGCGAGGCGCTCCGCCAGGAGGTCTTCATCGTCAACTCCCAATGATCCCAATGGTGTTGTGGCGCCCTGCTGCGCCGCCGCACGACACTGAGTACGCACGGGAGCGGTGGTTGTGTTCAACGGCGGCGCGATTTTCTTTCCGAGAGCCGTGACATGTTTCGCGCCACCCGTCCCTCCTTCGGGGCAATCCACGCCTCCGGCGGAGTGCGGGGGCGTGTCGCGGCTCATGATCTTCGTCGTGCACCGACCCGAACCGACCCGATTCGCCCTTGTTCTCCGGGTGTTGGTCCCCGTGACGCTGGCATGGCTGTACGTGAGCGTGCCGGCCGGAACGGCCGCGGCCGACGCCTGCGCGTACGCCTCCACGGGCCCGGACGGCATGGTGGCGGTGTCGGTGGCCGGCGGCTCCTGGCCGGCGTTCCCGCCGTGCGGACCCACCCCGGCACCGACTCCCACACCGACCCCCACTCCCCCTCCCCCGCCTCCGCCACCCCCTCCGCCTCCACCACCCCCTCCGCCGCCTCCGCCCAAGCCGACTTCCCGCCCGGCGCCTCGACCCGCGCCGCCGCCCCCTCCGCGTCCGGCGCCCCCGCTTCCCCCGCCGGCGCCCGCCCCGCCTCCGGAACCGGCTCCCAAGCCGGCCCTCAAGCCGGGCCCCCGCCCGTCGGTGACGCCGGTGAGCTACCCGCCGTACCACCCCCGGCAGCACCGGCGCACGCCCCGGCACGGCCCGGCGCCGGTCACCTACGTCCTGCTCATCGCGGTGCCCGCGCTGGCCGCAGTCGCCGCGCTCCGTCCGCGCTGACCCCCGCCCCACCCTCGCCCCGGCCCCCGACTCCGTCCCCCGCCCCAATCCCCCACACCGATCCCTCGCACCGATCCCCGGAGGAACCTGTTGTCGGAATGGCTTGTTCTCGTCCTCGCGATGCTGGCCGCCTGCGCCGTGGTCGTCATCGTCACCTTCCTGCGGCACCGCACGGCGGCCGAGGACGACGATCCCAGTGAGACCCCGGACGTCATCGAGTACATGACGATGTGGATCGGCGTGGTGTACGCCATCGTCCTGGGCCTGGCCATCGCCGGTGTCTGGGAGGGCCGCGTCGCCGCGCAGGACCACGTCCAGGCTGAGGCGCAGGCGCTGCACGAGATCTCCGAACGGGTCCGGGTCTACCCGCCCGACGTCCGTGACCGCATTCGCTCCGATGTCAACGCCTATGTCGGACACGTCGTCACCACCGAGTGGAAGGCGATGGCGGACCACGGCGAGGTCACGCCGCAGGGCGGCCGGCTGCTCGACCGGGTCCGCGCGGACGTCACCGACTACCGCCCGACGTCGGACTTCCAGGCGCAGGCGTACCAGCCGCTCGTGGACCAGGTGTCCGCGGCCGACCAGGCCCGCACCGCTCGGGCCGACTCCACGGGGGCGACCATGCCGGGCGTGGTGTGGTTCGGGTTGATCGCGGGCGCCGTGATCACCATCGGCATGGTGTTCGCGCTCCAGATCAGACGGACGCCACGGGAGCTGATCCTCGCCGGGCTGTTCTCGGCGCTGATCGCCTTCCTGCTGTTCCTGATCTGGGACTTCGACGCGCCCTTCAGCCGGGGCATCGCGGCGTCGGCGGACCCCTTCCTGGCCCTGTTCCCCCACCTCGGCCACTGAGCGGAACAGTGACGGCCCGTCAGCCGACGGGGCGTCGGGAGCGCGGTCGCCGGGCGGCGCACCCGGTTGCTCCGTTCGCCCGGCTGCGATCGCGGCCGGGCGCGGGCGTTCCTAGCGTTTCGATCGTCGAGGCGCGTTTCCGGCACGGACGCAGGAGGTCCGCGACCGCTCCTCGGGAACCGGGAGGATCCGTCATGCGCGTCGTACGCGCCGCCTCGGTCGCGCTGCCGGCCGTCGCCGCTCTCGCCCTGGCCGCCCCTGCCGCCGTGTCGAGCGGCGGCGACGGCCGCCCCGGCGGCACCGCGTTCCGGGTCGGCGTGCGGCCGTCCACCGTCGTGCCGGGCGGGCAGGTGACGCTGGAGATCGATCGCGGCCGGGGCGGCTGCCGGGGCCCCGCGACCGTGTCGTCCGGTGTCTTCGACGCGGTCAGCATCCCGCGAGGGCGCTCGTCCCAGACCGTGCGGGGCGACGGGGACGCCCGGCCGGGTGCCGTCTACCAGGTGACGTTCACCTGCGACGGCCACAGTGGGGCCGCGGACCTGACGATCGCCGGCGGCCACGGCCAGGACGGCGGCGGCCCGGCCGCCGCCCGGCACGGCGTCCGCGCGGGCGAGGGCGGCACCCTCTCCGGCCCCGGACTCAAGGAACTCGGCATGGGCACCGCCCTGGTCATCGGGTCGCTCGGCGCGGCGTACTGCCTCGCGCGCCGCCGTTGCGGCGAGAACGGCACCTGACCACGGCCCGGCATCGGGCCCGAAGCCACGGGACGGCGCGGCGAGGGCCGACGGACCACCCGTTCGCGCCCGCCCCGTCGCCGGCCGCGCGTGCGGTCCTTAGCGTTCTGGTGTGCGGACGTGCAGGGGCGACGGCCGGAGCGGGAGAGGAGGGCGGATGTCTGTGGACTGGCTGTCCGGGGCGCCCGGCGAGGAGGAGGAGCGCGCACCTCGGAAGCATGTCCCGTGGGGCGTGACGGCGCTCGTCCTGCTCACCGGGATCGCGCTCGTCCGCGGCGGCTCGGGTGAGTTCGACACCGGCCCGCCGCAGCCCGCGAGAGCGGTCGCCCCGGACGGCGGCCGTACGTCCTCGGCGGCGCCCGCACCCCTGCCGTACTCGGTTCCGCGGCGGGTCAGGATCCCCGCGATCCGGGTCGACGCGCCCATCACACCGGTCGGTCTGGACGCCGACGGCTGGGTCGGCGCGCCGCCGCCGGAGAACCCGAATCTGGCGGGCTGGTTCACCGGCGCGGTGGCCCCCGGCGAGAAGGGCACCGCCGTCGTCGTCGGCCATGTCGACAACAGGACCGGTCCCGCCGTGTTCTACGGACTGGGCGCGCTGCGGAAGGGGAGCAGGATCGAGGTCCGGCGGCAGGACGGCAGGACGGCCGTGTTCGGGATCTACGGCGTCGAGGTGTTCGCCAAGAACGGCTTCCCCGGGGAGCGCGTCTACGGTTCGAAGGGGGCACCGGAGCTGCGGGTGATCACCTGCGGCGGCGGCTTCTCCCAGGGGATCGGCTACGACGGCAACGTCGTCGTCTTCGCCCGCCTGACCGAGGTCCGCTGAGCGGAGCCGGCGTGGCGGGCCCCGACGCCCGGTCAGGTGTACGACCGGCGGGGCACGGTGAGGTGGTAGCCCTCGTCCAGCAGGGCCGGCAGGTAGGCGCGCAGCGCGCGGACGCTCTGCGAACGGTCGCCGCCGGCGTCGTGGTTGAGGACCAGGAAGCCGGGGGCGGCGCCGCCCACTACCTGGTCGACGATCGCGTCGGCGACGGGGGGCGGTTCGGTCCAGTCGAAGCTGTCCAGCGTCCAGGCCAGCGGTTCCATGCCCATCTCGGCGCCGAGCTGGAAGGTCGCCCGGTTCCAGGCGCCGTAGGGGGCGCGGAACCACAGGGGGCGTTCACCGTAGGCGCGTTCGATGATGTCGCTGGTGCGTTCCATCTCGGAGCGGATGCGGCGGCGGGACAGCTTGGTGAGCAGCGGGTGGCTCCAGGTGTGGTTGCCGACGACGTGTCCCTCGTCGGCCATCCGGGCCAGCAGGTCCCGGTTCCCGTCGGCTCTCCCTCCGCACACGAAGAACGTGGCCCGGACGTCGTACCTGGCCAGTGTGTCCAGGATGTGCGGGGTGTAGCGGGGGTCGGGACCGTCGTCGAACGTCAGCATCATGGTGCGGCCGCGTCCGGACATGCGCAGGATCGGCGCGCGGCGCACCCGGGTCGGCCCGGGAACGGCGCGTGGCGTGCCCTCGCCCGTCAGGGGCCGCAGACGGTAGGCGGAGGGGGCGAGGGCGCCGCGCGCCGGGGAGCCCGCGACCGGGCCGGCGCCCCGCACGGGAGGACCGGAGGAGCCCGAGGAGCCCGAGGACAGCAGACCGGCGGTGCCGGCCGCTCCCGCCGCCCCCAGAGCGGCGACCCCGGCGAGCAGGGCCCGCCGCCGTGTGAGCAACTGTTCCTTCTGCATGAGTCATCAGTCGCCCGTGGAGCACCGCGGGACCACGCCACCGCGGGAGCGGGGCCGGGAAAACACCCGCCTGGTCCAGTGCCGGGCCGGGCCGGTCCGGTCCGCTCAGCGGCGGCGCACCAGCGGGAAGGGCAGCGTCTCGCGGATGGTCAGTCCGCTGAGGAACATGACAAGGCGGTCGACGCCGAGACCGAGCCCGCCGGTGGGCGGCATGGCGTAGGCGAGGGCGTCGAGGAAGTCCTCGTCGAGTTCCATCGCCTCCGGGTCGCCGCCGGCGGCGAGCAGCGACTGGGCGGTGAGGCGGCGCCGCTGCTCGACGGGGTCGGTCAGTTCCGAGTAGGCGGTGCCGAGTTCGGTGCCGAAGGCGACGAGGTCCCAGCGCTCGGCGAGGCGCGGGTCGGTGCGGTGCTGCCGGGTGAGGGGGGAGACCTCGGTCGGGAAGTCCTTGTAGAAGGTGGGCGGCCCGGTCCGTTCCTCCACCAGCCGCTCGTACATCTCCAGGACCACGTCCCCGGGGCCGTCGTCCGCGGTGTAGGGCACGCCCGCGCGGTCGCAGAGCCGGTGCAGCACCGCCAGGCCCGTGCCCGCGTCGATCTCCTCCCCCAGCGCCTCGGAGATCGCGCCGTGCACGGTCTTGACCGGCCAGGGCCCGGAGATGTCGTACTCGGTGCCGTCCCGGCGGGCGACCGCGCGGCCGTGGGCGGCGGTCGCGGCGGCCTGGATCAGTTCGCGGGTGAGGTCGAGCATCACGTCGTAGTCGGCGTAGGCCTGGTAGGCCTCCAGCATCGTGAACTCGGGGTTGTGCTTGTAGGAGACGCCCTCGTTGCGGAAGGTGCGGCCCAGCTCGAAGACCCGCTCCAGACCGCCGACGCAGAGCCGCTTCAGGTACAGCTCGGGGGCGATGCGCAGGTACAGGTCCAGATCGTAGGCGTTGATGTGGGTGGTGAAGGGGCGGGCGTGGGCGCCGCCGTGGACCGGTTGCAGCATCGGGGTCTCGACCTCGAGGAAGCCGCGGTCCAGCAGGCCCTGGCGCAGGGCCTGGACGGCGGTGGAGCGGGTGCGGACGACGGCGCGGGCCTCGGGGCTCGTCACCAGGTCGAGGTAGCGGCGGCGGATCCTCGCCTCGGGGTCGGTGAGGCCGCGGCGCTTGTCGGGCAGCGGGTGCAGGCACTTGCCGAGCAGTGTCCAGGAGGTGACGAAGACGGTCGGCTCGCCCCGGTCGCTGACGCCCGCCCGGCCGGTGGCGGAGATGTGGTCGCCGAGGTCGGCGTCGGCGGTGAAGCGGTCCAGGGCCGGCCCGGAGCCGGAGCGGGTGAGGGCGAGTTGGCGGTCGCCGGACCAGTCGCGCAGGACGACGAAGACGATGCCGCCGAAGTCGCGCATCAGCATGATCCGCCCGGCGACCGTGACCTGTTCCCCGTCGCGGACCTCGGCGAGGGCGCGGGTGCGGGCCGGGACGCCGACCGGGTAGGGATCGATGCCGACGGCGCGCAGCCGGTCCAGGGTGCGGTGGCGGACCCGGACCTGTTCGGGCAGACCGGCGAGCGGGTCGGCGGGTGCGGCCCGCCGTTCCTCGCCGGCGCCGCGGGCCGCCGGGGCGGGCGGGGCGCCGGGCGTGACGGGCCCGGATCCGTGCCCGGTGTGGCCCTTGCCCCAGAGCTTGCGCAGCGAGGGTACGGAAACGAAGCCCTCGGCGATGCCGGAGGCCAGGCCGATGCGGGCGAGCTGGGCGGCGTCGCCGTAGCAGATGAAGCGGGGGTACCACTCGGGGTGGTACTTGGCGTTGGAGCGGTACAGCGCCTCCAGCTGCCACCAGCGGGAGAGGAACAGCAGCAGGCGGCGCCACAGCCGCAGCACCGGTCCGGCGCCGATGCGGGCGCCCTCCTCGAACGCCGAGCGGAAGACGGCGAAGTTCAGCGAGATACGGTGCACACCCCGCTTCGGTGCGGCCGCGCACAGTTCGGCGACCATGAACTCCATGACGCCGTTGGGGGCGGCGCGGTCCCGGCGCATCAGGTCCAGGGAGACGCCGTCGCGGCCCCAGGGGACGAAGGAGAGCAGGGCGAGCAGCCGCCCGTCGGCGCTGAGGGCCTCCACGAGGAGGCAGTCGCCGTCCGCGGGGTCGCCGAGGCGGTCCAGGGCCATGGAGAAGCCGCGCTCGGTCTCGGTGTCGCGCCAGGCATCGGCCTTGTCGATCACCTCCTCCATCTCGGCGTCGCCGAGGGTGGCGTGGCGCCGGATGCGGCAGGTGGCGCCGGTGCGCCGGACACGGTGCACGGCCTGCCGGGTCACGCGCATGTCCCGGCCCGCGAGGTCGAAGTCGGCGACGTGCACGATCGCCTCGTCGCCCAGTTGCAGGGCGCCGAGTCCGGCGCGGGCGTAGGCCCTGGCCCCGTCCTCGGAGGCGCCCATCACGGCGGGTGCCCAGGCGTGGCGGCGGGCGACGTCCAGCCAGGCGGCGATGGCGTGTGGCCAGGCCTCGCGGTCGCCGACGGGATCACCGCTGGCCAGGCAGACCCCGGCCTCGACGCGGTAGGTGACGGCGCCCTTGCCGCTCGGCGAGAAGACCACGGCCTTGTCGCGGCGGGTGGCGAAGTAGCCGAGGGAGTCCTGTTCGCCGTAGGCCGCCAGAAGGGCGCGGATACGGTCCTCCTCGTCGCCGTGCAGGGCCGCCTCCAGGCGCTGCGAGCGGAACAGCGTGGCGGCGGCGTTGAGCAGGGCGAGCGCGCCGAACAGGCCGAGCAGGAAGGTGACGGCGCGCGGCGGGCGGCCGTCGAAGGCGCGTGCGCCGACCAGCCCGCCGCAGACCCGGTCGGCGGCCCAGGCCAGGTACTGGCCCTCGGGCAGGGTGCCGGGGAACAGCGCGACCAGGCCCCAGCCGGTCAGGATCGCCGCCGCGATCCCGGCGGCCAGCACCGCCAGCGCCCGCCAGAGGGCGCCGCGGCGGGAGGCGGCGTAGAACTCGTCCCGGGCGGCGACGAGCAGCAGCAGCGCGAGGGAGCAGACCACGAGCGACGGCAGCGACTCGGCGTACTCCCCGGCCGCCAGGCCGAGCACGTCGCTGAGGACCACGAGGCCCAGGTAGACGACGACCAGCCACCAGGCGACCTTCTTGCGGGCGGCGGTCGCCGCGGCCAGCAGGAAGAGGAAGGCGGCGTAGGCGAGGTTGGCACTGACCGGCACCAGGAGGAGTTCGAGGACGCGGACGACCGGACGGAGCAGCACGCGCAGCGGGGCGACGAGGTCCAGCAGGACGCAGAACAGGCCGAGGGCGCCGAAGAAGGCACCGACGCCTCCGGGCACCCGGTGCAGGAAGCCGTCGCGGGGCGGCCGCCCGGGACGGCTTCCGGCCCCTGCCGCGGCCGGGGCGGCGTCGGCGGTGGCGGTCATGGTCGCTTCGGGGTGGCGCTCATGTTCCGACTGTAGGAACACCCCGTGCGCCGCGCCCGTCGAAGTGGCCCGTGCTCCGGTGCGGCCCGCGGCCTTCGATAGCCTCTCGACGTGACGGAACAGCACGCACAGCGGTTCGAGCGGGGCACGGACGGGCCGAAGGTGATCCTCGTCGGAGTGGACGGCTCCGACTCGTCGATGCGGGCCGCGGCCTACGCGGGCGGTCTGGCCCGCAGGCAGCACGCCCTGCTGGCCGTCGTGTACGTGCAGCCGGTGATGACGGCGGGCGCCGCGCTCGGGGCGCCGGTGGCGGAGACGACCGACGAGATCGCCGAGGACCTGGTCCAGCAGATCCGCGAGGCGGCCGAGCGGGTCAAGGGGATATTCGAGGTCCGCTGGGAGTTCCACACCTTCCGGGGCGACCCGTACAACGGCCTGGTCACGGCCGCCGACGAGCTCAAGGCGGACGCCGTGGTGGTGGGCGCCTCCGAGCAGGCCGGCCACCGGATCGTCGGCTCGGTCGCGGTGCGTCTGGTGAAGGCGGGGCGGTGGCCGGTGACGGTGGTGCCGTAACCCACCGCGCGACCGTCGCCGGCCCGGTCGTGCGTGGTGTCTTCCCTGACCGGCGGTGCTGGGCCATCATGATCCGCCGTCAGCCGTTTGCCGTCTGCGAAGAGGTGAGGCGCATGGCCGGACTCCGAATGGGCGAGGGCATTCTCCGCCGCAAACCCATCGAGCACATCGAAGAGACGGAGGTCGCCGAGGGCCCACGGCTGGAGCGCTCGCTCGGCCTGTGGCAGCTGACCGCCATCGGGGTGGGCGGCATCATCGGCGCGGGCATCTTCACCCTCGCCGGTACGGTGGCCAACGGCACGGCGGGCCCGGCGGTGGTCGTGTCCTTCCTCATCGCCGGCCTCGCCAGCGCGGCGGCGGCACTGTCGTACGCCGAGTTCGCGGGTCTGATCCCGAAGGCGGGCTCGGCCTACACCTACGGATACGCGGTGCTCGGCGAGTTCGCGGGCTGGTTCATCGGCTGGGACCTGCTGCTCGAGTACACGGCGATCGTGGCGGTGGTCGCGATCGGCATCTCCGGCTACTTCGGCTTCCTCATCGAGGACATGGGCGCGCAGCTGCCGTCCTGGATGCTGGGCGCGCCGGGCACCGGTGCCGGGCACCGGGTCGACCTGTTCGCGGCCGTGCTGTGTCTGCTCATCGCGTGGCTGCTCAACCTCGGTATGCGCAGCGCGGCCCGCTTCGAGACGTTCGTGGTGGCGCTGAAGGTCCTGGTGGTGCTGCTGGTGATCGGGGTCGGCGTCTTCCACATCACCACCGCCAACTACCGGCCGTTCTTCCCGTACGGCATCGGCGGGACGTTCACCGGTGCCGCGACGGTGTTCTTCGCGGTGTTCGGCTACGACGCCATGTCGACGGCGGCGGAGGAGTCGCGGGACGCGCAGCGGCACATGCCCAAGGCGATCGTCTACTCGCTGGCGATCTCGATGGTGCTGTACGTGGCGGCCTGCCTGGTGCTGACCGGTATGCAGAACTACAAGGAGATCGACAAGGAGAGCGGCTTCTCCACGGCGTTCAAGTCGGTCGGCCTGGGCGGGCTGGCGGACGTGATCGCGGTGGGCGCGATCATCGGCATCCTCACCGTGATGTTCACCTTCATGCTGGGCGTGACCCGCGTGTGGTTCGCCATGTCCCGGGACGGGCTGCTGCCCAAGTGGTTCGCGAAGACGCATCCCACGCGGCACGTGCCGACGCGGGTGACGTGGATCGTCGGGGTGGCCTCGGCGGCCATCGCCGGGTTCCTGCCGATCGCCGAGGCGGCCGAGCTGACCAACATCGGAATCCTGCTGGCCTTCGTGGTGGTGTGCACGGCGGTCATCGTGCTGCGCTACCGGCAGCCGGAGCTGCCGCGCGCCTTCCGCACCCCGTGGATGCCGTTCGTGCCGGCCCTCGGCGTGGTCTTCTCGATCTGGCTGATCACGTTCCTGCAGTGGCAGACCTGGGTGCGGTTCGCCGTGTGGTTCCTGATCGGGTGCGTGATCTACTTCGCCTACTCGTACAAGCGGTCGGCCCTGGCGCGACGCTAGCCGCGCGACCCGGGCCCGGTTCAGGCCCGGCTCCACGGCTGAAGGGCTGATAGGGCTGGAGGACTGAAGGGCTCAACGTCGCAACGAGTCATCGGGAGCACGGACTTCGCCGCCGATGACGGCCGGGAGGGCGGCGGCGGACGCCGCGCGCGGTGCCGGATGCCCCGGCGCGGCGTGCTGCTCCCGTTGGTGGGCCTGGCAGGCGGCCGCCGCGGCGAGGAGGGCCGTCACGGCCAGGGCCATCTGCCGTCTGCGTGCGATCATCGGTTCACCCCACTGCGATCATGCGTCGGACAAAGTCGTACGGTCAGATGAATGGGTACGAAAATGGCCGCCGCCGCAAACGGCATCGCCCCCTCCGTTAACCCGTCCGGCGTGCTTCCGTGATCCGGTGACCGTTCGTCGAACCGTTCGTCGACGCGATCGACCGTCCGCCGCAGAGCCGTGCGCGCGCCCTGTCCCCGCCGGGACCTTCGCGGTGCCATACGGCCATGACGGCCGGAATGACCCTCCCGCTCCCGCACGGGACGACGACCGCCGAGCACGAGCTCGCCGCACTCCAGCGCGAGCACGGCAGGCCGCTCTTCGCACTGCTGCTCAGGCTCTGCGACGGCGACCGCCAGCGCGCCGAGGACCTCCTGCAGGAGACCCTCGTGCGCGCCTGGCAGCATCCCGAGGCGCTGCGCGCCGACGCCTTCGACTCCGTACGGCCCTGGCTGCTGACCGTCGCGCGCCGGCTCGCCATCGACGCGCGCCGGGCCCGGCAGGCGCGGCCGCCGGAGGTCGGGGACGCGGTGCTGGAGAACGCGCGGGTGATCGCCGACCACGCCGAGCGCTCTGTCGCGACGCTCGACGTGCGCGAGGCTGTGAAGACACTCACTCCGGAACACCGTGAAGTCCTGGTGCTGGTGTATTTCCAGGGGGCCAGTGTGGCGGAAGCTGCGCAAACCCTGGGGATTCCGCCCGGTACCGTGAAGTCCCGCGCGTACTACGCGCTGCGCGCCCTGCGCCGGGTACTTCCGGGATATGCGGCCGACCTGCGGTGAAACCGGACCGTGAGTCAAACCTCCGTAAAGTGCCTTGCTGAGGACCCTCGTTGAGTAATCGGCTGTCCTCATCCGTGTTCCGGACAGGGGTCCCAGGGTTCGGTCCCGGGCGACGCGCACGCACCGGAGGAAGGCAGGGAAGGGATGCTGCACAGAGGTCACGAGAGCACGGACGGCAGCGGTGGCGGTGAACTGGCCGTCCCCATGGCGTGGTTGTACGCCGAGTACATCGCCGACGAGCTGCTGCGCACCGGCGATCTGATGCCGCCCACGTCCTTCGAGTTCCGCGCCGGGCGGGACGCGCTGGCGCTGACCGTCTTCCTCTCCGACACAGATGGTGAGCTCTCCGGCATCCAGGTGGTCTCTCAGCTGGAGACCTGGATGTCGCTGACGGCGTACGACCAGCCGTGGCAGCACTGGGTGGGCGAGCGGATGGCCGAGCTGGCGGCCGACGCGCACGCCTCCGGCGTGCCCTCGCCGGACCTGGCGCTGGCCGAGGCGGCCTGGCGCTGGCTGGAGGAGACCGAACTGCTCGCCCCCGACCTGGACGCGGTCCCGGGCGGCGCGGGACTGACCGGGGAGGACGAGGGGCCGAAGGTGTGGACACCGGCCTGGCGGCTCGGACTGCCCCTAGGGCACCTCGCGATCCATCTTTTTTAGATTCGCACCAATCCGCGGACCGCACCGCTCCGAACGTCTTGGTTGCCATTCTGTGATCCGTGGCTTGAGTGATTCGGCTGTCCGCTGCGTACGGGTGGGAGCAAGGAGTAACCCCACCCGCACTCATCGGCACGAGGATTCGGCATGAGGTCCCTGGAACGGCATCGCGACGTCGGCGCGTACGCGCTCGGCGTGCTGGACGAGGCGGACACCTTCCGCTTCGAGGACCACCTCATGGAGTGCCCGCGCTGCGCGGCGCACGTCACCGAGTTCGGTCCCACCGCGCGGCAGCTGATGCTGTACCGGCGGGCCACGCCGCGCTTCGTGCACCCCATGACGCAGCCCGGCCCCCGGCTGCTCGACCGGCTGGTCGGCGAGGTGTCCCGGCGGCGCCGGGCCGGACGCCGTCGCCTGCTGTACGCCGTGGCCGCCTCGGTGGTGTTCGCCGTGGCGGGACCCGGGATCGCGTTCGTGGCCGGGGACGGGGCCGGGACCGGAAAGGAGCCGATGCAGGTCTCGGCGACGGACGCCCGGACGGGTGTGTGGGCGCAGGTCAGCGCGGAGAACGCGGACTGGGGCAGCCAGGTCGAGCTGAGGATCAAGGACGGGGCGGGGCCCCGCTCCTGCCGGCTCGTCGTCGTCGGCCGCGACGGCTCGGAGCAGACGGTGACCAGCTGGGCGGTCCCCTCGCACGACGCCCGGCCGAACACCATGGCGGGCGGTACCGCGATGCATCCGGGTGAGATCGCCCGCTTCGAGGTGCGCACGGCGGACGGGCGGTCCCTGGTGACCCTGGCCTCGCACTGACCGGCGCCGCGGCCCCGGGTCGGGGAGCTACTTCAGCAGCCGGGACAGTCTGCGGTCCGCCAGCGGCTTGCCGCCCGTCTGGCAGGTCGGGCAGTACTGCAGGGACGAGTCGCTGAACGAGACCTCACGGATGGTGTCGCCGCAGACCGGGCAGTGCTCGCCGGTGCGGCCGTGCACCCGCAGACCGCTCTTCTTCTCGGCCTTGAGCCGTCCGGCGGCGATGCCCCGGGAGCGCTCGACGGCCTCCGTCAGGGTGGTGCGCAGCGCCGCGTGCAGTCGCGCGGTCTCCTCCGGTGTGAGGGAGGCGGCGAGCTTGAACGGGGACATCCTCGCCGCGTGCAGGATCTCGTCGCTGTAGGCGTTGCCCACCCCCGCGATCAGGCTCTGGTCGCGCAGCGCACCCTTGATCTGGCGGCGCTCCCCCGCGAGCAGGCCCGCGAGGCGCGCCTCGTCGAAGTCGTCGGCCAGCGGGTCCGGACCGAGCCGGGCCACCCCCGGCACGTCCCACGGATCCCCCACGACGTACACCGCGAGCCGCTTCTGGGTGCCGGCCTCGGTGAGGTCGAAGCCCGCCCCGGTCTCCAGGGCGACGCGCAGGGCGAGCGGCCCCTTGCCGGGGCGTGGCGGGGCCTGCGGCAGCGGGTCCTTCCACTGCAGCCAGCCCGCGCGGGCGAGGTGGGTCACGAGGTGCGGGCCGCCCTCCGTCGCGACGGCGAGGAACTTGCCGTACCGGCCCACCGCCGTGACCGGCCGCCCCTGGAGGGCGCTCACGGGCGGGTCGTACGTCTTGAGGACGCTGACGGCGACGGGCAGCACCCGGGCCATCTCGTGGCCGACGAGATGGTCGGTGAGGAAGTCCCTGAGCGCTTCGACCTCGGGCAGTTCCGGCATAGCTCCATCGTGCCACCCGGCGCCGACAACGCCCCGCGGGCGCTACCGGGGAGCCCCCGGGCGCGCGCCGGGCCCGCGCTCCGCGCCTTCCGTGCACGCCCCCGCCCGCGCCGGTCAGGCGCGTTCCGGCACCACGAACTCGCACCACATGCACTTGCCGCCGCCCCGGGCCTCGACGCCCCACACGTCGGTGAGCCGGTCGACGAGCAGCAGCCCGCGGCCGGAGACGCCCGCCTCCCCCGGCTCCCGGCGGCGCGGCAGGGCGCTGGAGGAGTCCTCGACCTCGACCCGCAGCCGCCGGTCGGTGCCGGTGAGCACCCGCAGGGTGACGATCGCGGCGCCCTCGGTGTGCATCAGGGCGTTGGTGATCAGCTCGTCGGCCACGAGTTCGATCTCCTCGGAGCGTTCCCGGGCGCCCCAGGCACGGACCGTGGAGCGGATCACGTGCCGGGTGTCGCTCAGCGCGTCCGGGTCGCCGGGAACCACGTGCCGCTGGAGCCGGCTGACGGGCTGCCGCTCGGTCAGGCCCCGGCGGCGCAGCACCAGCAGGGCCACGTCGTCGTCGCCGCCGCGCTCCTCGGCGGCGTCGATGAGCAGGTCGGCGAGGTCCCGTACGTCCTCCGGGCCGCCGGCGACCAGCCCGGTGAGGTCCCTCATGCCGTCGTCCAGGTCGGCCCCGGGCTGTTCCACCAGGCCGTCGGTGCACAGCACCAGGGTCTGGCCGGGGTCGAGCTCCAGGGCGGCGACGGGGTACTCCAGGCTGCCGAACTCGGCGGACAGCCCGAGCGGCAGACCGCCGTCGACCGCGATACGGCGGCAGGTGCCGTCGTCGCCCCGCACCAGCGGGTCGATGTGCCCGGCCCGCACCACCTGGACGACACCGGTGGACAGGTCGGCCTCCGCGTACAGGCAGGTGGCGAAGCGGTCGGTGTCCAGTTCGTGCAGGAAGACGGAGGCGCGGGCCATCACCGTGGCCGGCGTGTGGCCCTCGGCGGCGTAGGCCCGCAGCACGATGCGCAACTGGCCCATGACGGCGGCGGCGTGCGTGTCGTGGCCCTGGACGTCACCGATGACGGCGCCGACCCGCCCGCCCGGCAGCGGGATCAGGTCGTACCAGTCGCCGCCGATGTCGCGGCCCAGGGAGCCGCCGGCGTACCCGGAGCGGTAGCGCACGGCGACGTCGGCGCCGGGCACGCTGGGGATGGTGCGCGGCAGCATCGCCTGCTGCAGGCCCTGCGCCAGGTCCTTCTCCTGCTCGTAGAGCATGGCCCGCTGCAGGCTCTGCGCGATGCTGCTGCCGAGGGCGACCAGCACGTTGCGCTCCTCCTGGGAGAAGCCGCGCCGGTCGCTGTAGAGCAGCCCCATGGAGCCGATCGGGCGGGCCTGGGCGATCAGCGGCAGATAGGCCGCCGAGGTGATGTTCAGCCCGGTGATGTGCGGCCACAGGACGGGGAAGCGCTCGGCGAAGTCCTCCGGGGACTCGATGAAGCACGGGCTCAGGGTCCGTACCGTCTCGCTCATCGGGTAGGGCTCGTCGATCCGGGTGACCAGGGTGCCGGGCACGAAGCTGCCCGCCGGGCCTTCGGCGACTAGCCGGATCCGGCCCGCCTCGACCAGGCCGAGGACCAGGCTGGTGGAGCCGAGCAGGGCGAGGCCGCGGGTGTCCTTGACCACGTCGATGACGTCCTGGACCGTGCGGGCATGAGCGAGGGCGGCGGTGGCGGCCTCCACCACGTTGGTCTGGTCGCGCCGGGCCGCCGCCTGGGCGGCGCGCTCCTGCCGGGCCGCGCTGTCGCTGAGCTCCTCGGTCGCGTCCCGGACGATGCCGATGATCCGGCGCGGGCGGCCCGTCTCGTCCCGCCGGATGTAGCCCTGGGTGTGGGTCCAGCGCAGGCTGCCGTCGCGGCGGCGGATACGGAAGTAGGTGCCGTAGTTGTCGCTGCCGTCCTTGAGCGCCTTGGCCACCAGGGCGTCGAGGCGGTGGCCCTCGGCCCGCGGCATCCGGTCGGCCAGGCTCTCGGGCCGGCCGTCGTACTCGCCGGGGCGGACGTCGAAGATCTCCTCGGCCAGGGGGTCCATGACGAACAGACCCGCGTCCAGGTCCCAGTCGAAGCTGCCCATGCGGTTCAGCGCCAGGATCGGATCCGAGTGCGCGGGCCAGTCGTCCGGGAGTGACAGGGCGTTCGCTCCCCGTTCAGCCATGGGGCCACCTTGCCAGGGATTGTGTGATTCTTCGAGCCGGGGTGGGCGCCTCGCGCGGTCCCGGTCGGGGGCCGCGCGGCCGGCTTTCAGCCGGTGCCGGCGCCCGAGCGGGTGCCGGGGAGGACGCCGGTCATGTGCTCTCGCCGGGGATCGGCCCGCCGCCGTCGGAGGAGCCGGGGGCGTCGGGCAGGGCCGGTGGGCCGAGGCCGTCGGCCCGGTCCGAAGCGGCGGAGGACCCGGCGGGGCCGGAGGCGCCGTAGGGAGCGGAGAGGCCGGAGCGGGCCGGGGGAGCCTGCCCCGCGGCGTACGGGGCCGGTGAGGAGGGCGGCAGGGAGACCCCGTCGCCCGGAGGCACGCGGGGCCCGGTCTCCGTCCGGGTGCCGTCCTGGTCCGGACGGTCCGAGTGGCCGCCGTCGTGGGCGCCGTGGCCGTGTGTCTCCCCCCATGTCGGCTCGTCCGCCCCGCGCGGCGGCGGTACGACGCGGTCGCGCCGGACGTCCTGGCCGACCGCCCGCTCGATCCAGGTGCCGTGGGCGGCGTCGACGATCGTGATCCTGGTGAGCGCCTGCGGCGCCGGGGAGACCACGACCACCCCGGAGGAGCGGTACGCGGACCACGGGCGCCCCCGGGTCAACGTGGCGCCCGCCATCGCCACCGGGGGTTCGAGGGGGTTGCCGCAGACGCAGCGCAGACGCGGCACCCCGTGGTCGTCGACGAGGACGGCCGTGCCGGACTGCAGCACGGACTGCCGGGTGGTCGCGCGGCCGTCGCGGAAGCCGTGGTCGGTGACGCGGGTGTCGGCGCGCAGCAGGACCGGGGTCAGGCCGCGCAGATAGCCGGGCAGGGACTTGGGGGCCACGCCCAGGACCTCGGCGAAGGCGCCCGCCTTGGCGCCGTCGGCGGTCAGGTGGGAGATCTGCCGCCGTACGTCGCAGGCGGCGACGCGGGGCGTGCCGCCGTACAGTCCCGGCGTGCTGCCGACCAGGGAGCGCACTCCCCGCGGGGCCGACGGGGGTTTCACCGTCGGCACCCTGGGGACCGACGGCGCCGGCTGGGCCGGCTGGGGTGTTCGGGTGGCCGGGGGCGGGGTAGCCAGGGAGATGGCCGAGGAGTCCGTGAAGGGATCGGGCCCCCGCTCCGCGGCCGCTTCCAGGAAGAGCTCCACGTTCAGCCTGGTGGTCCGCTCGCCGCCGACGCATCCGGCGACGAGGAGCACGACCGAGAGGGCGCAAGCCGTGGCGAAGGTTCCGCTGGGTGTCCGCACCCCGTTCTCCTGCTTCGTCCGGGACGGTTCGTCCCTGTTGTCCACTGCACCATTGTCTGCCTCGCGGACGCCGATCACGCAAGCGGAAGATTCGTGCACACAAAGTGACCACGCGTGGGGTCGGCGTCGGCGGGGAGAGAGGAGCGCAGGGCCGTGGACTGGTTCACCGCACCCGACTACTGGCTGAGCCGGCTGGTCTTCCAGCGGGCCCTGGCCACGGTGTACCTGGTCGCGTTCCTGACGGCGGCGCTGCAGTTCCGGGCGCTGCTCGGTGAGCGCGGCATGCTGCCGATCCCCCGCTTCGTGGCACGGGTGCCGTTCCGGGGGGCGCCGAGCCTGTTCCACCTGCACTACTCGGACCGCTTCTTCGCGGCCTGCGCGTGGGCGGGCTGCGCCGTGTCCGCCGCGCTGGTCGCCGGGCTGGACGCGGCACTGCCGCTGTGGGGGGCCATGCTGCTGTGGCTGGTGCCCTGGGCGCTGTACCTGTCCGTCGTCAACGTCGGCCAGACGTGGTACGCGTTCGGCTGGGAGTCGCTGCTGCTGGAGACCGGCTTCCTCGCCGTCTTCCTCGGCAACGACGAGGTCGCGCCGCCAGTCGTCGTGCTGTTCCTGCTGCGCTGGATCCTCTTCCGGGTGGAGTTCGGCGCGGGGTTGATCAAGCTGCGCGGCGACGAGTGCTGGCGGAAGCTGACCTGTCTGCACTACCACCACGAGACCCAGCCGATGCCGGGCCCGCTGAGCTGGTTCTTCCACCATCTGCCCGGCCCGCTGCACCGGGTGGAGGTCGCCGCCAACCACTTCACCCAACTCGTGGTGCCTTTCCTGCTGTTCGCCCCGCAGCCGATCGCCACGGCCGCCGCCTCGCTGATGATCCTCACCCAGCTGTGGCTGGTGCTGTCGGGCAACTTCGCCTGGCTGAACTGGATCACGATCGTGCTGGCGCTGCCCGCGGTGCGGTTCCCGTCCCGCCCGCCGTCCGTGCCCGGCGCGCCGCTGTGGTACGAGGTCGTCGTCCTCGCCGTCGCCGCGCTGATCCTCTGCCTGAGCTACCACCCCGTGGTGAACCTGGTCTCACGCCGCCAGGTCATGAACCGCTCCTTCGACCCGCTGCATCTGGTGAACACCTACGGGGCGTTCGGCACCGTCAGCCGGGTCCGCCACGAGGTGATCGTCGAGGGCACGCTCGACGACGTCCCGCGCGAGGACGCCGACTGGCGGGAGTACGAGTTCCGGGGCAAGCCCGGTGATCCGCGGCGCTGGCCGCGCCAGTTCGCGCCCTACCATCTGCGCCTGGACTGGCTGATGTGGTTCGCCGCGCTGTCCCCGGCGTACACCGGCGCCTGGTTCGGCGCACTGGTGGAGCGGCTGCTGGAGAACGACCGCGACACGCTGCGGCTGCTGCGCCGCTCCCCCTTCCCGCCCGGCGAACCGCCGCGTTTCGTCCGCGCCCGGCTGTTCCGCTACCGCTACACGACCTGGCGGGAGCTGCGCGCCACCGGCGCCTGCTGGCAGCGCACGTACGTGCGCGAGTTCCTGCCCCCGACCCGGCTGACGGAGCCGGTCCGGCGCTCGTGAACGCGGACCGGCGGGCGGCCGCGTCGGGCCGCCCGCCGGGCACCGGCGGCCGGTCGCGTCAGGCCCGGCGCAGCCGCAGGGTCGCCAGCTCGAACGGTCGCAGCCGTACGGTGATCCGCTCGCCCTCCCGTTCCGGGGCCGGAGTGTCGGACAGCGGGCGTTCCAGCAGGTCCGTGACCGTGACGCCGGCGACCGCGAATCCCGGCGTCAGGGTCGCGCGGGCTCGGCCGCCATGGGCCTCGTGGAAGCGGACCACCACGTCACCGCTGCCGTCGTCGGCCAGCTTCACCGCCGTGACGACGACCGCGTCCTCGTCCACCGTCACCAGCGGGGCGACCTCCCCCGCGCCGGTGACGTGCCGCTCCGGCAGGTTGATCCGCCAGCCCTCCCGCACCGCGTCCCCGATGTCCGCGCCCGGCACCAGGGCGTGCCGGAAGCGGTGGACGCCCTGGTCGGTCTCGGGGTCGGGGAAGCGCGGGGCGCGCAGCAGGGAGACGCGGACCGTGGTCGTCGTACCGCGGTCGCCGCCGCTGCGGACGGTGCGGGTCACGTCGTGGCCGTACGTCGAGTCGTTGACGAGGGCGACGCCCCAGCCGGGCTCGGCCACATGCACGAAGCGGTGGTTGCACGCCTCGAACTTGGCCGCCTCCCAGGAGGTGTTGGTGTGCGTGGGCCGGTGGAAGTGCCCGAACTGGGTCTCCGAGGCGTACCGTTCGGCGTGCACGTCGAGCGGGAAGGCGAGCTTGAGGAACTTCTCCGTCTCGTGCCAGTCGACCTCCGTGTCCACCACCAGCCGCCGCTCCCCCGGCGGCAGGGAGAGCACCTGGGTGACACGGGACGCGCCGAAGGCCCGGACCACGCGCACCGACGCGCCGTCCTCGCCCGCCGTGACCGACTCGGCGTCCGTGAGGTCGGTGACCGTGTTGCGGTAGAACTCGTCCACGTCCCACGCGTCCCACATGTTCGGCAGGTCGGCGTGGAGCTGGAGGAGGTTGGCGGCGCGGCCCGGCGCGACGGTCTCGCGGCCGGCCCCGATGTCGTACGCGGACACCACGAGGCCCCGCCCGTCGATCTCGACCCGCAGCAGGCCGTTGTCCAGCACGTGTCCGCCGCCCGCGCGGGGCGTGAGTCCGGTGCCGCCGCCCGCGTCCGCCGGGGTGGCGGCGCCGCCCGCGGGGACGCCGGAGCGCGGATGCGGGGCCGCGTTGAAGGCGAGCGGGATCGTGCCCTCGCCGGCCAGGGCGCGCTGGGCGGCGTCGACGATCCCGTCCAGCTCCGCCGCGATCCGCTCGTAGGTCGCGCGCGCCTCGCGGTGCACCCAGGCGATGGACGACCCCGGCAGGATGTCGTGGAACTGGTGCAGCAGCACCGTCTTCCAGATGCGGTCCAGCTCCTCGTAGGGGTAGGCGAATCCGGTGCGGACGGCGGCCGTCGCCGCCCACAGCTCCGCCTCGCGCAGCAGGTGCTCGCTGCGCCGGTTGCCCTGCTTGGTCTTCGCCTGGCTGGTGAGGGTGGCCCGGTGCAGTTCGAGGTAGAGCTCGCCGACCCAGACGGGCGGCTCGGGGTACTCGGCCTCGGCCTGGTCGAAGAAGGCCCGCGGCGTCTCCCACACCACCGTCGCCGAGCCTTCGAGGTCGCGCAGCCGGGCCGCCTTGGCGACCATCTCACGGGTGGTCCCGCCGCCTCCGTCGCCCCAGCCGGTGGGCGCCAGGGAGTGCCGGGCCACGCCCTTGTCCCTGAAGTTGCGGGCGGCGTGCGCGATCTCGCTGCCGTGCATGGCGCAGTTGTAGGTGTCGACCGGCGGGAAGTGGGTGAACACCCGGGAGCCGTCGATGCCCTCCCACAGGAAGGTGTGGTGCGGGAACCTGTTCGTCCGCGACCAGCTGATCTTCTGGGTGAGCAGCCGGGCCGAGCCCGCCGCCCGGATGATCTGGGGCAGGCCAGCGGCGAAACCGAAGGTGTCGGGCAGCCAGGCCTCGTCGTTCTCGATGCCGAACTCGTCCAGGAAGAAGCGCTTGCCGTGCACGAACTGCCGGGCCATGGCCTCCGAGCCGGGCATGTTGGTGTCGGACTCCACCCACATGCCGCCGGCCGGCACGAACCGCCCGTCCGCCACCGCCTTCTTCACCCGCGCCCAGACCTCGGGCCGGTGTTCCTTGACCCACGCCCACTGCTGCGCCTGGGACATGGCGAAGACGAAGTCGGGTTCGTCCTCCAGCAGCTCGGTCATACTGGCCGTCGTCCGGGCCACCTTGCGCACGGTCTCGCGCAGCGGCCACAGCCACGCCGAGTCGATGTGCGCGTGCCCGACGGCGCTGATGCGGTGCGCCGAGGGGGCGGCGGGCACGGCGAGCACCCCGGTGAGCAGGGAACGGGCCCGCGCCGCCGTGGAGTTCACGTCCTGGAGGTCGACCGCGTCGAGCGCCTTGTCCACCGCGCGCAGGATCTCCCAGCGCCTCGGCGACTCCACCGGCAGTTCGGCCATCAGCTCGCCGAGCACCTCCAGGTCGAGCACCAGCTCCCACACCGTCTCGTCGAGGACGGCGAGGTCCATGCGGGCGAGGGTGTACTGCGGCTCGCTGCCGGCGGTCTCCTTGTCACCGAGCGGGGTGGGCCGGAAGGGGTGGTGCCCGAAGACGACCGGGTTCGAGGCGGCCTCGACGTGCAGCCGCACCTCCTCGCCGCCCGCCACGGGGGTGCCGACGCGCACCCACTGGTTGCGCGGGTTGAGGCCCTTCACCGGGGTGCCGTCGGGCCGGTAGACCAGGCCCTCGCACTGGAAGCCGGGCATGTTCTCGTCGAACCCGAGGTCGAGGAGGGCCTCGACGGTCCTCCCGGCCCACGCCTCGGGCACGGTGCCGGTGACCCGGAACCAGCTGGTGCCCCACGGAGCACCCCACCGGGCGCCCACCTCGATCGGCTCCGGCTCGGCGGCCAGTCCCTCCGCGACGGGTACGGGCTCGCCGGGTGCGTGCCACACCGCCACGTCCAGGGGGACGGACTCGGGGTACACGGCGGGGCGGATGCGCTCGTCGAGGACGCGCCGGAGACGTGCCTCGACCAGGCGGCGGTCGTCATGCATGAGGGATGCTCCGTAGGTCGTACGTCGGCGGGTGATACCAGGGTGGACGACGGTCACGGGGGCGGACGAGGTATACAGCTCCCCCACCGCGCGCGGTTCCAACCGCACCGCCCGGCCGCCCGGTGCGACGCCGGCCCCGGACTCCGTCACGGACGGCGGCGCGGCGGGCCTCTCGACGTGAGGCCCGAGTGCGGGCACAGTTCTCCCTACGTACTCGCGAGTACGACCATGCCCGTCCCCCCTTTTTCTCTTTCCGAGGAGCGCCCGTGACCAGCTGGGCCGGCCGGAGTGCCGCCGAGATCGCCGCCGCCGTACGCGAGAAGCGGGCCACGCCCCGCGAGGTCGTGGCCGAGCACCTCGCCCGGATCGAGCGGCTCGACGGCCGTGTCGGCGCGTTCCGGACCGTCCGCGCCGAGGCCGCGCTCGCCGAGGCCGACGAGGTGGCCGCCCGGCCGGACCTGGCCGAACTGCCCCTCGCCGGCGTGCCGGTGGCCGTCAAGGACAACCTGGCGGTGCGCGGCGAGTCGACCCGGGTGGGCACCGCGGCGACCCCGGACACACCCGCCGACGACGACCACGTGACCGTGGCCCGGCTGCGGGCGGCGGGCGCGGTGGTCGTCGGGCTGACGAACGTGCCTGAACTGTGCGTCTTCGGCACGACGGAGGGCGTGTACGGCACCGCCCGCAATCCGTGGGACACCTCGCGCACGGCGGGCGGCTCGTCGGGCGGCAGCGCGGCCGCGGTCGCCGCCGGGATGGTGCCGATCGCGCTCGGCAACGACGGCATGGGCTCGCTGCGCATCCCGGCCGCCAACTGCGGGCTGGTCACCGTCAAGCCGGGCCACGGGGTGGTGCCGGCGGGCATCAGCGACGGCGACTGGTTCGGCATGTCGGAGAACGGGCCGCTGGCCACGACGGTCGAGGACGTCCGCCTGATGCTGTCGGTGCTCGCGGACACCGAGGTCGCCCGCGAGGAGGAGCCCGGAACTCGGACCATAGCCGTCTCGGTGCGCAGCCCCCTCGCCGGGACCGCCATCAGCAAGCCGTACGTCACGGCCGCGCGGGAGGCGGCCGGGCTGCTGGCGGGGGCGGGGCACCGGGTCCGGCGCGCCGATCCGCCGTATCCGCTGTCGCTCGGGGTCACCGCCCTGCGGTACTGGACGGCGGGCACGGCCGTGGACGCGGCGGGCCTGGACCCGCGCCTGCTGGCGCGGCGCACCCGGGTCCACGCCGCCGTCGGACGGCGCTTCGTGAACGGGGTGCGCGCGGGCGGGGCGCGCGAGCAACTGCGCCGGCGGATGGAGCCGTTCTTCACCGAGCACGACGTGCTGCTCACTCCGGCTCTGGCCCGCCGCTCCCCGCAGGCCGGGCCCTGGCACGAACGGGGCTGGTTGCGCAATGTACTGGCCAACACCACCTATTCGCCCATGACGCCCCCGTGGAACCTGACCGGCTGGCCCGCGATGGCGGTACCGTTCGGCACGCTGCCCTCCGGCGCGCCCTGCGCGGTGCAACTGGTGGGCCGCCCGGGTTCGGAGGCGGCGCTGCTGGACCTGGCGGAGCAACTGGAGCGGCTGCGCCCGTGGGAGCGGACGGCCGGGCTGGAGTAAAGCGGCCCCCACGGCTCGGGAGGTCACAGGGCCCGGTACATGATGTGCAGTCCCACCCGTCCGTGCCGGGGGTGTTCGTACGCCTCCGGCACGGTGGCGAGGACGCGGAAGCCGAGGGAGGTCCACAACGCGACGGCCGGGTTGGTCTCGACGACGGCGTTGAAGACCATCCCGCGGTAGCCGTCGGCCCGGGCGGCCTCCAGGACGTGCTCGGCGAGGGCGCGGCCGATGCCCCGGCCGGCCTGGTCGGGGTCGACCATGAAGCCCGCGTTGGCGATGCGGGCGGCGGGGCCGCCGTAGTTGGGGGTGACATAGGCGGAGCCGACGACGGCGCCGGTCTCGTCCTCGGCGACGTACACGCTCTTGGCGGGGTTCATCCACAGCGCCCGGGCGTCCTCCTCGGAGGTGTCCGGGTCCCAGGCGTAGGTCTCGGCGGCGGCGACGATCCGGTGCCAGAAGGGCCAGATCCGCGGCCAGTCCTCGGCCACGGCTTGTCTGATCAGCATGGGCGTGAGTCTGGCACGCCCATGCGGCCGGCGATCGCGACGGGTTACGCGGGTCAGTCCACGCTGGGCAGGATGTGCGGCTCGGCGAGGTCGTCCTCGTACCCCGCGAGGCGGATCGGGGCGGACCTGGCCCACACGTCCAGGCTGCCGAGGTCTCCGGGCCGCCGGCCCGCGGGCTCCGTGCGTTCCGTGGGGCCCTGATCGCGATTCGTCTTCTCCGGTGTCACCGCGCACTCCTTATGTGTCGGTCACCCTCGGGGCGTCGTGGCCAGTCTGCCGTCCGGCACCTGACGCCCGCTCGGATTTCGGTCGTAGGCTGGTCGGACGCGGTGGCGCCGGCACTGGAGGTCCGAGCCGGCCGTGGTGCAACGGCTTGCCCCGGGACGGACCGTGGGTGTGGATGGGACCCCTTGGTGCTGTCCGTCCACCTCAGGTTAACCAAATGAGCGGCCCCCTGCTCGATGGGGCTGCAAACAACGCGTAACTATCTGAAGTCCGGTGTGTTCATTGGGCCATGTACGAGCCGATTTGTCACATCATGTACGACGCGTGATTCACCCGTCCGGGCTAAGCGAGCGACGGGTGCGGGATCGCCGGACCGACGGGCCGCGAAAAGGGCGCCGTTGGGGTGGGGCGCGGCTGCCCACGGGCGCAACCGGCCCCGCCCCCTCACCACTTGCCCGGCGCGTAGTCCTTCAGGAAGACGCCGTACAGATCCTCGCCCGCCTCACCGCGCACGATCGGGTCGTAGACGCGGGCGGCGCCGTCCACCAGGTCGAGGGGGGCGTGGAAACCGGCCTCGGCCAGGCGCAGTTTGTCGTAGTGCGGACGCTCGTCGGTGATCCAGCCGGTGTCGACGGAGGTCATGAGGATGCCGTCGGTCTCGAACATCTCCTGGGCGCTGGTCCGCGTCACCATGTTCATGGCCGCCTTCGCGGCGTTGGTGTTCGGGTGCCCGGCGCCCTTGTAGCCGCGGCCGAAGACGCCCTCCATCGCCGAGACGTTGACGACGTACGAGCGTCCGCGGTCCGCCTTCCGGGCGGCGTCGGCCATGGCCGGACGCAGCATGCTGATGAGGATGAACGGCGCCGTGTAGTTGCACAGCTGCGTCTCGAGCAGCTCCACCGGGGAGATCTGCTCGATGGTCTGCACCCATGTGTTGCTCTCCACGACGTCGGGCACGAGGCCGCCCGCGTCGATGGCGGTGCCCTCCAGGTGCCGGGCGACGCTGGCGTTGCCCGCGACGAGCGCGAGGTCGGCGACCTTCTGCGCGTCCAGGCCGCCGGTGCCGAGGGGCAGGGCGGCGATGCCGTCGACCGCGCCGGAGTTGAAGGCACCGATGACATGGTGGGCGGGGAGTTCACCGGCGGGCAGCGGGGCGCTCTCGCCGTCGACCAGGGCGGCGTAGGCGGAGGGCAGCCGGCGCACGGTCTGCGTCGCGTTGTTGATCAGGATGTCGAGGGGCCCCGCCTCGGCGACCCGCTCGGCCAGGGCCACGGCCTGCGCCGGGTCGCGCAGGTCGATGCCGACGACCTCGAGCCGGTGCATCCAGTCCGCCGAGTCGTCCATCGCCTTGAAGCGGCGGATGGCGTCCTTGGGAAAGCGCGTGGTGACGGTCGTGTGCGCGCCGTCGCGCAGCAGCCGCAGAGCGATGTACATGCCGATCTTGGCGCGGCCGCCGGTGAGCAGGGCGCGCTTGCCGGTCAGGTCGGCGCGGGCGTCCCGCTTGGACCGGTTCGTCCGGGCGCAGTCCGGACAGAGCTGGTGGTAGAAGTAGTCGACCTCGACGTACCGGGCCTTGCAGGTGTAGCAGGAGCGGGGGCGCTGGAGTATCCCCGCGATCCGCCCCTCCTCCGTCATCGACGACGGGAGGATGCCCTCGGTCTCGTCGTCGATGCGCTGGGCGGAGCCGGTCGCGGTGGCCTCGGTGACCGCCTTGTCGTGGGCGGTCTTGGCGGCCCGGCGCTCCTGGCGGCGGCGCTGCTTGACCGTGCGGTAGACGCCGGCCGTGGCCCGGCGCACCGCGATGGCGTCGGGGTGGTCGACCTCCAGCCGGTCGAGTTCCTCCAGCACACTGAGGCAGACGGCGAGGCGCTCGGGGTCGATGCCGGGGCCGTAGACCATCTCCTCGGTGGCCTTCGGGCCGTCCTGTGTCACCGTCATCGCGCTGCCGTTCCCTGGGTCACCCGCGCGGCGCTCCGACTCGCGCCCGCTTTCGAACGCGGAATTTTACTTCAGCGCCGGGCCGCATCACCAAACGCGTGATGATCACCGTCCGCAGACCGCGATCAGGGACTCCACCTCCTCGGACACGGCCGCGGCGAGCCGACCCAGGTCCGGCACGGCCTGGGCGTCGGCGACGAGCCCGTAGTGGACGCTGCCGCGGTAGGTGGAGATCGCGATCGCCAGGGACTGCCCGCGGGCCAGGGGCGCGAACGGGAAGACGGCGGTGAGCGGGTGGCCGCCGAGCTTCAGGCCGAGGCTCGGCAGCGGCACGCTGGTGACCAGGATGTCGAACCAGAGCCGGGCCGCCTGGCCGACCAGCGGACCGCCGAGCCGGTGACCGAGCGCGGGCACGTGGTCGGCGAGCAGCGCGACCGCGCCCGCGCCCCGGTTGGGGCCGGCGTCCTTGTTGCGGTCCATGGCGGTGCGGACGGCGCCGAGCCGGCGCAGCGGGTCCGGGTCGCCGACGGGAAGCTCTATCAAGTAACCGGAGAGCCGGTTGCCCTGTGGGTGCGCGGTGCGGGGCCGACGCCGGGAGACCGGGATCAGCGCGCGGGGCGCGACACCCTCGCTGCCGTCGCCGCGCTCGTCCAGCCAGCGGCGCAGGGCGCCCGCGACGACGGCGATGAGGACGTCGTTGACGGTGCCGCCGACGGCCTTGCGCACCAGGTGCACGTCGTCGATGTCGACGACCACCCCGGCGGTGCGCCGGGTGCCGGTGGGCTCGGCGGTGAGCGCCGGTGTGGAGCGGGTGGCGAGGGTGGAGCGGGCGACCGCGGCGCCGATGTCGAGAGCCCGGCCCACGTCGGACAGCACGCCGCGCAGCAGTCCGGGCAGCAGTGCGGGCAGCTTGCGCACGTCGGGCAGCAGGCCGCGCGGCGGCTCGGCCGGGCGGGGCCGGGGTGCGGGCATGTCCATCGGGTCCAGGATCGCCGCGGCGAGCGTGAGGGCGCGCAGCCCGTCGGCCAGGGCGTGGTGGAACTTGAACAGCACGGCGAAGGAGACACCGTCCTCCCCCGGCAGCACATGGGCCTCCCACGGCGGCCGGTTGCGCTGGAGCGGCCGCTGCATGAGCCGGCCGGCCACCGCCTGGAAGTCCGTGGTCGGGGCGTGCAGCCGGACGTGGTGCAGCGGGTCGAAGCCGGGGTCGGGCTCGCGGGCCGCGCCGCCGAAGGCCAGGGGCCGCCCGAGGCCGGCCGCCAGCGGACGCCCCGAGCCCAGTGGGCGCCACACGTCCCGGATGCGCATGCGCAGTCCGGGCACGGCGGCCGCGCGGGCGGCGAGCAGGTCGGCGGCGTGCGCGCCGGCGGTCGGCGAGTGGGCCGAGAACACCCCGAGGGCGCCGAGGTGCATGGGATGGTCGGCGGACTCGATGTTCCAGAACGCCAGGTCGAGGGGCGCGAGCAGGTCAGAGGTCAAGGCTTTCCTCGCATCGGCGGTGGGTGAGTCTGCAGTCAATCGCCCCCAACCGATTACGGTCAAGTACGATCAAGCTACGCTCAGTTAACAGCAGATTAAGTCCCACCCGGGGAGAAAGTGGTGGGACGGACGGGGTGGAAGAGGCGTACGAGGCGTCACCCGCTCCGGTGACGGGTCACTCCAGAGCCGGTGGCGCGGCCTCCGGGCCGGTGCCCCACCGGGACGGGCGCGGCCCGACCGCGAAGTCGAGCGTCCCCAGCGTGCGCAGTTTTCCGGTGGTCAGATACGTCCGGTCGTACGTCACCCCGTTGGCGCGGACCGTCTGGACGTACCGGTCGCGGTCCGAGGTGCCCGGCGCCCTGATCGTCAGTCCGCCGCGGGGGTAGTAGCGCCGGTCGAGGGTGAGGTCGACGCGCTCGAAGACGGGGGTGGACAGGCCCCAGGTGTCGTAGCCGGGCTGCACCGGGAAGAGGCCGATGGACGACAGCACGTTCCAGGCGGACATGGTGCCGAGGTCGTCGTTGCCGGTGATGCCGGTGGGGGTGTCCGTGAAGAGGGTGAGCGCGGCGTGCACCACGTCGGTGGTCTTCCACGGCTCGCCGGTCGAGAGGTACGTGTACGGGGCGATGAGGTCGGGCTCGTTCTGCGGGTTGTACTTGTCCGCGTGGTAGTAGTCGTAGGGGCCGTTCACCCACACCTCGCGGGCGGTCCTCGCCGGGTCCCGCACGAGCCGGTCGTAGGCGAAGAAGGAGTCCAGCCGGTCGTTCGCCGCCCGTTTCCCGCCGATCAGTTCGACCATGCCGGGCAGGTCCTGCGGCACCAGCCACTGGTACTGCCAGGACGTGCCCTCGTGGAAGCCCTCGCTCCTGGCCGGGTCCGCCGGGCCGGTGAAGGCGCCGGAGGCGTCGCGGGCGCGGAAGAAGCCCGTCGCGGGGTCGAAGATCCTGCGGTAGTTCTGTGCCCGAGCGGCGAAGCGCTCGGCGTCCTCCCGGTGACCCAGGTCGCGTGCCATCCGGGCGAGCATCGCGTCGGAGAGTGCGTACTCCAGGGTCGCCGAGGCACCGAAGGCGTAGTCGGAGTGGCCGGCCTTGGTGGGCGAGTGACCCTTGAGGTAGGGCGCGAAGCCCTTGGTGAGGTAGTCCGGGTTGGCGTCCCGGCCCACCGCGGGGGAATCGGCGGGCGGCACACCGTCGGCGTTCTTCCTCAGCGCCGCGTACGCCCGGTCCTCGTAGCCCGTGAGCAGGCCCTGCTGGTAGGCGTTGGTGAGGAACGGGGTCACCGGGTCGCCGGTCATGATGTTCGTCTCGACCGTGCCGTAGCCCCACTTGGGCAGCCAGCCGCTCTCCTCGTCGATCCTGATGACGGAGATCGCCATGTCGCGGGCTTCGCGCGGCGCCAGCAGCGACAGGAGCTGGGACTGGGTGCGGTAGGTGTCCCACAGGGACCAGTTCTGGTAATAGGTGAAGCCCCGCGCCCGGTGGATCCTCCGGTCCCAGCCGGTGTACCGGCCGTCGGCGTCACTGCCGATGTTGGGCGCGAGGAACGCCCGGTAGAGCGACGAGTAGAACGTGCGGCGGAGCGTGGGGGTGCCGCCGGTCGCGCGGACGTCGTCGAGCCGGTCCTCCCAGGCCCGCCGGGCCGCGTCGCGTACGGCGTCGAACGGCCGTCCGCCCTCGGCCCTCAGGTTGCCCGCCGCGCCCCGCGCGTCGACGTAGGACAGCGACGTGGTCGCCTCCACGGTCCGGTCCTTCGTCGTGTCGAAGCGGACGTAGGCCCCGTCCCGGCCGGTCCTCGAACCGTCGGTGACCGCCGACCCGTCCCAGGTGCCGTACGCGCTGAACGGGCGGTCGAACCGGGTGACCGTGTAGACCGTGTACGGCTTGGTGTCCATGCAGAAGCCACGGCCGGTGACGGCGGTGCGCACGGTGCGGTCGTCGAGGATCTCCACCTCGGAGGAGACCCCCTTGTGCAGCGCCTGCGCCGCGTCGAGCAGCACGTTGGCCTTGTCGGTGACCGGGAAGGTGTACCGCTGCACGCCGGTGCGAGCGGTCGCGGTCAGTTCGGCCTCGATGCCGGAGTCCAGGGCGACCCGGTAGTAGCCGGGGCTCGCCGCCTCGTGCTCGTGGCGGAAGCCCGCCGCGTACTTCGCGTTGTCGGTCCGCGTCACCTCGCCCGTGGTCGGCAGCACCGGCAGGTCGCCGCCGAGGCGGCAGCCGACGCCGGAGAGATGGACCAGGGAGAAGCCCCGAATGTGGTCCTGGCCGTGGTCGTAGCCGGTGCTGTGCCCGGTGTCCGGCGAGAGCTGCACCATGCCGAAGGGCACCGCCGCGCCGGGAAAGGCGTTGCCCTCGTCCTCGGTCCCGATGAACGGGTCGACCAGGTCGGTGAGCCGGCCGTCTCGGGGCGCGGCGGCCCGTGCCGCTCCGGGAGCGGCGGACAGCGCGGACGCTGCCACCGCGCCGGCCACGCACAGGCGCAGGCGCCGGGTCCATCTCATGCAGGAGACCTCCGCGGGGAGACATCGATTCCTGCATGATCACGTCTGACGGGCGGTCAGCCGGGCATCCGGCGAGTGTCGCGTGCAACGCGTCGCGGATCGGCGCCTCGACGCGGCGCGGACGGGCCCCCGCGTCGAACGCACGCCGATCGGACGCACGGCGATCGAACGCGTGGCTGTGGGGCCCACGGCAGTGGGGCGCGGTGTGGTACGGGCGGTGGGGGTGGGTCAGGACGCGGGGCTACGGCACCCGCTGTCCCTTCCCCAGCGCGATCACACCGCCCTTGGAGACGGTGTAGAGCTCCGCGTCGCGCTCCGGGTTGACGCCGATGGTCGCGCCCGGCGGCACCTCGACGTTCTTGTCCAGGACGGCGCCGCGCACGATGGCGCCGCGGCCTATGTGGACGTTGTCGTGCAGCACCGAGCCCTGGACGACCGCCCCCGGGTCCACGACGACCCCCGGGGAGAGCACGGACCGGGTGACCTGCCCGCGGATCAGGCAGCCCGCGCTGATGATCGACTCGCTGGCGATGCCGCCGGCGTTGAAGCGGGCCGGTGAGAGCTGGTACGAGTGCGTGTAGACGGGCCAGCTGCGGTTGTAGAGGTTGAAGGCCGGGCGCTCCGCGATCAGGTCCATGTGGGCGTCGTAATACGCGTCGAGCGTGCCCACGTCGCGCCAGTAGCCCTGGTCGCGGGTGGTCTCCCCCGGCACGTGGTTGGCGCTGAAGTCGTACAGCTGCGCCTCGCCCCGGTCGGTGAGCTGGGGCAGGATCGAGCCGCCCATGTCGTGCACCGAGTTCGCGTCGTCGGCGTCCCGGTACAGCGCCTCGATCAGCGCCTTGGTGGTGAAGATGTAGTTGCCCATGGAGGCGAAGACGCACCCGGGGTCGTCGGGCAGACCCGGCGGATCGGCGGGCTTCTCCAGGAAGCGCTCCACGGTCTGGCCGTCGGAGCCCGGGGTGATCACCCCGAACGAGGAGGACTCCGCGCGCGGCACCCGGATCCCGGCCACGGTGACGCCCGCGCCGCTCTCGATGTGCTGGCGGAGCATCTGCCGCGGGTCCATGCGGTAGACGTGGTCGGCGCCGAAGACCGCCACGTAGTCGGGCTGCTCGTCGTGGACCAGGTTGAGGGACTGGAGGATCGCGTCGGCGCTGCCCAGGTACCAGCGGGGGCCGAGCCGCTGCTGTGCCGGCACCGGGGTGACGTAGTTGCCGAGCAGGCTGGACATCCGCCAGGTGGTGGTGATGTGCCGGTCCAGGGAGTGCGACTTGTACTGCGTCAGCACGCAGATGCGCAGAATGTCGCCGTTGACGAGGTTGGAGAGCACGAAGTCCACGAGCCGGTAGGTGCCGCCGAAGGTGACCGCCGGTTTGGCGCGGTCGGCGGTCAGGGGCATCAGGCGCTTGCCCTCCCCGCCCGCCAGGACGATTCCGAGGACCGAAGGTCCACCACGACGCATGGCCGCTCCCCTCACCCGGTTGCACCACTCCTGCCCCTGAGCAGGGAGCACTAAGCCTGTTTGAGGATCTCCTCGTACAGCCGCGCCGTGCGCCGGGCGACCGCGTCCCAGCCGAACTCCTCCACCGCGCGTTCCCGGCCGGCCTCGCCCATCCGCCGGGCGCTCTCCGGGTCGCCCAGCACCCCGTCCAGAGCACGGGCCAGGCCCGCCTCGAACTCCTCCTCGTCGTCAACGGCGACGAGTACCCCGGTGCGGCCGTCCTCGACCACCTCCGGAATGCCGCCGACCCGCGAGGCCACCACGGCGGTGCCGCAGGCCATCGCCTCCAGGTTCACGATGCCGAGCGGCTCGTACACCGAGGGGCAGACGAAGACGGCCGCGTGGGTGAGGAGCTGGATCACGTCCGGACGGGGCAGCATCTGCGGGATCCAGAACACGCCTTCGCGGATCCGGCTCAGCTCCTGGTACAGCTCCCGGAACTCGCGTTCGATCTCCGGAGTGTCGGGCGCACCCGCGCACAGCACGACCTGGGCCGCCGGGTCGATGTCCCGGACCGCGCGCAGCAGGTGCGGCACGCCCTTCTGCCGGGTGATGCGGCCGACGAACAGCACGTACGGGCGGTCCGGGTCGAGGCCGACGCGGGACAGCGCCTCGGTGCCGGGGTCGGGCCGGTACAGCGTGGTGTCGATGCCGTTGTGGACGACGTGCACCCGGGCCGGGTCCAGCGCCGGGTAGCAGCCGAGGACGTCCTCGCGCATCGCGCCGGACACCGCGATCACCGCGTCGGCGGACTCGATCGCGGTGCGCTCGGCCCAGCTGGACAGGGCGTACCCGCCGCCGAGCTGCTCGGCCTTCCAGGGGCGCAGCGGCTCCAGCGAGTGGGCGGTCAGCACGTGCGGGACGCCGTACAGGAGCTTGGCGAAGTGGCCGGCGAGGTTGGCGTACCAGGTGTGGGAGTGGACCAGTTCTCGGCCCTCCGCGGCGGCGGCCATGGCGAGGTCGACGGAGAAGGTGCGCAGGGCGTCGTTGGCGCCGTCCAGGTTGCGCCAGGAGCGGTGCCGCACCACGCCGTCCGCGCGGCCCTCCCCCCAGCAGTGCACCTCCAGGTCGACGAGCCGCCGCAACTCCCGCGCCAGGAACTCGACATGGACGCCCGCACCGCCGTACACATCCGGGGGGTACTCCCGGGTCAGCAGTCCCACTCGCACCCGCAACCCCCTGATCTCAGCGGCCGGTCGCTTTCATGGTCACCCAGATGCGGCGCGTGGGGAAGAGCGCGGGGCTCGTGTGAAACAACAGTCACCGCACACACCGCCGCCCGGCACACGGTAGTAGAGGCAGCAGCTGCGCCGCCGGAAGACGGCCGGGGCGGCGGTGCGGGGGCCTGTGCCGGGGAGGGGGCCCGCGCCGGTGTTGGCGTCGGCGCCGGGGAGGGGGGTGATCGTGCCGGTGCCGGCGAGGAGGGGGTGCGCGAGGAGGCGCGCGGCCAGGGCCCAGGAACGCCGCGCCGCCTCCGGACGGCCGTGCACGTGCGCCCACCGGTCCAGTTGGCGGGCCGTCCCGACCAGCGCGGACGCCGCGTTGCCCCACAGCAGGCCCGGAGCGATCCGGTGGCGGGCGCGCAGGGCCGCCGCGAGGGGCGCCAGATGGCCGTGCAGGACGGCGTCGGCGAGGGTCGCGGGGTCCGCGGGCCGCGGACGCACCTCGGTGAGCCACAGATCGTCGGGGGCGCCGGCCCGCGGGTCCCAGCGCAGCAGGCGCGGACCGAGGTCGGGGACCCGCCCGTACACGGCGGCCGAACCGAGCGCCACCGACCACAGCCGGGCCGCGAGCCCCTGCTGCGCCACGGAGGCGGCGACGCGTGCCTCGGGGGCGCGGATGCCGTCGGCCACCCTGCGCACCCGCAGCGCCAGCGGATCGTCCCCGCGGCGGTCCGCCGCCGGGCGTTCGTAGACGTGCGCCAGCGTGGGCAGGTCCTCGCGGGGTGTGCCGCCGCCCGTGCGCAGGAGGAAGAAGCCGCCGAGCGGGCGCAGCGCGGCGAGTTCGGGGTCGAGGTCCACGAGGAGCAGTAGTACCAGCAGTGCTTTCCTGCGTCCCCTAGGGGTGTGGTCGGGGCTGCTCCGCCGTCCGTCGCCCACCCGGGGTAGGAGGGTGCCCCGGGCGTACTCCATCGGCAGTAGGACCCATTGTGTGCTCAGGGACGACGACGGGAAGAGATCGGCACGGCAGGGTGTTGCCCATGACCGCTGACCGTTCGTCGCGCCGGGGTCACCGCCCCCGCCTCACGCAGAGGAGCAGCTCATGAGCGCCCTCGCGTTGTCCGTGCTGCTGTCGCTCGTCTCCGCCTTCGCCTACGCGGGCGGAGCGATCGTGCAGGAGCAGGTCGCGGTGTCCTCCCCCGGCGAGCACTACGCGCCGCTGCGCCGGTGGGCCTGGTGGGCGGCGGTGGCGCTGAACGGTCTCGGCGGGGTGCTGCACGTGGTGGCCCTGGCCTACGGCCCGCTCAGCCTCGTCCAGCCGCTCGGCGCCCTGACCATCGTGGTCGCGCTGCCCATGGCGGCGCTCTTCGTCGGACGCCGTGCCGGTGCCGCCGCCTGGCGGGGCGCGATCATGGCGACGGTGGGCCTCGCGGGCCTGCTGTCCCTGGTGGGCTCCTCGCAGGCGCAGTCGCTGGACACCGCGCAGCGCGCGGCCGTGGCCGCGGTCACCGGTGGCGTGGTGGTGGCCCTGACGGCCGCGGGCCGCGCGGCCCACCGGCATCCGGCGGTGCGCAGCGTGCTGCTCGCCACCGGCTCCGGCCTCGCCTTCGGCATCTCCTCGGTGTTCACCAAGACGGTCGCGGTCGACTGGACCGACGGGGTCTCGACGGCGGACCTGCCGTCCCTCGCCGTCATAGGCGTGCTGGCCACGGCCGGCATGTTGCTGTCGCAGGCGGCCTACCGGGGTGGCGGCCTCGCGGCGCCGCTGGCGACGCTGACGGTGGCGAACCCGGTGGTGGCGGCCGCGGTCGGCATCACCATGTTCGGCGAAACCTTCCGCTACGGGCCGACGGGCACGGCGCTCGCGCTCGGCTGCGGTGTGGTGGCCGCGGGCGGTCTGATCCTGCTGACGACCGAGCGCCTGGAGCACACGGCGCCTGCCACGGGCCGGGTCCCGGCTTCCGAGCCGTACGAGTTCCCGGTCGTCGCGCCCGTGCCCGCCGCACCCCCACTCGTCGCGCCCGTGCCCGCCGCGCCCGCGTCTGTGCCCGTCCCCGCCCCCGCGCCCGTGCAGCCGTCGGCGGCAGTCGCGGTGGAGGTTTCCGGCCGTCGGCCGGAAGCAGCGGCGGCGGACCTCCTCGTCCAGGCTCCACCGGCGCTGCCGGACCCGGCCGTGCCGGCGCAGGCCGGGTCACTGATCGTGCTCGGCCCGTTCTGCGCGGGCCTGTACGTCCCGGTACCGGACCCCGGCCGGTACCGTCCGCGGGTCAGATCCTGACGCCGCGGGCCCGGAGATAGGCGACCGGGTCGATGTCCGAACCGAAGCCGGGCCCCGTCCGCATCTCGAAGTGCAGATGCGGGCCCGTGACGTTGCCGGTGGCGCCCGAGCGGCCTATGCGCTGTCCGGCTCCGACGCCCTGCCCGGCGTGCACGGAGATCGCCGACAGGTGCCCGTACTGGCTGTAGCGCCCGTCGCCGTGCCGGATCACCACCTGGTAGCCGTACGACCCGCCCCAGCCGGCGCTCACCACGTGCCCCGCCTCCACCGCCTGCACCGACGTGCCGGTGGGCACCACGAAGTCGACCCCGGTGTGGTAGCCCTTCGACCAGTGGCTGCCGGCCGCGTGGTACGGCGTGCCGACGGCACCGGTCACCGGGGGGACGACGGTGTGCGAGGCGGAACGGGAGGTGGGGTGCGGAGCCGAGCGCGAGGTGGAGTGCGAGGCGGCCTGCGAGGACCTGCCCGACTCGTGCGTCGTCGGCTTCTCGTGCGTCTTGGGCGTCGTGTGGGTGTGGTGGGTCTTGGGCGTCCTGTGGGTCGAGGGTCCGGCGTCGGGGTGGTGGGGCGCGGACGCCGGGCGGAGAGTGAGCCGCTGGCCCGGCAGGATCAGGTCGGGGTCGTCGCCGACGACCGTGCGGTTGGCCGCGTACAACTGCCGCCAGCCGCCCGCCACCTGGCGCTCGTCCGCGATGCCGGAGAGGGAGTCGCCGCGGACCACCGTGTACATCTCGGCGGTGCCGGCCCGGGACTGGGGCGTGGTGTGGGGCTGCACGTCGCGCACGGAGGTCTTGGCGTCCCTGGCCGTCCCGGCGGCCTTGGCGACCCCGGTGGACTCGGCGGCTTTCGTGGTGCGGGTCGCCGTGCCGTCCGGGTGGACGTCGGGGGTGCCGCCGCCCCGGGCAAGGCCGGCCCGTGCGGAACACACCGGCCAGGCGCCGGGCCCCTGCCCGTCGAGCACCCGCTCCGCCACGGCGATCTGCTGGTCCCGGCTCGCCAGGTCCGCGCGCGGCGCGTAGCGGGTGCCGCCGTACGCCTCCCACGTGGACCGGGTGAACTGGAGCCCGCCGTAGTAGCCGTTGCCGGTGTTGATGCCCCAGTCGCCGCTCGACTCGCAGGCGGCGACCTTGTTCCAGACGGAGGCGTCGGCCGCCTGGGCCGCTCCGGAGCCGATCAGCGGGATCGCCATGCCGACGCCGCCCGCCGTGACGGTGAGTGAGGCGCGGTTGATCCTGTTCGGCTGGTACCGGCGATGCCGGCCGCGTGCGGCCATGTCTCAAGCCCCCTCGACATGCGTCAGGAGGGGCAAAAGTAAACGCCGCCAACAGGCCATGACAAGACGGCTATCAGCCGCTTCGTCACCCCAAGTGGCCGGTAATGAGGCCGTCATTGGCCGGATCGTCCGCCTCCGCACTGAGCCGCGGGGCACCCGCCGTGCGTATTCAAGCCCGCGGGGGGCCGGATGTGCGGTCGCCGTACCGGCACGTCAGGATGGTCGCGGGGCCGGGAACAGCGATACTGACGGGCACGGTCGGCACCCCCGACGGCAGTACCCACGCGATCCACAGCATCTTTGAGGAGCAGGCGGTATGAGCACTACAGCCCAGATCGGCGTCACGGGCCTCGCGGTCATGGGCCGCAACCTCGCCCGCAACTTCGCCCGCAACGGCTACACGGTCGCGGTGCACAACCGGACGTCGTCGCGGACGCACGCCCTGGTGGAGGAGTTCGGGCACGAGGGCGACTTCGTCGCGGCGGAGACCGCCAAGGACTTCGTGGCGGCGCTGGAGCGGCCGCGCCGCCTGGTCATCATGGTCAAGGCGGGCGGCCCGACGGACGCGGTGATCGAGGAGTTCGCGCCGCTGCTGGAGCCCGGCGACATGATCATCGACGGTGGCAACGCGCACTTCGCGGACACCCGCCGCCGGGAGAAGGCGCTGCGCGAACAGGGCATCCACTTCGTCGGCATGGGCGTCTCCGGCGGTGAGGAGGGCGCGCTGCACGGGCCGAGCATCATGCCGGGCGGCCCGAAGGAGTCGTACGACTCGCTGGGCCCGATGCTGGAGAAGATCTCCGCGAAGGCGGCGGACGGCGCGCCGTGCGTCACGCACGTCGGCCCGGACGGCGCCGGCCACTTCGTGAAGATGGTGCACAACGGCATCGAGTACGCCGACATGCAGCTGATCGGCGAGGCGTACCAGTTGCTGCGCGACGTCGCCGGGTACGAGCCCGCGCAGATCGCCGAGATCTTCCGCACCTGGAACCGGGGCCGCCTCGACTCCTACCTGATCGAGATCACGGCCGAGGTGCTGTCGCACGTGGACGCGGCGACGGGCAAGCCGTTCGTGGACGTGGTGGTGGACCAGGCCGAGCAGAAGGGCACCGGCCGCTGGACCGTGCAGATCGCGCTGGACCTGGGCGTCCCGGTGTCCGGCATCGCGGAGGCGGTCTTCGCCCGCTCGCTCTCCGGCCACGCGGCGCTGCGTGAGGCGTCGCGCGGGCTGGCCGGACCGAAGGCGTCCGCGCTGAGCGAGTCGGAGGCCGGGGCCTTCGCCGACCGGGTGGAGCAGGCGCTGTACGCCTCGAAGATCGTGTCGTACACCCAGGGCTTCCACGAGATCGCCGCGGGCAGCGAGGAGTACGACTGGGACATCGACCTCGGCGCCGTCTCCGCGATCTGGCGCGGCGGCTGCATCATCCGCGCCGCCTTCCTGGACCGGATCCGGGCCGCCTACGACGCCCGGCCGGACCTGCCGAGCCTGCTGTCCGACGAGACCTTCGCGCGGGAGATCGCCGACGCTCAGGACGACTGGCGCGAGGTGCTGATCGCCGCGACCCGCCAGGGCGTGCCCACCCCCGGTTTCGCGGCGGCCCTCGCCTACTACGACGCCCTGCGCGCCGAGCGTCTGCCCGCCGCCCTCACCCAGGGCCAGCGCGACTTCTTCGGGGCTCACACCTACCGCCGCGTCGACCGCGACGGCTCCTTCCACACGCTGTGGGGCGGGGACCGCACGGAGGTGACGGCCTAGCCGGCGAGCGGGCCCGCGGGCGGAGGCACGCCGCGCCGGGCCCGTCGCACTCGTGCTGCATGAGGGGACGGTGGGCGCCCGCCCGTAAGGGGGTGCCCACCGTCTGCCTGTCCGGATGTGCGGGAGTCCGGGCGGCCCGGGGGTTCACGTGCCCCGGCGGCCGCGGGCCCACATTCCTTCGTGCCTACGTCTGATTGTTCGTGGCTCCTGATTGCTCGTGTCTCCCGCGGGGATGTGCGGCTGTCCGCCCATGGATCTCACGCCCGTGGTCTCAGGTGAGGGGCGGTCCCGGCTCCGGATTGGGCACCGGTTCCGGTCCCGGCGGGATCGGCGACGGGGAGGGCTCCGGCGGCGGGCCGGGGTGGGGACCCGGAGGTGGCGTCGGTACGGGGCCCGGGGGCGGACCGGGAGGGGGTTCCGGCACCGGAGACGGCTCCGGGGGCGGGACCGGATGCGGGGGTTGCGGCTCCGGGCCGGGGGCGGGCCCCGGCCCGGGACCCGGAGTGGGCCCGGGCGGTACGGGGTCGGGGTAGGGGTTCGTCATGTCGTCCTCCGGCAGTCGGTCGACGTCGGCTCTGGACTACTCCCCCGCCTACCCGACACCCGCGCCGCCAGTCACCCGGCGGCGCGACCGCCGGGACCCGGGTGGCCGCAACCGGCCCCTCCGCCGTGCGCCGCCCGCGCCGCCGCCGCGAGTCCCGGGCCGGGTGCGGCGAGGACCGGGACCGGCGTCGTCGCCGCCTGCCGAGCCGCGGCCATGGAGACCTGGGCGAGGACGATCACGTCGGCGTCCGCGCCCGTGACGGCGTCCACCGCCGCGGTCACCTCACGGACGTACCCGTCGCCGTCGCCCGCCTCGAAGCGGGCCCAGGCGTGCTCGGCGAGACGGGTCCGGACCGTGACGGGACGCCCGGCGCGGCGGGCCTCCTCCTCGAGCAGCGCGACGGTCGGAGCCAGGGTGCTCGCCACCGTGGCGACGACCACGACCCGCGGGCCCGCCGCCACCGCCGCGGCCGCCATCGGACGGTCCACGCGGAGCACCGGAACACCGGACCCGGCGCGGACCGCCTCCGCGACGCCGCCGAGAGTCGAGCAGGTGCACAGCACCGCTCGTGCCCCTTCGGTGGCGGCGCGGCCGATCAGTTCGCGGACCTCGCCCGCCACCGCCTCGGGACCCTCCCGGCGGGCCCTCGCGAGCAGGTCCTCGTCGACGAAGTGCCGCAGTTCCAGAGCCGGATGGGCCTCGTCGCGCAGGGCGTCGAAGACGGGGACGTGCGCCGGGGACGTGTGCAGCAGGGCGAGCACCGTCAGCCGGCCGGCACGGCCTGGGGGCTGCGCTCCTGGTCGGTGCCCGGCACCGGCGCCGAGGGGTCGGCACCCAGCTCCACGATCCGGTTGTCGCCGTCCACGTGCACGACCCGGGGCTTCAGCGCCCGCGCCTCGGCGTCCGTCACCTGGGCGTAGCTGATGAGGATCACCAGGTCACCGGGGTGGACGAGATGCGCGGCCGCGCCGTTGATACCGATGACCCCGGACCCGCGCTCGCCCTCGATGACGTACGTCTCCAGGCGGGCCCCGTTGGTGATGTCGACGATGTGGACCAGCTCACCGGGCAGCAGATCGGCCGCGTCGAGCAGATCGGCGTCGATCGTCACCGATCCCACGTAGTGCAGGTCGGCCTGGGTGACGGTGGCGCGGTGAATCTTGGACTTGAACATGGTACGCAACATGAGGAAACTCCCGTTATCTGCTCCCTGCCTGCTCTTGCAGGTCAAGGGCCATGTTCGGAGGCTACATCGTTTCGCATGCGTGGTCAGCTGTCGCCGGGTGTTCGAAGACTCACGTTGACCGGTTGCTGACTTTCCTGACGGCGCGCCAGTCACTTGCGGCCCCGTGCCACGGGGTCTCCGCTCGCCATCCATTCGAGTCGATGTCGAATGCCTGGCGCTGTGGATGCCTACGTCGACGTCGGCGGCACACCGCTTCGCTGCCGAAGACCTGGCTCGTGCGGCGGGCCGGGGACGTCCCCTGGGGGCTTTGACTCTCGGAGTCGGTCGTGGCCCGCGCCATCGTCCTGCTCCTCATGTGTGAGACCCGTGGGCGGGTCCTCAGGCCCTGATCATCGGTGGCGGCGGTGTATCCGTCTCCGGCCCGACGACGCGCAGCAGGTCGAGGGCCACGGCGCTGTGCGTGGTGGGCGCGGCCATGAAGATCGGCAGCCACTGGTCGTCGGCCGGGCTGAAGGGTGCTTCGTAGTCGAAGTCGATCAACCCTGTCTCCGGATACCGTACTCGCAACCGCTCTGCCATCGAACAGCCACCTCGCGGCGGTCCCGCATCGCGGCAAGTTCCCCTCTCGCCTCCCGCCATCAGGCGACGAGCGCCGCGGCCTCGGCGTCGCCAGGCCGCGGCGCACCGCCGTGCGAAGGGCGGAGACGGTCGGCCGGCAGTGCCGCTCGTGCTCTCCTCCCAGGACCTCGCGGAGCCAGGTCCTGACCCCTTGCTCAAAGACTCATTTCGATCATCGATGCAGGGTGAGGTGAGAGGACACTGACATCACTGCGCCGGAGGCCGTGGCCCTCTCTCTTCAGGGTACGGAACATCGGGGACACAGGCGGCACGTGGGTGGCGGGACGCAAAGGTCTGCTTCACCTCAGCTTGTGTTTCCGCCGCCCAAGGAATTGAGTAGCGCGACGGCTGCACTGCGGCTCAACAGCTCATGGAAGCGCTCGTTGCGGAAGGTCCGCAGGCATGCGTAGCAGCTGCTCTCCGGGCCGCACTCGCATGCACCTACCCGTGCGAGTGCGGCCTCGACAACCGCTTCGAGATGCTCGCCGATACGAATCACGTTGCCTGCGCCGCCCGGTGTGGTGTCGAAGAGGAGCAGCGACGGCATTCCGTCGGTTCCCGTGTGGACCGTGCCGTCGATGTCGTCCCGGCTGATCTCCAGGTGGGTGGCCGCGCCTTCCAGCAGCGCGTAGAGGCCGGAACGCAGGCTTTGCGGTGGGGCGTTGAGGGCGGTGTACAGGTCGAGATGGATCTGGAGGAAGTCCGTCTGGTACCGGTGCGCGAGGGAGACGACACGGAGCGGGCCGGTGCACTGCGCTTCCTTCAGCAGATGAGGGTGTTCCGCCCGTCGGGACGCTGCTCGTGCGTGCGGACGGCCCCAGCCACACCAGTCGCAGATCTCATACCCGGCGCCGCCTGGCCCCTCCGAGACGACGACCATTTCGCCACGCGCTCCCGCCGACCAGGCCGTGGTGTGACCGGAGTCGAAGACGGTGGTCCCTTCGTGGACGTCCGCGGTGTCGGTGGACATGTGGACGTCGCCGTACCAGGAGCGGCGCGGCGGTGTCTGCCCGGGGCGGCGCTGGGGCCTGCGTGCGGCGACGAAGCCGTAGACCGGCTCGACGTACCGGCGCGGCGCGGACGTGGAGAGCGTGCCGCAGGCGGTACAGGTGGGGTCGACGGGCTCGGTTGCCTCACGGTAGCGGCCGCAGGTGCCGCACACGGTGTAATGGCGGCTGACCAGTTCTCGGTCGGGCAGGCGGTAGACGCCGGCGGATTCCCACAGTCGGCCGCCCGCCACGATCTCGGCGCCCGGCGCGTACTCGTGGACGGCGGAGCTGAGGTCACGGGTGAGTTCGAGCTGGCCTGACACGCCGCCGCTGTCCTGTGGGATGCGCAGTTCGACGGTGTCCACCGGGAAGCCGTACTTGGGCAGGACGTTGCGATTGGCCAGGACTCCGAGAAGCTCCCGCTGCGTCAGGTTGCGGATGACCTTCTGGTATGTCTCCGCCAGCCCGTACTTACGGGCGTTCACCGCCTGGTCACGTCGTTCGCTGTACGCGGTGACGTCCTGGTCGAGGATCTGGGCCGCGGCCCGCAGCAATCTGTCCAGTTCGCCGACCCAGGAGCCCGACTCCACATCGATCTCCGTCTGGACGCTCGCGGGAAACACCCGGCGCATCGAGGCCGCCACGCTCTCGGGGACAGGCGTGAGCCAGTCGTGCACCAGGTGTGCCGCGGTCTCGCCGGTGGTGTCGTCCGGGAGGAAGAACTCCCCCGCCGTACGCCAGATGCGGCCCCGCTCCTCCTTCATGGCGCGGAAGAACGCGGCGAGGGCGATCGAGTGGGCATGGCGACGGTCGATCCGGACGTTGTCGACGGGCACGATCGGGGCCCGGACCTCTCCAGCGATCATCCGCTGGGGTTCCGCGAACTGTGCGAGGTCGTGGGGGCGTCGCTGGGCGTAGGTGAGGACGAGCGCGGCGGCGTCCGCGCGACGGCCGGCGCGGCCGGCCCGCTGGACGTAGTTGGCCGTGGAAGGCGGCATGTTGCGCAGAACGACGGCCTGCAGCTCGCCCACGTCGACGCCGAGTTCGAAAGTGGTTGAGCATGACAGGGCGTTGACCTGTCCACGGACGAACTCACCCTGGATCTCGGCGGCCTTCTCGCCGGTCCACTGTGCTGTGTGTTCCTGGGCGCGCAGTGGAACGGGGTCGAAGGTGCGGTAGAGGTGGCGGAGGTGGCCGTCCGTCTCGGTGGCAGGCTTGTACTCTTCGAGGCGGCCGGTGCAGCGCAGCGTCGGGCAGACACCCCGTACGGACACGGCGACCACGCGGCGGCAACGGTCGCAGGCGTGGAGCGGCTCGCTGTCCTCGGTGACGGGCCGCAGGCGCAGCCAGGCGTGGTCGAGCCGGCGGACGGCTCCGATGCCCGACTGGTTCTCCCCCGGCAGCCAGTCGGCAAGGGGCCCCGTGGTCAAGTCGGTCCACAGCCGACCCAGAATCTCCAGTGCGGCCCCGCGCCGGTCGCCCTGGTACCCGAGGGCGCCGAGCACGCGTTCCAGGTAGTCGACGCGCCGGTTGGAGACGCCCGCCGCGCTGGGCAGCCAGCTGATCACCTTGCGCTTGGCGTCGGATCCCTTGGAGCGGACCCAGACGGGTCCCCGGCGCGGGGCGAAGGCCTCGTCGCCGGCGTCGACATCCTCGGGCATGGTCAGGGCGCCCTGGTTGCGTACGCTGCGCAGGAGCTCCTGCATCAGCCACCACGTCTCGTCGTCGGTCAGGCCGAGGGCGCTGAGGACGGTGGGCGGCTGCCAGAACGGTTCGCGGTCGAGGTCGACCCGGAGCAGCCCGAGGCCTTCGAGTGACTGGCGGTCGTCGATGCTGAGCACTTCCTGCATGACCCACAGTGCGACCTCGCGCTGCTTGGCCTGGCGCGAGTGGTTGCGGCGGAAGACCCCGGCGCGGTCGGCGGCGCGGATGGTGTGGGCGACGAGGTCATCGATGTGCAGCGGCTCGTCGGGGTCGATACAGCCCTTCTGGGCGGCCTCGGTCATCAGGCGCCGGTGCTGGATGCGGCTGTAGGAGTCCTCCAGGTAGGGAGCGAAATAGGCGGCGGCTTGGCGGCTGTCGCTGAAGAACAGGAGCTTGCGGCCTCGTCCCGGCAGTGTTGCGGCGGGCCCGTCGGTCGCCGGGGGCAGCGCCTGGTAGAGGGTGGTGCCCAGGACGGAGGCGGCGGCCTCGTTGCCCGCCTCGAAGAGCCGGATCATGCCGTGGCCGCGGGCGCCGCAGGAGAGGCAGGAGGCCGGGGACCCCTCGCGGGTGTCGAGCTGATGGACACGGCGCAGCTCGGTTCCCTGACATTCGTCCGCTGTGCAGGTGACGGTCCCGGCGGGGTGCACGGTGGCGCAGCGGGTGCACAGCGTGCGTTCGCTGAGTCCGCCCGTGGCGCTCTCGCCGAGGGTCTCGTCGTCCTCGTCGACGCCGGCACCGGAGTCGTCCCCGTCCAGGAGCAGCCAGGTGTGGGGTTTCTCGGGGGACTTGCGGTGTACGAGGCGGGACCTGACACCGGGGCCGTCGAGGGTGCCGTGCAGGTGGACGGCACCGCAGCGGCGGCAGGCGCCCAGCTCGAAGGAGGGTCGTGCGCAGTGCGGGCAGACCTCGTGGCGGGCCAGATCGAGATGGGGCCCTGCCGGGGCGAGGCAGGTGAAGGCGCCTTCGGTGGCGCGTGCGAAGAGGTGGTAGCGGGCCGAGAGCACCGGAGCTCCGTCGGTGTCGGTCACGTGACTCGCGAGCTGGATGAGCGCGGTGACTGCGGCGGGTCCAACGGGGTCGTCGGGGAAGACGGTGCGGGCGATGTCGCGCACGGGCCGGGGCCCTTCAGCGAGGGCTCGGCGCAGGGCGGCGGTGCCGGCTTCGGCGGCGAGGGCCGCGGCCGGGGTGGTGGTGGCGGGCAGTCCGCGCATGCGTGCGGCCGACACGATCTCGGGGCCGGGGTCGGCCGCGGCGGCGAGGCGCAGGTACTCGGTGGCCGGCAGCGGCCCCCAGTGAGGGCCGGGGGGCGCGGGCACCCGGGTGGCGGTGACGAGGTCCTGTGCGGCTGGGTCGTCGGCGTCCCAGTGGAAAGGGACGTCGAAGAGGGCTTGGGCAAAGGCGGTGACGGCGGCGGGGTTCTCCTCGGCCCCGACGGTGGCGCTGGTGGCGATGGCCTGGACGTCGCGGCCCTGGCCCACCCGGTCTTTCAGTCGGCGCAGCAGCATGGCCAGTTCGGCGCCGCGTGCTCCGTCGTAGACGTGGGCCTCGTCGACGACGATGAACTTCCAGCCACCCGCGTGCTCCCCCTCGAAGAGGTCCATGTCCTGGGGGCGGAGCAGCAGGTACTCCAGCATGGCGTAGTTGGTGAGCAGGATGTGGGGCGGCGCGGCGCGCATTTCGCGGCGGCTGAGGAGTTCGTTGGGCAGGCGCGGCTCACCGGGGTTGAGCTGTTCGAAGGTGTCGGAGGCTCGGCGGGGGTCGTCCTTGGTGTCGCCGGTGTAGCGGCCGAAGGTGATGTGGGGGGTCTTGGCGAGCAGTCGGCGCAGGCGCTTCATCTGGTCGTTGGCCAGCGCGTTCATCGGGTACAGCAGCAGGGCCCGGACACCGGGGCCGAGAGTGCCGCGGGCGTGTTCGGCGGCGAGCGCGTTGAGGATGGGCAGCAGGAAGCTTTCGGTCTTGCCGGAACCCGTGCCGGTGGCGACGACCAGGTTGCGTCCGGCCACGGCCTTGCGCAGTGCTTGCTCCTGGTGCCGGTACAGGGGGCGGTCGGCGGGCAGAGCGGGCCCCGTCAGCTGCCGGAACGCGGGATCCAGTACGCCCTCGTCGACGAGCTCGGCGAGGGTGGCGCCCGGCGCGTAGGCGGGGGTGGCCTCCAGCAGAGGTCCTTTGGTGAGCAGCGGGCTGGTGTCGATGACGTGGGCAAGGGCCTCGGCCAGGCGTGGTTCGCGCAGGGGCAGCAGGGAGCGCAGGTAGCGGCGGTAGGTTTCGCTGATCAGTGTGGACGTGGCGAGCGGGTCGAGGCTGTGCACGGGCTGACTCCGGGTCGGCGGTGGGCGGGACGGTGTTCGGCGGGGAACGAGGGCCGAAAGCCAGGAAGGCTCTCGTCCGGGCGGGACGGATCGGCCGTGTCCGGCCGTGCTCAGCTGGTGGCCCGCACGGTCTCGGAAGTGACCAGGCATTCCGCGAGTGCGAGGTCGACGGCCGTGAGGTCGGGCGCGTGGGCGGCCACAGACGTCCACAACGGCCGCAGCCCCCGCTCCAGTTTGACGGCCCGCAGATCTCCCGCCGCGGCAAGCCGGGCGATCAGCGCACAGCCCAGCGAGAAGTGTGGCACCCGCATCCAGGCCTCCCCCGGACCACGCAGCGGACCAGGCGCCCGGTCGCGGAACGCCCGTGCCAGACAGTCGTGTCCGTCGTCGAGGAAGTTCTCCACGGCCTCCAGCCAGTCCTCGCACTCATCGCGCATGGCGTAGTACTGCAGGGTGCGCCGGTCACGGAACGCCTGCCAGGCGGCTGCGGCACGGGTGTCGGTATCGAGGAGTCCGCGCGGCACGACACCAGCCGTGCGCCACATGGCCTGCTGCTGGATTTCGGGGAGTTCGTCCAGAACGCGGACGTGGGCGTCGAACCGGCCGACCGTGCGGCTGGGATCCTCGTGCCCGGCCAGGATCGCCGTGCCAGCACTGCCCAGGAACTGATCCACCTCGTCCAGAAGTTCCACTTCCGCCGGATACAACTCGTCTGTGTCGTAGACAGGCTTCCCGGACAGGTACGGCAGCAGCGGCGCCGTGAGTAGCAGCGCGCACAGGGGCGCCCGCCGCCAGGCGGGACGTACGGCGGCGGGATCCGTCACCTCCCGGATGCGCAGGGCGGCCAGGCCGCTGCCCACCAGTACGGTGGCCAGTTCGCCGGAGCGCAGGGAGCCGTCGACCGCCCTCAGGAGGGCGTCCGGTCCGGCGTCGCCGAGCGCCTGCAGACACTCGGCCGGTGCGGTCTCCTTCGCCCCGCAGGCCTGCAGGTCTCTGCCGCGTGCGGCCACGATCCACTGGTACGGGATGGCATCGGTGCCGCGCGGCAGCGTTCCCCGTCCGCCCAGGTACTCCGTGGTTCGGGTTGCGGGGGTACGGTCGCTGACCGAGTTTGTCCAGGGGGAACGGCGCAGCACCAGGGTGTCGCGGTCGCGCAGGCGGGGCCAGGAGGGCGCGTATTCGGCCGTGTGCGGCCCGGTGCACAGGCTGATGATGAGCGGACCGGCCGACCGCCAGGCGGTGGGGAGCGGGATACGGCCGCTGCCGTCGACCGGCACGCTCAGCGGCTGTTCCCATGGGGCGAGGACCCTGTAGAGCAGGGCGGTCAGCTCACCAGGGTGGCGTAGTCCGCGCAGCAGCAGTCCGGTGCCGTCCGGTACGACGTCCTCGGCGATGGACTGGGTACGGACGGTGCCGACGTGGACGTCCTGCCCCGCGACCAGCAGCCGCAGCTCGGCCTTGGCGCAGTCGCGGACGGTGTCCGTCAGGGCGGCCAGGGAGTAGCGCAGGTCGCCCTTACGGGTCCGGGTACGGCGTTCCGGCCGCAGGCTCATCAGGGTCGTGCCCTCGACGACGAGCGCGAGTTTGGGCGTGACGGCCACCGCCTGCTCGGGCAGCCGCACGGTCAGGGCACTGTCCCGGGCCAGGTCGGCCGCGTCGATGTCGAGCGGCCGGACCGACCAGGGCAGGGGGTTGCCGTCGAGCTCAAGGCGGACCTCGGAGTGCGGGACGAGGGCCTGGACGGGGAACGCCCGTTCCCCGGCGTACAACACGAGTTCCTTGCTGATCTCGTACGGAGCGAACGGAACCACGTTCTGGGAGGCGGTGACCGGTCCGCCGGTACGCAGGTTCAGTCGCGCCGGCGCCAGTCCGCCGTGCGGGGCGAGCAGGCGCCACTCGGCCGAGGGCGTGGCGTCGACACCCTCGGCCAGGAAGACGGTCAGACGCCGCCGGCCCCACCGACGGTCAGGGCGGTGGACAAGGATCTCGTACGCCCCGAGCAGCGGGCCGGGGACGTTCTTCCAGGGGTCGAGGAGGGCACCGGGTGCACCGGTGAGGCAGGCCAGCGGTTCCTGGTGATTGGGGCGGCGCACCTCCACCTGCCAGTGTCGTGCCTCCGACTCGCCGGGGTTCCGCCGGAGCCGGAGGGCAGGCGGTCGGTGCCATACCGGCGCTCCGTCCTCGCCGGTCAGCCAGGGCAGCGTCGCGCCCGCTTCCCAGCCGAACGACCGCCCGACGGCCACCTCCAGCCACCTGTCCGGGGCGGCTTCGGAGGTACGGAGCCGAGTCACGCCTGCCAGCGACACCTCGCTGAGAGTCCAGCCGCTCCAGCCGTACGGGGTAGGCAGTTCGACTACCGCGGCCTGAGAGCACTCCGTCTCCAGAGTGCCCACGTGCAGCAGGAAGACTTGGGTGGCGGGCAGCGGCTCGTCCAGGGGGATCCGGTGGCCGTCGGCGGCGAACGCCAGCAGGACCGTGTCCGGGTCCACGACTGCCGAGGTGTGGGTGGTGCCGGCCGGGTCTGTAGCCTCGACGCGGCGCACGGGGCCGGGGAGGACCCAGTGCGGCGGTGACGCAGTGAACGACTCGCCGTCGGCGGCCAGTTGCCATGTGCCTGCGTCCGGAGCACTGGACAGGCTCAGCAGTACGCTGCCCGCGCCAGGGCCGAGACGGAGTTCCGGAGGGCTCATGGCGCCCTGGGCAGCGGACTCGGGCGCAGAGGTGCTCGCCAGGTCCGCGGCGGTCGGCGGAGTCCAGGTCCAGCCCAGTGAGCGGGCCGCCTCCTGGGCCGCCGTGATCCAGTCCGCGTGGGTCGCCGACGGGCTCCGGGCGGCGCTGCGGCGGCCGAGTTCGGGCCGGGCCGTGACCACACGTGCCCGCGCCGCGGACAGCAGCTGCGCGAGGCCGGGGGCGTTCCCCTGCGAGCCGAGCGTCACACCGTGGACCGTGCACGCGGGCCAGCGCGTGAACACGGCATCACGCGCCAGACCGGACCGCTCCGCGAGCAGTACGTAGGCCACGAGCGCGTCCAGGACGAGAGTGGTTCGACGAGTGACGGAGTCCGCCCCACCGAGGGGCGGCGGCTCCCCCGCCTCGCGCCACGCCCGTTCGCAGTCGTCCAGCAACCGCGCGGGATCCACCAGCATGTTTCCTCCCCGAGCCGAACTGTACTTCGTTGCAGTCCGGACCAGTTGGCGCTTACACTTTTACCATTCCTTCACGCCTTAGACACACTGGGTCCGCAGTGCGGCTTCGCCTGTCACGCGCTGTCAGTGCCGAATGGTCCAATGGCAGAGAGCTTGTTCCACTGCTGTTCAGCACACGGGGGGCACGTCGGTGACCACGGATGTCGAGGCGGGAACGCCGTCCGCGCTGCACGCCGGACTTCTGGCGGCGGCCGGTCCGGAGCGTGTCCTCACGCTGGTTGCCCTGCGGCGCCTGCTGGTCGGCGTGGACAAGGCCACGCTCGCCGAGGCGCTGAGCCGGGTCATACGGGAGGGGGTCACGGTCCCTCCCGTTGTGGCAGCCCAGTTCGGGATACCGGTCGGCGGTCAGGTGCCGTCCAAGTCGGACAGCTCCGCACCCGCACGAACACCCGACGCGGCTCCCCTCGTTTCCGGGCTCCCCGCCATACCGACACAGAAGGCCCCGGGGCCGCGGTTCACCGTGGAGCTGGGTCCGGACAGCCGACTCGATCTGACCGCGCTGACAATACGCACCCTGCGACCGGACCCCGTGCCGTCCGAACCGGCACCGAAGCCGCCGGCAGACCGTGCCTCTCGTGCCTCTGACGAGGCTTTCGAGGACTCCCCCGCCGGCCGGCCCATGTTCAACCCGCTGAAGTACTACCGCAAGGTGATCGGCGGATTCCCGCTGCTCTCCCGGCAGCAGGAGGCGGAACTGGCCCAGGCCATCGAGGCAGGACTGCTGGCGCGGGAGAAACTGGACGAGAGCGGCCGCAAGATCGCCCCCAAGCTGCGGCGCGAGTTCGAGCAACTGGTGCGTATCGGGGAGCAGGCCTTCACCGACTTCACCCAGGCGAACCTGCGGCTGGTCGTGAACATCGCCGCCTGGTACACCGGGCGCGGGCTGGACCTCTTGGATCTGATCCAGGAGGGCAACATCGGCCTGCTGCACGCGATCGACAAGTTCGACCACCGCAAGGGCTTCAAGTTCTCCACCTACGCCGTGCCCTGGATCCGCCAGGCGATCCAACGGGCGGTGGCCGACCAGAGCCGCACCGTTCGGCTGCCGGTGCACGCCCACGATACGGTGGCCGCGTTGAGCAAGGCGGCACGGAACCTGGGATACACCGTCCCGCAGGACGCCCTTCCGGCAGTGGCCGCCCAGGCGGGTGTCCCCCTGCCCGAGGCGCAGACCTTGCTGTCCCGTGTGCGCAGGACGGTCCCGCTGGAGGACTTGGCCGAGGCGATCGGTGACGACGCGCTGCACGAGGAGGCCGACCGGAGCATCCGCGGGCCGCACTGGCGTGAATCTGACACCTACTACAAGGACCTGTCCCCGGAAGAGGTCCACCGCATCCTCGACTGCCTCAGCGCACGGGAACTCCAGCTGATCACCCTCAGGCACGGGCTCGATGGAGGACCCGCACTGACCCTCGATGCCATCGGCCAGGTCCTGGGAGTCACGAGGGAGCGCGTACGCCAAGTCGAATCCAAGGCCATGACGAAGCTGCGCGAGCGCACGTGGGAATACCTCCACCCTCCAGTCGTTGCCACTCCGCCGACCGCAATCGTCGAACCGCGTACCGTCCCCGTGGATCCACCGGTGGAGCTCGACGACGAGCTCCATGTGACCCGGAAGGTCCACAAAAGCGGGCAGATCATGGTGGACCGACAGACCATAGACGTCGGTATGCGGTACTGCGGCGCGACCGTCACCGTACTGCTCGAGGACGAATGGTTCCGGGTGCTGTTCGAGGGGCGCCCGATCGCGGCCACTCCCCGGCGGCACCGTCCCGGGTCGCGCACGATTTACGGCACCGCCGGCTGAGTCACCGCGCACTTCACTCCGGCAGGAACTCGCTGGCCCGCCCGCTGTACGACACGTACAGAGCCTCGCGGGCCCTGGTGCACGCGACGAAGAGGAGGCAGCGTTCGGCTGCGAGGTCGGTGGCGTGCTGGATGGCGTCCACGCCGGGTGGGGTGACGGCCGGAGGGAACGGGAAAGCACTCGCGGTTACCCCGGCGACGGCGACGCACCGGTACTCCAGTCCCTTCATGCTGTGCAGGGTCGACACCCGCACCCCGACCGCGCTGTCCGGTTCGCCGTCGCGCACCCGGACCACAGGGACGCCGGCCGCGGTGAGCCGGTCGGCGAGCTTGCCCGTCAGGGTGTTGAAGCGGGCACAGACCGCGATGTCGGAGGGGGCGACTCCGGCGTCCGTCCAGCCACGCACCTGCCGGACGACGGCGTCGGCCTCCTCGTTCTCCGACGCGTGCCCCTCGCACACCGGGTGAGCGCCGTGCAGAAGAGAGCGGTAGCCGGTGAGGGTGTCGTACCCGTCGCCGGTCAGGTCGGCGACGGGTTCGCTGTCGAGCAGGGAGCGGGCCCAGCGCAGGATCTCCTCGGTCGAGCGGTAGTTGACGCGCAGCCGTCCGCTGCGGCCCGCGACGGCGATGCCGAGAGAGCGCAGGGAGACCCGGGCGTCGTAGATCCGCTGGTGCGGGTCGCCGGTGACGAACAGGTCGTCGGGGCCCTCCGGGACCAGTGCGCGCAGCAGCCGCCACTGTGCCGGGTGCAGGTCCTGTGCCTCGTCGACGACGACGTGGTCGTACGACGGCCCCGCGCCGGACTTGTCCCGCAGCAGCCGGGCCGCCTCTGCGCAGACCTGCAGCCAGGTGTGCGACCGGGTGCGCGCCAGCTCCTCCTCGAACAGGGTGACGGCCTGCCAGATCCTCCTCCGTTGTGCCCGCCCGAGCGCGCTGCCGCGTCCGCGCCGCTCGCACGCGAGGTACTCCTCCTCGTTGCGCACGTCCTGAGCGAGGACGACATGCCGGTACTCCTGCGACAGGAATGCCTCATTCCAGGTCAGGTCGAGACGGCGGACCAAACGCTGCCAGCGAGTCCGTTCCTCCTTGTCGCCGAGTGCGCTGCCGGGATTGCCCCGCAGCTGCCGTACGGCGCGGTGGGCGACGGCGTCCACGGTGGTGACGTCGACGCGGGCGAGCATTGCCTCGTCGTGGTCGAGGAGCAGCGCGAGGCTGCTGTACAGGGAGCGAGCCAGGGCGCCGGTGTAGGTGGTGAGGAGGACGCGAGTGTCCGCGGCCTGGCCCAGCAAGTGCTTCACGCGGTGCAGGGCGACGACCGTCTTGCCGGTGCCCGGTCCGCCGGTGATCTGGGCCGGGCCAGCGTAGGCGGGCCGGTAGGCGATGCGCCGCTGGGTGGGGTGGAGAAAGATCCGCCACGCAGCAAAGGGCTTGGCCAGGATGTCGGCGAGTTCGTCGGCTCCGGTGACGAGCGCTATCCGGCTCCTGGTGCGGGTGACGACGGCGGCCAGGTCGTCCTTGGCGGGGCCGTCCGCGGTCGCCGGTCCCTTCTGCCGTACGTCGACCAGCTCCCGGTAGATGTCGTTCGGGTCGAGGCCGTCGGCAAGCAGCCACAGCGCCTCGAACTGGTCCTCCGGCATCAGCGAACCGAACGCCTCCAGCTGGGCCTTGCTGGTGACGGTACGGGCGGCGCGCAGGGTGACGTCGTCGATGCCGAGGTGCCGCAACACGGTGTCCGACCAGGGGGCGAACAGCAGTTGCGGCGCGGCCGCGGCTTCCTGCGCGAACAGCGGGGTGATCTGCTCCATGGCGGTCAGGTCACGCACCTCCAGGCAGCGGGTGACGGTGTTGACCGTGTAGAGCCGCCGCTTGGCCCAGGAATAGGCCTTGTCGTGCGGGACGACGTGCACGAACACGAAGAGGTCGCTGCCGTCGTCGGGCGCCAGCAGCACGATCCGCAGTCCGTCGTCGACGCGTATCGTGCGCATCCGGGGGTCGCGGGAACTGACCACCGACTCCAGGTGCAGCCCCTTGTCCGCGTGCAGCTGCGGCACCGTCAGCTGCTGGAACTTGGCCATCGCCTTGTGGACGCGGGCGCGGGCCGGCCGGTCCAGCCGGTCGACGCCCTCCCAGAACGTGTTGGTGATCGCGATCTGCGGCATGCTCCCCACCTTCGTCGGCGCCGGTCTACGGCACGGCCGTTGACTGAGTTTACAGAGGTCCGTCATGATCGCTTCCTGCGCTGCCGCACGACAAGTGGGCACCATGAGGATGAGGGTTGAGCATGACTCTGGAACTGTCGGCCGATCTCTTCGCTGCATCCGGCGATCCGCTGGACGAGGCGTTGTCCCGGCTTCGCGCGGGAGCGGCACTGGGTGCGGGGGACCTCGCTCTGCTGACCATGGCCGCTCGCACCGCCCAGCGCGCGTTCGAGGAGATCGACAGGGCCAACACCGTACTCGACGACGCGGCTGAGTTCGGCGAGGACATCGTGGGCGGACTGGAAGACAGCTTGAACCGCCGGGCGCGACAGGAGATTCCGGCGCTGCTCGGTGCGTTGCGTGCCCAGGCGGCGCGCGTCGAGCGGTCCGAAGCGGTGCGCACGGTCGCCAACCGCATCCTCGGTAACGACGGCGGCGACGGAACCGAGGGCGGCCTCGCCCCCGTTCCTGTGCTCACAGCTGATCTGCTGCCCGGGGTGCCGTCCGTCTACGACGACCGGGAGAAGCCGGGCAACAGTCTCGCCGACCTGTGGGAGCGCGAGGAGCAGTTGTCTCCGGTCCGTCACCGGGTGCTCCGGCAACGAGTGCAGCGCGTCGCCGCGCACCTCGTCTCCCTCGCGGACGAGATCGTCGACCGCTCCTTCAGCGACACCCGGTTCACCCGGGCCGCGCTGGACGAGATGGACCGCGCGTATGCCCTGTGGTGCGCCTGCTTGGACGAGCGCTGAGGCGGTGAGCCGGGGGCCGTCTCGCGTTACACCGCCGGCTCGTCAACCGCTCGGCCGGCGGCTTCTTCGTGCCGCGGCGCGGGCTGCTCCGGCCGTCCCCGGAAGGCGGCTCCCTTGGCGGTCCGCGACTCGACGCGTTCCACAATGCGGTCGATGACCCGGTGTGGGTCCTTCCACTTCATCGCGAGCCGGTCGTGGTCCATGCCGTGTTCGGAGATGATGTCCCGCAGTTGTTCGAGGTCGAGCTCACCCAGGCGCGAGCGGAGTCCCGTCTCGCCGGTCTCGGCGAACACCGCGAAGGGGTCGATCACCCCCGGGGCCCGCCGGCTGCGCCTCGGGCGTTCGGCCGGACGGGGTGCGGTCTGCGGATCGGGAGGCGTCAGCGCCTTGCCCAGCGCCCGGGCGAAGCGTGACGTGCGTGCGGCTTCGGACGCCACCACCGCGAGGAGCCGGGTGAGCGTCGCCGCGAGGTCCGGGTCCGATGCGCTGAGCTTCGCCAGGGCTTCCTCGGCCTCCCGTACCTGGGCTTCCAGGGGGCTGCTGTCGTCGGGCCGGCCGTCGCTCTGCTCGGTCACGCGTTCTCCTCGACCAGTTCGATGAACTCCTGCGTCATGGCACGGAAAGCGTCGAATCCGCCCTGGTACCCGTACTTCTGCCGCAGGGTACCGCGACCGACGAACTCAGCCGAACCGGCGATGTCGTTCTTCTCAGGGATGAAGGTCGACAGCACGACAGGAAGCTTCTTGTCCTTCTGAAGTTCCCTGACGGTGTTCCAGTGGACCGTCGAATTCGCCTTGTACTTCGTGATGACGATGCCGATCTCGTTGATGCTCTCCCCCAAACTGTCCGCGAAGGCCCGCACCCGCCGCTGGATCTGCGGGATGCCGTAGGTGGACAGCACGTCGGGAATGGTCGGGATGATGTAGCCCTCGGAGATGCGCAGACCGTTTAGCGTCACGATGCCGAGGTTGGGAGGGCAGTCGACGAGCACATAGTCGTAGTCATCAATGCTCTTGCGGATAGCCTTGCGCAGGAGATCGGTGGGGTTGTTGGAGTAGAAGCGGCCGCTCGGCATGGACGCCAGGCGGTCCTGGACGTCGATGAGGTCCAGGGACGAAGGCAGAAGGTCCACCTGCGTCACCGCGTCCACCGACGAGACGTTGCGCTGGAGCGTCTTCTCCAAGGAGAACTGGGCCGGTTCACCTTCGGGCCGGAGCGCATCCGTGAACAGGGTCGCCAGGGTGTGCCCCTCGTCGTTGAGTTCCTCCCACCTCTTCTCCCCGATCAGGACCGTGGTCAGGTTGGTCTGCGGGTCGAGGTCGACGACCAGGACCCGCTTGCCGAACTCCGCGGAGAGGAACTCCGCGAGGCCGGCCGTGGTCGTGGTCTTCCCGACCCCGCCCTTCAGATTGATGGTCGAGATGACATGAGCCTTGGGAGCCATGTGTTTCTTCCTCCGTCTCAGGTAGCGCTGAATTTGACTCGCCCGGAAGACCGGACCGCTCCGCAGGTCCGCGACGGGAGCGGGGAAGCGCTTGTCACGGGCGCGCCAATTCGCTACGACCGTCCGGCCGACCCCCGCCATCTCCGCCACTTCGAACAGTCCGACGAGTTGGTCCTCCGCCTCGGGCGTGCCCTCCATGACACCTCCCCGTGAACGGCCTTCACGTTTGACCCCTCCAGCGTGAAGGCCGTTCACAATCACCGTCAATCCTCAAGTTCCTTGTGTGGAAGCATGGTTGAGTTCACGCGCCCCCTTAGAGCGCGGGTTCACGCCGGGTGCACTCCGCCCAGACCGTCTTGCCGCCCGGGTGATGGGGCTCGCAGCCCCACGCATCCGCGAGAGCCGCGACGAGGAGCAGGCCGCGGCCGGACTGGCCGCCCATGTCGGTGTCCGGAGGCGGTGCGGGCAGACGGTCGCCCCGCGCGTCGGTGACCTCGATCCGGAGGGTGGCGGGTGTGAGGGTCAGACGCGCCTCCCTTCCCCGTACCCGGCCGTGCCGGGCGACGTTCGCCGTCAGTTCCGCGATGAGGAGGGAGACCGTGGCCGCGTTGTCGTCGGCGGCGATGGCCTCCGGCCGTCCCTGTTGTGCGGCGAGCCAGTGCTCGGCGGCATGGCGTGCGCTGTGCGCACCGCGCGGGGTCGTGCGAGGCGGACGGCACGGACGAGGTAGCGGATCTGTTCCGGGCCCTCGGCCGGCAGATCAAGGTCGCCCGGGAGCGGGCTGGGCTGAGCCAGAAGGAACTGGGCGACCGGATCGGATACGGGGAGGAGACGATCTCCTCGGTCGAGCGGGGACGACGGACGCCTCAGCCTGAGTTGCTGGTCGCGGTGGACCGGTTGCTGGAGTGCGGGGGGCTGTTGGCTTCGGCGGCGGCGGATGTGGAGCGGGCGAAGACGCGGAGGCGGGTGCGGCATCCAGAGTGGTTCCGGGACTACGCGCGGTTGGAAGCGGAGGCGGTGGAGCTGCGCTACTTCGCCAACCAGGCGGTGCCAGGCTTGTTCCAGACCCCGGACTACGCCAGCGCCGTCTTCGCCAGCCGACAGCCGTTCTTCGACGAGGAGACTATCGAGCAGCGCGTAGCCGCGAGGATGGATCGACAGGGGCTGATGGCACGATGGCCGCCACCGACCGTGAGCGCCACCATCCAGGAAAGCATCCTGCGACACCCCTTCGGCGGGCCGGACGTACAGCGTGGACAGCTGGAACAGCTACTGCGGGTGGGACGTTTGCGCCATGTGGAGATCCAGGTCATGCCGACCGCGAGTGAGGAACACGCAGGCATGGGCGGACCCTTCACATTGCTCACTCCGAAAGGCAAGCCGCAGGTTGCCTACATGGAGGTCCAGCACATCAGCCGCCTCATCACTGACGAGGAAGAGGTGCGCATTCTGGCCGCGAAACATGGCAGCATCCGAGGACAGGCGCTCACCCCGCGCGAGTCCCTGCGCCTGATCGAGAAGATGCTGGGAGACCTATGAACACCGAACAGTCTGCACGGCTCAACTGGTTCAAGAGCAGCTACAGCGGCGACGAGGGCGGCGAGTGCGTCGAAGTCGCCGCCGACACGACAGCCATACACGTACGGGACTCCAAGGAACCCAGCGGTCCTCAGCTAGCGTTCGCGCGGAGTGCATGGACCAGGTTTGTCGTGGACCTCGGGCAGGACCAGACCTGACCGACCCACCTGAGATCACGCCACTCAGGCCTCGTGGCGCGGCCCTTCCCCCGGCGGCGGGTCCAGTACGGTCCGGTACTCGCCGCTGGCGGCCTGGGCATCGGCCATACGGTCGTAGATATCGAGGATGAGCTCCTTGGTGCGGTAGACGCCACCGAAGGCAGCCTCTTCTGCCCTTTTTACGATGTTGAACGTGTCCATGACGTAGGACACATCTCTACGACTGACACCATAGAAATGAAAGAAAAGAGCGTCCAGTTCGGCCCGGACAGCAGCCCGCCTATCCCTATTCCACCGGAAAGGGCGCCCCTGGAAGCCAAGATCCTTTGCGAACGGCGCCAAGAAACGGCTATTGTACGCCAGTTCCACGACTCGCCGCTCAATCCAGCCTCTTGGATCGCTAACCCAAGCACCAAGTTTTGGCACCTCATTCGGTGCCAAAACGGGCAATTGATACAGGTAACCGTAGGTTAGATGCTTTCCAGAGATTTTCTGGCGGGCGAAATAGTCCAAAGGGAACGAGTTAAGACAGGCAAGCAGGACAGCGGCATCTGATGCCGATCGAGGGAACATCAGCGGGAGAGTGTGCCCCACGGCATGACGCGGCAGAACCGAGAGGATGACAGTCCGCTCATTCGCCGCATTAGTCACATCTCGCCACCCCATGAGCCATTCCCTGTGCCAGTCTTTGTCGCGAAGCAGCGCACTAACACCGGCCACCTTGACAGGATTTCCCCGATTATCCACTTCGCCAGTCGGGACATCGAATTCGGGGGCCCACACCGCTGGAAGCGGAACATAGTCAGGATCCTCATGCTGTTCATCCGTGACACTCGGAAGGTTGCCCATCCTGGCCTGGGCCTCGGTCTGGCCAGCATACGTTCCAAAGCGATCATCGAACTGATGGATCATCTTAGCAACGCGCAGAGGCAGATACCTCTTCCCCTCTACATCCGAAAATACACCATCCCTTTCACACCAACCCTCATCTACCAATTGCTGCCGCGACTTAAAGATGGCCGAGGCGGTCGAAATGTTGAACAGACCTTGCCGAAATCGCAGCCCCCAGGGATTGCCTTCCCACTTTTCACCGAACTTCAGTATCGAAGTTCTCCTGTAGGCCTCCAGAGTGATCTCGGCATCACGGCGAGATCTGAATACGGGCAATGTCCCAGAATTCGGGTTGACCGCCAAAATCTCATCTGCCGGCATTTCATACAACAACCCAGACAGGTCCTCCATCCTGCGCACACGGAAAGCGAAAGCGGCACGAGTTGACTTCCCGCCCCGCCCCACCACAGTCATCAGACAGAATCTAGTATCGTGATGCACGTCCCTGCTGAGCAGATACGCTTCGTTATCAAATTCCATGAATGAAACAAGTCTTGATGATCGAACTACATCGGAGAAAAACACAGAAGTCGCACCATCAGTCGCAATCCCTGTGGGCAGGACCAAACCATACCGCCCTTGCGGCGCGATCCCTTGGGAAGCAGCCTCGGCAAATAGCGGATACGTATTCAGTTTACCGCGTGCGGAAAGCGGGAATCGCCCTGACCAGCGCGCGAGATGGGAGTAACCGTCTGATTGCCGCTTGTCGGCGACGTACTTGTCGTACAACTCCCGGTCCGTCTCCTCTTCGCTCTCCGCGAGTTTGTCAGTCAAGATCTGCCGTGTCGCCTGGCTCGGAGCATCAGCAATCTCAGGGGCGCTTGTGGCGAAGTACTCCTCCGTCTTGAACTCAAGGGTCTCCCACGGCGGATTCCCCAGCACGCAGCTGAACCCGCCCTGCCACCCCGTGCGCTCGTCCACACCCCGCGCGTCCGGGTCCGCCGGGACGCGGAAGACCTCGGGGAACTCCAGGTGCCAGTGGAAGAAGTGGTACTCCTCCCGCAGCCGTGCCAGCTCCTTTAGCGTGCCGTGCGGGAGGCTCGCGCCGCCGTCCTCGGAGTGGAGCATGAGGAGGGACTTGGTCGTCAGCGCGGGCGGCGTCGCCGTCTTCGTCTTCTTCCAGACGAACGCCGCACACCACGCGTCCGCCAGTTCCAGGGCCCGGATGTAGTCGCGGGAGGTGGTCAGTGCGCGGTACTCGCGGGCCTGGTCCTGGACGTCCTTCAGTTCCAGCGACTCGGTGCCGGTGATCGCCGACAGCTTCTGGCCGAACTCCGTGTTGGAGTCGAGAACAAGCCCTTCCTTCGAGAACAGCTCACCCTGCCTCGCGCCCATCTTCAGCGCCATCTGCCAGGCGGCACGCTCCGAGGCGTTCCGCTTCTTCAGGTCGCGGACATGCTTGCCGTCGTCGCCCTCCAGCGGCTTGAACGCGTCGTCGGGCAGGCCGCCGGCCAGCAGCTTCGGGGTCGTGCCGAGCAAGCCGTTGCCGTGCTTGATGTGGGCGTCGAGGAAGGTGAGGGGCCGGCCCGGCTCCATGGCCTCGATCCACAGGGAGACCTTGGCCAGTTCGACGGCCATGCGGTTGAGGTCGACGCCGTAGACGCAGCGGGAGACGACGTCGCGCAGGGCGTGTCGTACGTCCTCGGCGCTGGGCTCGGGGTCGTCCTTGCGGATCTCGGCGAGGCGGCGGGCGATGCGGCGGGCGGCGGCGACCAGGAAGTGCCCCGAACCGCAGGCGGGGTCGCAGACCGTGAGGGCGAGCAGGGCGTCCTCGCGCTCCTTCGGCGTCGTGCCGGAGCGGACGGCCTGGTCGATGAGCGGGTCGAGCGTGGAGTTGAGGAGGCAGTCGATGAGCGGGGACGGGGTGTAGTAGGAGCCAGAGGTCTTGCGGTCGTTGCCGTCGAGCTTGGCGAGGACGTACTTCCCGGCGTCGTCCACACGCGGCTCCAGCTCCAGCAGCGACTCGTAGACCGAGCCGAGTTCGTCCGCGCCGAGGTGGCGGTAGTCGACCTTGCGAGGTCGGCCCAGCTTGACGTCGTTGACCACGGACAGGGCGCGTACGGCCTCGTACAGGGCCTGGTTGGAGAGGCTGAGACCCTCCAGGATCTCGTCCGTCTCCGTCGGCTCGAACAGGCCGCCGAGGGCGGGCAGACCCAGTTCGGGACGGCCCCCGGGGGTGCCGAGGCCCTTCACGACCAGGTTCAGGGCGTGCCACTGGTCGCCGTGGAGGGTGCCGGTGCGGCGGGCGAGACGGCGCAGGCGGGCCGTGGAGAAGTACTTCTCGTAGGTCTCCCGGGCGGTGGCCGTCGCCTCGGGGTGCAGCAGCAGGTCGCGGTCCTCGGTGACGAAGAGGAACAGCAGACGGTACGCGAGGCGGAGCAGCGCCGGGTGGAGGTGGTCGCGGACGTTCTTCTCGCGGGTGCGCAAGGCGTCGCACAAGGCTGTGTTGTCGGGGTGGGCGATGAGACCGTTGCCGATGGCGACGAGGGCCTTCTCGACGCCTTTGCGGAGTTCCTTCAGGGCGCGGGTGCCGCTGTCGATGGCCTCGGTGCGCCACTTCTCCAACGGGCAGGTCGCGGCCGGCTCACCCTCGGCGCGGGGCTCGAAGCGGGTGCGGTGCAGCAGCCGCCACAGCAGCACGAAGTCGTCGGAGCGGTCGCCCTCGAAGATCGCCTGGAGGTCGAACTCGATGAACGCGGCGCCGGTGAGGGAGGCGGACTCGCGCAGCAGGCGCAGCTGCCGGCCGTTGGAGAGCACGCCCCACAGGGTGGAGTCCGCGGAGCGGTTGAGGTACTCCTGGACCATCGACTGCGGGATCTGCTTGGCCAGTTCCGGGGTGCGTTGATCGAGGGGGACGTTCCAGCCGGTGAGGTGCACGGGCACGTGCGCCCAGTGGTGGCTGACGTCGAAGTCCTTCTCGCCGTCGCGGGAGCGCAGGCCGGGGGCGGGCACGGGGGCGAGTGCGCCGAAGCCGAGCTGCTCGAAGAGTGGCAGCAGCCAGCGTTCGGTGGTCAGACCGACCGCGTGGACGCCGGGGTCGGCGTCGGCGCCGTCGCGGGCCAGGGCGTCCTGGTAGGCGGTCCACACGCCGCGCAGGTAGCCCCAGGAGCGTTCGGCGGCGTCCCGAACCGAGTCACCCTTGGCGTAGAGGCGGTAGTCGGCGGGCTTGGAGCCGGTCTGCTCCTTGCCCTCCTTGATCCGTACCAGGAGGTCGTACGGAAGCAGGCCGCCGACGGTGGCGACGGTGTCGGTGACGAGGGTCCTGGCGAGGCTCATGCGTCCGCTCCCTGGATGATCGACGCGACCGGGCGGTAGTGGTAGACACCGAGGACGTCGGGGTCGCCCTGCGGAAGGACCTTCAGTCCCTGCCGGCGGGCCTGGGAGGCGGTGCGGACCCGGTGGTGGGAGTCCTCAAGCCGCTTCCCCAGTTCGGCCGACCGCAGCCGTAGTGCGGGCATCAGGACGGTGTGCAGGGCGGCGAGGATCTCCTCGATGTGCCCGACCGCGAACTTGGGGTCGGTGTTCCCGGCGGCACGAGCGTCCAGGAGGGCCAGTGCCTCGTCCTCGGGCAGCCATTCGGGGGCGGTGGCGCTGCCCTGGAAGGCGACCACCCGGGCGTCCTCGGCGAGCCGCTCGACCGTCCCGCCCTTGCGCGTCGGCAGGTTGAGCTGGAAGCGGTGGCGGACCAGCAGGAGGGTGGTGGGACGGGCGACCGCCTTGGTGCGGACGACACCGCAGCGGCGGGCCGGACGCTGCTCCTGCGGAACCTTGTCGGCGTCGTCGAGGGCCGCGTCGAGCACGAACCGGGCGGTGGCGGTGACCACCGGGTCGGTGCGGGTGAGGGCGGCCTCGCCTCGCGGGGCGCTCGGGGCGTCGTGGAAGACGATCGGGCGGGGGTGGCGGGGGCCGAGCGCGGCGGAGATGGCGTCGCGCAGACCGCGCGGGAGGGCGTCGGTGCGGACGGTGAAGCCGCCCTGCTTCGTCGGGGCGGGCATGCCGCGCAGGGCCGCCAGGGCGCGGCGCGTGAAGTCGCGCACCTCCTCGCCGGTGCCGAGCGCGGCACGGATCTCGGCAACCTCGGCCGCCACCTCGTCCTTCCTGATGCGGTGCTGCGCGTAGCGGGAGCGGTTGCGCTTCTCACGCTCGGCGGAGGACTGCCAGGCGATCTCCAGCTGCTCGGCGGCGGCCGCCTCCTCCTGCGGGAACAGTCCCTCCTGCTCGTAGGCCGGCTTCTCCCCGCGCAGGATCAGACCCTCGAAGACGGCCTGCATGGCGCTCTCGGACTCCTGCGGCACGGGCACCGAGATGCCGGTGACGCGGCGGATACGTTCGTGCTTGCGCAGCAGGACGTTCAGGACGATGCCGTCGACCGGGTTGTCGGCGCCGTACAGGGTGAGCGCCTTCACGACGTCGGTGCGCTGGCCGAAGCGGTCGACGCGGCCCTCGCGCTGCTCGTGCCGGGTGGGGTTCCAGGCGAGGTCGTAGTGGACGACGGCGTCGAAGGACTCCTGGAGGTTCACGCCCTCGGACAGGCAGTCGGTGGCGACCAGGACACGGCGCTCGGCCGGCGGGTTGCCGTCCTCGTCGGCGCCGGTCAGCTCGGCAATGCGGGCGACCCGCTGGTCGGGCGAGAGTTCACCGGTGACGGACGCCACGGCGACCGGGTGCTCGGCGCCCTTCTTGTTGAGAGTCTTGGCGAAGTGCTTGGCGATGTAGTCGGCGGTCGCGATGTAGCGGCAGAAGACGATGGGCCGGTAGCCCTCGTCGAGCAGGTCGGTGACGGTGGCGATCAGCTTCTTGAGCTTGGTGTCGCGGGTGGGGCCCTCAAGACGCCTGGCCGCCTCGGCCATGGTGATCAGACGGGCCTTCTCCTCGTCGCCCTCCGTGGTGCCGGAGGCATCGTCGGGACCGGAACCCTCGGCCGTCTCCGCCGCGGCGGGCAGCCGGGTGCCGGGCACCGCGTCGGCCGACTCCGCGCCCTCGCTGTCGGCCGGGTCGGAGACGGTGCGCTCACCGGTACGGTCGGCCTCCTCCGGTGAGGCGGCCTCCTCGACACCGGCCCGGGTGTTCAGGGACTGCACGGCGGCGGCCGGGGAGGAGGACAGGGTGCGCAGCAGGGCGAGGGTGGACCACCAGCGCTGACGCTGCTGGAGGGCTCCGTCGGCGGCGCGGACGGTCTCGCGGGCGTACGCCAGCACCTCGTCGAGGAGCTTCTTGTAGTCGCGGTGCAGGGTGTACGGGCACTCGGCGGTGTCGCGGGAGGAGGGGAAGTGCGCGCCGTCGCCGAAGTCCTCACGGATGTCGGCGCGGCGGCGCTGCACGAAGAACTCCGCGAGCAGCCGGCGGCCCGCCTCCGTGTCCAGGCTCACCGTGGCGAGGCGCTCGTCGAGCAGACCGAGCAGGCGGCGGAAGGGCTCCTCCTTGCCGCTGTGCGGGGTGGCGGTGACCAGCAGCAGGTGGCGGTCCGGCCGGTCGGCGAGGGCACGCAGCAGGGAGTACCGCTGCTGGGAGGTGCGGGCGGAGGCACCGATCGCTGTGTCGGCGACGCAGGAGTGCGCCTCGTCGACGATCACCAGGTCAGGACAGTTGTTCAGGAAGTCCTCGCGGTGGCGGGGCGACTTGATGAAGTCGGTGGAGACGACGTAGGCGCCGTCGGGACGAAACACCGAATGTCCGTACGGCGTCTCGCGCAGCAGCCTGCCGATCGTGGACGGCAGCACGAGCCGGGCGTCCACGCCGAACTTGCTGTGCAGCTCGGCCCGCCACTGCTCGGCCAGGGCCGGCGAGCACAGCACGACCAGGCCGCGGGCGTCGCCCTGGGCCAGCAGCTCTGCGGCGACCAGCCCGGCCTCCACCGTCTTGCCGATACCGACGTCGTCGGCGATCAGCAGCCGGACGGTGTCCTGGCGCAGCGCCATCAGCAGCGGCACCAGCTGGTACGGGCGGGGGTCCACGGAGACCGAGGCGAGCGAGCGGAAGGGGCCCGCGCCGGAGCGGAAACCGATGCGCAGGGCGGTGCGCAGCAGCCCGGCGGCCTGCTGGTCGCCCAGGTCGGACGGGGTGGGCGGGGCGAAGGTGGCGGGGACCACCCGCTCCAGGCCGGGCAGGACACCCGCGATGTCGTCGTCGGCGCCGCCGAGGGGGCGCAGGACGAGGAGGTCCCGCGTGGAGTCCGGCAGTACGACCCACTCACGGCCCCGGGCGTGGACAAGGGAGCCGACCGCGTACTGCTGCGGGGTCGGCTGGGCGGCGGTGGTCATGGGTGCCTTCCGGGGTCGGGGCGGGCGGGCTGCGGTCGGGCCGGCGGACGGCGGGAGAAGAGGTGACGGGCGGGGCGGTTCGACGGGAGCGGGCAGGCGGGCAGGCGGGCAGGCGGAGGCCGGACAGGGCGGCGCGTGCTGCGCCGCCCTGATGCACGGCAGGTGAGGCCCGCGCGGACCCCGGTGGGGCGGACCGGGTACGGATCCGCCCCACCGCAGGTCAGCGGCGAGCCTCGCCGAACACAGAAGGGTACTCGGCGACGGCCTTGGCCCAGTCGTCGTCGTACCGGATGCGGATGACCTCCCAGCCGATCTCCTTCAGCCGCTCGGCGGCTTCCTCGTCGCGCAGCGTCGTCTCTGCGTGGTCGTGGTGCGGACCGTCGACGAACACCGCGACCGGCCCGTAGCCGGTGTCGTAGACGAAGTCCGGCTTGGACAGGGCCGTGCTCACCTTCGTCTGCTGGTGCTGCGGCAGATGGTGGCCGTGGGTGCGCAGGTAGGCGATGAACCGCTCCTCCAGGGAGGAGTCGGCGCCCTTGATGAGCGCGTCGGCGTGCTCGTCGCGGGTGCGGCCGACGTGGCCACCGCCGACCGAACCGCCCTTGAGTTCCATCAGCAGGTCGCGGACCAGACGGCGGTCGATCGCCCGGTGGTGGCGCTGGTTACCGAAGGAGAGCAGGCAGTGGTAGCAGCCCTTCTCGCAGGGGTCACCGTTGGACTTCTCGGCACCCCGGTCGCGGCCCTCCTGGTCGTAGTGCGCGATCTCCAGGGCTCGGCGGGCGGCGCGGGCCAGCGCGTCGGGCTCGGCCTGCAGCCGGCGCAGGACGCCCGCGCCGCCCTCGGCGCTCTCGATGAACAGCAGCCGCTCGCGGGGGCCGTCCTGCGGCGGCAGCTCCCAGGTGTCCAGCTCGGAGTCCTCCAGCTGGAACTCGGCCTCGATGCCCCGCTCCAGCGCGTACTGGAGGGTGATCGCGGTGTCCCGGTCGACAGGGGCGGCGAGCTGGAGCACGAGGATGTTTCGGGTGTCCTGGACGTAGGGGATGACGGGGATCTTGCGCTGCACCTTGTCGGCGTCGGCCAGGCCCTCCTGCTCCTCAGGGGTCTCCCGGCCGGCTGTGCCCGTGTCCTTGGCGCCGGTGGAGCCGGCCAGCCACTCCCCCGTGACCGGGTCGATCCAGAAGCCGATCTCGCCCTTGGCGACCGAGCGGCGGTAGCCGAGGTTGGTGAGCCGGACCGTGGCGCTGTCGCCGTAGGCGAGGTGGGCGAGGAGCCGGCCGGCCGCGGTCTTGGCCTCGGCCCGCAGGGAGCCGTCGCGGCCGTCCTCGTGCTTCTTGAACCGGTAGGAGATCTCCACGGCGTAGCCGGTGCGCTGGCGCTCCTCCTCGTCGGAGGAGATCCGGTCGCGGCGCTGGGTGAAGACGGTGTGCAGCTGCAGCAGACCGGTGCGGGAGTCCCCGAGCGTGCCCCGGCAGCCGGGGCAGGTGTCCTCGCGCTGGTCCTCAGGCGACAGGTAGCCACAGCTCTGGCACACCTTGGCGCTGTCGGTGGTCAGCTCGCCGGAGCTGTCCGGGGGCAGCTGGACCCGGTTCACCTTGAAGCGGCTGCCCTCGTGGTAGATCAGTGCGCCGGGGCCGAATTCGCGGATCGCGATGAAACGGGACCGCTGGAGGTAGTCACCGTCGTAGCCACGGCTGGTGCGCCCGGTGCCGGGGATGTACGCGGCCAGCGGCAGCCTGGGGAAGGAGTAGCCGGGCAGGAAGCCCTCGGAGGCGAAGTAGCGGTACGGGTAGAAGTCGGACAGTACCGTGCGCTCGCCGCCCTGGCGGTTCTCAAGGAGCGCGATCTGGTTCTCCGCCTGGGCGCGGCGGCGTACGGCCTGCTGCTGGGAGCGGCCGGTCGCCGTACGGTTGCGGATGTTGTCGTGCTGCAGCTCACGCTCCTCCAGCGCCTTCTGGTACAGGGTGCGCCAGCGGCCGCAGGCGCGGTCGAAGGCGCCCGGAGCGCCACTGACGGTGTCCTCCAGCCACCGCTCGTGCCACCACGAGGTGTCCCTCAGTGTGTCGGCGCAGCCGGCAAGGACGGTACGGGCACGGCCCAGGGCTCGTGCTTGCGCCCTCTTGTTGGCGATCTGCTCGCGCACCTCGGGCAGCAGGGCCAGGGAGGGGGTCTTTCCGTCCGCGGCGATGATCTTCGTCATGGAGCGACCCAGTTCCAGGCCGGTCTCGGCGAGCCAGATGGCGTGCACGTGCGAGGCGAGCAGATCCTCGTTGGCCAGGTCCAGGCGCGGCGGGGCGACGGTGCCGGCGACCATCTGCTCGGAGCGGGTGAAGTAGTACTGGTCGTGGGAGTTGCCGGTGGCGCAGTACGTGGTGACCAGCGCGGGCTGACCGGAGCGGCCCGCACGGCCCGAACGCTGGGCGTAGTTGGCGGGGGTCGGCGGTACGTTGCGCAGGTTGACCGAGTTGAGGCTGGCGATGTCGACGCCCAGTTCCATCGTCGGCGAGCAGTACAGCACGGGCAGCGGGGCTCCCTTGCTGAACAGGCGTTCCCGCTCCTCGCGGATGTCGGGATGGACCTGGGCGGTGTGCTCGGCCGCGTGCAGGCCGGCGAAGGTACCGGCTACGTCCTTGTAGAGGCCCTTGAAGAAGGCGTTGACGCGGGGCCCCCGTCCGGTGCGGTAGGTGCGGCGGAGCCGGTCCACCGTGCCGTGGTCGTCGTCGCGGGCGTGCCAGCGGATCACGGTGTGGTTGATCCGGTAACCGGGCTCCTCGTTCCGGCCCTGCGTGACGCGGGTGAGGACACCGCCGTCGGCGAGGACGTCGAGCAGGTCGGTGATGACGTCCTGGGCGTCGGCGAGGGAGAGGTCGTGCCGCCAGTCGGGGAAGGTCCCCGGCTTGCGCACGAAGCGGCCGAAGGCACCCCGGCCGGTGAGGTTCTTCTCGCTGCGGCGGCGGCCCGGCCGCCCCGCACGCGGCAGGGCGATGGTCGGAGCGGGGGGAGCGGCCTCGGTGTCGGCGATTCCCCAGGCGTCGTTGAGCTTCGCCGACTCCTTGCGCAGCTCGTTGAACTTGGCCTCGGTGAAGTACGGCGTGTCGACGGCCCGCTGGCGGCGCAGCTCGTCCATGAGGACCCCGGCGAGGTCGAGGCGGGTGGCGGGGGTGGCGGTGCGCAGCGGGCCCGCGGCCCGCTGCCAGCGCTCCTCATCCTCGGCGATTTCGTCGAGACCGGCGTACTCCAGGCCGAGGAGGCCGGTCTGCTCCAGGTTGGGCATGGTGACCCGCCAGCCGCGCTCCAGGTCCAGGAAGAGCCGGTACTCGGCGATCTGGGCCAGCGCGTCCCGGGTCTCCTCGGCGAGCGCCGTCACCTCGGTGGGGTTGTTGGCGTACTCGTGCGGGGCCAGTCCCATGGCCTCCACGACCTCCTCGCCGAGCCGCTTCCAGCGCAGCCCCTTCTTCCCCGCCTCCTGCATGGCGCGGTACAGCGCACCACGCAGCTGGGTGACCATCACGAAGTCATTGAAGTGCCCGGACTGCAGGCTGGCGTCCTGCCGGTTGTCGACGAAGGTGAGCAACTTGCGCGCATCCTTGCCGAGTTCTTTCTCGGGAAGCCCCTTGAGGTGACGCACGATGGAGGCGCTGACGACGGACGTGGCCGTGGAGCGGCCCTCCTGGTCGAGCGTCATCAGCTTGGCGAAGTCACGCTCCCGCACCTCCTCGTAGCTGACCCCGCACTCCAGGCAGAACAGGAACGGGGCGGGCAGATAGGCCGCGTACAGGCCGTCCTTGTGGCCCTTGTCCACGGTTTCGCCGTCGGGCCGCACCCACACCGGCTGGGGCGCGCGCTTTCTGCGGCTCGCGTTGAGGACGGTCGTTGCCTTCTTCGGGTCGAGGGTGAGCCAGCTGTCGGGGAAGCGGCGCTGCTCGACGGCGTCGCCCAGATGCTCGGGCCAGGGGTTGGTGGCGGAGACGTAGAGGTATCCCTGGTCGTCGTCCTCGTCTTCGCGTGTGCGGAAGGCCACCGTGCCGTCGTCGCGTTGGTCCCGGGCCACGGTCAGGTATTCCTGGCCGCATTCGCGGCAGAAGGACAGCGGGAGAAGCAGCTTCTCCGGTTGCCCGGGCACCCGCTGCTGGTAGGTGCGGGTGATGTAGCGACTCTCGGCCGGCTCCAGGGACACGTACGCCGAGCCGCCCTTGGAGAGGAACTGGTGCAGCCGGAAGGCGAACAGGGGCCGGTCGGTCTCCGGGTCATGGGCCTGCGAACCGGCCTGCAAGGTGGCGCGGATGGCGTTCATGCAGGCGGTGTACGGCTCGTCGTCGGGCGCCTTCTTCGGGATGTGGAAGGCCTTTTCGCGCAGGGCGCGGGCGGCGAGTTCCACGGTGACGGGATCGGCACGGACGAGCAGTTCCGTACCGTCTTCGTCGGTGACCTTGGTAAGACCGAACGTGGTTTCGATCCAGCAGGCCAGCGGGTCGGCGGCGAGTGCCGCGTACTCCTGTGGCGGGTTGTTCTCCCTTACGCGGGCGGCGAGTTCGGCGGAGCTGGGAGCGGCGTCGCCGGTCGCCCGGACCAGCGTCTCCCCCACCACTCGCTCCGGGAGGATCTCCGTGTCGAACAGCGTGGAGGCGACGTCGGCGACGGCAAGGCGGCGGGCGGCCGGGGTGCCGTCGGTGGCCATGGTGGCAGACGTGCCGACGCACTGGAGGTCGGGCGACTCGCACGCCTCACGCACGCGCCGCACCAGCACGGCGACATCGGCACCCTGCCGGCCGCGGTAGGTGTGCAACTCATCGAGGACGAGGAAGCGCAGGCCCTTTGCCCGGCCGATGAGGCGCTTGCGCTCCTCGGGCCGGGTGAGCATCAGTTCCAGCATCACGTAGTTGGTGAGCAGGATGTCCGGCGGGTTGTCGAGCACCGCGTCCTTGTCGGCCTGCTTCTCCTGGCCGGTGTAGCGGGCGTACGTCACCGGCTCCTCACGTTCGCCGTAGCCGGCGGTGAGGAACTTCTTCAGCTCGCCCATCTGACTGTTGGCCAGGGCGTTCATCGGATAGACGATGATCGCCTTGATGCCGGGGGGCGCTCCGGCGTCCTTGTCGCGCAGGACGCGGTCGACGATGGGCACGATGTAGCCAAGGCTCTTGCCGGACCCGGTACCGGTGGTGAGGACGTAGGACTGCCGGGAGGCGGCGGCCTCGATGGCGTCGTACTGGTGGCGGTGGAAGGTGATGGGGCGGACGGTCGCGTCCGGCTTGTCCTTGCCGACGCGGAAGATGCGCTTGCACTCGGGGTGCAGGAGACCCAGGTCGTCGGCGAGGTGGTCGACGGTGCCGCCCCGCTCGAAGCTCGGATTCAGGGAGAGCCAGGGATCGGGCCACTGATCGCCGTCGGCGAGGGACTTGGAGACCTTCTCCCCGATGCGCGGATCGTCGATCACTACCGACCCGGACGTGTACTCCTTGTAGTCCTGGATAAGTCGGCGGTGCACCCCGAAGACGTCCACATGTTCCTCACTTTTTCCCGACGCGATCCACACGTCACCGTAACGGGTGAAGGCATGAGCAGGCCCGCCCCTCCCTCAACTCCATTGAATCAGTTGAGTGTGAACACAGTCAACGCATACGTCATCCTCGCTCGATGCGGGGCAGTCGCTCTCATGCCACACTTCCCCTGACGACCGCCCGGGGCAGGGGGCCTCAGGGCGACGGAGGGGACGGGGCCACACCGCGCATGAACACGGGATCGCTGATCGCCGGCAGATACCGGATCAAGAACCTCATCGGCCGGGGCGGCATGGGCGTCGTCTGGCTCGCGCATGACGAGAACCTCGGCCGCGACGTGGCGCTGAAGACCATGAACGTCGATTCGGCCCTCACCGAGGAGCAACGCGCCCGGGACGCCGAGCGGTTCCTCCGCGAGGCCCAGGCCGTCGCCCGGCTCGACCACCCCGGGTTGGCGACCGTCTACGACCTCGGCGAGGAGAACGGCACCCGTTTCCTCGTGATGCAGTACGTGCTCGGGCCGGCACTGGACGACCGCATCGCCGAAGAAGGCCTGCTCTCCGTCGAGGAGACCGCCTCGATCGGCGTGCAGATCGCCTCCGTCCTCGGCTCCGTGCATGCCCGCGACGTCGTACACCGGGACCTCAAGGGCAGCAACGTTGTCATCCGCACGGACGGGGTGGTGAAGGTCCTGGACTTCGGTGTCGCCGCCTTCCTCGATCCGGACTCGACGTCTCTCACCACCACCGGTGAACGCCCCGGAAGCCTGGAGTGCATGGCGCCGGAGCAGATCAGGGGACGGCCGGTCGACGCGCGTACGGACCTGTACGCACTCGGCTGCCTGCTCTACGCGATGCTGACGGGCGAGCCCGTCTTCGCCCACGAGTCGGAACTGATGCTGCCCGGCATGATCCTGGAAAAGTCGCCCGTGCCGCTCCGGGAGCTGCGCGGCGGGATTCCCACCGCGCTCGAGGGACTCGTGCTTCAGTTGCTGGCCAAGGAACCCGACGAACGGCCCGTCCACGCGGGCGAGGTGTGGCGGCGCCTCGCCGCGTGGTTACCGGCGCGTCGCGCGCCCGAAGAAGCGCTGGTGCCGTGGGCGGAGGTGGACCCGCTGCGGCCCTTCACCCACCCGATGGGCCCGGACGCGCGGCCGGTGCGGGCCTGGGCACGGGCGGTCGGCCGACCAAGGCGCGGGCCGGCACGCTGACTGTGCGCGAAGGCCGGCCGGACCGCGCACTCTAGCCGACGGCGTCCGATCAGAAACCGAACAGCACCAACTGCTCATCCCCGTCGCCGGGGTCGGGCAGCTCCGGTTCGAGCGCGAGACCCGCTGACGCCGTCGTGGCCGGATCGGGATCCGCCACGGCATCCGCGCTCTCCTCCTCCGGCGGAACGGCAGGAACCTGTGCGCCTTCCGCCAGGGCTTCCCCTCCGTCCACCGAGTCGGCTCCCTCTTCGGGTCGCGTGGGCAAGACGTATTGCTGCCCCAGGCCCGCCAGGTGCAGGGGCAGCGGCAGAGCGAGCGCCTGGGGGTAGTCGGGGGGCTGGCGCAGCAGGTGGGCGGCGAGGGCAAGGGCCTGCGGCTCGTCGCCGTCTTCGGTATGGCAGCCGAGGACGGCCAGTTCGACCAGGGCCGGCGTCCAGCCCACCACCCCCGTGTCAATGGTCGGCTCCCCCTTGCGCCTGCCCATCCGGATCGGACGTGGTGCCAGTTTGTCCGCCTCCACCGCCGAGGTACTGAACTGAACCGGTTTGGGGGTGGTGCTGTAGAAGATTCGACCTGTCCCGTACCCTTCCGGGATCCACAGGTGTGCTGGGATGCCGTTGGGCCCGTCCTTGGGGTTCAGGCCCCACCACTGTGCGGTCTCCCGGCCCTTGCCCGTACGCACGCGCACCAGTCGCAGGTCAGGAGCGAGCCGCCGAGCCTCGGCGTGGCCGTCGCGGATGCGATCCGGCTCCGTACGGCCGTCCTGGAGCCAGGTCCAGTGCGACCGGGCGTTCTGCGCGTCGACCAGCAGCATCGTGGGTCGGCGGCGCAGCGACGCACGTACCTTCTGCAACCACTCCTCTGCGACGCGCCGCTGCTCCTCGCGGTCGGCTCGCCAGCCGCGGCGGCGCCCGGCGGGCACCGCCTCGCCCTCCGCGCGCGGAGCCGGCACAGGCGACCGCACCTCGGCGAGACGGGTGAGCCTGAGCAGCATGACCGGGTACGGAACCCACGCCCCGGCGCCGTCGTCGGCATCCGGGTCCCAGCCCTGTACCCGGGCCAGACCGCTGCCAGGTGCCTGCGGGGTGACCAGGACGGCGACCGGGGCATCGGCGGTCCAGCGGTTGCGTGCGGTGTGGTTCTTGCGGACCATCCAGACCGCGGCGTAGCGCATCCCCTGCGGAATACCGCGCTCGATGCCGTGCTCGGGATGGACCCGGGCGCCCAGCTGCCGCAGTCCGTCGTCCCAGGCCATCAGGGCCCGGTGCTCCATGTTGCCCAGGGAGTTGTATCCCTTGGTCTTCTTGGGCAGCGCAACGAACTGGGTGACGAAGCCGGCGTCGGCGCAGCCGAGCCGCAGGGCGAACTTGGGGTCGTGGTCGCGGGAGGCGAAATCGTCGGGACGGTCGATCTCAACCAGGGCCAGAGCGGGGACGTCCCCGGTGCGGTCCCCGGCCAGCCACTGCGCCGTCTCGGCTCGGCGTTCCGCCACTGCCGCGGTGACCGTGTCCCGGGTACGGCGCACGCCCTCCGGGAGGTCGAGGCCCGCGGTCAGCGCGTGCCCGGTGCCGTCGTCATGGCGCACGACGGGCCGCAGGCACCGCACGCGGACGGTGAGTTCCTGCGCCTGCCACTCGTGCACCACCGGGCGGCCCGGGTCGCCGGCGTCGTACTCCTGCTCGGTGAAGGATCCGCCGTCGCCCTTGAGGCCGAGCCGTGTGGCGAGCGCGGCGAGGGCCGCGTCCCGCATCGCGGACGACTGCCACAGCAGCCGCGCCTCCAGCACCGGCCGGCCGTCACCGGTCCGTGCGGCACCGAGCTCCCGGACGGCGAACGCCACCGCCGCCCGCCGTTCGGCACTGCGGCGGTTCTCCTGCTCTTCCCGCTCCGCCTTGGGGACACTGGCGGGCGGGGCGTTGAGGGGTTTGGCCCCGGCGAACGCGGTGTGCGTGAGGTCCGGTGCCCTGCGCAGCTCGGCGGGCAGGGCCTCCTCCGCCCAGGCCATCAGCTCCGAGCACTGGTTCGGCATCAGGCCGGCCTTGACCTCGTGGCTTCCCATCGCGGTGCGGTACACAATCCCGGCCCGTGCGTCGCGGCGCAGCCAGTCCTCCGGGGCCGTCAGGATGGCGTCGGCGTCGGGGAACGGTTCGCCGAAGGAGACGTCCTGCAGCAGCCGGGCCGGGCCGCCGAAGGCCCAGCCGTCGGCGAACTCGCCGCGTTCCTTGTCCCAACGGCGTTCCAGCTGGGCGACGGCGTACCGCTCACTGAGGGGCACACCGGGCAGTACCGGCACCCGGGGACGCAGCAGCACCGTGGTCCGGCTGCCGTAGGGCAGTCGCACCCGTCCCGTCGCGGGCGACGTGCGGGTCGCCCAGCGGCGGACGGACCAGTGAAGGTGGAAACGGGGCAGGGCGTCGAACGGCACGGTGTGCAGGGTGATGTTGAGGACGACGGAGAACCACCAGGTCCCCTTGCCGGGCGACGGCTCGTACGGCAGTGGCTGTGAAACCAGCTCCGCGCCTTGGTCCCTGGGGCCGCGCGGCATGGCGCGGAAATGAAGTCGGCCGCCCTCGTACGGGTACGGTCCCAGCGCCAGGACACGGCGGGCCAGCCAGTCCGTGGTGAGCGTGAACTGGTGGGAGGCGGGCGCGGCGGTGCCGCCCCGGCTACGGCCGCAGGCCAGCAGTTCGCGTTCGACGGGTTCCCACTCGGGCGGGTGTTCGGCGAGCTGGGCACGGACGTCCTTGAGCAGGGGCCGGTGCTCCGGTTCGGGTCGCAGATCACCCAGCCAGCGGTTGAGCAGCGGGGTAAGGACGTGCGGGGGCAGCGGGTCGGGGGCGTCCGCCGAGACGTACAGCCAGCCCTCCGGTTCCGCTCCTCGCTCATGGAAGGGCGGGCGGGGCATGGCGAGGACGTCCGGGGCGAACGCCTGCAGAACCTGTTCCAGGCGGCGGGTGGGTACGGTCCGGTACGGCTCCGCCTGCGGGTCACGGCCGGCGTTGCACAGGGCGAGGATCGCGTCCCGCCACTGTTCAGGAAAGGGCAGGGCACGGTAGCACCCGGTAACGGTGGTCGAAGGGTTGACGGGGACCCAGGCGGCGGTGCGGACAGTACGGTAGTTCACGGGCATGGTGGAGCTTCCTCCGGAGGGATGCGGCGTGACGGGCGGGCCTCGGTAACCCGCATCAGCGGACAGCGCGGTGATGGCCAAGGGTCAGCAGGGCGTCGTGAAAGGGCTGGTAGAGCAGCCGGGCCAGCGCCGGGTCGGCCGGGTCCGGAAAAGCGTCCGGATCGGCGTCGGCGGCGAAGTACGGCGACAGAACCGCCCGCAGCGCCCGCAGCAGACCGTCGGCCGCCGGGACGGCCGCGCCCGAAGCCGCCGGGGCGAGGGACCTCGCGAGCCGGGGTGCGAAGGCCGCATCGACGAACACGACCCTGGCGGGCACCCCACCGCGCACGAGGCGACCGATGACCTGCCACATGGTGACCAGCTGGTCCCAGGCGAACGCGCGTTTCTCCCAGGGAGACAGCCGGGAGTAGATGTAGCGGCGCGACAGCAGCCGACGCCACTCCTGGCGGCCCGCGAACCTCAGATCCCGGCCGGCCTGGTCCAGGGTGGCGGCCTTGGTGACCAGTTCGCTGAAGGTGGCGGGGCCTGGTAGATCGTCGGCGCGCGGCCGGTCGCGGACGAAGCGGCTGATCCAGTCGTTGACGGCGAAGACCGACAGGGACAGCTCGTCGGGCCTGGGATGCGGGCGGGCGAGGAAGAGCGCGGTGCCGAAGGCAGCGGTGCGCTGGACGTTGAGGATGTTGTGACCGCGTTCGACGGCCAGCAGTGGAGCGACCAGCACTTCCGCGGCCGGGTCCTCGGCGAACAGGGCGAGATCACCGCGGCGCAGGGTGGACGAACTGGTCCCGCCCTCGGCGAACCCCGTTCCGTGCAGGGCCTGGTCGAGATCGGCGTCGTCCGGTACGAGCACCCGCACCCGGCCCTGCCACCGCTCCTCGGCGTCCAGGGTGTCGGCGACGGCGTAGGCCTCCCGGTAGCTGCCCACCAGCAGCAGCGCCCGCTTGCGGTGGTCGTCGACGACTTTGGCCAGTTCGAGGTCGAGTGGGCTGTCGCAGCCGCCGGGACCGGGGCGGCCCAACTTGGCGGCGATCGCGCGTGCCTGGGTGGTGCGGGCCTTGGGGGCGGTCCCGGACAGGCTCATCGGCCTGCCCTCGTCGTCGTAGAGGAAGTGGGTGTCGAAACGGGTGCGTGCCACCGCTTCGAGTGACCGGGCGGACGGTTTCAGAACTGCTCCCACCGGGGCGAGGACATGGGCGCGGGTTGACTCGCCGGCCCAGCTGGTGCCCGACATCAGCACGACGTGGGGCCCGGGGCGACCGGCCTCGTGGTCAGCGCCCAGCTCCGTGAGGGAGAGCAGCAGTTCGCGTCCGACGCCGGCACAGCGGAAGAAGCGCAGGGTGCCGCTGGTACGCCCGATCTCGTCACGCTCCCGGTCGTCGGGGAGGTACTGGAAGCCGAGGACGTTGCCCATGGGGGCCTCCGGGATCAACGGCGCGTAGTCCAGGGGGGCGCGGCGGGCCAGCTCCTTGCCCTGGGCGCCGAGGCGCAGCGCTGCCTCCACGTGCGGCCACAGGTGGGTGAGGCGGTCCAGGCGCTGGTGCAGCGCGGACAGGAGCAGGGTGAACTCCAGGCGTCGGCAGGTCAGGTCCAGCCATTTCTCGTGCGCCTCCCCGTCCTGTGCCCGGCCGCCGTCCGCGACCGGTGTCCGTTGCAGCATCTCGCCGAGAAGTCCGCGGACCCGGTCCCTGGTGCGCGGGGCGGACAGGCCGTACAACAGGTCCTGGGCGGTGTCGACCATGGTGTCGGTGAGCGTGCCGCGCCGCCCGCGGCCGCCGAGCGGGTCGTCGCGGAAGGCGTCGAGCAGCGCGGCCAGTTCGTCCCGGCGCGGGTCGCGGGGTGTGGTGGGTGCACTGTCGGGTTCCTCGCCGGCGGTGTCGTCGTAGCCCTCGTACAGCTCCTGTTCGTCCGCCACCGCTTCCAGATCGTCCGCGGGGCAGAAGGCGTCGGGTCCCGGTACTTCGTCGAACCAGTTGGTGAGGAGCTTCTCCTGAAGGGCCCACGGGCTGAAGTACTCGGTGTCGACCCAGTCCCTCAGCGGTTCGTCGGAAATCAGCAGCCGGTACAGCCGGTCGGCGGCGATGGTGACCACTGCCAGCGCGGCGTTCCACTGCTCGACCTGACGGACAGTCAGGGGGAGTCGCCCCAGACGGGAAAGTTCCTCGATCTTGTGCGTGTGCAGACGGTCGAGCCAGGACTCGAGACCTGGTTGGACGAGGGTGGCCGACGGGGCGAAAAGCTCGTCGAATCTCATCTGCACGGAGTCGGCCTCGTCGACGAAGACGATGTCGCTGCGGATGCAAGCCAGCTCCAGCTGGCGCAGCCGCTCGTCGTTGAGATGGGAAGGGACCGCGCTCTGCACCAGGCTCGCCGGGTTGGCCACCCAGATCAGAGCGTCGACCTGCGCGCGCGCCGATCGGTGGCGCGGGCACTCGGCCCAGATGGGGCAGCCATGGGCGGAGCCCTTCGGTTCCTGGTCGGCGGGCGTGCTCTCATCGGTGCGGGACGTCCCCGGCTGCCAGACGGCGGGCAGGGGATCGTTTTCTCGAGAGGCCTGCCCACCACTTAGCTCCGGAGACTTGTGTCCCGGATACAGGGTCGTGCACGGTGCGTCGGCGTAGCGCAACGGCGTGGCCGCCTCGGTCCCCCGGAGCGCGTCCACGACGCACGCCGTACTCAGCTCGTCGAAGCCCTGCGCGTCGTGGTCGAGGAGGTTGTCCAGGCCGCGGGAGGCAAGCCGGCGGTGGAGGCGCTGCACATGTGTCTCGCGTGTGCTGGCCCCGAGCAGCGGTGCGGCGGACAGGCCGAGATCGGTGAACAGCTCGCACAGGCGAAGCTGTTCGGCTGCGTCCCCCACGACGATGGTGGTGCGCAGAGGGGTTTCCTGCCGGGCGGCCCACACGGCGACCAGCGTCATCAGCGTGCTCTTGCCGGCTCCCACCATGCCCGCCAGATGCAGCGTGCCGTCCAGCCGTAGCACGTCGCCGTCGGTGAAGCCGCGCCCGTCCTCGTCCCGCGGCGCGATCCGCACCTCCGCCATGCGCGCCTCCCAGTTCCCCGGCCGCTCGACGCCCGCCTCCCGCTCGGCACGGTCCATCCACCGGGCCGTGGTGAGGAGTTCATGCCGCATGACGGTGAGCGGTGTGGAACCACCTGCCCGCCCGACGGACAAGTCGTGTCCAGGAGGGCGCTCCAGGACGAGCGCCTCGGGGATCGTGACCGAAGTCGTCCGGCGCATCTCCCGGAAACTGCTGCGGCCGGCCGGCGCCAGCGGAAGCGGCCTGCGGACGAAGTCGGGCACTGCGGCCAGGGCCTGGTCGTAGACGGCGATGCGACCGGTCGCAACGGTCGGCAACAGCGGCCGGGGGGCGCTCCGCTCTCGAGGAGCCGGAACGTCGTAGGCGCGCAGTCGCCGGGGAACCAGGCGGTAGGCGTCGAGGGCTTGGTGCCAGGCGCGTCCGCGTCGGAGTGTCCACAGCACATGGCGGGCTGCGGTGAGCATCGTGTCGTGCTCGGGGGTGCGCGCGAGGCCGGCGGCACGGGCGAAGGGGTAGCCGCCGAGCAATGTGTAGGCGCCCTCGGCCGACTCCTGCGGAGCGAGGCGCTGCAGGAGGCGCAGTGCCAGTTCGACCTGGCACACGTGGGCGGGTTTCACGCCGTCGAGTCCGGCAGGCAGCCCATTCCACGCCAGGGCCAGCTCGCGGCTCACCGATCGGTGCCAGCTCTCACGGTCACGCACGGCGGCCTCCCTTACCTGTGCGCAGTCGCCGCTTCGCACGGGTCACGAGTTCGACATCGGTCAGCAACGGCAGGTCACCGGCGCTCGCGGGCCGGGCCCGCTCGAAGGCCGCGACATAACCGGGACGGGCCGCCACTCGGTGCACCGGCACCGACCAGAACGCCTCGTCGTAGGGCGGATCCTGCGGTACGGGGCGGGCCGAGCGGCCGAGGAACGTCGGGTGAGCCCAGTCCTTCACATCGACGGCCCAGCGCCAGCCGTCGGGGAAGACCACTTGGAGGTCGTAGGCGTCGTAGCCGGGCCACATCCGCACCTGCAGCCCCAGCGCCAGCAGCTCGCGCTCCAGATCGGCCTCGGCCCGCCCTGGGCCGGTGACGAACTGCCGTAGTGGCCGCTCCAGTTGGCTGACCGTGCCGGTGCTGTCGCAGGTGATCCGGCGGCCCGGGGGTGGCGGCCCCTGACGGCGGCAGCGGTCCCGCTCGCACCACCACTCATTCGCCCCGAGCGGCGTGAGCAGGGTGAGGCACCGCCCGCAGGAAACATAGGCGCCGTCCCGCAGGTAGGACTCCGGCACAGGTTTGTAGACGCGCCGGATGAGTTCGTGCACGGGTTCCAGCACCATGTCGCCGGTCGCCTCGTACATCTCGGCAGCGGTGAGGACGGGGCGGTGCACGAGCAGCCCGCGGAAGGCGGTGTATGCGTCCTCCTCCCCGTACTCACGGCACAGGCGGAGGGCTGCGAGGACGACTTCGCGGTCCCGGAGGACCGCCGCCGAGTCGGGGCTTCGGCCGGCCCACTCGTGGCACAGCTCGGTGGGCCTGCCCGAGATCTCGTCGAGCAGACGGTCCCCGGGTTCCACCATGTCGGCGGGAAGAGTCAGTGGCCAGTCCTCGAGCGGTACCGTCCGGCAGCGATCGACGAGTTCCGTGAGCCCGGCGGGCGGGCGGGCGCCGTGCAGAAGACAGGCCAGCACCGTACGGTCCAGCGCTCGCTGCGCCTCGGCGGGGTAGGGGAGGGTGAAGGATTCCAGGCCGGTCTGCGCCTCCAGGACGAGCAACGCCGTGGCGAGCGTCCGCAGCAGCGGTACACCGTCGTGAGCCGCCCAGTCCGCGTCCGGTACGGCACCGTGTTCGTCGGTGGTCACGGGGCCTCCCCCGTGGTGTCCGCGTCGCGACGGGAGCGCCCCACGGAACACCAGCGCACCGCCTCACAGGCGGAGCAGTCGAAGTCCGGGGCGGGTTCGGCGGCGTAGGTCTCGTCGGCCGCCCAGCCGACGGCGAGGTCGGTGACGACCTGGCGGGACTGGTCGAGGGTGAGGCCGTCGAAGGGGTCCAGTTCCTCAAGACGTGATCCGTCCGGGCGCAGCACTTCCAGCTCGACGCGAGAGCGGCGGGGGTCGCCGCCCAGTACGCCTGACGCCAGCAGCAGTACTGCCAGTGCCAGTTGGGGGAACGTCTCCACGAGGTGCCGCCGCTCTGTGAAGCGGTGTGCGGCGGTCTTCGTCTCACGGATCACCACGGCGCCGTCGTCCGTGTACACCACATCGCACGCGGCGATGACGACGGCATCCGCCTGCTCGTCGTACACGGCGACGCGGCGCTGCGGCTCGACCCGCTCCGTACTGGGCAGACCGTCCAGGGGGCACAGGCCTCTGTGCGCGCGGATCATGGCGCGCGCAGCGGGCAGTTCGGTGCCATCGAGACCCGGCAAGGTGTCGGGCAACGGGATCTCCCGGCAGGGCACCCACGGTCTGGCACCATGGCACTCGTTGAGCCAGGCATCCACCGCACGGCCACGACGGATCGCCTCGCTCTCCGTCCGGCCGTCACGCAGCTTGAGCACCCTGGTCAGGTGGTACCTGGCCGGGCAGTCCTGGTACGCCCGCAGGTCGGAGACGGAGACGCTGCGCCGCTTGCGGGGGCGGGCCGGAGTCCGCACGCCCAGCAGACCGGGGGTACGAGGGACGGTCCGGCAGCCGACGAGTGCCTCGCAGCGGACGCAGTCCGAGCCGGGACGCCGGCCCCGGCCATCGGTCACCTTGGACATCAGGCCACGCACGTACAGGTCGAACAATCGCTGGGTTTCCTCAACGTCCCAGTCGCCGAGCACGGCGGTGGAACCGTCTCCCAGCCCGACACCGAGAACGCGCACCCTGCACGGTTGCGACTGCGGAGACGTGAGCGGTTCGGAGCGCTGCATGTACGGCGTTCGTGCCGGAACTCCGGAGGCAAGAACGTGCGCGGCGGCGACCACTTCCGGAAGGGCGCGGTCCGCGTTCACCCGTCCGAGGGACGGGATCCAGAGCTCTCGGACCGTTCCGTCCCCGGACTCGTACTGCCTCCCCCAAGCCGTGCGTTCGTACTGGTCGACGCCACGCCCGTCGAGGGTGCTCAGTTTCCTTCCGCCCACCCAGCGCGGTCGCACGGCATGGGTGGCCGGGTGTCCGGAGGCAATGCGCGCCAACTGCTCCCTTTCGCGCGCGGCGAGGAAGATCCGGACCGCTTCCAGCGCCCATTCCGCGTGTGCGGCCGAACAACCACGGATGAACCAGCGGTTCGCGGACGCCTCACCGAAGGTCCTGCCCTCGTGCTCCACGGCATCGAGCAGGCGGTCCACCGGCTTGAACACGAAGTCCTCGACCGGCTTGCGGAGGGAGCGCCCCGGCTGCTGAACGAGCAGCGGGCGGGCCCGAAGCGCACGGCCCTCGGGACAGGCATCGGCCTCGTCGCGCAGCAGCGGAGGACCGATCCGGATCAAGGCGCCGTCGCCGTCCACGCCCGGCGGTTTCCCCAGAACAGTCACGAGAGCGCCTCCTTGCGCCTCAGCGAGCAGAACGCCCGCCAGAGTGACCTAGTCTGTGAACACAGTCAAGCGACTTGATGCGAACTGACGTGTCATCACTATCGTTGTGTCGGGATGTGGTTGACCGAGAGGGAGGACCAGGACGATGGAGTCCGGGCGGATGTTCGCCGGGAGATTCGAGATCTCGGGCGGGCCGCGAAGCGGCGGGATGGGAAGCGTGTACCGGGCTCTGGACCCCACGACCGGGCGGACCGTCGCCGTGAAGTTCCTGGCGCGCGCAGTCTGGGAAGATCCGTTCGGCCATGGCGGCGTACGGCCCAGTGCGAACGACTTGAAGCGGTTCGAACGCGAGCGCGCCATGCACGAAAGGCTGGGTGGGCAGGGTGTTCCCCGTCTCGTGGACTACGACTTCGCCTGCGGAAGGCCCTACCTCGTCACGGAGTTCATCGAGGGAAAGGATCTCCGTGACTTCCTCGTGGTCCATCGCCCGACACTGACCGCCTCCGTCGCGGTCATCGTTCAGGTACTCCGCATCCTGACTCGTGTGCACGCCGCTGGTGTCATCCACCGCGACGTCAAACCGCACAACATCGTCCTGGCCGACGACGGCGCCGTGCATCTGGTCGACTTCGGCATCGCTCTTCCGACCGACCCCGACGCGACCCGGCACACCGAGGGCCGGACTCCCGGCAGCATCGGCTACAAGGCCCCGGAGATCATCCTCGGCGAGCGCAACCCCGGTCCGGCCGCCGACGTCTACGGCGTCGGCTGCACCCTGTTCCGGCTGGTCACAGGGGAGCATGTGTTCGTGATGAGCAGTCCCGACCACATGATCGAGCGGCACCACTGCGAGACTCCCGCCCCGCGCCTGGACACCTTTGTCGACGGACTCTCGAGCGACCTCGTCGACCTTGTCGCACGCATGCTGGACAAGGACCCCGCCGCACGTCCGACCGCCGCCGAGGCGCAATCAGCCCTGCAGCCGCTCCTGCCGGGGCCTGGTGCCCCGGCACCTCATCCGGTTCTGGTGCCGGACCCCACCGCACCGTTCAGGGCCGGAACCACCGCGACGACCGGAACAGCCGACACCCCAGCCCGTCAGGCGGTCGGCATCGGCCACCGTCGGCCTACAGTGCGCCGTCCGTCCGCGAACGGGCCGACCCGGGCCGGTCTGCGGTCCCTGATCGTGCAGACGGAGATCGAACTGACCGAGCGCGGACCTGGAACGTACGCGCAGCGGCTCGTGCGATGCCTGCCGGACGCCCGGAACCAGTGGGGAGGACATGACCCGGAGGTACTGCGGGCGCTGCTGCTCTGTGCCGACGCCGCCCGCCTGTCGGGTGACTGGCCCGGCGCCGGCACCCGCTACCGCGCGGTCGCGCGTGAACTGGCGGAAGCCGCCTCGGGAACGGCGGAGCACGTCCTGGTTCTGGAGGCGCGGGTAGGAGCGGCCGAGTGCGCCGTGCCGGAGGAGGACGACGCCCACGGCGCTCTGCTCGCTTGGGAACGGGTCGTTCTGGAGGCGAGCGCACTTTCGCAGGAGGTGCCCGACCGAGTCGTGCGCCGCTGCCGAGAGGTGGGCCAGGAGCTGGCCGAGTGGGGGCACGCGGGGGTCGTCGAGACGTTGCTCAAGAGGCTGCCCGACGCCTGACCGGGAGTCACCCGGCCTCGAACCGATGCCCCGAGTCGTTCCTCAAATGCTCATCTGCTGGCCAGCCCGCCGCTCGCCAAAAGCCCGGCGAGAACATCTCCCAGAGCCGCACTGACCGAACCGATTGCCACCGCGGCGTGCTGGAACTCGACGAGTTGGCGATGAATTTCGCCAAAGCGTCGCTGCTCATCCAGCGACAAGCGCAGTGCTCGCAGACGTCGTACGTCGACGCGGGAGGACACCGACGCGTGCGTGCCCGCGCGCCGCGCGTTCGAACGCACCCGCAGGCACGCCGCCAGGAAGAACGGGTCGAGCCGTTCGGGGTCTACTCGAAGTCGGTGCAGGTGGGGTCCGAGTACCGTCGGCGCCTTGGTCTCCACCCAGGCGTCGTATCCCTGTACGGCTCCCACAACCACCACGTCACCGAATGCAGTGATCGTGAGCTTCCCTTCCCCGTGAAGACGTTCCATGTCCTCGGGTGTCATCCACTGCTGCCCCGCGTGCCCCTCCCCCATAAGCAACGGCGTCAGGGTCGGTACCGCTCCATCCGGCCGGGGGCCGCGCTGCACTAGGCCGGCGGGCAAGGAAGTTCCGGCGGCCAACGTGACCGCACCCGTCTGCTCGAGTTCAGCGACGCTCACATCAAGGTGGTCACCCGGCTCACGCACTGCGGTCAGCACACGGAGTGCCTGGCTGCTGTCACGCAACGCCAACATCGCGGAGTCGAAATCCGTCCATGACCGACGCAGATCCACAGCGGTGGCCGTCGCTGTGGCAGGCACGTGCCGGGCGGGCGTGAGATCGGTCTCGTCACCGAGCAGGTCCAGCACGGGGACGGCGACCGTCCCTTCAGCGGCGTCACCTTTGAGTCCGGCCAGGATCCGCTCGCGCACGGCGTCCCAGTCCACGGCTTGACCGCGTCCCGTTGCAGAGGTGTGACGGCAATCGGCCGTATCCACGAACGAGACGGAGGACGCGGAGTGCTCGGCCGACGGTGAACGGAGCAGCCAGAGATGCAGTCCTACGCCATAGGGCGGGGCCGCGCCGACCGGCAGCGCCACCACCATACGCACCACACCCGCGCGGGCGAGTCCGGCCCGGATGCGGCGGCCAGCGCGACGCGAAGCGACAGCCGGTGGCAGCAGTACGACGGCCAGGCCCTCCGGGCCCAGCAAGGAAAGAATGTGCTGAACCCAGGCCAGTTCTGGCTCGGTACGGGGCGGCTGCCCGAACTGCCAGCGGCGGTCCGTGGCAAGTTCGCTGTGCCCCCAGTCCCGCTCGTTGGAGGGAGGGTTGCACAGAACCAGGTCCGCGTCAGCCTGAGGCAGAGGATCATCGCGCAGAGTGTCGGCCGTCAGGACCTCGCGTCGGATTTCTGGGGCCTCCAAGGCCAACGAGGCATCGGCCACGCTCGCGAGGACACGGTCACGGTCGTGTCCGACCAGCTCAAGACCGCCCTGATCCGCCCATCTGTGAGCCGCTGCAACGAGCAGCCCTCCAGTGCCGCACGCAGGGTCGACGACAGAACGTACTGGTTTCCCCGCCCGCGCCGCCTGTGCGATCTCCGTCATGAGATCGGAGAGAGGAAACGGAGTCGTGGCGATCTGCCGAACGTGGGTACCGAGCCAGCGCCCTAGGAGGAAGAGAAATCCGGCCTTCCCGCTCTCAGTGTCCTTTCGCGCCAGGCGAAGGGCTTCCTCTACCAGCGCTCGTTCCGGGGCCTCCGCGTCCGTTGCTGCGGACTCCGTCGGCGCCGCGCCGCCCTCGGTCAAATGCATACCCACACGCGCAATGAGGAGTCCCATGCGATCCCGGTCACCCAGGTCCTCGATGCGAGGCCACAAACGCTCCCAGCCACTGACTACGGCGTCACCCTTTCCGTGCCTGGTCAGCCACTCCTCGACCGAGTCGAGGGAGAACTGTGGGCTGGCGTCCGTACCTGCCACCGGAAGCGGGAAGTCGTCATACCGCCGACGCCAGTTGCTGACTGCGGCGCGTCCCACCCCGGCGAGTCGGGCGATGCCGGCCAGCGTCACGGTCACCGGATCTTCGCGCTGGACCATGGCGTCCTTCCCGTCTCATGGGTGTCTCAATATCGCCGGGCAACGGTACGTCAGGGCACTTGCTTTCGCACCCTCCTCATGTAGCTCGTTGACTGAGTTCACATTACCTGGCTTGCGGCGAGACGTCATCAGCGCGCCTCCGACGTCGGCGCCCAACCCGCAGCAGCAGCACCCTCGTGGGCCGTGAAGCCTGCCGGTCGACCTGTACGGAGGACGGATTTCTAATCAGCCTCCATGGCCACTCATCGCTGTTTCGACATCTCAATGAGTGCGGGTCGGCACGTGGCGGCAAGGTAGGGGGCGTGATTTGCTGCCGGTTCGGGGTGCCAGACGCGTCCACGATCGGGTTCAGGGCGACGGTGTGCGAGCTGGTCAAGCGGTGACCGTACGGAGGCGACACGTTCGTAGTCACAGTAGGCGAGAATGTCACTGCCGGCTTCGAGGGATTGGGATTGCCACTATGCATGTCATCATGCAGTCCCTCTGCTGCAATTGTTCAGCGAGAGCGTCCCTGAACCGAACCGTGCACGGCCCCAACTCCCTGAAGAGTCGACCCAACCCCGTGGGCGAGCCGCCTAGCCGGCCCACCCTGGATGCAAGTCACCAAGCCGCGGACACCGTCCGGCCTGATGCTGACCATTTACTGACCTGGAGGCGGCGATCAGGACCCTGACCTGCGGAAACACCCAAACGCTAGATCTTGGACTTGAACAGAGTACGCAGCACTTTGGACTCCTGGAAGACGGCTCCCTGCCTGCTTTGTGCAGGTCAAGGGCGTTCTTCACTGTACACCGGCACGCGCCGGAGTCGATGGTTGTGAGGAACATCGCTTCACTCTGGCGAGCAGGCTGCCTGCCTGTACTTCCGCGGACCAAGCCGTTGTGACGCCACCCACCGGGCCTCCGCTCGGGCAGCGTCTCGGAGCGCTCCAAAACCTCTGCATGACAGGTGAATTGGGATCCGACGGCAACAGTACAGCGTGACTTCCGGGGCGCCGCCGACGGCGCGTACGTCAACCACCCGGACGCCGACCTCGCGGACGGCACGTGGAACACCTCCGGGGTGCCGTGGTCCGAGCTGTACTGCGAGGACGCCCACCCGCGCCTCCGGGCGGTCAAGGTCCGCCCCTGCCCGCCCATGTCCAGATGACCTTCCCTCACCGCGGGCGGTAGACCGTCCGGTCCGTCCGTCTTCCGACGGCGGACACTGGAGAGGATTTATTAACCAAGTTAATTCACAACCTCAGTCACTTGATTGCCTGGGTAAGGGATGTGTTAGGATGGCCTGGTGAATGCGCCGATGGGCTTGCGGGAGCGCAAGAAACAGCGAACGCGAGAGACGATCTCCGACACGGCGATCACGCTCTTCCTCGAGCACGGGTTCGACCAGGTCTCGGTCGTCGACATCGCGGCCGTCGCCGAGGTCTCCAAACCCACGCTTTTCAAGTACTTCCCCACCAAGGAAGACCTGGTCGTCCACCGCTTCGCCGACCACCAGACAGTGAGCAGCACCGTCGTGGCGGAACGACCCCCCGGGGTGCCCGCGATCGACGCCCTGCACCAGCACTTCCTGGACGGGCTGGCGGCCCGGGACCCCATCACGGGACTCAACGACGACGAGGACGTCCTCGCCTTCCACCACCTCGTGTACTCCACGCCGAGCCTGGTGGCGCGCGTCAGCCAGTACCTGGCCCAGGCCGAGGAGGCGCTCGCCCAGGCCCTGATCGACGCACTCGACTCCGACCGGGAGATCACGGCCGCCCTGCTGGCCGGCCAGGTCACCGCCACCGAGCGCATCCTGGCGTCGGTGAACTGGCAGCGCATCATGGCCGGCCGGTCCGCGGACGAGGTCTACCCCGAGGCCGTGGCCGACGCCGACCACGCCTACGCCCTGCTGCGCCAGGGCCTGGCGGGGGTGGCCGAAAAGAGATGACACCGAAGTGACACCAACGACGACGGCGCCGCCTCTTCGGAGGCGGCACCGTCGTCGTTCTGCCGTCGTACACCGGATCAGTCGGCCGCGTCCGCCGGTTCCACCGGGCCATGGCCGGGCTCCTGCCGGGGGAGGTTGTCGTGCCGCTCAATGCAGTCGGCCAGCCGGTCCATGCTGTCCCTGCCGCGGTCCCGGAAGGCCCGCGCCTGGGAGGCCATGTCGGCCGGGGACTCGTTCTGGCCGAGCTTGCACACGCCGTCGATGCGCCCGATCGGGATCTCGAACCCCTGGATGAGCCGAAGGTACTCGTCGATCAGCGCGCTCGCCCAGCGCGGCAGCGACCAGGGCCGGTGCGCCGGTGCGCCGGTGCGCCGGTGCGCCGGTGGAGATGATCCGGGCCATGGCCCCCTGACCCGCGACCAGCAGGAGAGGACGATCAGCCCTCTGTACCCAGCCCCCTGACCAGCGACTTCAAGAGGGCGGATCTTCGATGGGCGTGCCGGGGCAGGCCGCTGTCCTTCACGCACGGCAGGTGGTGGGTGTGGCGGCTTCGGCGCGGTAGCGGGCCTCTTGGCACCGTGTTGAACTGAGCAGAGTGTGCGTCACTGCGGCGCCGATCGACGCCACCGTGTGACATCGGTCGAATTCGGGCGTACGGCATAAAGCTCGACATTGAGGATGTGGAGGCGGCTCATGGCGGAGTCGCGGGACGACGAGCAGCTCAGTCTGCGCCTGACGGCCGTGGCGGCAGCGGGGTTCGTGCTGATCGTTCCGCCGTTCCTGGCGCGGTTCGATCGCATGGGGCAGGTCTTCGGCGTCCCCGTTCTCGCGGCTTACCTGTTTCTCGTCTGGGCGATCGTGATCGGTCTGGTCGCCGTGATCGGCGGCAGATCGAGGTAGGCCGTGCTCCAGACCTGGTTCATCGTCGTCGTGTCGGCCGGGTACCTCGGCCTGCTCTTCGCTGTGGCCTTCTACGGCGACCGGCGGGCGGATTCCGGTCGGAGCATCATCAACAATGCCACGATCTACGCGCTGTCCTTCGGCGTGTACGCCACCTCGTGGACGTACTACGGCAGTGTGGGCTGGGCCGCCAGGGCCGGCGTGGGCTTCCTGCCGATCTATCTGGGGCCGACGCTCATGCTCGCCCTGGGCTGGCTGGTGCTGCGCCGAATCATCCGCACAAGCCACCGGCACCGGGTCACCTCGCTGGCCGACTTCGTCTCGGCCCGCTACGGCAAGAGCACCGCGCTGGGTTGCCTGGTGACGATCATCGCTGTGGTGGGGGTCGTTCCCTACATCTCGCTGCAGCTCAAGGCGGTCTCCCTCACCTTCGCGATCATTCGGCGGCACCCCGAGGTCACCTCCGCCCCGGAGCTGAGCCACATCCCGCTGCTGCAGGACACCGGCTTGTATGCAGCCCTGGTGCTCGCCGCGTTCACCATCGTCTTCGGCACGCGTCATCTGGACGCCACCGAACGCCACGAGGGCATGGTCGCCGCCATCGCGTTCGAGTCCGTGGTCAAGCTCGTGGCGTTCCTCTCGGCCGGGGTTTTCGTGGCCTTCTGGATGTTCGGGGGCCTCCACGACCTGTTCTCCCGGGCCGCGGGCGCCGGTCTCACCACGCTGTTCACACTGCGCGAGCAGACCGGCTACGGCACGTGGGTCTGGCTCACGGTGCTGTCCATGCTGGCGATCGTGCTGCTGCCCCGGCAGTGGCAGATCAGCGTCGTCGAGAACGTCGACGAGAGGCACCTCAGACGGGCGATGTGGCTGTTCCCGCTGTATCTGCTCGCAATCAGCTTCTTCGTGCTTCCGATCGCGGCCGGCGGGCTTCTGCGGTTCGGAAAGGCCGTCGACGCCGACACCTACGTGCTGACCCTGCCGATGGCCGGAGGGCAGGAGGCACTCGCACTGCTCGTCTTCATCGGCGGCCTCAGCGCGGCCACCAGCATGGTCATCGTCGAGACGACCGCGCTCAGCACCATGGTGTCGAACTCACTCGTGATGCCGCTGCTGCTGCGCACCAGGTCCCGGCTGGCGCACCGGGACAACCTCGCCGGGCTGGTGCTGGGCATTCGGCGGGCGAGCATCGTGCTGATCCTGCTGCTCGGGTACGCGTACTTTCGGCTCGCGGGCGAGCAGACGGCGTTGGTGTCGATCGGCCTGGTGTCGTTCGCGGCCGTGGCACAGTTCGCGCCCGCCATCCTGGGCGGCCTGTTCTGGAAGGGCGGTACCCGCCGGGGCGTGCTGGTCGGCCTGGTGGCGGGGTTCACCGTGTGGGCGTACACCCTGGTGCTGCCGACCTTCGCCGATGCCGGGTTGCTGTCCGCTTCGTTCCTGCGCGAGGGCCCGCTCGGCATCGGGCTGCTCCGGCCACAGCATCTGTTGGGCGTGGCGGGGATGGACCCGATCAGCCATGCGATGTTCTGGAGCGTACTGCTGAACTTCGGCGGGTACGTCGCGGTCTCCCTCGCGGACCGGCCGGACGCTGCCGAGCGGGCGCAGGCGGTGCAGTTCGTCGAGATCCTCGAAGAGCCTGTCAGGGAGCGGCGCTGGCAGGTCCGTGCCACGGTCGGCCAACTGCAGACCCTGCTGGAGCGCTTCCTCGGGCAGGAGGGCGCCCGGCGGGCGTTGCGCTCCTATCCCGGAAGGAGACCCGACTCACTGGCGGCCGACGCGCCGCCGAAGCTGGTCCACCACGTGGAAGCCCAGCTCGCCGGCTCGGTGGGCGCCGCGTCCGCGCGGCTCGCGGTCGCCGCGGTGGCCGGAGAGGAGGACGTCGGCACCGAGGAAGTGATGGAGATGATCGGTGAGGCGTCGAAGAGGGTGGAGCTGGTCCGGTGGCGGCTGAAGTTGCTCTACGAGGCGACCGGCGGCATCGGCACCACCCTCGATGTGACCCGTACAGCCGAGGAGCTGACGCAGGTCGCGGTCCCGCGCTTCGCCGACTACGTCTCCGTCGACCTGGCCGAGTCGGTGCTCCGCGACGAGGAACTGGGGATGAACGGCACGGGCAGCGGCAGCAGGAGGATGCAGCGCGCGGCCCTCAGCGGCATCCGCGACGACGCTCCCCTGTTCGCCGTCGGCGACGTGATGACTTTCGCGCCGTCGTCGCCGCAGGCCCGCGCCGTCGAGAGCGGCCTTGCGGTCCTGGTGCCTCATCTGCGTGACTCCACGGAATGGCGGGAGGTGGACCTCGACCCCGCGCGGGGCTCCCGCGTCATCGACTACGGGATCCATTCGCTCATCACGGCGCCGCTGTCCGCCCGCGGCGTGCTGCTGGGCATGGTCCACTTCTGGCGCTCCGAGAGGCCCGAGCCCTTCGATCAGGACGATCTCTCCCTCGCGGCCGAACTGGCCAGCCGAGCCGCCGTGTCCCTCGACAACGCACGCCGCTACACCCGCGAGCACGGCTTGGCCGTGGCGCTGCAGCGGAGACTGCTGCCCCGCGCGCTGCCCGAACAGAACGCCGTCGAGGTCGCTTCCCGTTACCTGCCGGCGAAGGCGGTCGGCGGCGACTGGTTCGACGTCATCCCGCTGCCGGGCGCCAGGGTGGCGCTGGTCATGGGCGACATCGTCGGGCACGGACTGCACGCCGCGGCCACCATGGGGCAGCTGCGCACCGCCGTGCACAACTTCTCCACCCCCCTGGACCTGCCGCCCGACGAACTCCTCAGCCACCTCGACGAGTTGGTCGCCCTTATCGACCAGGACGCGATCGCGGCCGGCGACAAGACCACCGTCACCGGCGCCACCTGCCTGTACGCGGTCTACGACTCCGTGTCGGGCGACTGTGCCATCGCCAGCGCCGGGCACCCGGCGCCCGCGCTCGTACACCCCGACGGGACGGTGGAGTTCCTGGACGTGCCGTCCTGCCTCCCCCTCGGAATCGGCGGACTGCCCTTCGAGTGTGCCGAGTTGCGTCTGCCCGAGGGGAGCAGACTCGTCCTGTTCACCGACGGCCTAGTCGAGCGCCGCGACCTGGACGTCGACACCGGGCTCCGGCTGCTCCGCGAGACGCTGGCGCGCGCGGACCAGTCTCCCGAGGAGACCTGTGACGCCGTCCTCGACGCCCTGCTCCCGGCGCTCCGGAGCGACGACATCGCTCTGCTCGTCGCCCGTACGCGGGTGCTGGGCCCCGGGCAGGTCGCCGAGTGGGACGTGGAGTGCGACCCTGCCGCCGTTCGCCGCGTACGCGCTGCGGTCTCCGCCCGGCTCGTGGAGTGGGAGCTGGAGGACCTCGTGGACACCACGGAGCTGATCTGCAGCGAACTGATCACCAACGCCATGCGCCATGCCACCGGGCCCATCAGGGCGCGGTTGGTCCGCGATCGTGCGCTCATCTGCGAGGTCTTCGACGGCAGCAGCACCTCACCGCATCTGCGCTATGCGGCCAGCACGGACGAGGGTGGACGCGGCCTCTTCCTCGTGGCCCAGCTCACCGAGCGCTGGGGCACGCGCTACACCAAGGACGGCAAGGTCATCTGGGCGGAGCAGGCGGCACCGGGGGCGCTCGGCGGCTGACCGGCGCCGCCCGCGGACCTGGCCGCCGCTCCTCCCACGGCGTGCAGTCCTCCACCGCCGACGCCGCGCCGGGCTCCGACACCTGCGTCCTGGCCACCGTGCCACGTCGGCCGCAGCGTGCCGGTGAGACGGCCGGACCGCGGGACTGATCGACTCAGCCGCCGCTCTTGCGCCTGAACGACCGCTGGCTCGCAGCCGGGCCGTGCGCCGCACGCACCTTCGAGGCGTCGGGGTTGGCGGCGACATCGGCGGCCTCCGCCTGCGCACCGCGCTTGCGCGCCAGGGCTTCGCGGAACTTGCGCTTGAGGTCGTAGTTGCCGTCGCTGTCCGGCGCCAGAGGGGACGTCCCGGGGTCAGTCGGCTCCGAACCTTCCGTGGATACGGGCTCTGCGGTCATGGTGACCTCCTGGGTTCGGGGGCGGGCAGCCCCAGCTTGTCATGCCGGGCGCCGTGCGGGGCGCCCGGGACATCATCCTGCTCCGTTTGGGCGGGTAATCCCTCTGCCGGCCAAGGACGTTCGCTTCGTAGGTGAGGCGCTCGGGGCGGCTTCGGGCCGGGCTCGTCGATCCCGTGGTCAGGACGTTCACTGCCAGGGGCGACGCCTCTCAGCCGTTGCGACGCACGAGGGCGGCCTTGCGGGCCTCGGCGAGCTTGCGGGCCTCCACGGCCTGTCGGGACTTGCCGCGGGCGCCGCGGGAGGCGTCCTTGCTGGTGCCGAGGCCGCGGAAGGGAGCGTTGGTGTTCTTGGGCCGGGGGGCGGCGGGCCCGCCGTCGAGCGGGATGCCGGAAGGAGCCCTGGCGCCGGTGATCCGGCTCAGCTCCGCCTCGCCCGAGCGCACCTTGGTGACGGTCGGCTCGACGCCGGCCCCGGCCATCATCAGGCTCGTCTCGCGGCGCTGGCCCGACATCACGAGCGTGACCACGCTGCCGGACTCACCGGCGCGGGCGGTGCGGCCCGCCCGGTGCACGTATTCCTTGGGGTCGGTGGGCGGGTCGACGTTGACCACGAGATCGAGGTCGTCGACGTGCAGGCCACGGGCCGCGACATTGGTCGCCACCAGAACGGTGATCCGGCCGTTCTTGAACTGCGCCAGGGTTTGTGTGCGCTGCGGCTGGGACTTGCCGCTGTGCAGGGCCCCGGCGTGCACCCCGCTGGCCCGCAGATGCCGGGTGAGCTGGTCGACGGCGTGCCTGGTCTCGAGGAACAGCAGTACGCGGCCGTCGCGGGCGGCGATCTCCGTGGTGACGGAGTAGCGGTCAGGGCCGTGGACGACCAGAACGTGGTGCTCCATCGTCGTGACCGTGCCCGCGGACGGGTCGACCGAGTGGACGACCGGGTCGTGCAGGTAGCGGCGGACCAGCTGATCGACGTCGCGATCCAGAGTGGCCGAGAACAGCATCCGCTGACCCTCGGGGTGTACTTGGTCGAGGACGTCGGCAACCTGCGGCAGGAATCCCAAGTCGCACATCTGGTCGGCCTCGTCGAGCACGGTGACCCTGACCCGCCCCAGGCGGCAGGCCTTGCGCTCGATCAGGTCGTGCAGGCGTCCGGGGGTGGCGACGACCACCTCCGCTCCCTGGCGCAGCGCGGCGACCTGCCGGCCGATCGACATGCCGCCGACGACCGTGGCCACCCGCAGCCGCAGGGCCTCGGCGTACGGCGCCAGCGCCTGGGTGACCTGCTGGGCCAGCTCCCGGGTGGGCACGAGGATCAGAGCGAGGGGCTGCTTCGGTTCGGCGCGCCGCCCGGCCGTACGTGTCAGCAGCGGCAGGCCGAAGGCGAGCGTCTTGCCCGATCCGGTGCGCCCGCGCCCCAGGACGTCGCGCCCCTCCAGGGCGTCGGGCAGTGTGGCGGCCTGGATCGGAAAGGGTTCGCGCACCCCGAGCCCGCTCAGTGTCCGCAGCACCTCCACCGGCAGATCCAGACCGGCGAAGGAGACGGCCGGGGGCAGCGCCCGGGTCGTGGCCCCGGGCTTGGCGGGACCTTCGTGAACGATGCCGGAGTCATCGGGATGCTTCATCAACAGCCTTCCGCAGGGAAACGTACCGAGGAAGGCCCGGCAGGATCGAACAGCCCACGCACGAGCGGAACCGAACAGCAAGAATCGCCACCGCGACGACCACGCAAACGCATGACAGTAACACAAGGCGTGGCAACGCGCTCGCGATATCGATCTTGGACGTCCCGCACACTTGCCTGCGGTCCGCAGCCGTCGACCTGCCGGCCCCACCCCGGCGGGCGGGCTGTCGCGCCACCTGTCCAGCCGGAGCCCGGGCCCGCCGTGACATCCCCGCGGGTCGACCGGAACCGGCTCCCTCAGCCCGCCCGGCCCGGCAAAATCAGACTTTTCACCTCCCAGTCAAATACCCCTCCGGGTATTTGACCCCCTTAACGAAGCCGCCGTACTCTCTTCACAAGAAACCCCCCGGGGTATTTGAGGAGGCAACGAACGGGTCGCCGAACCCGGCCCCCCCCCCGGATACAGGGCCAGACGGAAAGGACTTCCAGCATGGTCGCCAGCCCCCCACCCGGTAACGAGACGATCGCCGGACGGCACCGCGTCGCCGTGATCGGCGGCGGAAGCGCCGGGATCAGCGTCTCGGCACGCCTGCGCCGAGCCGGCGTCACCGACATCACCCTCGTAGAACCGTCCGACTCGCACTGGTACCAGCCGCTGTGGACCCTGGTCGGCGGCGGTCAGGCCACCCTGCGCAGCACCCGCCGCGCCGAGGCCTCCGTCATTCCCGACGGGGTGCGCTGGATACGCCGGCACGCCCTGGCCGTCGACCCCGAGGCCCGTACCGTCCAGCTCTCCGGCGGCGACGAGCTCGTCTACGAGCACCTCGTGATGGCCCCCGGACTGCAACTGGACTGGGGAGCGGTGCCCGGGCTCGCCGAGGCGGTGGGACACGACCGGGTGAGCAGCAACTACGCACCCGAGTACGCCCCGCGCACCTGGGAGCTGATCAAGGGCATGCGTTCGGGCACCGCGATCTTCACGCACCCGGCCACGCCTCTCAAGTGCGGCGGCGCCCCGCAGAAGATCGCCTACCTGGCGGCCGACCACTGGCGCAGGCACAAGGTCCTCGACCGGATCCGGATCATTCTCGTCATCCCCGACACCGCCCTGTTCAAGGTGCCCGAGTGGAACCGCACCCTGGAGCGGGTCGCCGACGGGTACGGCATCGAGGTGCGGCTGCGGTCCGAGATGACCGCCGTGGACGGCGAGCGCCGTGAGGTCGTTCTCACCGACCACGCGAACGGCACACGGGAGACCGTGCCCTACGACCTGCTGCACGCGGTGCCGCCGCAGAGCGCCCCCGACTGGGTCAAGGCGAGCCCCCTCGCCGATCCGGCCGGTCCTCTGGGATTCGTCGCCGCGGACAAGCACACGCTGCAGCACCCGCGTCACCCAGAGGTCTTCGCGCTGGGCGACGTGGCGAACCTGCCGACCTCCAAGACCGGCGCGGCCGTGCGCAAGCAGGCACCGGTCGTGGCCGGCAACCTGCTCGACGTGATGAACGGCCGGACACCGACGCGCCGGTACGACGGCTACACCTCCTGTCCGCTGGTGACCGCCCGGGGCCGGATGCTGCTCGCCGAGTTCGACTACGACCTCAAGCCCTCGCCCACCTTCCCCCTGATCGACACCTTCAAGGCACGCCGCGACATGTGGGTGTTCAAGCGGTACGTGCTGCCGCCGGTGTACTGGCACGGCATGCTCACCGGCCGCCTCTGACCGGCCGGCCCGGGCTTCCCCCGACCCGGGCCGGCCCTCCGCCCACCCGCGTGGACGGGACGGCGGGCCGGCGCCCCTCTCCCGCATCGCGACACACCAGCCCTTCCTGCCCGACTGGAGGCCCACCCCATGTTCTTCGCCCAGTACTACCTGGACTGCCTCTCCCAGGCGTCCTACATGATCGCCGACGAGACCACGGGAAGGGCCGTCGTCGTCGACCCCCGCCGCGACATCTCCGAGTACCTCGCCGATGCCGACGCCCACGGTTTCACCGTCCAGGGCGTCGTCAACACCCACTTCCACGCCGACTTCCTGGCCGGCCACCTGGAGATGGCGAACCGCACCGGCGCCTGGATCGGCTACGGGCGTCGCGCCGAGGCCGAGTACCCCATCCGGAAGCTGAGCGACGGCGAGCGGATCAGCCTGGGCGGGGTCACCTTGCAGATCCTCGAGACGCCCGGCCACACCCCCGAGTCGATCAGCGTCCTCGTGTACGAGCACACGGACGACACCGTCCCCTACGGCGTGCTCACCGGCGACGCGCTGTTCATCGGCGACGTGGGACGCCCCGACCTGCTGGCCTCGTTCGGCACGACCGCCGACGAACTCGGCCGGATGCTGTACGACAGCGTCCAGCACAAGCTGATGGCCCTGCCCGAGGAGGTACGGGTCTTCCCCGCGCACGGCGCGGGATCGGCCTGCGGCAAGAACCTCTCCACCCAGCGGCAGTCCACCATCGGCGAGCAGCGCGCCACCAACTACGCCTGCCGGCCGATGAGCGAGGAGCAGTTCGTCGCTCTGGTGACCGCCGGACAGCCCTCCGCGCCCGCCTACTTCGCCTACGACGCGGTGCTCAACCGCAGGGAACACGGCCTGTTCGACGCGGGCGTCGCCGTACGGCCCCTGTCGGCCGGGGAGTTCGGGCAGCGGCGGGCCGCCGATGCGATCGTCGTCGACGCCCGCGACCCGCAGGAGTTCGCCGCCGGTCACCTGCGCGGCTCGGTCAACGTGCCCGCCGACGGCCGCTTCGCCGAGCAGGCCGGCATGGTCGTCGGCCCCGACGCGGAGGTCGTGGTCGTCGCGCCGCAGGACCGCGAGGAGGAGATCGTCACCCGGCTGGCGCGGATCGGCTTCGACAGGGTGGGGGGTTACCTGCGCGAGCCCGAGGGCGCCTTCCTCACCCTCGCCGACGACATGCTCCCGGCGAGCCGCCTGACCGCGGACGAACTGCGCTGGCTGCTGGAGAGCGACGAGCCCCCGCTGGTCCTGGACGTGCGCAACGCCGGCGAACGCGAAGCGGGCTTCATCGACGGCTCCCTGCACATCCCGCTGGCCGAACTCGCCCGCCGCATCGACGAGATCCCCGCCGGCCGGCCCCTGGTCGTGCACTGCGCGGGCGGCCACCGCTCCTCCATCGCCGCGAGCCTGCTCCGGCACAAGGGCCGTGCGGACGTCTCCGATCTGCTCGGCGGCTACGCCGCCTGGTCGGCCCGGCCCGCGGCCGCCTGCGGCTGATCCGACCGGCCCGGTCGTGCCCGCCGTGCGCCCGTGAGCTCACGGAACAAGAGCGCCGCCGACCGCAGCTCGCCGCCGCCTCCCGCGCCCTGGACCGCGCCGGCTTCGCCATCATCGCCACCGGCCTGCAGCAGTGCGTGACCGGCATCGACGCCGACGAGGGGACCGGGGAGGACACCGACCAGATCCGCACCCGGCTGGAGAGGCTCTTCCTGTCCCTGGCGTGAACACAGAGGGACACGCCACCGCAGTGCGGCGAAACCGGTACGGACGCGGGAGGCCACATCCCCGTCGCCCTGGCCGGGGCGACGGGTGCACTCCGCCCGCCGCGTCACCGGACCCGGACCCGGACCCGGACGATCCCCCGTGCTGCCGCACGCGCCACACGGCGGCCGGACCACGCGCACGGCGTCCGGCCGGGACGGCGCCGCCCTGGCCCGGTCCGTGTCCGGTCAGGCCGAGGAGTCGGCGTCCTCTGCTCCTGTCCCGTCCGCGAGCCGACGGAGCCGGATCACGGCGGCCACCGCCGTCCCGGCCCCGAGCAGGGCCACTGCCGGCAGGACGACCCGGTCGGACACGGCCTCGCCCAGCCGGGCGGCACCGTCCTCCCAGGCCGCCTCGGTGTCGGCGTCGAGGAACGCGGGGAGCGCCGATGTGCCGTCGAAGAGCAAGGAACACCGCCCCCAGTACGACGAAGAGGACCCCTCCGGCCAACGAGGTGCTGTGCACGGTCAGCGGCCCCAGCCGCAGGGGCCGACCCCTCAGCACCCGCCGGCGGCCGAGGTCGAGGCGGTCCCACAGCACCGCCACCGTCCGCGACCACTGGCCCGAACCGCGGGAGTGGTCCGCCCTGCTGGCGGAGGCACAGCGGGCCGGAGGCGAGCGCTGGAGCCTGTGGGCCCCCGGCGACGGCGCGGCCCGGGCCGCCCACCTGCTCGACACACTGGCCGCTCGGCTGCCGACCCCGTCCGCACGATCGGGCCGCACCACCGAGGGGGCAGGGCCGGATCAGCACGCCGGGGGAGGAATCGCATGCGCCTCGCAGTGATCACGCTCGTAGCGGGACGGCACCGCCATCTCTCCTTCCAGCAGAACGGTTTGGCGGCAGGGACGCATCGCCCGGACCATTACGTCGTGGTCGGCATCGACGACCCGTCCGCCGCCGAGGTCGTCCGGGCCGGAGTCCCGGAAGCCGATGTGATCAACGTGGAGCGCGCCGCCGGGAGGCTGCCTCTCGCGGCCGCCCGGAACGCAGGTGCTCGGCGGGCCCTGGAGGCAGGCGCAGCCGTGCTGGTCTTCCTGGACGTGGACTGTGTGCCGGGCCGCACCCTGGTGGGCCGCTACGCCGAGACGGCCGCGAGCACCCACGACGGCGCCCTCCTGTGCGGCACCGTGTCCTACCTCCCCCCGCCACCTCCGGGCGGCTACCGCCTGCCCGAGCTGCACGGGCTGGCACCGCCGCACCCTGGTCGCCCGACGCCCGAGGAAGGCGTCGTACTCAGGAACGGTGATCACCGGCTGTTCTGGTCGCTGTCCTTCGCGCTGACCGCCCGAACCTGGCAGCGCATCGGTGGATTCTGCGAGGACTACACCGGCTACGGCGGTGAGGACACCGACTTCGCCATGAGCGCCGCCGCCTCGGGAGTGGACCTGTGGTGGGTCGGTGGTGCCCCGGCCTACCACCAGCACCACCCCGTCAGCCGCCCCCCGGTCGAGCACCTGGACGACATACTTCGCAACGGCGCTCTCTACCGGAGGCGCTGGGGCACCTGGCCGATGGAGGGGTGGTTGCGGGACTTCGCCCGTCTCGGACTCGTCCGGCACGACTCCGCCGACGACACCTGGCACCGCACCGGGCGCGCTCGGCACGAGTCCCCCGTGGACCGCGCCAGTACCGACCCGTGACGGCCCTGGCACAACCGGCCCCCGGTCTCCGCCTTCGGTCGTGCGGGCTCTGACATACCGCCGTGCGGACAGCACTCGTCGCCGCTTCCGAGCGGACCGGTCCGTCCGGTCGCTTCGTGGTCGGCCACCCAGAACGATACAAAGGGGGATATGGGCGGAGTTTCAGATCGATCCGGGCATGACGTGCCTGAGGCATCCATGCGGACTCATCGGCCCGGTCGGCCTCGTCGCGGGGAAGACGCGAGGCGGTCGCGCTCACTGCTGAGTGTGCACAGCCTCGCCGGCCAGGTCTTCCTGCTCCAGCTGGTGGTCGTGATGCTGCTCGTCGCCGCCGCCCTGGTGGCGCTCGTGGTCCAGGCTCGACGCGACATCATGGCGGACGCCCGCCACCGGACACTCACCGCGGCGGAGACGTTCGCGAACTCCCCGGGAATCGTGGCGGCACTGAACAGCGCGAACCCGACCGCGGAGCTCCAGCCGCACGCCGAGGCGGCCCGGAAGAAGGCGGGCGTCGACGCCGTCATCGTGTACCGGCTGAACGGGATCACCCTCACCCACAGCGACCCGCGGCAGATCGGGAAGCGCGTCATCGGGCCTTACGCCGCGGCGGCGACCGGCAAGCCGTTCACGAGTACCTTCAAGGGCTCACTGGGGCCCTCCGTGATCTCGGCGGTTCCCGTCCGGGGGCCCGACGGTTCGGTCATCGCCATCGTCTCCGTGCCCGTCACGGTCGAGACGGTGCAGCACAGGGTGAACCAGCAGCTGCCGGTCCTCCTCGGCAGCGCCGCCGCGGCCCTGGTGGTCGCCGCGGGGGGGTCGGGCCTGGTGAGCCGGCGGTTGCGGCGGCAGACCCATGGCCTGGGCCCGACGGAGATGACCCGGATGTACGAGCACCACGACGCGGTGCTGCACGCAGTGCGGGAAGGAGTGCTGATCGTCGGCGGTCACGGCCGGCTGCTGCTGGCCAACGACGAGGCACGGCGGCTCCTGGACCTGCCGGCGGACGCGGAAGGGCGACACATCACCGATCTCGGACTGGAGGAGGGCCTTCGCGGGCTGCTCGCCTCCGACCGCCCCGCCACGGACGAGGTGCACCTGGCGGCCGACCGGCTGCTCGCGGTCAGCAAGCGGCTCACCGCGCCGCACGGACCCGCCGGCAGCGTGGTGACGCTCCGGGACACCACCGAGCTGCGGGCCCTCGCCGGCCGGGCGGAGGTGGCACGCGAACGGCTGCAGTCGCTCTACGACGCCGGGCTGCGGATCGGCACCACGCTCGATGTGAAGCGCACGGCCGAGGAACTGGCCGAGGTGGCCGTGACCCGGTTCGCCGACATCGTCACCGTCGACCTCCTGGACCCGGTCCTGCGCGGTGAGGAGTCCTCCGGTACGGCCGCCGGGATCACGGAGCTGCGCCGCACCGCCGTCTCCGGTCTCGACGTGGACCATCCCTTCCACCCCGTCCGCGACCTGATCCGGTTCGTCCCGGCCCACCCGGTCTCCAAGGCGATGGCCGAGGGCCGGGGGGTCATGGTCGGGGACCTGAGCGCCTCCCCGGTCTGGCAGACCCAGCAACCGGAACGTGCCCGGCGGATCCTCGACCACGGCATCCACTCCCTGCTCGTGGTTCCCCTGCGAGCCCGCGGTGTGGTGCTGGGAGTGGTCGAGTTCTGGCGCGCGAAGGGCTCCCCGCCGTTCGAGGACGAGGACGTGTCCTTCGCCGAGGAGCTGGCCGCCCGGGCAGCGGTGTGTGTCGACAACGCCCGCCGCTACACCCGCGAACACGCCATGGCCGTCACCCTGCAGCACAGCCTGCTCCCCCGCGCGCTGCCCGAGCAGTCCGCCCTCGACGTGGCCCACCGCTACCTGCCGGCCCAGGCCGGGGTGGGCGGGGACTGGTTCGACGTCATCCCGCTGTCCGGCACCCGAGTGGCACTGGTCGTGGGCGACGTCGTGGGCCACGGTCTGCACGCCGCGGCGACCATGGGCCGGCTGCGCATCGCCGTGCGCAACTTCGCCGGCCTCGACCTGCCCGTGGAGGAGCTGCTGGGCCGGCTGGACGAGCTGGTGGCACAGATCGACGCCGAGGAGGTCGCCGCCGCGAAGGACGGCGAGGCGATGATCAGCGGCGCGACCTGCCAGTACGCCGTCTACGACCCCATCACCGGGCGGCTGGCCATCGCGACCGCCGGGCATCCGGGACCGGCGGTGGTCCGGCCCGACGGGACCGTGGACTTCCCTCAGCTGCCCGTCTCCCCGCCCCTGGGACTCGGCGCCGGCCTACCGGTCGAGACCGCCGAGTTCACCGTGCCCGAGGATTCCCGGCTGGTGCTCTACACCGACGGACTGATCGAGGACCGCACCCGAGACCTGGACGCCGGTCTGGAGGCACTGCGCGACGCACTGACGGGGCCTCCCGGCCGCACGCCGGAGGCCATCTGCTCGACGGTGATGGAGGCCATGCTGTCCGACCGTCCCAAGGACGACATCGCGCTGCTGGTGGCCCGCACGTGCCGGCTCGGCCCCGAGGAGGTCGCCGAGTGGGACGTGCCCCGTGACCCGGCGGCGGTGGCCCCGGCGCGCGCCGCCTGCGCCCGCCGGCTGACGGAGTGGGGGCTGGAGGAGATCGCCTTCACCGCCGAAGTCGTCCTCAGCGAGCTGATCACCAACGCCGTCCGCTACGGCGCCGAGCCCATCGCCGTCCGGCTGCTCCGCACGACACCGCGCGACCCCGCCGCGGGCACCCTGATCTTCGAGGTCTCCGACGGCAGCAGCACCTCGCCGCGGCTGCGCCGGGCGAAGGTCACCGACGAGGGCGGCCGCGGGCTCTTCATGGTCGCCCGCTTCGCCCAACGCTGGGGGACCCGTTACACGCCCACCGGAAAAGTCATCTGGGCCCAACTGTCCCTGCACCACGCCGCCACGCCGGAGCCGGAAGACCTCGGCGACATCCTGCTGGGCCAATGGGACGACACGGGGATGTGAGACGGGCGTGCGCGGGCGTACGGGAACCGCGTTCAGCCGGGGAAAGACGCTGATCGCAGGCTCCCGAGCGACATTCCGCCGTCGAGGCAGCCGGGTACCCTGGCCTCGATGACCACTTCGTCGGCGCGGTGGACCCGAGGAAACCGGGAGGCGCAGCGGAAGGCCTGCCTCTCCGGCCCCGGGGATGCGGCCGGCAGCCGGTCGAGGTGCTCGTTCCCCCCACGCCCGGGAGCAGTCTTGACTACAGCGCGTGCCGGAACAGCGGCGGCCTTCGGCTGCTTCGCTCTCGTGGCACTGGGCCTGGGCGCCTGCGAGAACGCACCGCCCCCCAAACCCGCGAAGCCGTCGGTGGCCACGTCCGCCGAGAGCATGGGCGGCATGCCCGCTCTGATCGCCGCGGCGAAACGGGAGGGCGCGCTCAGAACGATCGCGCTGCCCCCCGACTGGGCCAACTACGGCGCCCTGATCGACGGCTTCGAGAAGAAGTACGGGATCAAGGTCACGGACGAGAATCCGCTCGGCCACAGCGAGGACGAGATCGACGCCCTGGCGAAGAGGGGGAACCGTCCGACGGCACCCGACGTGATCGACGTGGGCGACACGTTCGCGCGGAAGGCCGCGGCGCGGAATCTGCTCGCGCCGTACAGGGTGGCCGATTACGATTCGATCCCCGCCAGTCAGAAGGACTCGAAGGCCCGCTGGTCCAACAACTACGGGGGCTACATCTCCATCGGCTGCGACGCCAACCGGGTCGAGCCCTGTCCGGAGACCTTCACCGATCTGCTGAAGCCCGGTTACAAGGGCAAGGTCGCGCTCGAAGGCGACCCGCCCCGGTCGGCCACCGCCTTCGCCGGGGTCTACGCGGCCGCGCTGGCGAACAACGGGTCGTTCGGGAACATCCAGCCCGGGCTCGACTTCTTCGCCGAGCTCGAGCGGAACGGCAACTTCAACCCCCTCAATTCGAACTCGGCAACCGTCGCGGACGGCCGGACCCCCATCAGCATCAACTGGGACTACATCAACCTCCACTACGCCGACCGGCTCCGCGACAAGGGCGTGAACTGGCAGGTCGCGATCCCCTTCGACGGCAGCTTCGCCCAGTACTTCGCGCTGGCGGTCAACAAGAACGCCCCGCACCCGGCGGCTGCCCGCCTCTGGCAGGAATACCTCTTCAGTCCGGAGGGCCAGAACCTCCGGCTGCGCGCCTATGCCCGCCCGGTGCTCATGGACGCCATGAGGCAGGACGGCACCCTCGACAAGGCCGCCGCCGCACGACTGCCGTCGGTCGAGGGAACACCCCAGTTCCCGACGGACGCGCAACTGGAGAAGGCGAGGGAGACGGTCTCCCGGGGCTGGGCCGAGGCCGTCTCCGGCTAGCCGGGACGCCCGCCCTCGCCCATCCGTCGGCGCCCTGGCCACCGTCGTCCACGCGGAACGGTGGCGGCGGGCGGCGCGGTGGCGGGCGGCCACAGGCCGTTCCCCACGGCACCGGTGTCCTGTGAGCTGCCTCACCCAGCGCTGCCGGCTCGGCACACGAAGTGCCTTGCCAGCGCCCTTCGCGCCCGTCCGGAGCCGCCCGGTGGCCGGATGCGTCAGTAATCTGTCATTGCAGCCAGTGCGGCGTTCGATACAGGCTGTGACCGTGTTGGAGCGACGTGTTGTTGTGGTGGTGTACGCGGGCGCGATGGCCCTGGACATCACCGGACCGATTGAAGTGTTCGATACGGCGAACCGGCTTCTGGGCCCCTCGGGCACCCCCTACCGGACCGACTTCGTCTCCGCCGACGCACCCCTGGTGCGCATGAGTTCGGGGGTGGCGGTGGAGGCCTCGCCCCTGGAGTCGGGGCAGGGCCCGATCGACACGCTCCTCGTGCCGGGCGGATGGAGTCTCGAGGAGGCGCTCCGGGACCAGGCGCTCGTGTCCTGGATCGGCCGGGCGGCGGCCCGGTCGCGCAGAGTCGCCTCCGTATGCGGCGGCTCCTTCCTGCTGGCCGAGGCGGGCCTCCTCGACGGCAGACGCGCCACCACGCACTGGGCCTACAGCGAGGCGATGGCGTGCCGCTATCCGGATGTGACGGTGGACGCCGAGCCGATCTTCGTCTGGGACGGGCCCTTCGTGACCTCCGCGGGGGTGTCGACGGGCATCGACATGGCGCTCGCCCTGGTGGAGGCCGATCACGGAGCGGCGCTCGCGCTGGAGACGGCACGGTTTCTGGTGCTGTTCCTCAAGCGGCACGGAGGTCAGTCACAGTACAGCGCCGTCCTCGACGCCCAGTTGGCCGACCATCCGCCGATCCGGGCAGCACAGGAGTGGATCCAGGACAACCTGGCCGGCCCACTGCCCGTGGCCGAGATCGCGCGGCAGGCCAGCATGAGCCAGCGCAACTTCGCCCGGGTCTTCCGGCGCGAGGTGGGCATGACGCCCGGCCAGTACGTCGAACGGACGCGTATCGCCCGCGCACGCGACCTGCTGGAAACCACGGACCTGACGATCGGCCAGATAGCCGGCCGCTGCGGCTTCCCCGCCACCGAGACGTTCTTCCGCTCCTTCGGACGAACCCTCGGACTCACCCCCAGGGAGTACCGGCACCGCTTCCAGGTCGTCTCGCCGTCCGGCCTCATCGACAGGCACCACGAGAGGGAGGGGAGCCCCGCATGACCACCAGGACCCCGGAACCACGCGCGGCGGAAACGGTACGCCTGGTCGACTTTCTGGCCGGGGAGCTCGCCCGGGCCGGCGTCACCCACGTCTTCGGCGTCGGCGGCGCGAACATCGAGGACCTGTACGACGCCGTGCACCGCGGGGGAGCCGTCCGCGGCGTCGTCGCCAAGCACGAGTTCTCCGCCGTCACCATGGCCGACGGATACGCACGCACCACCGGGCGCCTCGGCGTCGTCGCCGCCACCTCCGGCGGTGGGGCGATGAATCTCGTACCGGGTCTGGCGGAGGCCCACGCCTCCCGGGTGCCAGTGCTGGCCCTGGTGGGCCAGCCGCCGAGCGGTCAGGAAGGGCACGGGGCGTTCCAGGACTCCAGCGGCAAGGCGGGCTCCTTCGACGCACGGGAGGTCTTCGCACCCGTCTCCCGGTTCTGCGCCCGGGTCGAGGACGCGGACTCGCTCACGGAGTTGCTGCCCCGGGCGGTCGCGGCGGCACGGACCGATCCCCGCGGCCCGGCCGTGCTGCTGCTGCCCAAGGACGTGCAGCAGGCGCGGATCCAGGTGCCCGCCCGCGGCACGGTCCCGCCCCCGGGCGGCCCCGCTACGGCATCCGTGGCGCGGCTCGACACGGCTGCCGTCGGCGCCGCGTCGGACGCCCTTCGCGAGGCCGGTCGCGTCCTCGTCGTCGCCGGTGAGGGTGTCGCCGCCGACGACGCGCGTGAGGACCTGGCCGAACTGGCCGGGCGCCTGGGGGCATGGGTGGCGGTCACCCCGGACGCCAAGGACGTCTTCGACAACCGTGATCCCCGGTTCGCGGGCGTGGCCGGGGTGATGGGCCACGCCAACGTGGAGGAGTGTCTGCGACGGGCCGACCTGTGCCTGCTGGTCGGCACCCGACTGCCGCTCCTGGCACGCGGCGGCCTCGAGCGGGCCCTGGCCGCCACCGACGTCGTCTGCCTCGGCCCGGAACCACCGTTCGTGGCGGGCACCGCACTCGGTGGGAACCTGCGGGACGCACTGCGCGCGGTCACCGCACGGCTGCCGCCCCACCCACGTCCCTGCCCACCGCACGCCGGTCCCCTTCCCACATCCGCGCCGGGTCCGCTCGTTCAGGCCCGGGAGCGAACCGTCCCCCACGCCCAGGCGCTCGCCGCGGTGCAGGCGGCACTCCCCCCGGACGCACACGTGTTCGTGGACGCCGGCAACGCGGGGGCCAGCGCGATCCATCTCCTTCCGGCACCGCGCCACGGCCGCTTCGTGGTGGCCGCCGGCATGGGCGGCATGGGCTACACCTTCGGCGCCGGCATCGGTGCCGCGCTCGCCACCGGGCGACGCACCTACGTTCTCGCCGGCGACGGGTCCTTCTTCATGCACGGGATGGAGGTCCACACCGCCGTGGAGTACGACGCACCCGTGACGTTCGTGATCTTCAACAACAACGCCCACGCCATGTGCGCGCTGCGGGAGGAGTTCCTCCAGGGCGGGGTCCGCGACGACGACCTGTTCGCCCGGACCGACCTCGCCGCCGGAGTGGCGGCCGCCTTCCCGTCCCTGCGGGCCACGGAGGTCACGGACGCCGCGCGACTGCGCACGGCACTGCTGCGCGGCAACGCGGGCAGCGGCCCGGCGCTGGTCGCAGTGGCCTGTGACCCGCGGGAGATCCCCCCGTTCCTTCCCTTCCAGTCCTTCACCGAAGCCACCAAGAGCAAGGAGGGTTCAGATGAGCCCGAAGTCGTCCACGTTGGCTGACATCCCCGGCCTGGTCCGGATCGAGAACACCGGCAGGGCGGAACTGACCGCCCACTGCGTGGAGCTCACCCACGCGGTCTACCCCCACCACCAGGTCTACGGGCAGTACTGCACCATCCACGAGTACGTCGACTGCCCCCCGGAGCAGGCCTACGACTACCTGCGCCAGGGACACCACCTGGAGGAGTGGACCTGCAGCCTGCGGGACTTCGCGCCCACCGGCACACCAGGCCTGTGGGTGGGACGCGACCGCCTGGAGGACGACACCAGGATCTACTGCGAGGTGCTCGCGAACCCCGAGGCCATGACCGTGGACTACCACTGCTCCTGGGACCAGGGCGAGAAGCTGTGGATGATCTACCTGATGCGTGTCGTCCCGGCGCGACTGGTACTCGACAAGCCGGGCTCGGTGATCACCTGGACCAACTGCCGGCACCCCTACTACGACGACAACCCGCACCCCGATCTGGCCCCCCGCCCGGACCGGCCCTGGGTGGGCGACTACTGGGACCTCTTCTACGCCGGGCACACCGTGGAGATGCACAACCTCAAGGCCATCCTGGAGCACCGCCACCGGAGCGGTCTGCCGATCGGTTCGGCTCCGGCGAGGACGGTGGCGCGGTGACCCCGGTCAGCCTCACCGACGTCGCGAGCTACCTGCCCGGCGAGCCGGTCCCCGCGGAGTTCTACACGGACTTCCCCGGAGCCGAGGACAAGCTGCGCGACAACCCCATGTTCAAGGTCCCGCCGTTACGGCACCACGTGGCCAGGGACGAGACCAACGCGGACATGGTGGAGCGCGCCGTACAGCCCCTGATCGAACGGCACGGCGCGGCGGAGATCCGGGGCGTGGACGTGCTGCTGGTGCACAGCCAGTTGCCGGACCTGCCGTTCGTGGGCGCGGGGACCGAGGTGGCGCGCCGGCTGGGCCTCAACCCGGAGTGGCTCGTCGACGTGGGCAACGCGGGCTGCGCGTCCTTTGTGTACATGATGAAGGTGGCCCGGCAGATCCTCACCACCACCGACGCGAAGACCGCGCTGATCTGCAACGCGCAGAGCGCCGCGGGGCAATGGTTCACCCAGTCCGAGGTGCGCAAACTCGCCCAGGCGGCGATCCCGGGCGACGGGTGCGGTGTGGGGTACGTGACGACCTCGGCACAGTCGCCGGTCCTCGACGTGGAGACCCGGCACCTGGGCGAGTACGCCGGTGACATGACCGTGGCGGTCGACGACGGCCGCAAGTACTGGGAGCCGGGCGAGTCCCAGCTGCGGATCGGGTTCACCGACGCCAGTGTCGCCAAGGTCCTGGCACGCGGTAACCGCCTCGTCCCCGAGGTGGTCACGGAACTGTGCCGGCGGCTCGGCGTGACCAGTTCCGGCATCGACGCCCTCATCACCAACCAGCCAAACCGTACCTTCCTTCGGAACTGGCGAGAGGCGCTGCGACTGCCTGCCGAACGGCACCTGAACACCTTTGACGAATGCGGGAATCTGTTCGGAGCGGCGATCCCGGTCACCTTGGACCGCGCGATCGGCTCCGGGAAAGTGGAGGACGGGGACCTGGTGGTGCTCGGGGGTTTCGCCCACGCGGGCGACTTCGCCGGTGCCGCCGCGGTTCGCTGGCGGGGCGGACGGGGCTGATCCATGGACATCCCCGTGCTGCACCGACTCGCCCTGAACGAGAGCCCGTATCCCCCGCTGCCCTCGGTACGCGAGGCGATGCGGCGGGCCGTGGCGCAGGCCCACCGCTACCCGCAGTTCCACCCCGACGACCTCACCGAGCAGATCGCCGCGTGGTGCCGGGTGACCCCCGACCGCGTCGCGGTCGGCAGCGGTTCGGTCGGCGTGGCCCTGCAGCTGCTCCAGGCAGTGGTCCGGCCCGGCGACACCGTGGCCTACGCCTGGCGCACGTTCGACGCCTACCCCCTCCTGGCCTCCATGGTCGGCGCTCAGCCTGTCCCCGTACCCCTGTCGCCGGACGGGCACCAGGATCTGGACGCCCTGCTCGCGGCGCTCGACCACCGCACCCGCGTCGTGGTGCTGTGCAATCCGCACAACCCCACCGGAAGCCTCGTCACCACCGGCGCACTGTCGGCGTTCCTGCGTCAGGTCCCCCGGCACGTCACCGTGCTCCTCGACGAGGCGTACGTGGAGTTCGCCCGCGACGTCGAGCTGCCGGACTCACTCACGTTCCTGGACGCACACCCCAACCTGCTCGTCCTGCGCACCTTCTCCAAGGCCTACGGCCTGGCCGCCCTGCGGGTGGGCTACGGCCTCGGCGCCTGCGACCTCGTGGCGCGGATCCGCCGGCAACAGCTGCCGTTCGGGATCAACGCGGTGGCGACAGCGGCGGTGAAGGCGTCGCTGCGGGCCGAGGGCGAGCTGCGCCGCCGCGTGGACACCGTCGTCGCCGAACGCGAACGGCTCCGGCGTGAACTGGTGTCCCTGGGCTGGCGCGTACGCCCCGGCCACGCCAATTGCGTCTGGCTCGCCGCGCCCGATCCGATCGACGAGGGCGCCGCGGCACTCACCGACGCCGGTGTCCAGACGCGCCACTACCCCGGCGAGGGACTGCGGCTCACCGTCGGCGACCGGAAGGCCAACGACACCGTGCTGACCGCGCTGGCGGGACCGGTCGCACGCCGCAGTGCACCGCGCACGTGCGGCACCCCACTGGCCGGCCCGCTGGACGAGGCCACCCGACCGGACGCGCGCGCCGTCGGCAGCAGATCCGGCCCCTGATCGTCCAGGGCAGCCGGGCCACGGAACGAAGGCCGCGCACGGCGGGGCACAACGGGGCGGACGAGGCTCGGACCGGGCGTTTGTGCTGCCCCTGCGGCGGGCCGATCCTTGAGAAAGGAGCGAGGACGGACATGCGATGATCACACCGTCGAATGGACTCGAGGCGGCCGAGAACGGCGACCCCCTCCGGATCACACGGGCCGCCACCGTCATGCTGGACGGCCGTGGACGGGTCACCGGATGGAGTCCGGAGGCCGAAGAACTGCTCGGCTACGAGGCGCAGGAGGTCCTCGGGCGCTCGATCGACACCCTGTCGGCCCAGGCGGAGGGGGAGGAGGGCGCCGCCGCGAGGTGGTGGCAGCAGCCGCAGCTCCCCGAGTGCCACCACAGCGGCACGTTCCGTCACCGGTCCGGTCGCCTGCTGCCGGTGGCGGCGGTCTGCCGCCGGCTGCCCGACACGGCCGCGGGCCCGGTGCTCCTGCTGCTCCTCGCGGACGCCGCGGAGTTCCGGGACTGGCAGATGCGGCAGGCCATGCTGCAGGGCATCACCACCCAGTCCCCCGTGGGCCTGACGATCTACGGCCCCGACCTGCGCGTGGCGTGGGCGAACGCGGCGGCCCGACTGGAACTGCCCGGGCCGTTCACCCACTACCTGGGGCGCACCGAGGACGAGCTGTACCCGGGCAGCGAGGTGCTGTCCGCCCAGTACCCGTCCACGGTCACCCAGCTCATGAGCCGGGTTCTCGACTCCGGGCAGACCGTGGTGGGCCTCCAGTACCGCGGCCGCCCGCCGTCGGATCCCAGCCGTGAACACGTGTGGTCACTGTCCTACTACCGGCTCCAGGACCCGGAGGGCCGGCCCCTGGGAGTGTGCGAGGAGTCGGTGGACGTCACGGACCTCCACCACGCGCAGCGGCGGCTGGCTCTGCTCAACGAGGCCAGTGTGCTGATCGGCAGCACCCTCGACCTCGGTCGCACGGTCCAGGAACTGGCCGAGATCCTGGTGCCCCGGGTCGCCGACTTCACCGCCGTCGACCTGCTCGACGACGTGCTGTCCGGCCGGGAGCCCGATGTCCGCTCCGCCGGCCGGACGGACACCATGCGCCGGGTTGTCCACCGCTCCGTCCGCGAGGACCTGCCCGAGGCCGTCGTCACGCCGGGCCGGACGGTCGTCTATCCCGAGGGGTCCCCGCAGTGGCAGTGCCTGGCGGACGGGCATCCCATCCTGAACGCCGTCCTGGACCTGTCCAGCCCCTGGCTGCTGCAGGACCCCGTGCGCAGCGCGCGCACGCGCGACCTGGGCATCCATTCCCACCTGGTGGTTCCGCTCCGGGCCCGCGGGATCACCATGGGGGTGGCCACCCTCATGCGCTGGCGCACCCCGGAGGCCTTCGCCACCGAGGATCTTCTGCTCGTCGAGGAACTCGCCGCCCGCGCCGCCGTGTGCATCGACAACGCACGCCGGTACACCCGCGAGCACCAGTCGGCGCTCACCCTGCAGCGCAGCCTCCTGCCGCACGAACTGCCCGCCCACGTGGCCGTGGAGGCCGCCTACCGCTACCTGCCCACCGACACCGAGGCGGGAGTGGGCGGCGACTGGTTCGACGTGCTGCCCCTGGCCTGCGCCCGGGTGGGGCTGGTGGTCGGCGACGTCGTCGGCCACGGCATCCACGCCACGGCGACGATGGGCCGGCTGCGCACCGCGGTGCACACGCTGGCCGACCTGGATCTGCCCCCCGACGAGTTGCTCTCCCACCTCGACGACCTGGTCGGCCGGCTGGCACAGGAGGCGGAGGCGGCGCACCCCGGCGAAGTCGAGGGCGTGGTCGGTGCCAGCTGCCTGTACGGCATCTACGATCCCGTCACCTGCCGCGCCACCTTCGCCCGCGCGGGTCATCCCCCGCCCGCGCTCGCCCACCTGGACAAGGTGGTGGAGTTCCCCGAGATTCCGGCGGGGCCGCCGCTGGGCATCGGCGGGCTGCCGTTCGAGTCGGCCGAGTTCGACGTCCCGGAGGGCTCCGTGCTGGCCCTCTACACCGACGGCCTGGTCACGGCCGCCGACGGCGACCCGGACACCGGGCTGGAACGGCTGGCCTTCGCGCTCGCCCACCCCGACCGTCCCCTGGAGGAGATCTGCGACATCATGGAGCGGGCCCTGCTGCCGGACCGCCCCCCGGACGACGTCGCCTTCCTCGTCGCCCGCCCCCGCCCGCTGCCGAGCGAGGACGTCGTCTCCTGGGATCTGGCCTTCGAGCCGGCCGCGGTGGGACAGGCCCGCAAGCTGACCGACGCCCGCCTCGCGCAGTGGGAGCTGCAGGAACTGTCGTTCTCCGTCGAGCTGATCGTCAGCGAACTGGTCACCAACGCGATCCGGCACGCCCGCGGCCCCGTCGGGCTCCGCCTGATGCGCACCCCGAACCGGCTGATCTGCGCGGTCTCCGACCACAGCAGCACCTCTCCCCACCTGCGCCGGGCCCAGGCCGTCGAGGAAGGCGGCCGGGGGCTGTTCCTCGTGGCCCAGTTCGCCCTGCGCTGGGGGACCCGCTACGCCGGAGACGGCAAGACCATCTGGGCGGAACTGCCCCGCCCCGGCCCGGAGACGGGCGGAGGACGGCCGCCCGTCTCCGGGCCGGACGCGTTCGCGGCGTCCGTACCCTAGCGACGTTCCCGCGGGGCGATGTCCGGCCCGCCGCCCGGCACCCTTCGCCTGGTGCCGACCCGCGCCGCGCCGGCCGGCGCCGAGGCCGCCCACGGTGCGGGCGGCGGTCAGGAGCCCACGCGTTCCCAGCCGCGGCGCGGGGGGCGGGCGCCGAGGCGGGTGTCCCGGCTGCGGTAGACGATGTACGGGCGGGTCAGGTAGCCGAGGGGCGCGGTGAGCATGTGCACGAGCCGGGTGAAGGGCCAGAAGGCGAAGAGGAGCAGGGCGCTGAGGGCGTGCAGCCGGAAGAGGAGCGGGGCACCGGCCATCAGGGCCGGGTCGGGTGTGAAGGAGAAGAGGGAACGGAACCAGGGCGAGATGGTCTCGCGGTAGTCGTAGCCCCCGCCGACGAGGTTCGCGGCCACCGTGGCGGACAGTCCGAGCGCGATGGTGACGCTCAGCGCGACGTACATGGCCTTGTCGTTGCGGGTGGTGGCGGAGAAGACGGGGCCGACGGTGCGGCGCCGGTAGACGAGGATCGCGAGGCCGCCCACGGTGGTGACCCCGGCGACGGTGCCGAGGACGACCGCGGAGACGTGGTATGCGTGCTCGCCGATGCCGAGAGCCCCGGTCCAGCTCTTCGGGACGAGCAGGCCCCCGATGTGGCCGAGGAGCACGATCAGGATGCCGAAGTGGAACAGCGGGCTGCCGATGCGCAGCAGCCGCCTCTCGTACAGCTGGGAGGAGCGGGTGGTCCAGCCGAACTTGTCGTAGCGGTAGCGCCAGATGTGGCCGAGGACGAACACCGCGAGGCTGACGTACGGCAGGACGACCCACAGCAGGATGCCCCCGGTGCCGGGCTCGGCCGCCAGGGCCGGGGAGTGCGCGGGTGGGTTCATCGGGGGCCTCCCGCGGGGTCGGGCATGAACGAGGCGGGTGTGTAGGGAGCGAGGCCGACCTGTTCCTCGGGCGGCCCCTGGGCGGCGAGCCGGCCGATGGCCGCGTGTTCGTCGCCGCCGAGCGCGGGCAGGGTCGCGGAGAGGGAGGTGAGCACGTGCGCCCAGGGCGAGCCGGCGTCGCGCAGGGCCAGGCGGAGCAGTTCCAGGCCCGCGCGGTGCTCGGTGAGCAGGCGCGCGCCGACGGTGGGTTCGGCGGCGGCGAACTCCAGGACGACGGCGAGGTGGTCGGGCAGTTCGTCCTCGCCCAGGCGCCAGCCGGCGGCGGCGTAGGTCTGCTTCAGCCGCAGCAGGGCGATCCCCCGTTTCCGGGTGTCGCCGTGGGCGTAGTAGGTGAGGTAGGGGCAGCAGCGCCGGCGGTGGTCGAAGGTGGCGACGTACTCGGCGGCGAGGTCCTGCGGCGGGGTGCGCGCGGCGTGTTCGGCGAAGCCGCGGAGGGGCCCGGCGACCGCCGCGGGCTGGGTGGCGGCGACGCGGCGGGCGAGGGTGAGGCGCTCGGGCAGCCGCTCGTCGGGGTAGGCCAGCAGCAGCGACTGGGCCTGCCAGGCGAGGGCTTCGCGGGCGCCGGCGGCGGGCGGCCTCATGTCGTGCCGTCCTTCCGGTCGTCGGTGGCGGGCGGGAAGAGGCCGGGCGGCTGTCCCTTGCCGTCCCAGTTCAGGAGGTTGACGCGGTCGCCCTTGTCCTCCGGGGCGGCGGGCGTGTCGGAGGTCTGCCGTTCGCGCAGGGCCCGGTAGGTCTCCACCGCGATCGGGGCGGCGCCGCCGGAGGTCTCGCCGAACGGGCCGGAGCCTCCCATGCCGGGGCCGCCCTCGTAGTCGAGGCTGCACTCGGTGGCCAGTTCCTCCAGGCGGTGGGCCTGTTCGGCGTGGGCGGGCGGGATGACGTACCGCTCGTCGTACTTGGCGAGCGCCAGCAGCCGGTACATGTCGTACATCTCCTCCTCGCCCATGCCGACCCGCGCGGGGATGGCGGCGTCCGGTTCGCGGCCGAGGTTGATGTCGCGCATGTAGGAGCGCATGGCGGCCAGGCGGCGCAGTACCGCGTCGACCGGGGCGGGGTCGCCGGCGGTGAACAGCTGGGCGAGGTAGTCGACGGGGATGCGCAGGGCGTCGACGGCGGCGAAGAGGGTGCGGTGGTCCTCGGCGTCGTGGCCGGTGTCGCGGACGGCGTCGACGACCGGTGAGAGCGGCGGGATGTACCAGACCATGGGCAGGGTGCGGTACTCGGGGTGCAGCGGCAGGGCGACGCGGTGGGTGTTGATCAGGGCGTACACCGGGGAGCGCCGGGCCGCCTCGACCCAGTCGCGGGGGATGCCCGCGCGCTCCGCCTCCGCGGCGACCCGCGGGTCGGCCGGGTCGAGGAAGACCTCGCGCTGTGCCTCGTACAGGCCGGTGTCGTCCGGGGTGGAGGCGGCCGCCAGGACGCGGTCGGCGTCGTAGAGGACCAGGCCGATGTAGCGCAGCCGGCCGACGCAGGTCTCGGAGCAGACGGTGGGCAGACCCACCTCGACGCGCGGGAAGCAGAAGGTGCACTTCTCCGCCTTGCCGGTGCGGTGGTTGAAGTAGACCTTCTTGTACGGGCACCCGGTCACGCACATCCGCCAGCCGCGGCAGCGGTCCTGGTCGACGAGGACGATGCCGTCCTCGGTGCGCTTGTAGATCGCGCCGGAGGGACAGGAGGCGGCGCAGGACGGGTTGAGGCAGTGCTCGCAGATCCGCGGCAGGTAGAACATGAAGGTCTGCTCGAACTCGAATCTGATCTTCTGTGAGACCTCGTTCAGCAGGACGTCCTTCTCGCCGTGGTCGGCCGAACCGCCGAGGTCGTCGTCCCAGTTGGCCGACCAGGTGATCTTCATGTCCTTGCCGGTGATCAGGGACTTGGGCCGGGCGACGGGGGTGTGCTCCTGCAGGGGGGCGTTGGTCAGGTTCTCGTAGTCGTACGTCCAGGGCTGGTAGTAGTCGTCCAGGCTCGGCAGCACGGGGTTGGAGAAGATCGTGACCAGTTTCTTGAACCGGCCGCCCGCCTTCAGGGTGAGCCGTCCGCGCTTGTTGAGCTCCCAGCCGCCGCGCCACCTGTCCTGGTCCTCGTAGCGGCGCGGGTAGCCCTGGCCGGGGCGCGTCTCGACGTTGTTGAACCAGACGTACTCGACTCCGGTGCGGTTGGTCCACGCCTGTTTGCAGGTGACCGAGCAGGTGTGGCAGCCGATGCACTTGTCGAGGTTCATCACCATCGCCATCTGGGCCATCACGCGCATGATCAGTACTCCACGTCCTGCGAGGACCGCCGGCGGACGACCGTGACCTCGTCGCGCTGGTTGCCGGTCGGTCCCAGGTAGTTGAAGGCGTACGACAGTTGGGCGTAACCGCCGATCAGATGGCTCGGTTTGATCAGCAGGCGGGTCAGGGAGTTGTGGATGCCGCCGCGCCTGCCGGTGGTCTCGGTGCGGGGCACGTCGATGAGCCGGTCCTGGGCGTGGTGCATGTAGACGGTGCCCTCGGGCATCCGGTGCGAGACGACCGCCCGTGCGGCGACCACGCCGTTGCGGTTGACCGCCTCGATCCAGTCGTTGTCCCGTACGCCGATCTTCGCCGCGTCGGCGGTGGACATCCACAGCGTCGGGCCGCCCCGGGACAGCGAGAGCATGAACAGGTTGTCCTGGTACTCGGAGTGGATGGACCACTTGTTGTGCGGGGTCAGGTAGCGCAGGGTCACGCCGAGTTCGCCCCGCTCGCCGAGGCGTGGCTCGCCGAACAGGGCGTGCATGTTCAAGGGGGGCCGGTAGACGGGGAGCTGCTCGCCCAGCGCGGTGATCCAGTCGTGGTCGAGGTAGAAGTGCTGGCGTCCGGTGAGGGTGTGCCAGGGCTTGAGTCGTTCGACGTTGACGGTGAACGGCGAGTAGCGGCGTCCGCCGGTCTCCGAACCGGACCACTCGGGGCTGGTGATGACCGGGACGGGCGCGGCCTGGGTGTCGGCGAAGGTGATCCGCTTGCCCTCGTGCTCGGCGGCCAGGTCGGCCAGCGGCCGGCCGGTGCGGGCCTCCAGGGTGCGGAAGCCCTGGGTGGCGAGATGGCCGTTGGTGGTGCCGGACAGGGCGAGGATCGCCTCGCAGGCCTGGGCGTCCCGGGCGATCGACGGGCGCCCGTCGGCCGCTCCCCCGCGCACGGTGCCGTTCTTGTGCCGCAGGTAGTCCAGTTCACGCTCGACGTGGAAGGTGACGCCCTTGGTGGTCGCGCCGAGGCTGTCGAGCAGGGGGCCGAGCGCGGCCATCTTCTGAGCCACGGCGCCGTAGTCGCGCTCCACGGTGATCAGTTTCGGCATGGTCCGGCCGGGCACGGGGTCGCACTCGCCCGCCTTCCAGTCGCGGACCGCGCCGTGCGGGTTGGCCAGTTCGTCGGGGGTGTCGTGCAGCAGCGGCGCGGCCACCACGTCCCGGCGCGCCCCGAGGTGCGTGGCGGCCTGGCGGCTGAACTCGCGGGCCAGGGTGTGGAAGGCGTCCCAGTCTGTGCGGGTCTGCCAGGGCGGGGAGATGGCCGGGTTGAAGGCGTGGACGAACGGGTGCATGTCCGTGCTCGACAGGTCGTGCTTCTCGTACCAGGTCGCGGCCGGCAGCACCACGTCCGAGTACAGCGTGGTGCTGGTCATGCGGAAGTCGAGGGTCAGCAGCAGGTCGAGCTTGCCCTCCGGGGCCCGCTCCCGCCACACCACGTCCCGCGGCCGCGCCCCGGGCGGGGCCTCGGTGGCGCGCACCGAGGAGTCGGCGCCCAGCAGGTGCTTGAGGAAGTACTCGTTGCCCTTGGCAGAGGAGCCCAGCAGGTTGGCCCGCCACACGGTCAGGACGCGGGGGAAGTTCTCCGGCGCGTCCGGGTCCTCGCCCGCGAACCGCAGCCGCCCCGAGCGCAGTTCACCGACCACGTGCTCCGCGACGTCCCGTCCCGCCCGGCCGGCCTCGTCCGCCAGGTCCAGCGGGTTGCGGTCGAAGGTCGGGTACGACGGCATCCAGCCCATCCGCGCCGAGGCGGCGATCACGTCGGCCGTGGTCCGGTCCGCGAACGGGCCGCCCGCGCCGGCCGCCGCGAGGGTGCCGGCGGAGAACGGGTCGTAGCGGAACTGGTCGCTGTGCAGGTACCAGTAGGCGGTCTGGATCATCTGCCGGGCCGGGCGGTGCCAGTCGGCGGCGGTGGCGATCGACTGGTAGCCGGTGAGGGGGCGGACCTTCTCCTGCCCCACGTAGTGGGCCCAGCCGCCGCCGTTGACGCCCTGGCAGCCGGTCAGCGTGGTCAGGGTCAGGAAGGCACGGTAGATGGTGTCCGAGTGGAACCAGTGGTTGGTGCCCGCGCCCATCACGATCATCGAACGGCCGCCGGACTCCTCGGCGTTGGCCGCGAACTCGCGGGCGATCCGGGCCGCGCGCCCGGCGTCCACGCCCGTGATCGCGGCCTGCCAGGCCGGGGTGTACGGTTCGCCCGCGTCGTCGTATCCGGCCGGCCACCGGCCCGGCAGGCCCGCGCGGGCCACGCCGTACTGGGCGAGGAGCAGGTCGTACACCGTGGTCACGGTACGGCCGGCGATCCGGCGCACCGGGACTCCGCGCAGCAGGCGCCCCGCGCTCCCGTCCGGGGCGTCGAATCGGGGCAGCTCCACGGTGACCGGGGCCTGTCCTCCGCCCTCGGCGGACAGCAGGGGGTCGAGGTCGCCGAGGTCCAGGTTCCACTTCCCCGTGCCGGACTCGCCGTAGCGGTCGCCGAGGGTGCCGCCCGGCACCACCGGCCGCCCGGTGGCCTCGTCCAGCAGCACCGTGCGGAACGCGGCGTGCTCGCTCGCGGCGTGCTCGCCGCCGAGGTCGGCCGCGGTCAGGAACTTGCCGGGCCGGTAGGCGGGCGGCCGCCCGCCGGGACCGCGGGCCCCGGCCGCCGCACCCGGTCCGTCCTGCCCGCCTGTCCCCTCCGGTCCGCCCTGCCCGCCTGTCCCCTCCGGTCCGCCCTGCCCGCCTGTCCCCTCCGGTCCGCCCTGCCCGTCCGTGATCTCGTCGAGGACGACCAGGAACGGCAGGTCCGTGTACCGCTTGACGTAGTGGGTGAAGTACGGCGTGGGCCGGTCGACGAAGAACTCCTTGAGGACCACGTGCCCCATGGCCATCGCCAGGGCCCCGTCGGTGCCGGGCTGCGGGGCCAGCCACTCGTCGGCGAACTTCACGTTGTCCGCGTAGTCCGGGGAGACCGCCACGACCTTCTGGCCGCGGTAGCGCGCCTCGGCCATCCAGTGGGCGTCCGGGGTGCGGGTCACCGGCAGGTTCGACCCCCACATGATCAGGTAGCCGGCGTCCCACCAGTCCCCCGACTCCGGTACGTCCGTCTGGTCGCCGAACACCTGCGGGGAGGCCACCGGAAGGTCCGCGTACCAGTCGTAGAAGGACAGCATCACGCCGCCGAGCAGCGAGTAGAAGCGGGACCCGGCGGCGTGCGAGACCATCGACATCGCCGGGATCGGCGAGAACCCGGCCAGCCGGTCGGGGCCGTACTCCTTGATGGTGTGGACGTGCGCGGCGGCGACCATCTCCACCGCCTCGTCCCAACTCGCCCGTACCAGGCCGCCCTTGCCGCGGACCGTCTTGTAGCGGCGGGCACGCTCGGGGTCGGAGACGATGTCGGCCCAGGCCGCGACCGGATCGCCGAGCCGGGCCCTGGCCTCCCGGTACATCGTCAGCAGCACACCGCGCACGTAGGGGTAGCGGACCCGGGTCGGCGAGTAGGTGTACCAGGAGAAGGCGGCTCCGCGGGGGCAGCCGCGCGGTTCGTACTCCGGCCGGTCCGGTCCCACCGACGGGTAGTCCGTCTGCTGCGCCTCCCAGGTGATGATGCCGTCCTTGACGAACACCTTCCACGAGCAGGAGCCCGTGCAGTTCACGCCGTGCGTGGAGCGCACCACCTTGTCGTGCGACCACCGGTCCCGGTAGAACTCGTCCGCCTGCCGTCCGCCCACCTTGTGCAGGGTGCGCAGGTCCTCGGAGATCTCCGCCCGGGTGAAGAACCGGCGGCTGCGCACCAGCGCCTCCGTCAGTTCACCGTCCAGGCCCGCCCGTGCCCGCTCCGGACTCGTTTCCGTGCTCACCGCGGCACCCCGCTCCCGGGCACGCGACCCGTCGTGATCGGTCCGGCCGGGTCCGACTGTACGACCATCGTCCCCCCGATGGTCAACAGCCACGCCCGGAACACTGCTGCCGCGCCCGGACGGCCACGCGCACACCGGACCGCCCGGGCCGCACACCGGACCGCCGGGACCGTGGACCGGACCTCCGGGACCGTGGACCGGACGGCGGCGGGCGGCCCGCCGCCCGGTGCGCCGGAGAAGTCGCGCCGGTCAGGCGGCCGGCTTGGGGAGCGCGCCGCCCGCCGCCGCGCGTACGGCCTCGACCGCTTCCCACTCCTCGGGGCCGAGGGTGGCGAGCGCCGCCGGGAAGACGCCGTCCTGCTCCTTGAGGATGTGGTCGCGCAGCACGGCCATGGCCGCCATCAGCCGGTCCGGCCACGAGGGATCCGCGGGCGTGACACCGCCGGCGGCCTCGGCCAGCACCGCCTCGACAGCGCGGTGCTCGGCCTCCAGGGCGGCGATCTGGTCGGGGAAGTCCCCGGCCAGGGCGGGGAACAGCCCGTGCTCCTCCACCCGGGTGTGCGGGCCGAGCACGGTCGCCATCCGGCGGGCGAGGTGCGCGGCCCGGCCCACGTCACCCTCCCGGTGGGCGGTACGGAGATGGCTGATCACGCGGACGACCTCGTCGTGCTCGCGGGTCAGTTCGTCGATGGCCGCCAGTGACTGGCAGCCGCAGTACTCGCACATCGCGGGGCTCCGGAGGCGTTCAGTGGGTCTGGGCGGGCGCCGTACGGCGCGTCACCGCGTGGCGCACGCCGGTGCCGGTGAAGGTCAGTGCCGCCGCAGCGACCACGCCGAGCAGCAGCAGGCCGACCGCGTAGGAGCCGTAGGCGCCGTACAGGGACCCCATCACCAGCGGCGGGACGAAGCCGCCCAGGCCGCCCGCGGCGCCGACGACTCCGGTGACCGAACCGACCTGCTCGGGCGGGGCCAGCAGCGCCACCAGCGCGAAGGTCGCCCCGCTGGCCGCGCCCAGCGCGGCGGCCATGGACAGGAAGGCGATGGTGCCCATCGGGGCCAGGGCCGGGGTGAGCGACTGCACCAGCGCCGCCGCCAGCACCACGGACAGCGTGCCGGCCAGGACGCGCACGGGTCCGATGCGGTCCGACAGCCAGCCGCCGACCGGGCGCATGGCGACCGCGAGCAGGACGAAACCGGCCATCCGGTTCGCCGCGTCGGCCTGGGTGAGGCCGTAGCCGGTCTTGAGGTAGGTGGGCAGGTAGACGGAGAAGGCGACGTAGCCGCCGAAGGCCACGGCGTACAGGGCGGACGCCTGCCAGGTGACGCCCAGCCGCAGGGTGGCGGCGAGTCGGCGGGTGAGGGGTTCGGTCGGGACCGTGCGCCCGGGGGCGTCCCGCAGCACCAGCGCGGCCAGCAGCGCGTAGGCCCCGAGGACCGCCGCGGTGATCAGGAAGGGGTTGGCCATGCCGTTCGCGGCCACCAGCTTCACCGTCGTGAGGGCGCTGATCGCGGTGCCGCCCATGCCCATGCCGAAGACGCCTATCGCCAGGCCCCGCCGCTCGGGCGGGAACCAGGCGCTGACGAAGGGCACACCGACCGCGAAGGCGGTGCCGCCCATGCCGAGGAAGAACCCGCCGGCCAGCAGCGCGGCGAGCGAGGAGTGACCGGCCAGGCCGAGGTAGAGCACCGGCACGATGGTGGCCGCGGACACGATCGGGAACATGACCCGGCCGCCGAAGCGGTCGGTCAGCGCGCCCACCGGGATACGGCCCAGGGAGCCGACCACGACCGGCACGGCGACCAGCAGCGACTGCTCGAAGGACGTCAGGTCCAGGGTGTCCCGGAACCGGGGGCCGAGCGGGCTCAGCAGCGCCCACGCCCAGAAGTTCACGGCGAAGCCGACCGTGGCCAGGGCCAGCATCAGCCACGCCCGGCCGGCCACCGGTGTCCTCGACGACAGTCCGTCGCTCTGCGTTCTCGGCATGTGGACCATGCTGTCCGTCCCCTTCCTCGTACGGTGGTACGTGCCACCGCTTTCACACCGGCACCGCGGGCCCCATGCCCGCGTCCCGGCACAGCACAGCAACTGTCCTTGTGCGCGGCCCCGCACCGGCATGGGCCATCAGTCCTTGCCGCCGGGCAGACGGTCCCTGGGCGGGGTGCCGCGGCCGGGGACCGGGACCGAAGCCCCGCCCCGCGTCCGGCGGCACGGCGGAGTCACCCCACTGGGTGTTGTGGATCGACGGCGCCGCCACCGCCGCGGCCGGCAGGGCGTGGAGGTGACGGTGGCGCGTGTCGGCCAGGGTGACGGAGACGGTCCGGACGGTGCCCGCAGCCGCACCCGGTGGGCCGCCGGCCGCGGCCGGGGCGCCGGCGTCCCCGCCGCTGTTGGCCACGATCACGGCCGGCACGGTCGGCACGGCTCCCGCGGCGGCGCCCCACAGGGCGGGGTTCCGCCCGGCACCGCCCGGACGGTGTTCCGCTCCCGGCCGGGCGCGGCCGCCGAGGACGAGGACCCGCACGGTCAGGGCCAGGAACGCGGCCCCGGCCGACGCGGCCAGCAGCACGCCCGCGGTGCCCGCCGGTCCGGGCAGCGGCAGCGCGGTCAGCGCCACACCGAGGTTGAGCGGGGCGAGCCGTACCGGCCGGCCCCGTTCGAGTACGGCCCGCAGCGCGGCCCGCCCCTTGGAGCCTCGGGGGTGGAGGCGAGGACGAGCGCGCTCATGGCGGTGTCTCCAGCGGGTCGCGGCCGGCGTGGCCGGCCGGTGCGGGTGCGTGTGCTCGTCCGGAGCGGGGCGGGTACGGTGCCGCGGACGCCTGCGCCGGACGGGCGGACGCCGCGTCCGGCCGCGGTGGGCGGCCGGACGCACGACCGAACCGGGTGACACGCGCCGTACGCGCCAGGGCCGCCGGAGCCGGCACGGGGGAGAGCCCGCCCCGGCGGTCATGACATGCGGTCGTACCGGACAGATGGGCATCTGCGGTTCGATCGCTGTCAGCATGCACCGCCGGACCCGGCCGTCCACCCGTCCGACCGGTCCCGGTCCTCGGGACCGTTGGGCCCTGTCGGGGCCCCTGGGACAGGGCCGGGAGGGCCGTGCGCGGGGGCCGCCGGGCCCAGGTGCGCGGCGATCCCCGGGGCCTAGGTTCCTGGCCATGGAGAACGATCAGAACGGGCGGCGTCGCACGCCGCGCGGCGCTCAGGACTGGCCGCTCGCGGGGCGACGGCTGCTGACGCGCGGTGAGGTGTCGGCCGACGGGCGCGCCGTGTTCGGCACGAACGACGGCGCGTGGGAGGGCTTCTACCGGGACCGCTGGGCGCACGACAAGGTCGTCCGCTCCACCCACGGCGTCAACTGCACCGGTTCCTGCTCGTGGATGGTGTACGTCAAGGACGGCATCATCACCTGGGAGCACCAGGCCACCGACTACCCGTCGATCGGCGCCGACTGCCCCGAGTACGAACCGCGCGGCTGCCCGCGCGGAGCGTCGTTCTCCTGGTACACCTACTCCCCCAGCCGGGTCCGCTACCCGTATGTGCGCGGCGCGTTGCTGAAGTTGTGGCGGGAGGCGCGGCGGCGGCTGGGCGACCCGGTGGCGGCCTGGGCGGAGATCACCTCCGATCCGGCGAAGGCGCGGGCGTACAAGCGGGCGCGCGGCAAGGGCGGCCTGGTGCGCGCGGACTGGGACGAGGTGGCCGAGCTGGTGGCCGCCGCCCACGTCCACACCATCAAGGCCCACGGCCCCGACCGAGTGGCGGGCTTCTCGCCGATCCCGGCGATGTCCATGGCGTCCTTCGCCGCCGGCTCCCGGTTCATGTCGCTGATCGGCGGCACGCTGCTGTCGTTCTACGACTGGTACGCCGACCTGCCGGTCGCCTCGCCGCAGGTGTTCGGCGACCAGACCGACGTGCCCGAGGCGGCGGACTGGTGGAACGCGGGCTATCTGGTCATGTGGGGTTCCAACATCCCCGTCACCCGCACCCCGGACGCGCACTTCCTCACCGAGACCCGCTACAACGGCACCAAGGTCGTCGCCGTCAGCCCCGACTACGCGGACAACGTCAAGTTCGCCGACGAGTGGCTGGCCCCGCATCCGGGCACGGACGGCGCGCTGGCGATGGCCATGGGGCATGTGATCCTGCGGGAGTTCCTGGTCGACCGCGAAGTGCCCTACTTCCGCGACTACCTGCGCACCTACACGGACGCACCGTTCCTGGTGACCCTGCGCGAGAGCGCCCACGGGCTCGTCCCGGACGGGTTCCTGACCGCCGCCGATCTCGGCGGAGAGAACGCGGAGAAGACGGCGAACAGGGCGAGCGCAGGGAACGCCGAGTTCAAGACGGTGCTGCTGGACCGGGCCACCGGCGAGCCGGTGGTCCCGGGCGGCTCGCTCGGCTTCCGGTGGGGGGAGGCCGAGCAGGGCCGCTGGAACCTCGACCTGGGCGGCGTGGAACCCGAGTTGAGCCTGCTGGAGCGGGCCGAGGAGACGGTGGAGGTCGCACTGCCCCGGTTCGACGAAGGGGCCACCGAGGGCGGCTCGGTGATGGTGCGCGGGGTGCCCGCCCGGCGGCTCGGCGGGCGCCTCGTCACCACCGTCTTCGATCTCATGCTCGCCCAGTACGGCGTGGCCCGGCCCGGTCTGCCGGGCAGCTGGCCCGCCTCGTACGAGGACGCGAGCGAGCCGTACACGCCGGCCTGGCAGGAGACCGTCACCTCCGTGCCGGCCGGGCAGGCGGCCCGGATCGCCCGGGAGTTCGCCCGCAACGCCGAGCGTACGAACGGCCGGTCGATGATCGCGATGGGCGCGGGCACCAACCACTGGTTCCACTCCGACACGATCTACCGGTCCTTCCTTGCGCTTACCACGATGACCGGCTGCCAGGGCGTCAACGGCGGCGGCTGGGCGCACTACGTGGGCCAGGAGAAGGTCCGTCCGCTGACCGGCTTCCAGCACCTGGCGTTCGCCTTCGACTGGCAGCGGCCCACCCGGCACATGGCGGGCACCTCCTACTGGTATCTGAACACCGACCAGTGGCGCTACGAGGCCTTCGGCCCCGAGGAGCTGGCCTCCCCGCTCGGCGCGGGCCGGTTCAAGGGCAAGGCGTTCGCGGACTGCCTGGCGCAGGCCGTGCGGCTGGGCTGGACGCCGGGCCACCCCGGCTTCAACCGCAACCCGCTGGACCTGGCCGACGAGGCGGCGGCCCAGGGGCGCGGGGTCGCCGAGCACATCGTGGACGAACTGAAGTCCGGGCGGCTCAGGTTCGCCGCCGAGGACCCGGACGACCCGGCCAACTTCCCCCGGGTCCTGACCGTGTGGCGGGCGAACCTGCTGGGCTCCTCCGGCAAGGGCAACGAGTACTTCCTGCGCCATCTGCTGGGCACGGACGCGGCGGTCCGCTCCGCGCAGACCCCGCCCGGAGAACGGCCCGAGGAGGTGGTGTGGCACGAGGAGGCCCCCGAGGGCAAGCTCGACCTGCTGGTCTCCATGGACTTCCGGATGACCTCCACCGGCCTGCTCTCCGACGTGGTCCTGCCGGCCGCGACCTGGTACGAGAAGGACGACCTGTCCAGCACGGACATGCACCCCTTCGTGCACGCCTTCACCCCGGCCATCGCCCCGCCCTGGCAGGCCCGCACCGACTACGACACCTTCCTGACCATCGCCGACCGGTTCAGCGAACTCGCGGCGGAGCACCTCGGTACCCGCACCGACGTCCTGGCCGTGCCGCTGACGCACGACACCCCGGACGAACTCGCCCAGCCGGGCGGGGTGGTACGGGACTGGAAGACCGGCGAGTGCGAGCCGATACCGGGCCGCACGATGCCGAAGCTGGTCGTGGTGGAACGGGACTACGCGGCCGTGGCGCAGAAGATCCGGGCCGTGGGACCGCTGCTGGACACCCTCGGCACCACCACCAAGGGCGTCACGGTCCACCCGGACCGGGAGGTCGAGGAGCTGCGGCACCGCTGCGGCACGGTGCGCGACGGCGTCGGCGCCGGCCGGCCGTCGCTGGCCACCGCCACCGACATGTGCGAGGCGATCCTCGCGCTGTCCGGCACCACCAACGGCCGCCTGGCGACCGAGGGTTTCCGGGAGCTCGAGCGGCAGACCGGCAGCGAGGGCCTGGTGGAGCTGGCCTCCGAACGCGAGGCCGAGCGGATCACGTTCGCCGACACCCGCACCCAGCCCCGCGCCGTGATGACCTCGTACGAGTGGTCGGGCTCGGAGGCCGGCGGGCGCCGCTACTCACCCTTCGTGATCAACGTCGAGCACAAGAAGCCCTGGCACACCCTCACCGGACGCCAGCACTTCTTCGTCCAGCACGACTGGATGGCCGAACTCGGCGAACAACTACCCGTCTATCGGCCGCCGTTGAACGCGATCCGGCACTACGGCGACGAACACCTGCACGAGGACGGCCGGGCCGAGGTGACCGTGCGCTACCTGACCCCGCACTCCAAGTGGTCCATCCACTCCGAGTACCAGGACAACGCCTACATGCTCGCCCTGTCCCGCGGCGGCCCGGTGATCTGGATGTCCACCGCGGACGCCGAGAGGATCGGCGTGAAGGACAACGAGTGGATCGAGGCGTACAACCGCAACGGCGTCGTGGCCGCCCGTGCCGTGGTCACCCACCGGATGCCCGAGGGCACGGTGTACATGTACCACGCCAAGGACCGCACGGTGAACGTGCCGAGGACCGAGGTCAGCGGCAAGCGCGGCGGCATCCACAACTCGCTGACCCGGCTGCTGCTCAAACCGACCCATCTGGCGGGCGGCTACGCCCAGTTCACCTACGCCTTCAACTACTACGGCCCGACCGGCAACCAGCGTGACGAGGTCACCGTGATCCGCCGCCGCAGCCAGCAAGTGGAGTACTGAGATGCGCGTGATGGCACAGATCGCGATGGTGATGAACCTCGACAAGTGCATCGGGTGTCACACCTGTTCGGTCACCTGCAAGCAGACCTGGACCAACCGGACCGGGGTGGAGTACGCCTGGTTCAACAACGTCGAGACCAAGCCGGGCGTGGGCTATCCGCGCCGCTACGAGGACCAGGACCAGTGGAAGGGCGGCTGGACGCTGGACCGCAGGGGCCGGCTGGTGCTGCGCTCCGGCGGTCGGGTCAAGCGGCTGCTGTCGCTGTTCTCCAACCCGGACCTGCCGGCCATCGAGGACTACTACGAGCCGGTGACGTACGACTACGACAACCTGGTCAGCGCCCCCGCGGGCCCGGACATGCCGGTCGCCCGCCCCCGCTCGGTCCTCACCGGCAGGCCGACCTCCATCACCTGGGGCGCCAACTGGGAGGACGGCCTGGGCGGCGCGCCCGAGCACGCCGGCGGCGACCCGAACCTGAGCGGCGCGTGGGCCGAGAAGGTCAAGTTCGAGTTCGAGCAGACCTTCCTCTTCCATCTGCCCCGGCTGTGCGAGCACTGTCTGAACCCGGCCTGTGTGTCGGCCTGTCCGTCCGGCGCGATGTACAAGCGGGTCGAGGACGGCGTCGTCCTGGTCGACCAGGACCGCTGCCGGGGCTGGCGGATGTGCGTGACGGCGTGCCCGTACAAGAAGGTGTACGTCAACCACGCCACCGGCAAGGCGGAGAAGTGCACCTTCTGCTTCCCGCGCATCGAGGCCGGGCAGCCCACGGTCTGCTCGGAGACGTGCGTGGGCCGGCTGCGCTACCTGGGACTGCTGCTGTACGACGCCGACAAGGTGGGCGAGGCCGCGGCGACCCCCGACGAGCAGGACCTGCTGGACGCCCAGCGCGAGGTCTTCCTCGACCCGCACGACCCCGGGGTGATCGCGGCGGCCCGGGAGTCCGGCATCCCCGAGGACTGGCTGGACGCCGCGCGCCGCTCCCCGGTGTACGCACTGGTGTCGAGGTACAAGGTGGCGCTCCCGCTGCATCCGGAGTACCGAACGCTGCCGATGGTCTGGTACGTGCCGCCGCTCTCGCCCGTCCTGGACGCGGTGACCGTGGCGGGCGGCGATCAGGACGACCCCGACCACGTCTTCGCCGCCGTCACCCGGCTGCGCATACCCCTGGAGTACCTGGCGAGCCTGTTCACCGCCGGGGACACCGACGTGGTCGCCGGGGTGCTGATGAAGCTGACCGCGCTGCGCTCGTACATGCGCCGGAAGACCCTGGGCGAGCCCGACGACGGGGCCACGGTCCGGGCCGTCGGGCTGACCCCCCGGGAGGCGGAGGACCTGCACCGGCTGCTGGCGGTGGCCAAGTACAAGGACCGGTACGTCGTCCCGGCCGCCCACAAGGAGGACGCGGCCGCACTCACCGCCATGGAGAACCGCTGCCCGGTGGAGAGCTCCGGTGAGCCGGACGGGCGGAAGGTCATGCTCGGCATCCCCACCCTGCGCCGCCGCAACCCCGAAGCCCCCGCCGGAGGCCGCCCGTGAGCCCGCTGCCCTCCCCCAGTTCTGGACGCCCGGGGGGACCCCCGTCCATCCCCGCCCTCGTGCGCACCCGGCTGCGGGCGGCCGTGCGCCGGCCGTCCTCGCTCACGCCCGAGGAAGTTCAGGACCGGGCCCTGCTGCTGCGGCTGCTGTCGCTGCTGCTGCAGTACCCCGACGCGGAGCTGACCGCGGCGCGGCCCACCGTGGCCGCCGCCGTCCAGGCGCTGCCCCCGTCCCCGGCCGCCGCCGAACTGGCCGCCTTCAGCGAGTGGTTCACCGCCCAGGAGCCGGATGCGCTGGAGCGGCACTACGTCGAGATGTTCGACCTGCGCCGCAAGAGCAGCCTCTACCTCACCTACTACCTGCACGGCGACACCCGCCGCCGCGGCATGGCCCTGCTCACCCTGGCCCGGCGCTACCGGGCCGCTGGCTGGGAGATCGGCGGCGGTGAACTGCCCGACCACCTGCCGGTCGTGCTGGAGTTCGCCGCGCTCGCCGGTCCGCGCGCGGGCGAGGCGCCGCTGCGGCAGCACCGGCGGGGCCTGGAGCTGATCCACCGGGCGCTGAGCGACGCGGACTCCCCCTACCGGCACGTGCCGGCGGCGCTGCTCACCCTGATGCCGCCGCCCACCGACGCCGACCTGCGCGCCGTGGCCGAGCTGGCCGCGCAGGGCCCGCCGACCGAGGAGGTCGGCCTGGCGCCCTACGGGTGGGGCGAGTTCGCTCCGCCGGACACCTTCATGCCGCCCGAGCAGGCCCCACCCGGCCTTCCCCGCCCCGCGTCGCTTCCGGAGGGTTCCCGATGAGCACCGCAGCCTCCCCCCTGGCCGCCGCGACCACGAGCGCCGCCGACCTCGCGCTGTGGGTCGCCGTGCCCTACCTCTGCCTCGCCGTGTTCGCCGTCGGGCACGTCTGGCGCTACCGGCAGGACCAGTTCGGCTGGACCTCCCGCACCAGCCAGCTGCTGGAACACCGCTGGCTGCGCTGGGGCAGCCCCCTGTTCCACCTGGGCGCCTTCATGGTGATCGCCGGGCACGTGGTGGGGCTGGCCGTGCCCGCCGCGTGGACCGGGGCCGCCGGCATCGGCGAGCACGCCTATCACACCACGGCCGTGTGGGCGGGCTCCGTGGCCGGTGCCGCCATGGTCACCGGTCTGGGCATGCTGTGCGCACGGCGGCTGCTGGCCCGCCGCATCCGGCTCGGTACCGACCGCAGCGACAAGCTGCTGTTCCCGCTGCTGGCCGCCACCGTCCTGCTCGGCATCACCGCCACCGCCGCCCACAACGTCTTCGGCCCCGGCTACGACTACCGCGCCACCGTCTCCGTCTGGTTCCGCGGCCTGTTCGCCCTCCAGCCGCAGCCGGAGGCGATCGCCGGTGCCCCCCTGCTGTTCCGCCTGCACGCCCTGACGGCCTGTCTGCTCTTCGCGGCCTGGCCGTTCACGCGACTGGTGCACGTGTGGAGTGCCCCGGTCGGCTATCTCGTCCGGCCGTATCTGGTCTACCGCGGGCGGGCGGTCCCGGGGCGGGCGCCGGGCCGCCGTCCTCCGGCTCGCCCCGTCCGTTCGTCCCGGCGCGCGGCATGATCCACCGGCAGGGGGCCGCCCCCGGCGCCACGCGGGCCGGGCGCGCCGACGGCGTGGCGGCGGGCCGCCGCACGGGCCTGGTGCTGCTGGTCACGGGGGTCGTCGGCTGGCTCGCCTCGTTCCGGCTCGCCGTGGACGACTGGCGGCTGCTGAAGGACCCCGCCTACCGTCCGCCCTGCGACATCAACCCCGTGGTGAGCTACGGCAGCGCCATGTCCAGCCGGCAGGGCAGCCTGTTCGGCTTCCCCAACATGCTGCTCGGACTGGGCGCCTTCGCCGCGGTGGCCGCCCCGGGGGGTGGCGGTGCCGGCCGGGGCGCGCCTGCACCGGCGGCTGTGGTGGGCGCTGGACGCCGGGACGCCGGCGGGGGCGGTGTTCGTGCACTGGCTGCTCGGGCAGTCGCTGTACGAGCTGAACAAGCTCTGCCCCTACTGCGTCGTCGTCCGGGCCGTCACCATCGCCCTGTTCTGGGCCGTGACCCTGCACTGCCTGCACCACGGTGTCCTCCCGGTGCCGCGGGGAGTGCTCACCTTCGTCCGGGACACGCACTGGATGCTGCTCGGCGGCTGGTACGCGGTGCCGGCGCTGCTGGTCCTGACCCGCTTCCGGCCGTACTGGAGCGGTGCCCCGCGGGGATCGGCGCCGCCGGCGGTCCTTCCGCCGGGACCTTCGGCCCCAGCGCGCCGGCGGGTCCACGCACTACGGTCGCCTGAGGAGTGAGGAGGGACCCCCATGTCCGCCACCGTGATCCACGACCTGGCCGCCGAGTTGCCCCCGGCCGGGGACCGCACCCTCAGCCACGTCCTGTACCGCGACGACCGGCTGCGCGTGGTCGGTTTCTCCTTCGCGGAGGGCCAGGAGCTGACCGAGCACACCTCCGCCCTGCCCGTGGTGATCCAGGTCGTGCGAGGGCGTCTCGCACTCGACCTGGGCGGGGAGAGGACCGAGGCCGGGCCCGGGAGCTGGATCCACCTGCCCGCGCGGCTGCCGCACTCCGTGCGCGCCGTCGAACCCAGCGTCATGCTCCTGACCGTGCTGCCCGTCCCGGAGCCCTCCGCGCCCGGCGACGCCGACGCCGGCACCGACTCCGACGCGCCCTAGGTGTTCTGTCCACGGAGGTTGGTGACGCAGGTCTCGGCTGAGAGATCTTGAAATGGGTGAGGGCCCTCTGGCCTGGTGTGGATTGCGACA
>NZ_JBIBWT010000017.1:0-165767 GCF_043081525.1 Streptomyces sp. NPDC014864
GACGGAGGAACTCCCACTCCTCATCGGACAGTTCATGGCGACGTATCACCCGACCATGATCCACCACTCAAGATCAATTGAAGACACGACCTAGGACGATGGCCTTCACCGAGGCGGGATGATCGCGCTCACGTGCGGTAGCGGTAGATGATCCGGCCCCGGGTGAGGTCGTAGGGGCTCAGCTCCACGAGCACCCGGTCGTACGGGAGGATCTTGATGTAGTTCTTCCGGATCTTCCCACTGATGTGCGCGAGCACCTTGTGCCCGTTGTGCAGCTCCACCGTGAAGGTGGCGTTGCGCAGACATTCGACGACGGTTCCCTCCATTTCGAGACCGCCCGATGTTTTCGGCAAAATCACTCGTTCCTTTGAGTCGATGACGGTGAAAAACTCGGGGACGCGCTGACGCGGCGGCGCCTCAAAGGCGCACCAACTCCAGATTCACGCCCGTGCGCTGGGCGCCCACGCCCTCGAAGAGCGCTGCGGCGGCGGCATTGGACTCGTCCACCTCGGCCCATGCCGTTTCGGCGCCGGAGCGGTGCAGCGAACCCAGCGCCTCGGCCAGCAGCGCCCGCGCGATGCCCTGGCGCCGCTCCTCGGCCAGGACCGCGATCAGCCCGATCCGCGGCCTTCGGGGGACCGGTGCCACCCGGATCAGCCCCACGTAGCGACCGGACAGTTCCGCGACCGCGTACTTCGACGGGTCCACGACCGTGCCCCCGGCAGGGAGGGGCAGCACCTCGGCCGGCATCGTCCGCCAGCCGACCGTGGCCCCGACCTCCTCGCGAATCGCCCGGTCCAGCACGCGCAGCGGGTCCTCCCGCGCCTCGCCGGCGGGCACGACCGTCACGGCCGACGGCGGCAGCACCGCGTCGAGCCCGGTGACCCGCGGGTCGGTGGGCACGGCGTACTCCCGCTCACGGCGCCCTGTCGTGAAACCGGCCCGCTCCCAACCGGCCCTGACCTGGTGGTCGGTCTCACCGACCACCACGTGCAACGGCGCCGGCAGGTCCGCCACCATCGCGGCGGCGAGCCGGTCGAAGACCGCGTCCTGCCACGCGTCGACGCTGACGAACATCCGCCCGTCGGGCCTGCGCACAGCGTCGCCGCGCCCGACCTCCCGGTCGTCCTCGACGGCGAGCCAGTGCGTCTGCGAGACCCGTGTGATCGTCACCGGGTGGCCCCCGGTGCGCGAAGAGAAATGCGATGTGTCCATGGTGATGCCCTTTCAGGAATGCCCTGTCGGTCGAGGCACTCCCGAGGACACCTACGTCACTCGCGCACCGTGCGGGAAAGGGGGAGCACCCACTTGAGAACAGCGTTCACGGGTCTCACCTCCTAGCGGCCTGTCACGGTGTTCCGCACGCTACCAAGCGGGCGGCGCCCCGCCCAACCCGTTTTCCGCGGAGGCTCCCCGGCCCCCGCCCCGCCGGGCGACGCGTGCCCCGGGACGGCCGCATGGCGCGGGCGCGCGTTCTCGGAGACCGACGCATCGGTACGCACCTAGCACCGCCCGCGCCACGGAAGGCGGTAGCGGGAGGACAGCCGGTACTCGCCCGCCGCGGGCGCGTCCAGCCTGGCCCACCGGCCCTCCCGCTCCAGGCAGCCCTTGTCCGGCCACAGCCACGGCGAATAGGCGATGCGCACGGTCACCGGGCCCGGACGCCCGACGCGGACCACCAGTTCGGCGTCGTCGAAGCGGACGACCGTCGCCGGCGGCGAGACGAGGGGGACCGCCCCCCGCACGCGGTAGACCCGCCAGTGGGCGTCGCGCCAGACCGGCTCCAGCCAGGGGGAACCGCCGCGGACGAAGGCGGCCTCCCGCGCCGCCGGCCCGTCGGGCTGGCCGTCGTGCAGGACCACGAACCCCACGGCCGCGTCATCGAGCCAGGCCCGGTAGGCGGTCGGGGAGAACGAGCCGTCGTAGAAGAGCCGTCCGCGCTCGACGTCCAGCTGCCGGTTCCAGCCCCGGGCGGAATTGACGTGCGGGGCCAGGCCGCTGGCCTCGCGGTGGTCGCGGGCCGGCACCACCTCCACCCGGGTCCGGTCCGCCCCCAGCCGTTCCAGGGCGGCCACGACGCCGTCCGTGTCGGCCGCCCAGGCCGGCACCGTGGTCGAGACCCGCAGGTCGTCGACGGTCTTCTGGGTCACCCAGTTCACCGACAGGGCGAGCGCCACGGCCAGGGCGGCGCGCCGGACGGGCGACAGCCGCGGGGCCATGGCCGCCGCGAGCAGCACGGCCGGTGCCATCAGCTCCGCGAGCCGCTCTACGTTCGTGCCGACCGGCGAGGGGATCAGATACGTGAGGACGACCCCGGCCGCGTAGACGGCCGCCCCCCGCCGCAGTACCCGCCAGTCGCGCGGGGCGAGCACGAACACGGCGAGGCCCAACAGGGCGGGCGGCCAGATCCGGCCCGCGAACATGGGCTGTTCGCCCCGGAACGGGAACAGCGCCGTCGTCAGGCCGACCACGACGGCCGGCGGCACGACCAGGGCCGCGCCCCAGTGGTACCGCCGGCTCAGCAGGCAACCGGCCCCCGCGACCACGAGGAACAGCCCCGCCACGGGGCTCGCCATGGTGGCCAGGGCACTGAGGAGCGCCGCCAGACCCGGGCGGTCCCGGTGTCCGGAGACGGCGAGGCACGCGGCGAGGCCGATCGCCACCCCGAGGGCGAACGTGGTGCGGCCGGAGGCGACGTCGCACCACAGCGCGGCGGACGCCAGGAGGGCCGCCCACACGGGCCGCTCGATCCGCGTGCGTTCCAGGAGGCGGGCCGCGCACCAGGAGGCCGCGAGCCCGGACGCGACCGTGACCGTCCGCACGCCCATCCAGGCCATCAACTGCGGTGACAGCAAGCTGTAGTTGGCGGTGTGCATCCCGCCGTACCAGAAGAGGTTGTACGCGGACGAGGGGTGGCGCGCGGCGAACCCCGCCCAGGCGTCCTGCGCCGCCAGGTCCCCGCCGCCCGTGGCCAGCACGGTGGCCCACAGGACGTACAGCGGAAGGGTGGGCACGGTGGCCAGCAGCGGCACCCGGTGGCGGTGGCAGAAGAGTCGGAACCTTCCCCTCCGGCTGCTGGCCGTCCCACCGGCGGGTACGGACGTGAGGTGCGCAGAAGCCACGGTCACCGCTCTTCCATTGACGCCGGGGGACACTGTTCCACATGCCAGGACGTGCCTAGGGGCGCGGCGGTTGGTCCCCGGGTCCGTCGGAGGCGGGCCGGCGATGGCAGGCCGGCGGCTCCGGGGCGGGCGGCATGCGGACGGGCCTCCGCGCCCGGACCGGCATGCCAGGTGGCGGGCCCTCCACCGGTCGGAGTGGTGGTCGACCGTGATGGGCCCTCGGGTCCTATCGCTCGCGCCTCCCCCTCGCGGTCTTGGGCCGCCTGCGGTGGGTGGATCCCGGGGAGGGGACGCCGAGTACCGGGGAAAGGCGCTGGGCGGCGTACTCACGGTTGACCAGTGTCTGCCTGCGTCGGGCGTCAGGCACGTTGGGCATGGCGAGGAGCCGGTCGCAGGCTTGGTACGAGCCTGCCCAGTCCCCCACCCAGTACGCGCTGATCGAGAACTCGAACAACATGCCCCAGCGGTACACCCAGGGGCTGACGAAGAGCAGGTCGTCCGGCACGGGCCGGTTGAGACCGGCGGAGGCGAAAGTGTATGCGGTCCGGTAGCGACCCATGACGCGCAGTCGCGAGCACAATTCGTAGCAGGCTTCCAGGCGGTGGGGCCGGGTTTCCCAGGCCTGCACGAGCGCATCCATGGCGCCGGGCCAGTCGCCCCTCCCGGCCTTGAGGACACCGATCTGGACCCGGGAGTAGTAGACCTCCTCGGACCAACCGCCCATCGCGGCGCGACGCTCGTACAGCGCAATCGCCTCCTCCGCCCGGCCCATGTCCCGCTTGGTCTGGGCCAGGTAGAAGACAGTGCGGGGGTTGTCCGGATCTCGCTCGAGCTCAGCACTCAGCAGACGTGCGTCGCGCTCGAACTTGTCGTGACGCGATCCTCCGTCGGCATGGTCCACGATGACGAGGGCATCGAGTTTCGCCTGATCGGCCGGTTCGTCGGTGGTGAGGTATTCGTGGGTGACACCTTCGTAACGCCAGGCGATGTCACCTCGTACCAGTCGCTTGATGCGGTACTCGAGGTCGCCTTCGTGCCGCAGCATGTAGGAAGCGGCCGTCAAGGGTGGGAGGGGCCCGTCCTGCCGGACCTCCAGATCCGCGTCGAGCAGGAGCAGGTAGTCGGCCTTCCCGCGGGCGTGAGCGATGTTCAGGCTGCGGTTGTGACCGAAGTCGACCCAGGGCTCCGAGTGAAGTTCACCGGGGACACCCCTGAGCGCCTCGCGGATCAACTCCTGCGTGCCGTCCGTGGAACCGGTGTCGGAGATCACCCAGGTGGTAATGAGGTCGCGGACCGAGGAGAGGCAGCGTTCGATGACGCCGGACTCGTTCTTGACGATCATGCAAAGGCAGATTGACGGCTGCACATCATCACCGTTCGCCACGTGAATGTGACGGTGACTTTAAGGCGATGCCCGGCCCGGAAGAAGTCCGGCACACCGCAGTCTGGTCCGTTCAGGGGGTCTTGGGCGGTCCGTCCGTCGCTGGTTGCGCGTGCCGCATGCGGTGTACGGGATTAACGATCAAATCATGACAAATGGTGCATTCCGTCACGTTGGGGCGTGCTCGGCAGGCGGAACACCTGCCCCGTGGGCCCGGGCCGACACGGGCGGGGCGTTTCCCCCGGGCAAGGGGTGGCGCCCGCACTCCTGAGGCACGAACAACACTTCGACCGAGGAAAGTAGGTCTTCATGAGTCCTGCGAACAGAGCCCCGTCCGGGCTCGGTCCGCTTCCGAAGCGGCACGGGTGGCTCGTCGGAGCCGCGACGACATCAGTGGCTCTCGTCATGCTGGGCCTCTCCAGTCCTGCCCTGGCCGCCACAAGCAGCCCTCACCGGTCCATGGTGCTGAAGGGCACGTCCGCGGGCGGCGACTGGTGCGACGGCCCACGAGCCGGTCGGGACCACGGCGACGACTGCAGGGGCAAGACCGGTCCGACCGGCCCCCCGGCCCGACCGGTCCGACGGGCGATACCGGTCCGACGGGCGATACCGGCCCCACGGGGGACACCGGCCCCACGGGGGACACCGGCCCCACGGGGGACACCGGCCCCACGGGGGACACCGGCCCCTGCATGGACATCGACAGCTACGCTCCCAGCAACTCCGAGGAGTTCAGCGCGGTGCTCACCACCGACGGGAGCTACTTCGTCGGTCGCCGGGGCCTGGACGGCGGAGTGGACCTGGACGGGGACGGCGTCACCGGCGAGGCGACCGGGCCCTACGTCTGGACCAACATCAGTGACGGAGACCCCAACCCCAACTACCCCGCCAATCCGTGTTCCGTCTCCATCACGGCGCAGGGCAACTCGGCCTACGCCAAGGTGCTCACCACGGACAACGAGGTGTGGGAGACACACGGTGACATCGAGGGGCAAACCTTCGTCTGGGACGAGCCCTGGGTCGAACTCACCCAACCGTGACGTTCGCGAAGGACGACGTCCGGAAAGTGCAGCGCGCCGCCGGCGCTCCGGGAAGGGCCATTCCCGACAGGAACGACTGAGCAGCGTGTCGCCGTGAGGCAGGTCCTGCGCGAGCCCTGAGGAAGGACGCTGTGCCGTGCCGGGCGACTCCCCGGCACGGCACACGTGCCCGAGCCCTTGACGACCCTCCCCGGCCGTCCCGGGCTCTCAGGCGGTGGTGACCCGGAGTTCCTTCACGCCGTTGAGCCAGGCCGAGCGAAGGCGGCGCGGAGCGGCGGTCATCCGCAGGCCGGGCATCGCGTCGGCGATCGCCCGGAAGATGAGGTCGATCTCCAGGACGGCCAGGGACTTGCCCAGGCAGTAGTGCGGTCCTCCGCCGCCGAAGCCGAGGTGCGGGTTGGGATCGCGGGTGATGTCGAAGACGTCCGGGGAGTCGAAGACCTCCGGGTCATGGTTGGCCGAGGCGTAGAAGAGGCCGACCCGGTCGCCCTTCCTGATCCGCCGGCCGCCGAGTTCCGTGTCCTCGACCGCCGTTCGCTGGAGGGACACCACCGGCGTCGCCCATCGGACGATCTCCTCGGCGGTCGTCGCGGGGCGCTCCCGCCGGAAAAGCTCCCACTGCGCGGGGTGGGTGAGGAAGGCGTGCATGCCGTGGGCGATGGCGTTGCGCGTCGTCTCGTTCCCCGCGACGGCCAGCATCAGCACGAAGAAGCCGAACTCCTCGGAGCCGAGGTTGCCCTCGTGCTCCGCGGCCACCAGCGTGGTGACGATGTCCTCGGCGGGACACCGCTTGCGGTCGGCGGCCATGTTCTTCGCGTACGCGATGATCGCCGTGGCCGACTCCGCCCCGGCCGTCTGCGTGAGCGCGTACTCCGGATCGTCGTAGGCGATCATCCTGTTCGACCAGTCGAAGATCCTCGCCCGGTCCTCCTGCGGCACTCCGATGAGTTCCGCGATGGTCTGCAGCGGCAGTTCGCAGGCGACCTCCATGACGAAGTCGAAGGGGCCGGGCAGCGCCCGCACCCGTTCCACGATCGCCCGTGCGCGGGCGCGCAGCCGGTCCTCCAGCGCCCGGATCGCGCGCGGGGTGAAACCGCGCTGCACGATCTGCCGGACCCGGGTGTGCTCCGGCGGGTCCATGTTGAGCAGGATCAGCCGCTGGGCGTCGATCGCCTCGGGCTCGATGTGCTCGTCGAAGCGGATGATGGCGGTGTTGAGGGAGGACGAGAAGAGCTGGGGATGCGTGGACACGTACTTGACGTCAGCGTGCCGCGTCACGGCCCAGTAGCCGTCGTCGGCGAAACCGGCCAGGCCGTGCGGCTGCTCGATCCAGCGGACCGGTTCCGTCCGGCGCAGCTCGGCGAACTCCGGAAGAGGCACGCGCTGGTGCAGCAGATCGGGGTCGGTGAGGTCGAAACCGTCGGGCAGCGCTGGACAGGGCATGAGCGACTCCCACCATTCTGACGGCCCAGCAGAAACTACCGAGGAGGTAGTAACGGGTTCCATCTGTGGCGAGGGGCGCGGCACGCCGGACTCCCGGGTGATTGGTCCGGATGCGCGGATGGCGCCTTCGGGCCACCGGGACGATCCCCCGCCTGCGTTCGCTCGGGTTGAACGTGCCGGAGTAGGGCCGTCCGCTGGGTCAGGTGCCCAACCCGGCGGAGAGGCCTTGGGCACAGCATCTGGACACGCGCGATGCCCGAATCCGTCGACGGCACCCGCCTGATCGACGGCGGTGGCAACGAGGGTGCGGGGGGAGGCGTCCACACCACCAGCGCCGTGCTACGCCCACACCGTCCAGCGGCGAGGAGCACCCGTGACCCGGAATCGGCACACCCCGGGCACCACCGGCGACGGGACGAAGCCCGCCCAGGCCGTCAGGGTCGGCGTCAACGCGGCTACGGCGAGGAAGGCCAGGTGGGCGGCTCTCCCCCGGATCTGGCCGTCGCGGAGGACGGTCAATCGAGACAGAACTCGTTGCCCTCGATGTCCTGCATCAGGATGCACGACTCGTTCTCGTCGTCGGCAAGCAGCGTTCGCACGTGTACCGCGCCGAGCGCGACCAGTCGGGCGCATTCCGCCTCCAGTGTGGCGAGGCGCTCCTCGCCCACGAGTCCGGTGCCGACCCGCACGTCGAGATGCACCCGGTTCTTGACGACCTTCCCTTCGGGAACGCGCTGGAAGAGCAGGCGGGGGCCCACACCCGAAGGATCACTGCAAGCGAAGTAGACGACCTGGTCCTCAGGCGGCAGCGAGCGGTGGTAGTCCTCCCATGTGGCGAACCCCTCCGGGACCGGCGGTACGACGTATCCCAGCACCTCGCACCAGAAACCGGCGAGGGGCGCGGGCTCCGCGCAGTCGAAGGTGACTTGGAACTGCTTGATCGATGACATCGGCGCACCATAGCAGGGGGACTGTGTCGCTCATCTCCCGCTGTGGAGCGGCATGTTGGCGGGAGGACAGCCACTGCCGGCAGCTTCGGTGCCGTCCGGTCGCCTCGTCGGCGCACGCGAGGTTCACTCGCGGCCCGACGTGACCAGGGCCAGCGTGCCCGCTGCCAGTGCCGCGAGGAGGAGGGGGGCGGCCAGGTTGTGGTGGGTGACCAGCCAGGCGCCGAGCAGGGCGCCCGCCGCCATCGCGGCCACGGCGGCGGCGCGGCGGGCGGAGCGCCGGCCGTCGCCGCCGCCGAGGCGGGATTCGGAGGCGAGGCCCGTCAGGGTCATCGTCAGGACGGTCGTCGTCAGGTCGGCGACGTGGAGTTTGCGGACCGTGGCGTTGCGCAGGCCCATCGCGAAGGCGGTGAGGGCGATGAGGGCGTACGTCGTGCCGTTCGCGTCCGGCTCGGCGAACGCCACCGCCGCCGCGGCGCCGACCAGCACGGACTCGGCGGTGAGCGTCACCCGGGCCCAGGTGCGGCGTGAGCCGCCGCCGAAGCGCACCGCGATCCGGCCGCCGGCCGTGGCACCTGCCAGGAAGCACAGCAGGGAGGTCAGGGTGTGGCGGATCGAGAAGCCGGGGGCACCGGCGGCGGCGAAACCCAGGACCACCACGTTGCCGGTCATGTTCGCCGTGAAGACGTGGCCGAGGCCCAGATAACCGACGGCGTCGATCAGGCCGCTGACCACCGTCAGGCCCAACAGCACGGCCCCGAGGCGCAGTCCGCGCGACTCGGGGTTGTCCGGGGGCGGGGCCGGCGGCGGTCCCGTTGGCCGGTCAGGGGGCTGAGCTGCGGTCATGGCGCCAGCAAAGCAGAGCGGTCGGGGGCCGGCCGAGGGGCTCGCCGGGTCCGGGGTGCCGGGCGCGGTAGGGCGGGGCCTGGGGTGCCGGGGCCGGGCTGCCAGGCCCCGGGGTGCCGGGCCTGGGGTGCGCCGCTTGCGGTGCGGTGTGGGTGCCGGGCCCGGGGGCCGCGGTCGGAGGGTCGGGCCCGGGGGGTGCCGCGTTCCGATTGGTCGGGTGCGGCGAAGGCGACGGCCCCGGGGATCAGGGGACCGCCGCCTCCATGGCTGCCGTGAGGTGGCTCAGACCGCGGGTGCGGCTCAGTACCAGCCGTTGGCCTGCCAGAAGTTCCAGGCGGCGGCCGGGCTGCCGTAGCGGGAGTTCATGTAGTCCAGGCCCCACTTGATCTGGGTCTGGGCGTTGGTCTTCCAGTCGGACCCGGCCGTGGACATCTTGGAGGCCGGGAGGGCCTGGACCAGGCCGTAGGCGCCGGAGGAGGAGTTGGTCGCGGAGACGTTCCAGTTGCTCTCGCGCTCCACGATCTTGCTGAACGCGTTGTACTGCGCGGCGTCCGGGATCATCTGGTGCGCGATCGCCTGCGCCTGACCGGCCGAGTTGGCGGGGGCGGCCTGGGCGGGGGCCGCGGTCAGGGCCATGCCGACGGCGGCGGCGGCCACGGCGGCGGTGGTGAGGGACTTCTTCGGGGTGGCGATGCGGCGGATGAAGGAGACGGACACGGAGAACCTCTTGCGTCGGGGACGGTGGGGGTCGCGTGCAGTTCCGTCACCACGCGGTGCGCGGTGGGGCGTGCGTCGGCGCCGCGACCCGTGGGGCCGTGGCGCCTTGCGACGTCGTTCAGACAAGCAGGTGCGAAATCTGTCCGCAAACACCCCTTTTACTAGTTGTGGTCGCATCTGGGGTGAAGGTCCGTAGTGTGAGCTACGTCGCAATGCGCAGGTCAGCGGGGGTGTCCGGGCGCGCGGGTCGCGGGCGGGGACTACGGCCCGGGGTCGTAGGTGATCCGCGTCACGTGGGCGGGCTCACGGAGGCCGTCGCCGTACGCGTACACGGACTCACGGAGCGGGTGCGTCGAATGTGACCGGCGCCTCGAAGGCGGCGCGACGGGTGGCGCGGCGCAGGGCGCGGAGCAGCGCGGGGCCGAGGACGAGGGTCAGTACGACGGTGACCACGGCGCGGCCCAGGTCCCAGCCGAGCGAGGTGGCCAGGCAGTACGCGAGGAAGCGGGCCAGGTTGGCGGGGACGGCGGCGTGCGGGTCGAAGGCGATGGAGGAGGCGAGGGCGCCCATGAAGGGCCAGCCCGCGAGGTTCATGACCGTGCCGTACGCGAACGCGGCGAGGAAGCCGTAGAGGGCCAGCAGCGCCAGTTCGGCGCGGCCGCGCAGGCGTTCGGGGCCCGGCAGCAGGCCCGCGCCCATGGTGAACCACCCCATGGCCAGCATCTGGAACGGCATCCACGGCCCCACCCCGCCGGTGAGCAGGGCAGAGGCGAACATCGTGACGGAGCCGAGCACGAACCCGAAGCCCGGTCCGAGGACGCGCCCGCTGAGCACCATCAGGAAGAACATGGGCTCGATGCCGGCGGTCCCGGCCCCGATCGGGCGCAGGGCCGCGCCGGTCGCGGCGAGCACGCCGAGCATGGCGACCGCCTTCGGGCCGAGCCCCGACTCGGAGATCGTCGCGGCCACGACTGCGACGAGGAGGACCAGCAGACCCGCGAACAGCCAGGGCGCGTCCTGCGCGTGCGCGCCGAGCTGCGAGCCGGGCGGGGCGAGGAAGGGCCAGCCGAAGCCGACGACCCCCACGGCGCCCACCAGGACGAGGGCGGCGAGGGAACGGGGGCCGATGCGGACGGCCCGCACCGGGCGCCGCGGGCCGGTGGCGGGGGCGCCTTCCCGCCGTGGGCCGGTCGCGCGAGGGCCTTCGCGCCGCGGGTCGGTTTCGGTGCGGCCTTCGGGTCGCGGGTCGGTCTCGGTGCGGCCTCGTCGCTGTGCGGCGGTCGCGCGCGGGGCTCCGCGCTCTTCGGCGGTCATGCGAGGGCCTCGCGCACCTGGGCCGTGGTCAGCCAGGGCTGCGGCGCAAGGATCTTCGTCACCTGCGGTGCGAAGGACGGGGAGGAGACCACGACGTCCGCCGTCGGTCCGTCCGCGATCACCTCTCCGTCGGCGAGCAGGACCACCCGGTGGGCCAGTTCGGCGGCGAGTTCCACGTCGTGCGTGGCGAGCACGATGGCGTGGTCCTCGACGGCCAGGGCGCGCAGGACGGCGACCAGGCGGGCCTTCGCCGCGTAGTCGAGCCCGCGGGTCGGCTCGTCGAGCAGCAGCAGGGGCGGGCGGGCGGTGAGGACGACGGCCAGGGCGAGCGTGAGCCGCTGGCCCTCGGAGAGGTCACGGGGGTGGGTGCCGTCCGTGATGCCGGGCAGCAGCTCCGAGACAAGGGTCCGGCAGGTGCCCGGCGGGGCCCCGGCGTCCCGGTCGGCGGCGGCGCACTCTGCGGCGACCGTGTCGGTGTAGAGCAGGTCACGCGGCTCCTGCGGGACCAGGCCGACGCGGCGGACCAGGTCGCGGGGCGGGGTGCGGTGCGGGGGCGCGCCGCCGACCCGGATCCGCCCGGCGGACGGCTCGACCAGGCCGACGAGCGCCCCGAGGAGCGTGGACTTGCCGGCGCCGTTGCGGCCCATGAGGGCGATGGTCTCACCGGGCGCGACGGCCAGGTCCACGTGCCGCAGCGCGTCCACGCGGCCCCGCCGGACGGCGAGCGAGCGCACGTCGGCGACGGGGGCGGCGGACGCCTCGGCAGCGGGGGCGCCGTCGGCACCGGCCTCGGCGGCCGGGTGCTCCGGCGTGACGCCGGGCATGGTCCGCCGGAACAGACGCCGGAGGACGCCGGGGGAGCGAGGGGCGGCGGGCCGGGACGTGCTGCCTGATTCCGGGTGCCCGCAGGGCGGGTCGGTGGCCGCCCCGGCGGTGCCGGTCGTGTGTATGGGTGCCGCGCCGGCGTGGGCCGTCCCGGTGCCACCAGTCGTTCGTGCCGGGGCCGGTCCCGCGGAAGCCGGGGTGGCGGCGCCCCCGGTCGTGCGGGCCGGGAGGCCGGCCGCCCCACCTGTGCCGGTCGTTCGTGGGGGTGCCGCGTCGGCGCGGGTCGCGGTGTCGACCGTCCCGGTGCCGTCGGTCGGTCGTGCCGGGGCCGGACTCGCGGAGGCAGGGGGAGCTCCTGGCGTGGGCGTCGAGGTGTCCGTAGCCCGGGGGCCGGTCGTCGGACGGGCGAGGGGTGGAGGCGCGGAGAGCGGGACATGGTGGGCCAGGCGGTCACGCAGGGGGGCGGCGCGGCGGCGGGCGTCGCGGACCGTCAGGGGAAGGGGGGTCCAGCCGGCGAGACGGCCGAGGTCCACGACCGGCGGGAAGACGGGGGAGACGGCCATGACGTCCGCCGGGGCGCCGAGGACGGGCGCGGCGCCCGGGGAGGGCAGCAGGACGACCTGGTCGGCGTACTGGACGACGCGTTCCAGCCGGTGTTCGGCCATGAGGACCGTGGCGTCGAGGTCGTGCACCAGGCGCTGGAGGACGGCGAGGACCTCCTCCGCCGCGGCCGGGTCGAGCGCGGAGGTGGGCTCGTCGAGGACCAGCACCTGCGGGTGCGGGGTGAGCACCGAGCCGATCGCGACCCGCTGCTGCTGCCCGCCGGAGAGGGTGGCCAGGGGGCGGTCGCGCAGGCCGGCCAGGCCCAGCAGGTCGAGCGTCTCCTCCACCCGGCGCCGCATGACGTTCGGGGCGAGCCCCAACGACTCCATGCCGTAGGCGAGTTCGTCCTCCACCGTGTCCGTCACGAAGTGGGACAGCGGGTCCTGGCCGACGGTGCCGACGACGTCGGCGAGTTCGCGCGGCTTGTGGGTGCGGGTGTCGCGCCCGGCCACCGTGACGCGGCCGCGCAGGGTGCCGCCCGTGAAGTGCGGGACGAGGCCGCTCACCGCGCCGAGGACGGTGGACTTGCCCACCCCGGACGGCCCGACGAGCAGCACGAGTTCGCCTTCCGGCACCTCGAAGTCGACGCCCCGGACGGTCGGTTCGGTGGCGCCGTCGTACGTCACGGAGACGTCCTCGAAGCGGATCATGAGGGCTCCTCGGCGGCGGGGGCGGACGGGGCGGGAGGACGGTCGGTGGCGGCGCGGCGGGGTGCGGCTCCCCGGCCCGGCGCGGGGCCCGCGGGGGCGGCGGGGGCCAGGAACGCGGGGAGCAGGCCCAGGAGTACGGCCGCCGCGGGCCACAGCGGGAGGGCGGGGGCGACGAGCGGGACCACACCGGGGTGCAGCGCGCCGGGATCCCGCGCCGCGGCCAGGAACAGCAGCGCCGCGACCGCCGCACCGGACCCGGCCACCAGCAAGGAGCGCGGGTTCCAGGTGTCGGGACGGTAGCGGGTGCGCGGCGAACGGCGGCCGCCGAGCCACAGACCCGCCAGCGCGGCGGCGACCCCGGCGAACAGAACGGGGAGGCCGTAGGTGCCGCCCTCGGCGGTGAGCAGCCCGTACGTTCCGGCGCAGACGCCGAGCAGCCCGCCGAGGGTGAGGACGGCCGTGGTACGCCGCACGGCGGGCGCCACCTCGGCGGTACGGCCGTAACCGCGGGCGTCCATCGCGGCGGCGAGGGCGACGGAGCGCTCCAGCGCGCCCTCCAGCACCGGCAGCCCCACGTGCAGCAGGCCCCGGACGCCGCGGTCCGGGCGGCCCCGCAGCCGGCGCGCGGCGCGCAGCCGGCGGACGTCGGCGACGAGGTGCGGGGCGAAGGTCAGCGCGACGACCACGGCGACGCCGGTCTCGTACAGCGCGCCCGGCAGGGACTTCAGCAGGCGGGCGGGGGCGGCGAGGGCGTTCGCCGCGCCGACGCAGACCAGCAGGGCCGCCAGCTTCAGCCCGTCGTAGAGCGCGAAGACCAGGGCCTCGGCGGTGACCCGGCCGCCGAGGCGGATGCCCTGCGCCCAGTGCGGCAGCGGGACTTCGGGCAGCGTGACGATCACGTGCGTGCCCGGGATCGGGGAGCCGAGCAGGGTGGCGAAGGCCAGGCGGACCAGCAGGACCGCCAGGGCCAGCTTGACGAAGGCGGGGTAGGAGCGGGCCGAGGGGGTGTCCGGGCGGCAGGTCACCACGACGTAGCCGGACACCGCCAGGAGGAGGGTGAGCAGGAGGGGGTTGGTGGTGCGGGTGGCGGCGGTGCCGAGGGCCAGCGACCACAGCCACCAGGCCCCCGGGTGGACCACCAGCCGGGAGGGCGCACCGCGCGACGGCCCGCGCCCGGGGCCGTCGCTACCCATGCCTGCGCCGGCGCGCCTGCCACACCGCCGCCACGGCCAGGGCCGCCACGCCCGCCGCGCCGGCGAGCAGCCCCACGGACGGGCCGTCACCGGACGACTTCCGCGCCGAGGACGCGGACGCGGAGGAGGTCGAGGACGAGGTGGAGTCCGGGGCGGCGCCCGCGCCCGCGTCCTTCCCCGCGGTCGTGACCTGCTCGCCGCAACCCTGCCGGGGGTACCCGGCGATCGCGCACAGCAGGGCGTTGGTGTCGTACCGCAGCGGCCCCGCCACCGCGGCCAGGGCCTCCGCCGTCGTCGCGTCCGGGGACACCCGCGCGCAGGCCGTGCGCGGACCCGGCGGGGTCTCGCCGGAGGGGGCGTCCGCCCTGGTGCCGAAGTCGAGCACCAGGGCCACCCGCTTGCTGTCGTGCCGGGCCGGGGTCCGCGCGCAGATCGTGGCGAAGTCGGCCGTGCCGCGCGGCTGCTTCGCGTTCCGCGAGTCCTCGCTCACCGCGAAGCGGAAGCCCTGGACGTCGCCGTCGGCGGGGCGCGCCGTGGACGGCCCCTGCGTGGCGTACGACCAGTGGCCGCCGTCCCGCTCCCAGAAGGACCAGTAGCGGTAGCCCACGGCCTGCGCCTGGCCGGCGCCCCCCGGGAGCAGGAACGCGGCCAGGAGCAGCACGGCCCGCACGCGGAGCCGGCGGGTCACGGCTGCTGCTTCTTCCGGCGGCCGCTGAGCAGGAAGCCGACGCCGATGCCGGCGACCAGGCAGACGCCGACGATCCACCACACGCCGTACCCCGAGTCGTTCTTGCGGTCGGCGTGCGTGGACTTGTGCTCGGCCGACTGCGGGGCCGGGCCCGCGGCGTTGAGCCGGTCGACCAGGTTCACGCCGCCGAAGGCGCGCGGGTCGGTGCCCGTCGCGTGGGCCGCGAAGATCAGCTGGGCGTAGGCGGCGGGGCCGCTCTGCTTGGCCCACGGCTCGAAGTGCCGCTCCAGCCACCGCAGCGGCTTCTGCGCCTGCCCGGCCCCGCCCTGCGCGGCGAGCGCGACGACCGTGTCGGCGGTGTTGCCGTAGTCGGGCTGGTCGGTGGAGCCGGGGAGCACGGAGGTCAGGTAGCCGTCCTTGGCGACGGCACCCGCGAGGTAGGACGCGCCGTTGGCGGCGGCGCGCTCCGGCGTCGCGCTGCCGGAGTCCGTGCAGTGGGCGGCCGTGCCCGCCGTGGCCGCGGGCTTCGCCGCGAAGCCCTGGCCCAGGGCGCCGACCACACCGGCGGCGGTCGCGTCCGCGTTGGCGGCGAGCTTGCCCTTCTTGTCGGGCTGGTAGGCGAAGGCGCCGGCCCCGTCGCCGTCGCACGGCAGGGCGAGCTTCAGCAGGGCGTCGTCGGCGGACCGGCCGTCCTTCTCGACGGCCGCGGGCCTCTGGCCGGCGGCGGCGAGCGCGCCGACCACGACGGACGTGGAGTTGGTGTCGCTGGGGCCGCCGGGGGTGTACCCCCAGCCCCCGTCCTTGTTCTGCACGGACTTCAGCCAGGCCACCGCCTTGCCGGTCACGTCGTCGTGACCGCCGAGCGCGGCGAGCGCCTGGACGGCGGCGGCCGTGCTGTTGGTGTCGACCATCACCTTGGCGTCGCAGGCCTTCCCGGGCGTGGCACGGAACGCGGCGAACGCGCCGTTCGCGCACTGCTGCCCGGTCAGCCAGTCCACCGCCTTCGCGGCGGGCCGCACGCCCACGGTGTGCTGGGCGAGCAGCGCGAGCGACTGGCGCCAGACGCCGTCGTAGGTGGGGTCTGTGCTGCCGTAGAGCCCCGACGGGATCGCCGGCTTGGGCGACGGGGACGGTGCGGCGACGGCGGGTGCCGCGGTGCCGATCACGGCTATGGCGGCCAGAGCCGCGGCGTTGCGGCGAACGTTCATGATCGGCTGCTGCCTCTCCCTGAAGAGAGCCGGACAGCACGGGACACCCCGGGCGGCTCGGCTCCGTAACCTCGACGGTGCCGTGTGCCGGCGGACCGCCGACGCACGTGAGCCGGTCACGTCCGCCCGGGGCAGTCCGGCTCACCGCCCCACGGGCGGCTCACGGTTGCGGGTCAGCGCCGGAATTGCACCGGCTTCCCCTCGTACGGGTGTGATGACGACGCGGCCACTCTACCCGCAGGTAGCGGGGCTGCGAGAGGGGCCTGGGTGCGGGGGGGTCCGGCCCGGGCTCCCGCCGCCGCACCGCGCCGAGGGGGTCGGGCACGGTGGCGTCGTCCGGACCTCGTGGGGGCCGATGCGCGGGGTGATCCACGGGGGCAGATGGTCGCCGGAGAACAGGCTTCCCCAGCCACGGAGTTGGGCGCGGATGCCGCTCCTCCCGGCGGAGACGGCGGGCCGAGCGCGGACGCACCGCCGGCGGCAAGGGGGGCGGACGCGCCGTCAGCGGCAGGGGAGGGGAGGGTGGCCGGGAGGCCCGGCGGACGAACCCGGGGCGTCCTCCGCCGGAGCCGTCAGGTCGATCAGACGGCAGACCGTCTCTATGTCCGTCCGCACCTGGGCGATGGAGGCCCGGCCCGACAGCCAGGTGATCAGCGCCGAGTGCCAGGTGTGCTCGATCACCCGGACCGCGGCGAGCTGTTCGGGGGTCGGGCTGTCCAGGCCCATCGCGTCCAGGATGATCGCCGTGGTCTGCCGGGAGACCTGGTCCACCTCGGGGCTCACGCTGCGGTCGGCGAAGGTGAGCGCACGGACCATCGCGTCGGCCAGCTGCGGCTCGCGCTGGAGCGCGCGGAAGGCCCGCATCAGGGTCTCCGCCACCCGTTCGGCCGCCGTCTCGCCCGCCGGCGGCTTCTTGCGCAGCGTTGCGTGCATGTGCTCCAACTGGTCCTGCATCGTGGCGACCAGCAGATGCACCTTGGAGGGGAAGTAGCGGTAGAGCGTGCCGAGCGCCACCTGCGAGGACTCCGCGACCTCCCGCATCTGCACCGCGTCGAAGCCGCCCCGGCCGGCCAACTGGGCGCTCGCGTGCAGGATGCGGCGGCGCCGCGCCTCCTGCCGCTCGGTGAGGGGAGGCGGCGGGGGACCGTCCGCTCGGACGGAGTGGGGACCGGGGGAGGTCCGCGCGGTACGGGCTTCCCCCTTGGCTTCCGCAGGCATGGGCACCGTTCCGTGACAGTCGGTGAGGGCGAGTGATCGGACAGCGGGGCAGGGGCGCCGGCCGTGGCATGAATCACCTGATCCACTTCTCACAGCGCGGCTACCTGCCGGTAGATTCGGAGCCTCCTGGACGATCAAGTCTGAAACTTGTTCTAGATTAGCGTCCCGGCGTAATCTCGCGGGACAATGCAGGAAGAAGGGGGCCCAGAGTGACCGCTGAGGCCAGTCAGGCGGGTCCCCGGCAGGACCCGGCCGAGGACGGCGAGCGACCGCTCGACATCGCGCTCCTCACCTACAAGGGGAACCCGTTCTGCGGCGGGCAGGGCGTCTATGTGCGCCACCTCTCGCGCGAGCTGGCCCGCCTCGGCCACCGGGTGGAGGTGATCGGCTCCCAGCCCTACCCCGTGCTCGACGAGGGCCTCGACGGCCTGCGCCTGACCGAGCTGCCGAGCCTGGACCTCTACCGCCAGCCGGACCCCTTCCGCACCCCGAAGCGCGAGGAGTACCGCGACTGGGTCGACGCGCTGGAGGTCGCCACGATGTGGACGGGCGGCTTCCCCGAGCCGCTGACCTTCTCGCTCCGCGCCCGTCGCCATCTGCGCGCCCGGCGCGGCGAGTTCGACGTCGTGCACGACAACCAGACGCTCGGATACGGGCTGTTGGGCGATGTCGGCGCGCCGCTGGTGACCACCGTCCACCACCCCATCACCGTCGACCGGCAACTGGAGCTGGACGCCGCCGAGGGGTGGCAGCGGCGCTGGTCCGTGCGCCGCTGGTACGCCTTCACCCGGATGCAGAAGCGCGTCGCCCGCCGCCTGCCCTCGGTGCTCACCGTCTCCGGCACCTCCCGCCAGGAGATCGTCGACCACCTCGGGGTGCGCGAGGACCGCGTCCACGTCGTCCACATCGGCGCCGACACCGACCTGTTCTCCCCCGACCCCTCGGTGCCGCGGGTGCCGGGCCGGATCGTGACGACGTCCAGCGCGGACGTGCCGCTGAAGGGCCTGGTCTTCCTCGTCGAGGCGCTCGCCAAGGTCCGTACCGAACACCCCGGGGCGCACCTCGTCGTCGTCGGCAAGCAGCCCACCGAGGGGCCGGTCGCGCAGGCGGTCGAGCGGTACGGCCTGGAGGGCGCCGTCGAGTTCGTCAAGGGCATCTCGGACGCCGAACTGGTCGACCTGGTCCGCTCGGCCGAGGTCGCGTGCGTGCCGTCGCTGTACGAGGGGTTCTCCCTGCCGGCGGCGGAGGCGATGGCCACCGGCACCCCGCTGGTCGCCACGACCGGGGGCGCCATCCCCGAGGTCGCGGGCCGCGACGGCGAGACGTGCCTGGCGGTGCCGCCCGCGGACGCGGGCGCGCTGGCCGCCGCGCTGAGCCGGCTGCTGGAGGACGCGGAGCTGCGGGACCGGCTGGGCCGGGCCGGGCGCGAGCGGGTGCTGCGCCACTTCACCTGGGCTCGGGCCGCCGAGGGCACCGTGGCCCGGTACCGGGAGGCCATCGCCGCGGCCCGGGCCGGGCGCGCCACGGCCGTCGCCCCCGCCCGGTCACGGTCCACGGCCGTCGCGGTCGGCGCCGCCACGACCGGAAGCGGCCCGGCGGCAGCCGTCGCGGCCGGCGCCGAACCGTCTGCCGTGGCGACGGGCGGCGGACCGGCTGCCGTCGCGGCGGAGGCCGAACCGGCTGCCCTGGCCGTCCGCCCGGGGGTCACCGCCGTGGCGGCCGGAGCCGAGGCGCAGGCCGCGGTGGAGGCGGCCAAGTGAGAGGGGCCGGACCCCAGATGACCGACGTCGATTCCAACCGCGAAAGCAGGAGCACGTGCTGACCGTCGACTTCTCCCGGTTCCCGCTCGCCCCGGGCGACCGCGTCCTCGACCTCGGCTGCGGTGCCGGACGGCACGCGTTCGAGTGCTACCGGCGCGGCGCCCAGGTCGTGGCCCTCGACCGGAACGGCGAGGAGATCCGCGAGGTCGCCAAGTGGTTCGCCGCGATGAAGGAGGCGGGCGAGGCCCCGGCGGGCGCGACCGCGACGGCGATGGAGGGCGACGCCCTCGCGCTGCCCTTCCCGGACGAGTCCTTCGACGTCGTCATCATCTCCGAGGTGATGGAGCACATCCCGGACGACAAGGGCGTACTCGCCGAGATGGTGCGGGTGCTGAGGCCGGGCGGCCGGATCGCGGTCACCGTCCCGCGCTACGGCCCGGAGAAGGTCTGCTGGGCCCTGTCCGACGCCTACCACGAGGTCGAGGGCGGCCACATCCGCATCTACAAGGCCGACGAACTGCTCGCCAAGATGCGGGGAGCGGGCCTCAGGCCCTACGGCTCGCACCACGCGCACGCGCTGCACTCGCCGTACTGGTGGCTGAAGTGCGCCTTCGGCGTCGACAACGACAAGGCCCTGCCGGTGCGGGCGTACCACAAGCTGCTGGTCTGGGACATCATGAAGAAACCGCTGGCCACGCGGGTCGCCGAACAGGCGCTCAACCCGCTGATCGGCAAGAGCTTCGTGGCGTACGCGACCAAGCCCCACCTCCCCCGGGCGGCCGCCAAGTGACCACTCCCCGCACGGAACACCTCGTCCTGCCCGGAGTCCTCACCGCGGAGGAGGCCGCCGCGACGGTGCACGGCATCCTCGCCGAGCAGCGGGAGGACGGGGCGATCCCGTGGTTCCGCGGGCACCATCTCGACCCGTGGGACCACGTCGAGGCGGCGATGGCGCTGGACGCGGCGGGCGAGCACGAGGCGGCCGAGCGGGCCTACACCTGGCTGGCGCGGCACCAGCACGCCGACGGCTCCTGGTACGCGGCGTACGCCGACGGAGCCCACGACGACGTCACCGACCGGGGCCGCGAGACGAACTTCGTCGCCTACCCGGCCGTCGGGGTGTGGCACCACTACCTGTCCACCGGCGACGACGCGTTCCTGGACCGGATGTGGCCGGTGGTGTACGCGGCGGTCGAGTTCGTGCTGCGGATGCAGCAGCCGGGCGGCCAGATCGGCTGGAAGCGGGAGGCCGACGGCACGGCCACGGCGGACGCGCTGCTGACCGGAAGCTCCTCGATCCACCACGCGCTGTGCTGCGCCCTCGCCATCGCCGAGCAGCGGGAAGAGCCGCAGCCGGACTGGGAGTTGGCGGTCGGCACGCTGCGGCACGCGATCCGCCGGCACCCGGAGCGGTTCCTGGACAAGGACCGCTACTCGATGGACTGGTACTACCCGGTGCTGGGCGGCGCGCTCACCGGCGTGGAGGCCAAGGAGCGCATAGAGTCCGGCTGGGACCGCTTCGTGGTGCCCGGGCTCGGGGTACGCTGCGTGGTGCCCAACCCGTGGGTGACCGGCGGCGAGTCCGCCGAACTGGCCCTGACGCTCTGGGCGGTGGGGGAGTCCGACCGCGCCCTCGACGTCCTCAAGTCCATCCAGCACCTGCGCGATCCGGAGACCGGCCTGTACTGGACGGGCTACGTCTTCGAGGACGCCGCGATCTGGCCGCGCGAGCTCACCACGTGGACCGCCGGGTCCCTCCTCCTCGCCGTCGCCGCGCTCGGCGGCGACGAGGCCACCTGCACCGTCTTCAGCGCCGACCGGCTGCCGAGGGGGCTGGACCCGGACTGCTGCGGCTGACGGGTCAGCCGCGCATACGGCCGGCGATGGCGTGCCCCACGAACAGGTAGACCACCGCGGCCAGGCCGTAGCCGGCGACGACCCGGGCCCATGCCTCGTTGAAGGTGAACAGGTCACGCGACCAGCCGGCCAGTACGTCGGCCGCGTTGTGGACGAACTGGACCAGTTCGTTGGCCCGGTTGGCGTCCAGCAGATACATCAGGATCCACAGGCCGAGGATGAGGGCCATCACGTCCGCGATCATCGCGATGACTCTTCCGGCGGAGTTGGAGCCGCTGTGATAAGGGGACATGGCTTCCGTCTGGCCCCGGTGGCCTGATTGAAACCTTCCGCGCCGAGGCCGGCCGCCTCAGGCGTCGGGCTCCGCACCCGCGGCGTGTCCGGGTCCGGGGACGGCCCGAGCCCCATGTCCCCTCCAACTTGTCAACGGCGTACGTCAGTTGTGCGGAGCCGTGCGACGGTACGGCGATGGCCCCCCGCCCGGAAGGACGAGGGGCCGTTGCCGGGCCGACGGCGGAGGGACTCAGCCGCGCTGGATGTTGGACGCGTCCTGCAGGACACCGCGGCGGCCGTCCTGCATCTCGGCCAGCAGGCCCTGGCCGCGCTGCTCCACCGCCAAGTACCAAACACCCGGCGCCAGTTCGGCGATCTGCGACGAGCCGTCCTCCGCGAACAGCGGACGCGGGGCCGGCACCGCGAACCAGAACGGCGAGAAGGGCGCGGCCGGCTGCGGGGCCTGCTGCTGCGGCTGCCCGCCGAAGGGCTGGGTCTGCTGCGGCTGGCCGCCGAAAGGCTGCTGCTGGGCGCCCGGGTAGCCGTAACCGCCCTGCGGCTGGGCCCCGTAGGGCTGCGGCGCGGCGGGCTTGGGGGCCGGGACGAGCGCGGCCTGGAGGGCGGGGACCAGCGGGGTGGCGATGGCGGCACCGGCCAGGACCAGGGCCGCGACGAAGCCGAGGATGAGGCCCGCGCCGGCGCTGATCGAGCCGGGGGTGTCCACCAGCTGCCAGAACAGGGTCCACGCCACGAGGACCGTGAAGGCCGCCCCGACGGTGCCCAGGTCCAGGCCCGCCACCTTGCGGGGCTGCGGCAGGCAGCGGTTGACGACGATCAGCGCGGCGCCGACGACTCCGCCCATGTAGGTGCCCAGGCCCAGACCGAGTCCGTCCCAGGCATTGCCGCTGCTGACGAAGCTCGTGTCGTACAAGTCGAGGAACGACGCGATGAACAGCAACACCGCTGCTCCGATCACCACGCCGTCGCCTCGAGTGAGGGAGCGGATATTCACTTCAGGTCCTTCACAGGTCGTCTCGTCGTCGGTAGAGGCGTCGCCGTCACCGGGTCGCCGTCAGGCCCCGGTGCGAAGCGCGGGGATGGCCCTCATCGTAGGGACGACACTATCGTCCGTCCCGAGAGGGTGTCCGCCGGGATCAGCGCGCCGGTCATGACCCGCGCAGGAAACTCACGATTCCCTCAGAGATCCCCTGCGCCGCCTTCTGCCGCCAGGCCCCGCTGGTCAGCAGCGCCGCGTCCTTGCTATCGCGCATGTTGCCGCACTCGATGAACACCTTCGGAACCGTTGACAGATTGAGACCGCCCAGGTCCTTCCGTGTGACGAGTCCGGTGCCGCCGCCGATGTAGTTGGACGGCGCGTTCCCCGTGACACGCACGAAGTTGCCCGCGACCCGCTCGCCGAGGTCGCGCGAGGCGGCGGCGATCGGGCGGGTGTCGGCACGGCCGGCGTGCACGGACGCGGGGAGGATGACGTGGAAGCCGCGGTCGCCCGCGGCGGCGCCGTCGGCGTGCAGGGAGATCGCCGCGTCCGCGTGCGCGGCGTTGCCGATCCGGGCCCGCTCGTCCACGCACGGGCCCCAGGCCGGGGAGTCCCCGTCGTGCGTCAGCTTCACCGTGGCGCCCTGCTGCTGGAGCAGCGCGCGCAGCCGGTGCGCGAGATCCAGGCTGAACCGGGCCTCGGTGTAACCCGAGTTGGTGGACGTGCCCGTGGTGTCGCACTCCTTGCGGTTGGTGCCGATGTCCACCTGACGGTTGATCTCGGCGGTGTGCCGGAAGTTGCCGGGGTTGTGCCCCGGGTCGATGACGACGACCTTGCCCTTGAGGGAGCCGGAGGCGGCGGGCGCGGAGGCGGAGGGCTCCGTGCTCCGCGACGGCGCCGGGGAGGCGCCCGGCCGCTTGGAGTCGTCGCCGGGGGACGGGGCCGGGGCGGACGGGGGAGCGCTGGTGGCCGGTCGTGCGTCGGCCCGGTCCGCGCCGCCCCCGGAACCGTCCTTGCCGACCGCCTCGTACACGACCCAGCCGAGCAGCCCGCCGGGTACCAGCGCGGCGAGCGCGACGATCAGGGGCGCGCGCCGGGAGCGGCGGGGCTGCGGGGGATCGAAGTCCGGGCCTAGGTACGACACGTCAGCCACCCTAGCGGCCGGCCACGGCGCACATGGCCCGAGCCGGTCACCCGGAGCCCGGGCGGGACGGCGGCCCCGCGTCCGGCCCGAGCCCGTGACCCGTGGCCCGGTGCGAAATGGGCTCGCCGCGTCCGGCCCGCGCCCGTCACCCGTGGCCCCGCGTCCGGCCGTGCCGAGCCGCGTGCGCGGCCGGGGCCCGCGGACGCCGCGACGGCTCAGAAGCTGCCGATGATCAGCCACCCGGCGACCGCGAGCACGGCCGGGCAGCCCCCCACACCGAGGGCCTTGCCCAGTCCCTCGCGGCCCGAGATCTCGATCACGCGGCCCGCGATGCCGACCAGCGGCGCCCCGAAGACGATCAGGGGTGTCCCGAGCAGGAAGTCCACAGCCCCCACCCCCGTAGCGGATCACTCCCCGGTGATCCGGATGAGTGATCGTAGGGGCGGGGCGCGGCCGGGGGAAGGCTCAGGCGGTGCGGACCGGCACCTGCGTTCGCCGCAGGACGCGCAGCGAGCCGGTCGCCGGGAGCTCGGTGAACTCGCCCGACTCCAGGGCCCGGCGGTAGACGCGGTACGGGGCCTGCCCGGTGAACTCGTCCGCCGGGTCCGGGAACACGTCGTGGATGACGAGGAGGCCGCCCTCGGCGACATGGGGCGCCCAGCCCTCGTAGTCGGCGGCGGCGTGCTCGTCGGTGTGGCCGCCGTCGACGAACACCAGGCCGAGCGGGGTGTTCCAGAACGCGGCGATCTGCGGCGAGCGGCCGACCAGCGCCACCACGTGCTCCTCCAGGCCCGCCCGGTGCAGGGTGCGCCGGAACGTGGGCAGCGTGTCCATCAGGCCGATCTCCGGGTCGACCGTCTCCGGGTCGTGGTACTCCCAGCCGGGCTGCTGCTCCTCGCTGCCGCGGTGGTGGTCGACGGTGAGCGCGGTGACCCCGGACTGCCGGGCCGCGTCGGCCAGCAGGATCGTGGAGCGTCCGCAGTAGGTGCCCACCTCCAGCAGCGGCAGCCCGAGCCGTCCGGCCTCCACGGCGGCCGCGTACAGCGCCAGCCCCTCGTCGGTGGGCATGAACCCCTTGGCGGCCTCGAACGCGGCCAGGGTGTCCGGCTTGGGTGCCGCGGGCATGGGGGTCCTTCCGGTCGTACGTGCATGAGGGCCCCCATGCTGCCGCACCCTCCGCCGGAGGGGCGACGGAGGGTGCGGGAGGTGTGGGTCTCAGGCGCGGGCGCTCACGTGGTGACCGTCTCGCCCGGCAGGGACAGGTCCAGGTCGACCGGGCGGTCGTCACCGGTGTGGGTCGCCGAGGAGGCGTGCGGGCCGTGCCCGGTGGCGCGGGCGGCCAGCACGTAGGGGCCCTCGGCCGGGACGGCGAGGGCGTAGCTGCCGTCCGCCGCGGAGAGCGTGGCCCCCGCCTGCCGGCCGCGACGGTCGATCAGGGTGACCTTGGCGCGCGGGACCGGCGCCCCGTCGGCGCCCAGGACCCGCCCGCGGAAGCCGCGCAGCACATCCTGCGCGCGCTCCAGGTTGGCGTCCTCCTCGCTGCTCGCCCGCAGCTGCGGCCGCACCGACCGGTTCGGGCTCGGCAGGCACAGGGCCAGGACCAGGCCGAGGGCCACGGCGGCCGTCGCGATCAGGAAGGAGACCCGGAAACCGTGCATCGTCGGAACCGCCACGCCGCCGACGGGGTGCGCGGTGTTCGCCAGCACCATGCCGATCACGGCGCTCGACACCGAGGTGCCGATGGACCGCATCAGGGTGTTGAGGCCGTTGGCCGCGCCGGTCTCGGAGGCCGGGACCGCGCCGACGATCAGCGCGGGCAGGGACGAGTACGCCAGGCCTATGCCCGCGCCGAGGACCACCGAGGTGACCACCGTCTGCCAGGCCGCGTCCATCAGGCCGAGGCCGCCGCCGTAGCCGGCACCTATGACCAGCAGACCGAGGATCAGGGTCACCTTGGGGCCGTAGCGGGTGGACAGGCGGGCGTAGAGCGGCGCCGTGAACATCATCGTCAGGCCCAGCGGGGCCACGCACAGACCCGCCTCCACCATCGACCGGCCCAGGCCGTAGCCGGTGGCCTCGGGCAGCTGGAGCAGCTGGGGGAGGACGAGCGAGACGACGTAGAAGCTGACGCCGACCATGATCGAGGCGAGGTTGGTCAGCAACACCTCGCGGCGGGCGGTGGTGCGCAGGTCGACCAGCGGGGCCTTGACGCGCAGCTCCAGCACGCCCCACAGCAGCAGTACGACGAGGGCCGCGGCGAACATGCCGAGCGTCCTGCCGGAGGACCAGCCCCAGTCGCTGCCCTTGGTGACGGGCAGCAGGAGCAGGACGAGCCCGGCGGACAGGCCGAGCGCGCCGAGCAGGTCGAAGGAGCCCCGCGCGCGCATCGGGGACTCGGGGACGACGAGGAGGGTGAGGACGATGGAGAGCACGCCGAGGCCGGCGGCGCCGTAGAAGAGGGCGTGCCAGTTCGCGTGCTGGGCGACCAGGGCCGCTGCGGGCAGCGCGAGGCCGCCGCCGACGCCGATCGAGGAGCTCATCAGCGCCATCGCCGAGCCGAGCCGCTCGCGCGGCAGCATGTCCCGCATCAGGCCGATGCCGAGCGGGATGGCGCCCATCGCGAAGCCCTGGAGCGCACGGCCGACGATCATGGGCAGCAGAGTGCTGGTGAACGCGCTGACCAGCGCGCCCACCACCATCACCGCGAGGCTCGCGATCAGCATCCGCCGCTTGCCGTACAGGTCGCCGAGGCGGCCCATGATCGGCGTGGCCACCGCGCCCGAGAGCAGGGTCGAGGTCAGCACCCAGGTCGCGTTGCTGGGCGCGGTGTCCAGCAGCTGCGGCAGATCCTTGATGACCGGGACGAGCAGGGTCTGCATCACCGCGACAACGATGCCCGCGAAGGCGAGTACGGGGACGAGTGCCCCGCTCGCGCTCGGCGCGGGCCGGTCGGTCGTCGTGAGCGTCATGAAGTGGGGCCTCCGGGCCGGGGAGAGGGGTCGATGATCAACCGTGCGGGTAGCCCTCGGTGAACCCCGTACGTCCGGGTGCCTATTCCGATGCTTTGGCGTACTAACGATTTCTTGACCGTTCCGCAATGTCCTGACGCTGCGTCAGCTCTCGGTGGTACGTCGTGCGGCGTCCGGCCGTACGGGCGTCTCGCCGTGCGGGTCGTATCCGCACGGGACACCCATGACCTTGCGGCCGGACGATCACCCCATGTGCCTGAGTCGGCGCTGTGAACTCGTGGCCGTGCCCGCGTCCTCGACGGACAAGGAGGCCCGTCCATGAAGTCCTCAGTGCGCCTGCGCGGTGGCGGCTACCGTGCCGGTGGGGTGGTGAACCTCCTCTCCGGCACCACGGTCACCCGGAACACGCCGGACAACTGCTACCCGCCGGGCAGCGTCATGGGCTGTTCCACCCCGGCTGTTGGACGCCCGGCCAGGTCCGCGACACCGATGCCGCGGGACGCGCGCAGGCTCGCCCATCTCCGCGCGCTGCTCAAGAAGACCCCGGCCATCCGGGTCGCCGGCCCGGACTGAGCCACGGCTCCCTACAGCCACCCCTGCTGCCGTGCCTCCCGCATCGCCTCCATGCGGTTGCGGGTGCCGGTCTTGCCGATGGCGGCGGACAGGTAGTTGCGGACGGTGGACTCCGACAGATGCAGCCGGGCGGCGATGTCGGCGACCGTCGCGCCGTCCGCCGAGGCCTTCAGCACGTCGCACTCGCGGGCGGTGAGCGGGTTGGGCCCGGCGCTGAGGGCGGCCGCGGCGAGCGCCGGGTCGACCACCGTCTCGCCGGTGAGCACCCGGCGGACGGTGGCCGCCAGTTCCTCCACCGGGCCGTCCTTGACCAGGAAGCCCGCCGCGCCCGCCTCCATGGCGCGGCGCAGATAGCCGGGCCGGCCGAAGGTGGTCAGGATCACCACCCGGCAGTCGGGCACCTGCTCACGCAGGTCGGCGGCCGCGTCCAGACCGCTCCTGCCCGGCAGTTCGATGTCCAGCAGGGCCACGTCGGGCCGGTGGACCAGCGCGGCGTCCACGATCGCGTCGCCCGCCGGGACCTGGGCGACGACCTCCATGTCCTCCTCCATGCCGAGCAGGAGGGCGAGGGCGCCGCGCATCATCCCCTGGTCCTCGGCGAGCAGGATGCGGACGGGCTGGGCGGGCCGGTGGTTCCGGGGCATCTCGTTCACGGGTCAAGGGTAGGGAGCGGACCCGAGCCGATGCCGTCGTCCGCTCGTGCGGAGTGAGGGCCGGTGCCGGGGATCGCCGCGCGCCGGGCGCCGTGGGGAGTGGGCCGGGAGAGTCGCTGCGCCGCCTCCGTGGACCCGGCGACGTGCTCCTCCTGCCCCTTGGACGGGGCGAATTGTTCCTCCGGACCGGTGAAGTTCGCCGTGTCCACCGGGAGTTCGGCGGCGACCGTGAAGCCTCCGCGCGGCGAGGGGCCGGCCCGCAGGGAGCCGCCCGCCGCCGCGAGGCGCTCGGTCAGGCCCTTCAGACCGGTGCCGCCGATGCCCGGCGGATTCGGGGCCGGGGCAGAGGCGGAGGCGGGGGTGCCGTCGCCCTCGCCGTCGTCGGCGACCTCGAGCCGGACGCGTTCGGGCGTGCCGTCGACGGTGATCTCGCAGCGGGCCGCACCGCTGTGACGTACGGTGTTGGTGACCGCCTCCCGCACCACCCAGCCCAGCAGGGCCTCGGTCTGCGGCGTCAGCGGCGGCCCGGACCGGCGCACGACGGGCTCGATGCCGGCCGCGGTCAACGCCGAACGGGCCCCGTCCAGTTCGGTGCTGAGGCTGCCCTCGCGGTAGCCGGTGACCGCCTCGCGGATCTCCGTGAGCGCCTGCCGCCCGACGGACTCGATGTCCGTGATCTGCGTCAGCGCCGCCCCCATGTCGCGCGGCGCGAGCCGCCGGGCCGCCTCCGACTTCACCACGATCACCGACAGGGTGTGCCCGAGCAGGTCGTGCAGGTCGCGGGAGAAGCGCAGCCGCTCCTGCTCCACCGCGCGCCGCGCCAACTCCTCGCGGGCGGCGCGCAGTTCCCGTACCGCCTCGGACAGGGACAGGATCGCCGCCGTCACCATGGTGGAGATCCAGGTCGCGTACGCGATGCCGATTCCGTCCCAGCCGTCACGGGCGCAGCTGACCCCACCGGCGAGCGCGGCCACCGCCAGACCGGCGTAGCGCAGGTGCGGCCCGCGGAGCACGGCGCCCGTCGCCAGGCCCAGCAGGGGGAAGAACAACTGCCAGCTGCCGCCGTAGCCGGCCGCGAGCGCGCAGGCGACTGCCGCCAGCAGTCCGAGGGCGACCCGCGTCGACGCCGCGTTGCGGCAGCGGGGGTGGAAGGCGCGGAAGGCGATGTGTACGTAGAGGGAGTTGAAGACGAACAGGCCCAGGGCACCGATCCACGGGTTGGGCGTCTGGCCCCGGAAGATGTTGGAGAGGGCGCCCATTCCCATCAGCAGCCACGGCAGCAGGGTGAAACCGTTGGGCGGCGGCCCCGGGTTCTCGGCGGCCTTGCCGGCCTTGCGTTCTGCCCGCCACCCGGCCATAAGACGACGCTTCTCCTCCGCGCGGCGGCGCCGCCCCTCCCGCATCGGCCGCAGCACCGACCGCGACTTCTTCCTTGGCTCTGCGATGCCACACGTCCAGGGCATGTCCTCGTCCCCCGAATCTCCTCGATATCAGGCAATGCCCGCGCCGCGGCGGTGCGACAGGACTGCGTACGAACCGAAACGCGAGCAGCCAGGTGGTCAGCACGAGGATCGCACCGAGGGCCGCCGGTGTCCCGCCCGGCTCCGTCCCGCTCCTCTTCGCCATGACCACGACGCTACGAGTCCCGGCCACCGCACGGCAGAGGCGCTTGTCCGCTCTCCGGCAGGACAAATGTCACGGCCGACCGGACCGGCCTCCACTGAACTGGCACCGCGTCAGCAGCCTGCGCAACCGGCGGGCACTGGGCTATACAGGGGGCGCCGACTGGAACGCGTTCTGGAAGCGTCGGGTTCCGCGGCACCGTGACGACCCCGGTGCGGCCGGCGGTGCGGACGGCCGGCCGGGGTCTCGAGACCTCAGGAGTCCCATGCCCATCGACGCAGCCAAGGCCCTCGCCGCCGAGCCCCGGACCGGCGAGATCTCCTGGACTCCCAAGGACGTCCAGCTCTACCACCTCGGCATCGGCGCGGGCGTCCCCGCCACCGACCCCGACGAGCTGCGCTACACCCTGGAGTCCAGGCTGCACGTCCTGCCGAGCTTCGCCACCGTCGCCGGGGGCGGCCCACCCGGCGTGATCAGCGGTCTGTCCATGCCCGGTGTCGAGGTCGAACTCGCCCGGGTGCTGCACGGCGGCCAGGCGCTGACCGTGTCCCGGCCCCTGCCCGCGCGCGGCACCGCCACCGCCACCAGCCGGATCGTCGCCGTCCACGACAAGGGCAAGGCGGCCGTCCTCGTCCTGCGCACCGAGGTCACCGACGCCGACGGCCCCCTGTGGACCAGCGACGCCCGGATCTTCGTCCGCGGGGAGGGCGGCCGGGGCGGCGACCGCGGCCCCACCACCCGCCTTGTGGAGCCCACCGGCGCACCGGACCGGACCGTCGAGCGGCCGATCCGTGAGGACCAGGCCCTCCTGTACCGGCTGAGCGGCGACTACAACCCGCTGCACGCCGACCCCGAGTTCGCACGGCGCGCCGGGTTCGACCGGCCCATCCTGCACGGGCTGTGCACCTACGGCATGACACTGAAGGCCGTCGTGGACACCCTGCTCGGCGGTGACGTGACCCGGGTCCGCTCGTACACCGCGCGCTTCGCCGGGGTGGTGTACCCGGGCGAGACCCTGCGCGTCCGCATGTGGCGGCAGGAGGGGGCGGTGCGGGTCGCCGTGAGCGCCGCTGAGCGGGACGACGCCCCCGTCCTCGCCGACACCGTCGTCGAACACACCTGAACCGTCCGGGGGGACAGGTACGCCACGACCGCCGGAGGGACCGTCAGCCGTCGTCGGCGGGGTGGACCGCGGGCGGAGGGTGGAGAAGTCCACGGCCGTCGAGGTCCTCGGCCCCGCCGCGCGTAGCGCCACAACGGCGAAGGGGCCCGGACTTCCAGGAAGTCCGGGACCCTTCGCCGTCCGCTGTCCGCTGTCAGGCGGCCGCTTGGGCCTTCTCCGCGGGCTTGCGGTGGCGGCCGCTGGGGGCCGCCTCGCCGTCGTGGGACGAGACCGGACCGCGGTGCCTGCCGTGACCGGTGGCCTCCTGGGCGCCCTCGTCGGGCAGCGGCTGGTTCGTGCTGGCGTCGTTCATCGGAAGAATTCACCCCGTCAACATCATCTTTCGTACAGCCGGGCGAGTCTAACCGGCACACCTCGGGCGAAATCCAGGCGGCCACGCCGACCGGCACGACTTCGTTACCTGCGCGCCATACGGTCCGTCAGAGGCGCCTGCTGCAACGGGACCGGGCGGGGCGCGACAGGTTCCGGCGGCAACGGGCGTGCCGCCGCCGCGGGTTCGGCGTCCGGTTCTCCGCGCGGACAGGGGCCCGACCCGTCACCCGAGGCCCGTGTCCCGGCGGCCGGCGCCCGCGCCACCGACGCCTGCCCGGCCGACGTCCGCGCGGCGCCCGCTCCTTCGCCTTCGGCGGCCCCGGCATCGGAGAGCTCCCCTGCGTCCGAGAGGCCCCCGCCGGACGGTTCCCCGGCTCCGGACGGCGCCCTCTCCGCGCCCGCGGAGCCCTCACGCGCCGCCGGGTGCGGCGACGCCTGCCCGAGCGGTGCCTCCCACGCGGCCACCCCGCAGGGCACGGCCTCGGTCGCGTACGGCAGCCGCAGCGTCCCGTCCGCGGTCCACAGCCCGGCCCCGGTCAACCACCCCTCGGGCGCGGGCAGATGGACCACCTGCCGTTCGGTGGGCCGCCACACGCCGACCCAGCTGCCGAGGGCGCCGTCGCAGCGCAGCGCCACCCCGCAGTGCTCCGGGGTCAGCACCTGCCCCGGCTGGATGGCGAACGGGGTCACCACGCAGTCCGGCAGCCGCAGGCACTCCGGGAAGCGCACCGGCAGAGTGCTGCCGAGCACGCCCCAGCCCAGCCGTTCCTCCCCGGGGGAGGGCGCGTCCGAGCGGATCAGCAGCAGCCCGCTGTCCGGGTCGGCGAGCAGCAGCCGGTCGTCGCTGTCGGCGGTGATCTGCAGCAGCGGCGACACCGCGCCGTCGCGCCCGAGGTCCACCACGACCGTCTTGGTCCGCCCCAGGGCCTCCCGGTCCAGCGCCAGCATCCGTCCCGCGCGGTCCAGCCAGACCCCGCCCGAACAGTGCCCCGGCACCTCGGCCACCAGCTCGGGCCCCAGGGCGCCGCCCACCACCAGCCACACCGCCGTGGAACGCCGGCCGACGGCGAGCGCGTAGGCCCGCTCGCCGTCGGGCGCCGGGGGCAGCAGCCGCAGGCCGGTGTCCTCCGGGCACTCGACCGCGCCGAGCGGCAGCTCCCCGGTGCCGGGGCCGGTCGGATACAGCAGGGAGAAGGCGTGCCGCCCGGCAGTCGGCCGCCGGATGAGGACCCGGCCGTCGGCCATCGGCTGCACCTCCGTACCGGGCTCCTCGGGCTGGTTGCCGGGCAGCGGCACCGTGTAGGGCTCGGGGCCGTCCAGCGTCCAGCGCTCCGGGTAAAGGGAGTCGCCGCTGCGCGCCAGCCGGGCCGCGTAGGCTCCGTCCGCCGTGATCGTGCAGCCTGCCTGCGGCGTACCGCCGTGCTCGTTGTCCGCCGTGGGTTCGATGGCACAGGCCGTCATCGTCGGTCACCTCCGGTGACGACGCTAGTTTTCGTCGGTGCGGCGGCAGGAGCGGCGGGCGGCGGCTTCACACATAAGGGTGGAGCAGAAGCGATTCTGCTGAGGGGGTGGAGACGTGTGTGCTGGACGCGTGCGCCCCGGGCCCGGGCGACGGCACCGGTTCAGCCGCGGAGATCGGGCAGGTAGCCTTGCACCCGTGCCCCGTCTGTGTGAAGTCATCGCCGCGCTGGAGAACCTGTGGCCCGCCGAGCGGGCCGAGTCCTGGGACGCGGTCGGCACCGTCGTGGGCGACCCCGACCAGGAGGTCACCCGGGTCCTGTTCGCCGTCGATCCCGTCCAGGAGACCGTCGACGAGGCGGTGAAGCTGGGCGCGGACCTGCTGGTCACCCACCACCCGCTCTACCTGCGCGGTACGACGACGGTCGCGGCCTCCACCTTCAAGGGCCGCGTGGTGCACACCCTCATCAAGCACGACATCGCGCTGCACGTGGCGCACACCAACGCGGACACCGCCGACCCGGGCGTCTCCGACGCCCTCGCGGGCGCGCTGGACCTGCGGGTCGTACGGCCCCTGGTGCCCGACACCACCGACCCGGAGGGCCGCCGCGGCCTGGGCCGCGTCTGCGCGCTGGACCACCCGCTGACCGTTCGCGAGTTCGCCGCGCGCGCCGCCGAGCGGCTGCCCGCCACCGCGCAGGGCATCCGCGTCGCCGGCGACCCGGAGGCCCTCGTCCGCACGGTCGTCGTCAGCGGCGGCTCCGGCGACAGCCTCTTCGACGCCGTACGGGCCGCCGGTGCCGACGCCTTCCTCACCGCGGACCTGCGCCACCACCCGGCCTCCGAGTTCGTGGCGGCCTCCGCCCACAGCCCCCTCGCGCTGCTCGACGCGGCGCACTGGGCCACCGAGTGGCCCTGGTGCGAGCTGGCCGCAGCCCAGCTCGACGAAATCTCCGACCGGCACGGATGGGACCTGCGCGTGCACGTCTCGGCCACGGTCACCGACCCCTGGACCGCCCACGCGGCGTCCACCGCCACCGCCCGCCCGTCGCCCGCCACCACCCTTCCAACGAGCGCTTCGCGCACCCCTTCGAATGCCCCGGGAGCCCCCAACTGAACGCCGCGCCCGCCGACCAGATCCGACTGCTCGACGTCCAGGCCCTCGACGTCCGCCTGCAGCAGCTCGCGCACAAGCGGAAGTCCCTGCCCGAGCACGCCGAGATCGAGGCCCTGACGAAGGATCTGACGCAACTGCGCGACCTGCTGGTGGCCGCGCAGACCGAGGAGAGCGACACCGCCCGCGAGCAGACCAAGGCCGAGCAGGACGTGGACCAGGTGCGCCAGCGCGCCGCCCGCGACCAGCAGCGCCTCGACTCCGGCGCCGTCACCTCCCCGAAGGACCTGTCGAACCTCCAGCACGAGATCGCCTCCCTCGCCAAGCGCCAGGGCGACCTGGAGGACGTCGTCCTGGAGGTCATGGAGCGCCGCGAGTCCGCGCAGGAGCGGGTCGCCGAGCTCACCGAGCGGGTCGGCTCCGTACAGTCCAAGATCGACGACGCGACCGGGCGCCGGGACGCGGCCTTCGAGGAGATCGACGGCGAGGCGGCGTCCGTGACCAAGGAGCGGGAGGTCGTCGCCGGCTCCGTCCCCGCGGACCTGCTCAAGCTGTACGACAAGCTGCGCGCGCAGCAGGGCGGCATCGGCGCGGCGAAGCTGTACCAGCGCACCTGCCAGGGCTGCCGCCAGGAGCTCGCCATCACCGAGCTGAGCGAGATCCGCGCGGCCGCCCCCGACACGGTCGTACGCTGCGAGAACTGCCGCCGGATCCTGGTGCGCACCGCCGAGTCCGGCCTCTGACCGGGCGCGCGGTCGGTGGTCGGGCGGGCAGGTCGGTAGGGCCGGTAGGGCCGGTAGGGAGCAGTACGGCGTGCGGGAGTTCATCGTCGAGGCGGACGGCGGGTCGCGGGGCAACCCCGGGCCCGCGGGCTACGGGGCCGTGGTGATCGACGCGGCGACGGGGGAGACGCTGGCGCGGGTCTCCGAGTACCTGGGCACCACCACGAACAACGTGGCCGAGTACCGGGGCCTGCTGGCCGGCCTGCGCGCCGCGCGCGAACTGGACCCCGCGGCACGGGTGCACGTCCGCATGGACTCCAGGCTCGTCGTGGAGCAGATGTCCGGCCGCTGGAAGATCAAGCACCCCGGCCTCCGACGGCTGGCGACGGAGGCGGCCCGGGTCTTCCCGCCCGAGCGGGTCACCTACGAGTGGATCCCGCGCGACCAGAACAAACAGGCCGACCGCCTGGCCAACGAGGCGATGGACACGGGGACGTCTCCCGACACCGGTGCGCCCGACACCGGCACGCCCGACGAGCGTGCGGATGTTGTCACCGGCACGCCCGACGAGCGTGCGGATGTTGTCACCGGCGCGGATGCCGAGGCGCGTGCCGTCACCGGCCCGGATGCCGAGGCGGGTGCCGTCACCGGCCCGGATGCCGAGGCGGGTGCCGTCACCGGCCCGGATGCCGAGGCAGGTGCCGCCACCGGCGTGGGTGCCGGAGCCCGTGCAGCCGCCGGCGCGGATGCCGGACCCCCCGCCCCCGCGGGCGCCGATGTCAGGGCCGCGCGGGTCGTCTCGCCCGGGTGGGCTCCCGCGGATCTCGGCGCTCCCTCCACCTTCGTCCTGCTGCGGCACGGCGAGACCCCGCTGACCCCGCAGAAGCGGTTCTCCGGCAGCGGCGGGACCGACCCCTCCCTCTCCGCCGTGGGCCGGGAGCAGGCCGAGCGCGTCGCGGCGGCCCTCGCCCGGCGCGGCACGATCCAGGCCGTCGTCTCCTCGCCCCTGGCCCGCACCCGCGAGACCGCCGGCATCGTCGCCGCCCGCCTCGGCCTGGGCGTCACCGTCGAAGAGGGCCTGCGCGAAACGGACTTCGGCGCCTGGGAGGGGCTCACCTTCGCCGAGGTCCGCGAGCGCCACCCGGACGACCTGAACGCCTGGCTGGCCTCCCCCGAGGCCGAACCCACCGGCGGCGGTGAGAGCTTCGCCGCGACCGCCGTCCGGATCGCCGCCACCCGCGACAAGCTGGTCGCCGCCCACGCGGGCCGTACCGTCCTGCTGGTCACGCACGTCACCCCGATCAAGACGTTCGTCCGCCTGGCGCTCGGCGCCCCGCCCGAGTCACTGTTCCGCATGGAGCTGTCGGCGGCCTCGCTGTCGGCGGTGGCGTACTACGCGGACGGCAACGCGAGCGTCCGGCTGCTCAACGACACCTCGCACCTGCGCTGAGCCCCGCCGCCTCACGGGCCAGCCGCTCGATCCGGGACCAGTCCCGCGCGGCCACCGCGTCCGGCGGCAGCATCCAACTCCCGCCGACACACCCGACATTGGGCAGCGCCAGATACGTAGGCGCGGTGTCCGGGCCGATGCCCCCGGTCGGGCAGAAGCGGGCCTGGGGGAGCGGGCCGGACAGGGACTTCAGATAGGCGGTGCCACCGGCCGCCTGGGCCGGGAAGAACTTCATCTCCCGCACCCCGCGCTCCAGCAGCGCCACCACCTCCGTCGTCGTCGACACCCCCGGCAGGTACGGCACCCCGGACCCCCGCATCGCCTCCAGCAGGGCGTCCGTCCAGCCGGGGCTCACCAGGAACCGCGCCCCGGCCGCCACGCAGTCCGGCACCTGGCCCGGGGAGATGACCGTGCCCGCGCCCACCACCGCGTCCGGCACCGCGCCGGCGACGGCCCGGATCCCGTCGAGCGCGGCCGGCGTCCGCAGCGTCACCTCGATCGCGGGCAGCCCGCCGGCCACCAGCGCCCGGGCCAGCGGCACCGCGTCCGCGGCGTCGTCGAGGACGACCACGGGCACGACGGGAGCGAGATCGAGCACGGAGAACGGCGCGGGCACGGGGGTGGAGGGCATGGCCGTATCCTGCCCATGCCCTTCATTCTGCGCAAAGGACGTTGCGCATGTTGCAACGTCCCGGAAGTGTCAGCCGTGTCAGTGGATCTCCGTCACCACCACGTCCAGCGCCCACGGCCTCCCCGCCCTCGCGGGCGGCTCCGCCTCCACCACGTACCCGAGGTCGCGCAGCGCCTCCACCAGCTCGGCCGGGTCCTTCGGCGCGGCCCCCTCGGTCAGCAGGGCGCGGACGATCCGGCCCTTGGTCGCCTTGTTGAAGTGGCTGACGACCGACCGCTTCTCCACGCCGTCCACCGTCTGCGCGTGCAGCACCCGCACGGTCGCCGTCCGGCCCGCGACCTCGCCCTTCGGCTTCCAGGCGGCCGCGTACGCGGAGGACCGCAGGTCCAGCACCAGCCCGCAGCCGGCCGCGTCGGGCAGCACCGAGGCCATCGGCGCGCGCCAGTACGCGCCCAGCGCCCCGATCCCCGGCAGCCGCACCCCCATCGAGCAGCGGTAGGACGGGATCCGGTCGGTCACCCGGACGGCACCCCACAGCCCCGAGAACACCAGCAGCGACCGCGCCGCGCGCCGCTTGGCGGCAGTGTCGAGGGAGGCCAGGCCGAGGGCGTCGTAGAGCACCCCGGTGTAGATCTCCCCGGCGGGGCGCGCGCCCGCCGTGCGCAGCTCCGCGTTCTTGGCGACCTCGCCGCGCAGGCCCTCGCTCAGCCCGAGCACCTCGCGGGCCTTGTCCTCGTCGCCCGCGCACAGCTCGACCAGTTCGCCGAGGACGGCCTCCCGGGGGGCGGCGAGCCCCGGCAGCGACAGCGACTCCGGCCGCAGCGGGGCGCCACGCCCGGAGGAGGCCTTGCCTTCGGACGGCGGCAGCAGGACAAGCACGGGGTCACTCCTTCTGTGGGACTCCGCGCCAGCGTACGGCGTGCCGCCCGGGCACCCCCGGCCTACGCTCGCTGTATGCCCCGCCGCCGCATCCGCGTGACCGGCGCTCCCGGAGCGCCCCTGAGGGCCGCGCTCGCCGCGCTGCGCACCGCGCCGGGGGTGCCCGGCGGCTTCCCGCCCGAGGTCCTGGCCGAGGCCGAACGGGCGGCACGGGACCCCGTCCTCCCCCTCGCAGCGCTCGAGGCCCGCGCAGCCCGCGAAGACGCCACCGACGTGCCCTTCTTCACCCTTGCCCGGCCCGGCGCCGCCACCCTCGGCCGGGCCGTGCACCTGTCCAGGAGGGGCACCGGCCACCGCGTGCGGTACGCCGTCGCGGACGTCGCCGCCTTCGTCGTGCCGTCCGGCCCGGTGGACGCCGAGACGCACCGCAGGGTCATCACGCTGTGCTTCCCCGACGGGAACGTCCCGCTGCACCCGGCCGTCCTGGGGGAGGGCGCGGCGAGCCTGCTGCCGGGGCGGACCCGCCCGGCCGTCCTGTGGACGCTCGACCTCGACGCGGACGGCCGGGTCCTCGCCGTCGACCTGCGGCGCGCCCTGGTGCGCAGCCGCGCACGGCTCGACCCCGCCGAGGTCCAGCACGCGATCGACGCCGGGACCGCCGAGGAGCCGCTCGCGCTGCTGGCTGAGGTCGGGCGGCTGTGCGAGGGGCTGGAGACCGAGCGCGGCGGCATCTCGCTCACCCCGCCCGAACAGGAGATGGCCGCGTACGGCTCCGAGTACCGGCTCGCCTACCGCGTGCCGCCCGCCGTCGAGCGCCGGTACGCCCAGCTCTCTCTCCTGCCCGGCATGGCGGCGGCCGAGCTGATGCTGAGGCAGGGGACGGGCGTGCTGTGCACCCTGGCCGCCGCCCCCGACGGTGCGGTCCGCCGGCTGCGCCGTACCGCGCACGCCCTGCGCATCGACTGGCCGCACCACGTCTCGTACGCGGCCCTCGTCCGCTCCCTCGACCCGCACCGGCCGCCGCACGCGGCCTTCCTCCAGGAGTGCACGACCCTGCTGCACGCCGCGGGCCACACCGTCTTCCGGGACGGCAGGCTGCCGGAGATCACCACCCACGCCGCCGTCGCCGCCCCCTACGCCCACTGCACCGCCCCGCTGCACCGGCTCGCCGACCGGTACGCCACCGAGATCTGCCTCGCCGCCGCGGCCGGCCAGGATCCGCCCGACTGGGTGCTCGCCGCGCTGGACGCGCTGCCCGCGGAGATGGCCGAGGGCATCCGGCGCGCGGACGCCGTCGAACAGGACTGCCTCCGCGCGCTGGAGGCCGCGCTGCTGGCGGACCGGACCGGCGACGTGTTCGACGCCTGCGTCATCGACGTGGAGGAGCGGCACCCCACCGCCGGCACCGTGCAACTGACCTCCCCACCCGTGGTGGCCCCCGTCGAGAGCCCCGGCATCCCCCTCCCGCTGGGCGAGGACCTGCGCGTACGTCTCACCCGGGCCGACCCGGTCACGGCGACCCTGCGCTTCACACCCGCGTGAGCGCGCGCGTCTGTGCCACGATCGAGGGAACGGTTCCCGATCTCATGGACAGGTGATCTTGGGATGTCCGAGTCTGGCGAGCGACCGAAGGAGGGGCGTGACATGACTGCCGTGGCGCACGAGCCCACCACGCCGGCCGAGGGACTGCTGGAGATCTTCCTGTCCCTCGACACCCCGGCAGGCTTCCGGGCCGAACTGATCGAGGGGGAGATCGTAGTGACGCCGCCGCCGGACGGGGAGCACGAGGACTGCATCGAGCTGATCGTGAGGCAGGTGTACGGGCGGGCCCGGACCGAGATGCAGTTCTCCGGGAACAAGGGCTTGAGGCTGATCAGTGGAGGGCACTGCCCGAAGAATCATGTGATCCCGGACGGCACCTTCGCGCCCAGGGCGCTGCGCCTTTACCGGGGTGCCGAGCCCTGGATGCCCTGCGAAGGCGTCGCCATGGTGCTGGAGGTGACCTCCACGAAGCCGGAGGCCGACCGGGAGGCCAAGCGCCGGTGCTACGCCCGCGCCGGTATCCCGCTCTACCTGCTCGTCGACCGGGATGCCGCCTCGATCACCCTGTTCAGCGAGCCGAAGCGCGACGACTACCGAGAGCTGTGCACCCGCCCCTTCGGCAAGCCCCTCTCCCTCCCCGACCCCTTCGCCTTCGATCTGGACACGACGGACTTCCTCTGACGGGGCGATCGGGCGCCCCATGCGCCCGGTACCATGGTCGACACGGCAGACGAGCCGGGCGGACGGCCGCGTGGAGCCCCTCAGGGGCTTCCCGAGGAACGTCCGGGCTCCACAGGGCAGGGTGGTGGCTAACGGCCACCCGGGGTGACCCGCGGGACAGTGCCACAGAAAGCAGACCGCCGGGGGCTTCGGCCCTCGGTAAGGGTGAAACGGTGGTGTAAGAGACCACCAGTGCCCAGGGTGACCTGGGCAGCTAGGTAAACCCCACCCGGAGCAAGGTCAAAAGGAGCGCCGTGAAAAGCGCTCTGCGCGGACGTTCGAGGGCTGCCCGCCCGAGTCCGCGGGTGGACCGCACGAGGCCGGTGGCAACACCGGCCCTAGATGGATGGCCGTCGCCCCGGGCTCCGCGAGGAACCCGGGGAACAGAACCCGGCGTACAGCCCGACTCGTCTGCCCCTACCCGCGGCTGTGTCCGGGAAAGGACTTGCGGCCTGCGGCGGAGGCTCTCTCCGGTTTTTCGGGGGCTTGCCGCGCCGTCGGACCGCCACGCCGCGACTCCTTCATGGTCTCCCCCGTCGACCGTTGTCCGGGAGAGTCACGACACGTGAGGTCCCGAGCACCCTGCCCTGCGCGTTCAGCGCCTTCACCTGGAAATACGGTCCGGGGGACTTCGTGGTGACGGCTGTCTCGAATCCGGACGACGCACCCCGCGGCGAGCATGCAGGCCCCGACCGTGCGGCAGGTCCGCCTGCGTAACCGGCGAGCCCGCGGCTCTCGCGTCGTCATGGTCGGCCTCCTGTTCTCCCGGCGCACTTCCCCCGCGGCGGTGCCACCGGTTTTCGAACGCTTCGTCCGGTTCACCCCTCCGACCCAGGGGGATCGAGACGGTGGACTTCCCGGCCGACCGTAAGTGACAGGGGCGGCCTGCACCGGCTCAAGGGCGCCGAGGTGGGCCCGTTCGGCGCACGCGGCCTCACCCGGGCAGACGGCAGAGACATCGGAAGGCCCCGTGCCGAACCGGGGCGTTTCCCGACCAGGCCCGCGCGCGATCACGTCGAGCGACAGTGGCACGCATGTTCATTGGGCCGCGTGAGGGGGCTCTTCGCTCCGCGTGAGTCGGCTCTTCCTGCGCGGCGACGCGCGGCGCCGAGCGGCCTCAGCGGTCGGCGTCCGTCCCCAGCGAGCGAGCCGTCACCCGCGCCAAGTGCCGCGTGAACACCTCGCGGGTCTGCGGGGTCAGGGTGCGCAGAGCGACCAGGGCCGTGATCGCCACGTCGCAGAGTTCCGCCTGGACGTCGTCCCAGGTGTGGATCGTGCCCTTGCGGGGGTTCTGGCCGGTTGCGCCGATCACCGCCTCGGCGACCTCGCCGACCTCCTCCGACAGCTTGAGCATGCGCAGCAGCAGCCCCTCGCGGCCGTTGTAAGGACTGTTGCCGTCCAGCCACTTCCACAGGTCGTCGATGGAGTCCCACACGTCCGCGTGCGCCGCCCCCGGCGAATGCTGATCAGCCATGCCCTCAGCGTGCCAGGTGGCCGCGCCCCGCCACGCCTACTCCATCAGGTCCTCCTCGAACAGCACCTCCTGTTCGCCCTCCCGCTGCCTGCGCAGCCGCCGGTTGCGGGTGCCGACGACCACCGCCGTCGCCGCGGCCACCGTCGCGAACGCCGCCGGCACCATCCAGCCGCGGTCGACCGCGTGGCCGAGCGCGTGGTCCAGGGAGAGGCGGCCGGGGCCCGTCACGGCGAGCCCGGCGGAGGTCAGGCCGAGGGTGGCCGCGTACTCGTAGCCGCCGTTCTGGGCGAAGAAACCATTGGGCGCGTGCACCGCCGCGGCCCCCGCCATCGCGCCGGCCGCCGACGCGCCCGCCGCGGGCGTCGCCAGCCCCAGCGCCAGCAGCAGGCCGCCGCCCGTCTCCGCCAGTCCCGCCGCGGTGGCGCTCGCCCGGCCCGGCCGGTAGCCGACGGACTCCATGAATTGGCCGGTCCCCGCGATGCCGCCACCGCCGAACCAGCCGAACAGCTTCTGCGCGCCGTGCGCGGCCAGCACGCCGCCGGTGCCCAGTCGGAGCAGCAGCAGGCCGAGATCGCGTCGGTCGTAACAGGTCACGGTGACTCCCCAGGCGGACAGGCGGACAGACGGGCAGGCGGACAGCTGGGCGGGCGGAAAACGCGTCCCTGCAGACAGGCGGACCTGCGGGCGGACGGGGCGTGGACAGTGGGGCGCGTCCTTCCGCGTTCCCACCCTCGCACCCGCACCGGCGTCCGGGCCCGTCCTGGGCGCCGTTCGGGTGGCGGGGGGCCGGGGGCGGTGTGAACCTGACCGACATGACGATTTCGACCGCCAAACTGAGCGACCCGGCCGTCCGCGCCTTCGTCACAGCCGTCAACAGCCACGACCGCGAGGGCTTCATGCAGCTCCTCGCGCCCGGCGCGACGATGTCGGACGACGGTCTGGACCGCGACCTCGCCGAGTGGATCGAGAAGGAGATCTTCTCCACCCACGGTCACATGGAGGTCGACAACGAGTCCCGGGGCGGCCGTGCGCTCCTCGCCCGCTACAGCAACGACACCTGGGGCGAGATGCGCACCCGGTGGAGCTTCGTCGTCGCCGACGACGGGAGGATCTCCCGGTTCGAGACCGGGCAGGCCTAGCGGGCCCGGCAGTCCCGGCAGTCCCGGCAGTCCCGGCAGTCCCGGCAGTCCCGGCAGGCCTGGCGACCCCGGCCGAGCGTGGGCCGAACCCCGGCGTAACACCACCCGAACGGAACATGGCTTTTGATGATCCTTTGATCGTGCTTTGAGCCCCCTCTGTGCGCGGGCACAGGCTGACTCTGTACGGTCCCGACGTGCGTGATTCGTCTCGGTTCCCCCGTCCGACCCCCGCCCGTCCGTCCCGGCGATCCCTGTTCGCCGTCGCCCTCGCCGCGGCCGCCCCAACGGTCGCCGCGGCCGCCCCGGCCCAGGCCGCGGCCCCCGCCATCACCAGCCCCGCCGTCGGCGGAGAGCGGCTCACCCGCGACGGGGTGCAGGTGAACGGCGCCACCGACCTGCCGAAGGGACTCACCGCCCGCTCGTGGCTCGTCGCCGACGCGGACACGGGCGAGGTGCTCGCCTCCTACCGCGCGCACCGGCGCCTGGCCCCCGCCTCCACGCTGAAGATGCTGTTCGCCGACACGGTGCTGAGGAAGTTCCACCGCGCCGAGCGGCACACCGTCACCGCCGCCGACCTGGCCGACATCCCGCTGGGCTCGAGCCTCGTCGGCATCAGGGCCGGGATTACGTACACCGTCGAGCAGTTGTGGCAGGGCGTGTTCCTGCGTTCGGGCAACGACGCGGTGCACGTGCTCGCCCACATGAACGGCGGCGTGGCGAAGACGGTCGCCGAGATGCAGGCCAGGGCCGCCGACCTGCAGGCCCTGGACACCCGGGTGGTCAGCCCCGACGGCTTCGACCACCCGGGCCAGCTCTCCTCCGCGTACGACCTGACGCTGTTCGCCCGGCACGGGCTGAAGGACGCCGACTTCCGCGCCTACTGCGGCACGCGGACCGCAGCCTTCCCGGCCGGCGGGAACAAGACGTTCCAGATCCAGAACACCGACCGTCTGCTGACCGGCTCGTGGGGCCTGCGGACGTACGACGGTCTGATCGGGGTGAAGAACGGCTACACCAGCGACGCCGGCAACACCTTCACCGGCGCGGCCACCCGCGGCGGGCGCACCCTGCTCGTCACCGTGATGCATCCAGGCAGCGGCGGCAACGGCGTCTACGAGGAGACCGCCGCCCTGCTCGACTGGGGCTTCGCGCAGGGGCCCTCGGCGCGGGCGGTGGGCGCGCTGGTCGACCCGTTGAGCGAGGGCGGGGCCCGCGCGGGCGCCGAAGCCGTCCGGAAGTCCGTACGGGCCGCGGCCGGGGCGCCCGGCATGGCGGTGGGCAAGCCCTCGGCCTGGCGGCTGCTCGAAGGGGCGGGCGGAACGGTCGTGCTGCTGGCCGGCGGGGTGTGGGCGCTGCGCCGCCGGCTCAGGCCGGCGACGGCCGGGGCGGACTCCAGGCGCAAGGACTCCGTGGGCAAGGACTTCGGAGGCAAGGACTCCGGCGGCCGGCACCGGCGCTGACCGCGGAAATGGGCGGCAGCCGTTCCGCGCACCGTCGCGCACCCCGCGGTCCCGCGGCGGGGCCCACCCCCAGCCGGCGCCGTGGAACGGCTGCCGCCTCCCCCCTTGGTGTGGCTCTCGGCACCATCGGCGGAAGCGCTCTCCTCCAACTGTGAAGCTTTAGTGGAGGAGATGAAGAGCATAAGCCCGCTATAGGCCCAGACGGTTCGGAGTTCATCATTCCGCTTGTGTGGATTGCCCTTCCGGGGCCGGGTGCCGTACCGCTCAGCCCCGCCCGACGTAGGGCATCCCCGTCGCCAGCACCGTCGCGAACTGCACGTTCGCCTCCAGCGGCAGCTCCGCCATGTGCCGCACCGTGCGGGCCACGTCGGCGACGTCCATCACCGGCTCCGGGACGACCTCCCCGTTGGCCTGGAGGGCGCCGGTCCGCATCCCGGCCGTCATGTCGGTGGCCGCGTTGCCGATGTCGATCTGCCCGGCCGCGATGCGGTACGGCCGCCCGTCCAGCGACAGCGACTTGGTCAGCCCCGTCAGCGCGTGCTTGGTGGCGGTGTACGGCGCCGAGTGCGGCCGGGGCGCGTGCGCCGAGACGGAGCCGTTGTTGATGATCCGGCCGCCCTGCGGGTCCTGTTCCTTCATCCGCCGGTACGCCGCCTGCGCGCACAGGAACGCCCCGTTGAGGTTGGTGTCCACCACATGCCGCCACGCCTCGTAGGGCAGATCCTCGACCGGCACCCCGCCGGGCCCGAACGTCCCCGCGTTGTTGAACAGCAGGTCCACCCGCCCGAAGCGTTCCACGGTGGCCGAGAACAGTGCGGCCACCTCGTCCGGCCGCGACACGTCGGTGCGCACGGCGAGGCAGGCGGCCCCCGGCACGAGTTCCGCCGTCTCCGTCAGCGTCTCGGGGTGCCGCCCGGCCAGCGCCACCGACCAGCCCGCGCCCAGCAGTTCCACGGCCACGGCCCGCCCGATCCCGGAACCGGCGCCGGTCACCACGGCGATCTTCACATCCCTGTCGGTCATGCCCCGGAGCGTACGAGGGTGCTCCGTCACACGGAATCCACTGTCCGCCACCCGGATGCGGACTTCGGGAAGGCCTCAGACGAGCACCGGCTCCGCGTCCGGCAGGTCCACCCGGTCCGCCGCGAAGGCCGCCGCGATCCCTCCCGTGGCCAGGATCCCCCAGCGCACCCTCTGCTCCGCCCTCGGCTCCCTCATCGAAGGACCCCACCCTCGCTCGTGTGACGCTCGGCACCGTGTACGAACTGAGAGCATAGGTGGCGGATCCGATGACGAGGAGGGACGCATGCCCGAGGGCGGGGCCTCGATACCGCACGCCTCACCGGCGGCCATACCCAGGACGGGGCCCTCGGGGCCACCGACGCGCGCGCGGCGCCGCACCGGCCCGCTGCTCACCCTGGTCCTCGGCGGCCTGACCGCCACGCCCCCATTGGCGATGGACATGTACCTCCCCTCCCTGCCGGAGGTCACCCGCTCCCTGCACGCGCCCGCCGCGACCGTCCAGCTCACGCTCACCGCCTGTCTGGCCGGCATGGCGCTGGGGCAGCTCGTGGTCGGCCCGATGAGCGACCGGTGGGGCCGCCGCCGCCCCCTCCTCGCCGGCCTCGCCGTCTACGTCCTCGCCACCGCGCTGTGCGCCTTCGCGCCCACCGTCGAGTTCCTGGTCGCCTTCCGGCTGGCGCAGGGCCTGGCGGGCGCCGCCGGGATCGTCATCGCGCGGGCGGTGGTCCGGGACCTGTACGACGGCGTGGCCATGGCCCGCTTCTTCTCCAGCCTCATGCTGATCTCCGGAGTCGCCCCGATCGTGGCCCCGCTGATCGGCGGTCAGGTCCTGCGGGTGACCGACTGGCGGGGGGTGTTCGTGGTGCTCACGGCCGTCGGGCTGCTGCTCGGCGCGGCCGTCCTCACCCGGCTGCCGGAGACGCTGCCCGCGGCCGGGCGGCACGGCGGAGGCTTCGGCGAGGCGCTCGGCGCCATGCGCCGGCTGCTCGCCGACCCCGTCTTCACCGGCTACACGCTCGCGGGCGGCTTCGCCTTCGCCGCGCTCTTCGCCTACATATCGGCCTCGCCGTTCGTGATCCAGGAGATCTACGGCGCCTCCCCGCAGACCTTCGCCCTGCTGTTCGGGCTCAATTCGGTCGGGCTGGTCGTGGCCGGCCAGATCAACGGCAAGGTGCTGGTCGGACGGGTCCGCCTGGACCGGGTGCTGGCCGTAGGCCTGACATTGATCGTCCTGGCCGCGACCGCCCTGCTGCTGATGGCGTACGGCGTCCTCGGCGAGGTGGGCCTCCCCCCGGTCGCCGCCGCGCTGTTCGTGCTGATGTCCGCGATGGGCATCACCCTGCCCAACACCCAGGCCCTGGCCCTGACGCGCACCCGGCACTCCGCCGGCTCCGCGTCCGCCCTGCTGGGCGCCACTTCCTTCCTCATCGGCGCGGTCGCCTCCCCGCTCGTCGGCATCGCCGGGGAGCACACCGCCGTCCCGATGGCCGTGGTGCAACTGGCGGCGGCGCTGGTGGCCCTGGCCTGCTTCGCGGGACTGTGCCGCCCCTGGAACACCCGTGGGAGCGGTGGGTCCCTGCCCTCCCCGCGCAAGGCCGAGAGCCCCGGGGAGGAGAGCTGAGCACGCCGAAGCTGCGTCCCGGCACACCGGAGCGCGCCGGACTCGACCCCGGTGAGCTCAAGCGGCTCGTCCACGAGGTCGAGGAACTCACCGCCGGGGACCGGCCCTGGGCGCCCGGCGCCGTCGTGGTCGCCGGGCGCGGCCCGGTGATCGCCGTGGCCGAGGCGGCGGGCTGGGCCGTGCGGTACGCCGCCCACGACCCGGCGACCGACCGCGGCGTCGAACTGCCGCCCGAGCGACGGGTGCCGACGACCGTCGACACCCCCTTCGACCTCGCCTCGCTCACCAAGCTGTTCACGGCGGTCGCCGCGGTGCAGCAGATCGAGCGGGGCACGCTCGGCATCGACGCGCGCGTGGGGGCGTATCTGCCGGACTTCGGGGCCGCCGCCCGGCACGGCATCACCGTACGGCAGCTGCTCACCCACACCTCCGGGCTGCGCCCCGAACTCCCGCTGTACGACTGCCCCGACGACGCCTCCCGGTCGGCGCTGCTGCGCGCGGAGGCGCCGGTGGGCCCGCCCGGCACGCACGTCTACTCGGACCTGAACTTCCTCCTGCTCCAGCACCTCCTCGAGCGGCTGACCGGGCGCGGCCTCGACGTCCTCGTGCGCGACGGCATCACCCGCCCGCTGGGCATGACGGCGACCCGCTTCGGACCCTGCCCGGGCGCCGCCGCCACGGAGGACCAACGGCGGCCCTGGGCCAAGGCGGACCGGGGGACGCTGCGCGGCGAGGTCCACGACGAGAACGCCTGGGCGCTGGGCGGCGTGGCCGGTCACGCGGGCCTGTTCTCGACCGGGCGGGACCTCGCCGTCTTCTGCCGCACCCTGCTGGCGGGCGGGGCGTACGGCCCCGCCCGGATCCTCGGCCCCGACTTCGTGGAACTGCTGCTGACCCCGCCCGGGCTCGGCTTCGCCGTGGACCAACCGTGGTTCATGGGCGAGCTCGCGGGACACGGGGCGGCGGGGCACACGGGCTTCACGGGCACCTCCCTGGTCCTGGACCCGGCGACGGACACCTTCCTGGTGCTCCTCGCCAACACGGTCCACCCCCGCAGGCGCCCGCCGGACAGCGGCCCCCGCGCGGCGGCGGCCACCCGGGTGGCACGCGCGGTGCGGGCGGCCTAGGGGGAGCGGTCGTGGTCGCGGTTGGGCTGGGGTGGTCGTCCGTGCGGGCGGTGGGTGTCGCTGGGGTTGTCGCCCGGTGGGTGGCGGGTTTCGCCGGAGTGGTCGTCCGGGCGGGCGGTGGTTGCCGCTGAGGTCGTCGCACGGTGGTGTCGCCGCGGTGGTCGTCCGTGGGAGCGGCCGTTGTCGCCGGGGCGGTCGCCCGCGTCGCGGTGGTGTCGCCGTTGCCGACATCCGCGGGAGCGGTGGTGGCGTCCGGTGAGGTGCCCGGCGGCTCGTAGAATCGGCGGGTGAACGTCCCCCTGTCCCCGGCCGAGTCCCTTCGCGCCGCCCTGGCCGGTCTGCTCGACGGGCTCCCGCCCCGGCAGGCCGCGGGCGCCGTCGAGCGGCTGATCGCCAGCTACCGGGGGAGCACCCCCACCGACGCCCCCATCCTGCGCGACCGCGCGGACGTGGCCGCGTACGCCGCGTACCGGATGCCGGCCACCTTCGAGGCCGTACGCGCGGCCCTGGCGGCGTTCGCCGCCGCGGCCCCCGGATGGCGGCCCGCCGGCCATGTGGACGTCGGCGGCGGGACCGGCGCCGCCACCTGGGCCGTCAGCGCCACCTGGGACGGCCCGCGTCCGGTGACCGTGCTCGACTGGGCCGAACCCGCGCTGGCGCTCGGCCGGGAGATCGCCGAGGCCAACCCGGCGCTGCGGGACGCCCGCTGGCAACGCGCCCGGATCGGTGCGGCGCTCTCCCTCGACCCGACCGACCTCGTCACCGTCTCCTACGTCCTCGGCGAGTTGACGGGGGACGACCGCGCCGCCGTCGTCGACGCGGCCGCGGCCGCCGCCCAGGCCGTGGTGGTCGTGGAGCCGGGCACGCCCGACGGCTACGCCCGCGTCATCGAGGCCCGCGACCGTCTGCTGGGGGCAGGCTTCCAGGTCGCCGCGCCCTGCCCGCACAGCGCCGCCTGCCCCATCGTGCCGGGCACGGACTGGTGCCACTTCTCTGCGCGGGTGAGCCGCTCCTCCCTGCACCGGCAGGTCAAGGGCGGCTCCCTGCCCTACGAGGACGAGAAGTTCAGCTACGTCGCCGCCGCCCGCTTCCCGGTATCGCCGGCCCCCGCCCGGGTGGTCCGGCGCCCCCAGATCCGCAAGGGCCAGGTCCTCCTCGACCTGTGCGAGGCCGACGAGCGGCTGAGCCGCCGCACGGTCACCAAACGCCACGGCGACCAGTACAAGACGGCCCGGGACACCGACTGGGGCGACCGGTGGCCGCCCGAAGCCTCAGACGCGTAGCTCCTGGGAGCAGCACTTCACGGCGCCGCCGCCCTTGAGGAGTTCGCTCACATCCACGCCGACCGGCTCGAAGCCCCGTTCCCGCAGGGCGTCGCACAGACCGGCCGCCGCCTGCGGCAGCACCACGCGCAGACCGTCGGAGACCGCGTTCAGGCCGAACGCGGTGGCGTCGTCGTCGGTCGCCACCAGCGCCCCGGGGAAGAGCCGCCGCAGCACCTCCCGGCTGCCGGGGGAGAAGGCGGCCGGGTAGTAGGCGATCTCGTCCGCCGCGTCGTCGAGCACCGCGAGCGCCAGGTCGAGGTGGTAGAAGCGGGGGTCGACCAGTTCCAGGCCGATCACCGGGCGGCCGAAGAACTCCTGCGCCTCGCCGTGCGAGAGCGGGTTGGTGCGAAACCCCCGGCCCGCCAGCACGTAGGAGGCGGTGACCGCGAAGTCGCCCTCGCCCTCGTTGATGTGCACGGGCACGTGCAGGTGGGTGAAGCCGTTCGCCGCGAACCACTCCAGGTGGGCCTCGGCCTCCGGCTCCCGCTCCGGGTGCGCGAACCGGGCGCCGAACACCCGGCCGTCGACCACCGTGGCGCCGTTCGCCGTGAACACCATGTCGGGCAGGCCGGGCTCGCAGGGCAGCTCCTCCACGGTGTGGCCGAGCGACCGGTACACCTCGCGCAGCTGCTCCCACTGGGCGAGGGCCAGCGCACCGTCGACCGGCTTGGCCGGGTCCATCCACGGGTTGATGGAGTACGTCACGTCGAAGTGCGCGGGCGGGCACATCAGGTAGCGCCGGGGTGTGGCGCGGCGGGAACGGGCCAAGGCGGGCTCCTCGGGTGCCGCAGGGCTGCGGGGGATGTACCGCAGGTTGTCGTGGGTGGGCTGCGTGGTGCGTGGTGCGAGCTGCGTCTGGTGCCCATGGTGCGCCGGGCCGGGCCGCCGCGCGCGGCGACCTCGCCGCCTTGGGGGACCCCGGATCCGGGCTCCGGACCCTGGGGGCGCAGGATGGTGGGACCATGGGGCATGGCGACTACAGCGGCGAGGCGAGGGGATAGATGAGCGCGGAGTTCGGCGGACGCACCGGCCGGCAGGGCAGGCTCTCCCAGTGGCTGCGGGGGCGACGCCCGAAGGAGACCACCGGCGACGGCGGCCGGGAGGACCTGCTGCTGGCCGCGGCGGCCGCGGGCCTGCCGCTGGCCCCCGCCGCGTACCCGGCGGCCGGCTACCGCTGCTCCTGCGACCGCGTCGGTTGTCCCACGCCCGCCCGGCACCCGGTGTCCTTCGCCTGGCAGACACAGTCCACGACCGACCGCGCGCAGATCGAGCGCTGGGCCCGGAACCAGCCGCAGGCCAACTTCATCACCGCGACCGGCATGGTGCACGACGTCCTCGACGTCCCCCTGGAGGCCGGCCGGGTGGCGCTCGCGCGGCTGCTCGCCGCCGGCGTCGAGGTCGGCCCGGTGGCCGAGAGCGACGACGGCCGCATGCTGTTCTTCACCCTCACCCGCGGTACCCCCGAGGACGAGGACGAGTGGTGGCCGTGCGAGCTGGACTGCCACCCGGAGACGATGGACGAGCACCCGGGACTGCGCTGGCACTGCCGCGGCTCCTACGTCCTGGTGCCGCCCGCCCGGCTGCCCGGCGACGACGACCGGCGGGTGCGCTGGCTGCGTGGCCCCGAGCACGCGCTGCCCGACCCGCTGAGCCTGCTGGAGGACCTCACCGACGCCTGCGCCCGCCACACCGGCGAGGAGCCCGACCACGCGGCGGGCTCGGCCTGGCCCCTGCGCCGCTGAACCCCGCCCCGCGGGCCCGGCACCGGCGCCACCGGCCGTGCGCGACCCGGAGGGACACGAGCCCCACTCGCCCCGCGGGCCTCGGACGGGGCACCAGCGCTACCGGGGTGCGGGCACGCGCCCCGCGGCGCTCGGGCGCGGCCTGGGCGGGGTACGAGCCCCGCGGGCCCCGGCCTACCGGCCTCGCGCGGCCCCGGCGGGGTGCGGGCATGCGCTCCCGCGGAACTCGGGTTCGGTCCGGGCGGGGCCCCGCGGAACTCGGGTTCGGTCCGGGCGGGGTGCGAGGCCCGCTCGCCCTGCGGGCCCCGGACGGGGCACCGGCGCTACCAGCCACTCGCGCGGGCCGGGCGGGGGCGCGAGCCCCACTCGCCCTGCTGGCCTTGGGCGGGTCTCCGGCGCTCCTGGCCCCGCGGTCCGGGCGGGGTGCGGGCGCCACACGCCCCCGCGGCGCTCGGGCGCGGCCTGGGGGGGTACGAGCCCCGCGGGGCTTCGACGGGGCACCGGCGCTACCGGCCCCTGCGAGACCCTGGGGGTTAGGTGCGCGCACCTCACCCCCACGGCGTTCGGGCGAGCCCCCGGGCGCCATCGGGCCCCGCGCGGCCCGGCGGCGTACGGGCGCTCCTCGCCCCGGGCCGGCCCCGGCGCTACTCGCCCCGCGCCGCCGTCAGCCCCTGGACGCGTCCCAGCATCGACACCTGCCGTCCGCCCGCGGTCCGGCCCGGGTCGAGCGCGACCTCGTTGGAGACGAACTCCATCGTCAGCGACTGCTTGACCTCGCCGGTGGTCAGCGCCTGCACGTCCTTGTTCTGCGCGGGCACGGAGGCCCCCGCGGCGGCCGTCTGCTTCTGGAAGTGGTGCGTGGTGAAGAACACCAGCGCGCCGCCGTCCGCGGTGCGCAGCGCCAGGGGGGCGTAGTCGCCGCTCGTCAGCGGCTCGTCGATGTACTGGGTCGCCAGACCGGGCCGGATGGCGCCCTTCTCGCGCGCAGTGCGCCACCCGGTGGTGTGCGGGCCTGCCGCGAAGGTGTTCCCGCCGCTCTTCAGATACCTCGCGTAGTCCCGGCTCAGCTCGCCCGGCGCGACCGCCACGTCGGCGGAGTCCGCGGGCACGGCCTCGGCCCAGCCGTCCGCGTCCTGCCGGAACCGCGGTACGTCGCCGGGCGCCACGAGCGTCAGATACGCCACCCGCCACGGCTCGGCGAGACCGCCGCGGGTGAACACCAGCAGCCAGCGCGCGTCACCGCCCTTGTTGCCGCGGGCGTCGGCGAGGAACCAGCGCGGCCAGCCGGCCTTCTTGGGGATGGTGAACTTCGCGTCGGTCAGTTCCAGCGGCGTGTGCGCGGGGTTGCCGCCCGGGTGGTTGGCGTGCCCGGCCTTCAGCCGGGCCCCGTCGATGGCGGCGAGCGCCCCGGTGACGTGGCGGGCGTCCAGGGAGGCGTCGTACGCCTCGTCGGCCTCGTTGTAGGCGGCGGTGAACCGGCCGAGCGCCTTCTCGGCCTCCGCGCGGGTGGTGGCCGGGAGCACCTCGCGCTCCCCGTGCACCACCACGCATCCACTCGCCGTCCACGCCAGGGCGGACACGGAGGCCGCCAGGACCGCCTTCCGCCCGAGCCTGCGAAGCCTGCGAGAGCCGCGAACCCTGCTCATCAGCTACGTTCACCTTCCCCTTCCCGGAGGCGAACCCTACCGGGGCGGGAAGGCACGCGAGTGCCGGGTTCCCTTTACTGTGACCGACCCGGGCGGCGCCCGGGCCGTCGTCACGTCGACCGGAGCGGACGGCCCGTCAGACCTTGTCGTGCACCGGGGGAGTGGACGGCTGCCGCTTCCCGGCGCCCGAACCGGCCGGCGCGAAGAACAGCGCCAGCGTCGGGACCAGGTACACCAGCCACACGGTGGCCTGGAGGACCGTCGGGTCGGGCTGGAAGTTGAACACGCCCTTCAGCAGGGTGCCGTACCAGCTGTCCGGCGGGACGGTGTCGCTGATGTCGAAGGCCAGGCTGCCCAGACCCGGGATCCAGCCGGCCTCCTGGAGGTCGTGCACGCCGTACGCGAGCACGCCCGCCGCGACCACGACCAGCATGGCGCCGGTCCAGGTGAAGAACTTGGCGAGGTTGATCCTCAGGGCGCCGCGGTAGAACAGCCAGCCCAGCAGGACCGCGGTGGCCAGGCCCAGCGCCACCCCGATCAGCGGGCGCGGAGTGCCGTCGGAGGCCGCGTGCACCGACGCCCACACGAACAGGGCGGTCTCCAGGCCCTCACGGCCCACGGCGAGGAACGCCGTGGCCACGAGCGCGCCCGTGCCCATCGCGAGGGCCGCGTCGAGCCGACCGTGCAGCTCGGACTTCAGGTGCCGGGCGGTGCGCCGCATCCAGAACACCATCCATGTCACCAGGCCGACCGCGACGATCGACAGGGAACCGCCGAGCGCCTCCTGGGCCTCGAACGTCAGCTCCTGCGAGCCGAATTCGAGGACGCAGCCGAAGCCCATGGCGATGGCGACGGCGATGACGATGCCGGCCCAGATGGGCTTGAGCGCGTCGCGCCGGCCGGTCTTGACCAGGTAGGCGATCAGGATGCACACGACGAGGCTGGCCTCCAGCCCCTCGCGCAGACCGATCAGGTAGTTGGAGAACACGGACTACGCCTCCTCGGACAGCAGCGTGCGTCCCCACCAGTCGCCCGCGTCACGGACGCCGGGCGGGACCGCGAAGACCGCCGAACCCACGTGCTGGATGTACTCGTTGAGCGCGTCGTGCGCCGCCAGCCTGCGCTGGAGCGGGATGAATCCCTTGCGCACGTCACGCTGGTAGGCCAGGAAGAACAGACCGGCGTCCAGGCGGCCGAGGCCGTCGGTGCCGTCGGTGAAGGAGTAGCCCCGGCGCAGGATGGTGATGCCGTCGTTGGAATCGGGGTGCGCGAGCCGGACGTGCGCGTCGGGCTTCATCGCCTTCAGGAACGGCGCGTCGTGCTCCTTGGCCCTGCCGACCGCGGCGCCCTCGCCCTTGTCCCGGCCGAAGACGTCCTCCTGCTCCTGCAGCGAGGTCCGGTCCCAGGTCTCGATGTTCATGCGGATGCGCCGGGCGACCAGGTACGACCCCCCGGTTATCCAGTCGGGCCCGTCGCCGTCGCCGACCCACACGAACTTCCTCAGCCGGTCCGGCTCGGTGCCCGCGATGTTGCGGGTGCCGTCCTTGAACCCGAAGAGGTTGCGCGGGGTCTGGGCGTGCGGGGTCGTCGACGAGGTCTTGCCGAAGCCGAGCTGGGACCAGCGGACGGCGACCTTGCCGAATCCGATGCGGGCCAGGTTGCGGATCGCGTGCACGGCGACCTGCGGGTCGTCCGCGCAGGCCTGCACACACAGGTCGCCGCCGGTGCGGGAGCGGTCCAGGTTGTCGCCGGGGAACTTGGGCAGGTCCACCAGCGCCGCGGGCCGCTTGTCCGCCAGCCCGAACTTGTCGAACAGCGACGGGCCGAAGCCGATGGTCAGCGTCAGCCGGGACGGCCGGAGCCCGAGCGCCTCGCCGGTGTCGTCCGGCGGCGCCTCGGCGAGCCCGCCGTACGCGCCCTCGCCGACCGCCTTCCCGGCGGTCATCCGGCGCGCGGCCGCCGTCCACTCCTTCAGCATCCGCACGAACTCGGCGCGGTCCTCGGTCTTCACGTCGAACGCGGCGAAGTGCAGCCGGTCCTGCACGGGGGTGGCGATGCCTGCCTGGTGCGTGCCGTGGAACTCCACCGCGGCGCCCGTCTCGGCGGCGACCGGGTCGGCGTCCTGGCCGGCGCGGGTCATCGCCGCCGCGCCACCGGCCGCGGCGGCGCCGAGCGCGAGCCCGGCCCCGCCCCAGCCGATCAGGGCGCGCCGGGAAGGCGCCTTCGCGGGCGTGCTGTCGGTGGTGGCTTCCTGGGTGTCCGTCATGGTCGTGGGTCCCCTCACTTCACGACGGTGGCGGCGAGCTTGGACAGCGGCTCGGCGAGCGCGTTCACCGCGTCCGAGAGCTCCTTGCGGTCGTCCGGGCCGACCTTGTCGTAGGAGACGAACTCGTACGACGTCTTGCCGGCGCGGTACTTGTCGAGCAGCGCCTCAAGCGCCGCGAACTGCTTGTCGAGCTCCTTGGTCAGCGCCGGGTCGTTGGCCTGCGCGGCCGGCTTCAGCAGCTCGTAGGCCTTCTGGGCGCCCTCGACGTTGCCCTTGAAGTCGACCAGGTCGGTGTGCGAGTAGGCCTCCTCCTCGCCGGTGACCTTGCCGGTGGCGACCTCGTCGAGAAGTTCCTTGGCGCCGTTGGCCATGGAGGTCGGGGTGATCTCGGCGGTGGCGACCCGCTTCCGCCAGTCCTTCAGGTCGGTGACCAACTGACCGGCGAGGGTCTTCTCCTCGGCGCCGATCTTCTTGTCCTTCCACAGCGCCTTCTCCAGGCGGTGCCAGCCGGTCCACTTCTGGCCGCCCTCCAGGCCGTCCTCGCGGACGTCGACCTTCGGGTCGATGTCGCCGAAGGACTCGGCGACCGGCTCGGTGCGCTCCCAGCCCAGCCGCGAGGGTGCGTACGCCTTCTTCGCGGCCTCCAGGTCGCCGGCCTGGACCGCCTTGGTGAAGGTCTCGACCCGGGGCAGGGTCTCGTCGGCCTGCGTCTGCACATAGGCGCGGTAGCCGGCGACGGCCTTGTCCAGCGCCGGGTTGCGCTTGGCCGTCGAGCCGCCGGTCGCCCGGACGTCCTGGCGGATGCCCTTGCCCTTCATGCCGGGCTTGCAGGCGATCCGGTAGGAGCCCGCCTTCACCTCGGCGGTGACCTTCTGCCGGGTGCCGGGACCGATGTTCTCGCGCTCGGCGACGACCCGGTCGTCCGGGAAGAGGACGTAGACCTCGGTGACCTTCGAGCCCTTGTTCTCGATGTCGAGCTCTATGTGGCCGGCCGGGAACTGCTTCTTGGACACCTCGCAGGCGTCGTCGGTCGCGGTCACGCTGATCACGTGGTCGCCGTCCCCGGCCGTGCTCTTCTGCGTACAGGCCGTCAGGGAGGTCAGGGCGGCCGCGGTGGCGGCGGCGGTGACGACGGAGAGTCGGACGGCTCGCATGCAGGCTCCAGACGAGAACGGTTCGGTGAGGCTTTCCTAAGTTACCTGAGGCTTACCTCACTGGAACCCACCCCCTCCGTGATTCGGCTCGCACGGAAAGCTCACAGACACGGCTTGATCGCAACAGAGGAAAGAGGACGCCAAGGGGCGTTAAAGAGACAGTCAAGGGAGCGTCCTGAGTGGCGCCGGTGCTTCAATTCCCGGGTGACTGACTACGACGTGCTGCGCGTGTTCTGCGGACCGCGGGGCGGCTACGGCAACGAGCTCGGCGTCGTCCGCGACGGCTCGGCGGTCCCGGAGCGGGGCGAACGCCAGGAACTCGCGGCGAAGCTCGGCTTCAGCGAGACGGTGTTCGTCGACGACCCCGAGCGCGGTGTCATCGACATCTACACCCCCACCCTGCGCCTGCCCTTCGCCGGTCACCCCTGCGTGGGCGCGGCCTGGCTGCTGGACGTGCCCGAGGTGGTGACGCCCGCCGGGGTGGCCGGCGCCCGCCTCGACGGGGAGTTCTCCTGGATCGAGGCGCGGGCGGAGTGGGTGCCGCCGCGCACCCTGCGCCGCTGCGCGACAGCCGCCGAGGTCGACGCGCTGCCCGTGCCGCCGCCCGGCATGGGGGCACCCCCCACGCCTTTCGGGCAGTGGGGGAGGCTCTACGCGTGGGCGTGGGAGGACGAGGCCGCCGGACGGGTGCGCGCCCGCGCCTTCACGGGCCGCGACGACGGCATCGACGAGGACGAGGCGACCGGCGCGGCCGCCCTGCTGCTCACCGAACAGCTGGGCCGGGCCCTCAACATCACCCAGGGCGCCGGCTCGCAGATCCTGACGGCACCGCAGCCGGGCGGCTGGGTGGAGGTCGGCGGACGGGTCGTCCTGGAGCGTTAGTCCCCTCGTCGCACCGGGCTGAAGCGGATCGCACCGAGCCGAAGCGGATCGCACCGAGCCGAAGCGGATGACACCCCGCCGAAGCGGGTCGCACACGGCGAAAGCGCTCCGCCGGGGGTCCGCTACGCGCTCAGCGGGAACTCCTCGCCGAGTTCGGCGAGCACGGCGCTGTTCATCGCGAAGGACCGCTGGCACTCCGCGACCATCCGCTGCCGCTCCAGGTCGTCCGCCCGGACCTCGTCCAGCCGGTGCCGGTAGTCGCGCTTGAACGCGGCCGGACTGTCGATCCGGTCGAAGACGTAGAAACGGACCCCGTCGCCCTTGCGCGGGAACCCCCAGGTCCGCTCCGCCCGGTCGCGGATGATCTGGCCGCCGGAGAGGTCCCCGAGGTAGCGGGTGTAGTGATGGGCGACGTAGCCGGCCGGCCAGGCGCGGGCGCACTCCGCGATCCGGTCCGTGTACACCCGGGTCGCCGGCAGCGCGTCGAGGGTCGAGCGCCAGCCGGGGCCCCGCAGGTGGGCCAGATCCCGCTCCAGGGCCGCCAGACGCATCAGCTCCGGCCGTATGAACGGCCCGGCCACCGGGTCCGACGTCAGCGGCCCGGCACCGCTCTCCAGCGCCTCGTAGACGAACCAGAGCTGCTCGGTGTAGCGCGCGAAGGCCTCGACGCCGAGCCGGCCGCCGAGCAGGTCGCCCAGGAACGGCGAGGCCTCCGCCGCCCGGTGCTGCTCCCGCGAGGCGGCCCGGACGACCGCGGAGAAGGGGTCCATGCGCTCTCCCCGGTCGATGAGGTTGCCGACATACTGTCGGTAAATCCTATCCCGGGACGGTCGCGGGCGCACCGGCCTACGACAGCGTGAGGATCTCCGCCCCCGAGTCCGTCACCACCAGCGTGTGCTCGAACTGCGCCGTGCGCCTGCGGTCCTTGGTGACGACCGTCCAGCCGTCGTCCCAGATGTCGTACTCGTGGGTGCCGAGCGTCAGCATCGGCTCGATCGTGAAGGTCATCCCGGGCTGGATGACCGTCGTCGCGTGCGGGCTGTCGTAGTGCGGGACGATCAGGCCGGAGTGGAACGACGAGTTGATGCCGTGTCCGGTGAAGTCCCGCACCACGCCGTACCCGAAGCGCTTGGCGTACGACTCGATGACCCGGCCGATGATGTTGATCTGCCGGCCCGGCCGCACCGCCTTGATCGCGCGGTGGAGGGCCTCGCGGGTCCGCTCGACCAGCAGCCGACTCTCCTCGTCCACCTCGCCGACCAGGTAGGTGGCGTTGTTGTCGCCGTGCACCCCGCCGATGTACGCGGTCACGTCGAGGTTGACGATGTCGCCGTCCCGCAGCACGGTCGAGTCCGGGATGCCGTGGCAGATCACCTCGTTGACCGAGGTGCACAGCGACTTGGGGAAGCCCCGGTAGCCGAGCGTCGAGGGGTAGGCGCCGTGGTCGCACATGAACTCGTGCGCCACCCGGTCCAGCTCGTCCGTCGTGACGCCCGGCGCGATGTGCCGGGCGGCCTCCTCCATGGCCTGCGCGGCGATCCGCCCGGCGACCCGCATCGCCTCGACGGTCTCCGGCGTCTGCACCTCCGGCCCGGTGTACGGCTTCGGCGCGGGCCGGCCGACGTACTCGGGGCGGCGGATGTTTCCGGGCACGGAACGGGTGGGGGACAGCTCCCCCGGGACGAGCAGCGACTGGCCAGACATGTCAGCGAGTCTATCCAGGGGCGATGGGGGAACATGTCGGTGGCGAGAGGAGCTGGTCATGGCCCTGTTCAAGAAGCGGACCGCCGGAAAGCCGGGCGAGTGGTACTACTGCCTGGAGCACAAGAAGGTCGAGGAGGGACCCGAGTGTCCCGCCAAGGACCGGTTCGGCCCGTACGCCTCCCCTACGGAGGCCCAGCACGCGATGGAGATCGCCCGCGAGCGCAACGTCGAATGGGAGACCGACCCCCGCTGGCACGACGCCCCGGCGGCCGGCCCCACCGACGACGACTGATCAGACGCCTGCCCGCACCGCGGCTGCGCGCATCTCGCGCAGCCGCACCGCGTGCTCGTCGGTCCGGGCGTCGTAGGTCATCAGCCTCGGCAGGCACAGGGCCAGCAGCCCGACCGCGCCCGCGCACAGCAGCCCGCCCGACCACACCGACGTGCGCACCCCCGCCCACGCGGCGATGCCGCCCGAGCGGACCTGGCCCAGCTGAGGTCCCACCGAGTACGACAGCAGCTCGATCCCGGCCAGCCTGCCGCGCAGCTCGTCGGGGATCGTCTGGTTCCACATCGCACCCCGGAAGATCCCGCTGACCATGTCGCAGCCGCCCGCGACGGTGAGGCACAGCAGCACCAGCCACACATTGCCGACGAGGCCGGCCGCGGCCACCGCCAGGCCCCACGACAGGGCCGCCAGCACCACCGCCCGCCCGTGCCGGTGGACCCGTGAAGTCCAGCCGCCGGACAGGCTCACCAGCAGCGACCCCAGCGGGAGCGTCGCGTACATCAGCCCCAGCGACCAGCGCGCGTGCAGCTCGTCCGCGAGGAACGGCAGGACGGCCAGCGGCATCGCCAGGAACATCGCCGCCAGGTCGACGGCGTAGGTGCCGAGCAGTTCCTTCCTGCTCCAGGCGTACCGGGCGCCCTCGGCGATCGACGCCAGTGACGGGCGCGCCGCCTCGCGGGACGCGGGCTGCGTGGCGATGCGGACCACGAGCAGCACGGAGACGGCGAAGGTGGCCAGGTCGGCCGCGTACGCCGTGGGCAGCCCCGCGAAGGCGACGACCACGCCCGCCACGGCAGGGCCCGCCACGCCACCGAGCGTCCAGCGCAGGGAGTTCAGCGAGGTGGCCGCCGTGAGGTGCTCGTGGGCCACGATCCGCGGCCAGAGCGAGTCCAGCGCGGGCCGCTGCACCGCGGTCAGGGCCGAGGAGAGGGCGGCGACCGCGTACAGCGGCCAGACCGCCGGGCGCGGCAGGAGCGCGTCGGCCAGCAGCGCCGCGCTGAGCACCCCCTGGCCGACCTCGGTCCACAGGATCAGCAGGCGCTTGTCCACTGCGTCGGCGAGGGCACCGCCGTACAGCCCGAACACCACCAGCGGCACCAGTTCCACGGCCCCGATCGCGCCCACCGCCGCGGCCGACCCGGTGAGTTCCTTCATCTGCACCGGCAGCGCGACGAGGGTCAGGAAGCTCCCGAAGTTGGAGATCAGGCCCGCCACCCAGAGCCTGCGGAAGTCACGGGAGTGCCGCCAGGGGGCGAGGTCCGGGAGTAGGGCCCGAAGGCCGGAGGGGGACGTGCCGGTGGCTGCGGGGGCTTGGTCGGTCACGACGGTTGATGCTCGGCGCGGACGCGGCACCGGGCAACCGCTTTTCAGGGCGCCGCGCGGCGGGGCGGGGTCACCAGCGGGCCGGGGGTGGGGCCGTCAGGGAGTCGGCCAGGCGGGAGAGGCGGTCGCGGAGGCGGCCGCGTCCCCGTGGGGCGGGCAGCGCGTTCTCCCCGGCGGCCGCGCTGACCAGGTGCTGCACGGTGTCCAGATCCAGCTCGGAACCGTCCGGCACGGCCAGTGACTCGTGGGCCAGCGCCGCCAGGTCCCGGTCGCCGGGGCCGAGGGCGAGCACCGTGGCCCCGGCCCGCCGGGCGTCGTGGATCCGCTCGCACAGACAGCCGCCCGGACCGTCCGGCGCGACCACCAGCAGCGTCTCGCCGCGCCGGGCCGCCTCCAGCCGGCCGAGACCGACCGCCAGGTGCGCCGGGTCCGAGGGGCGCGCCCCGTGCCGTACCAGCGTCGGCGCCAGCTCCGGGGTGCCCGACCAGGCGGCCTCGTCCACGAGATGCGCCGCCAGGTGCCACGGCTCGTACCGGGGCGTGCCGACCAGCAGCAGCCCGCCGCCGTGCGACACCACGGACCCCCGCAGCACCCCGGCGAACCGCCGGGTGGCACCCAGCCACTCGGTCCCGGCAAGTACTTCGCGCAACAACGCGACCCGTACGGCGTCCATACGAGCGCATCCTGCCGCAACCGGGCACGAGTGACGTGGAGTTCACCCCGAATTCGCCCGACCCGGGGACGACGGGCGGTATCGGACGATCGCCTTCCGGCGGGTGGCCGGTGCCGCGGCTCACGGCAAGATCCGAAAGGGCCTCCCTGGACCGGTCGGCGTGCCGGGACGGACGTAGAGTCGGCCCATGACCTCCAGCGACAGTGCACAGCAGCCCGCGAAGGCCCCCGCCAAGGACCCGTGGGACCTCCCCGACGTCTCCGGGCTCGTCGTCGGCGTGCTCGGCGGCACCGGCCCCCAGGGCAAGGGCCTCGCCTACCGCCTCGCCCGGGCCGGCCAGACGGTGATCATCGGCTCCCGCGCCGCGGAGCGCGCCCGGGCCGCGGCCGAGGAGATCGGCCACGGAGTCGAGGGCGCCGACAACGCCGAGACCGCCCGGCGCAGCGACATCGTGATCGTCGCCGTGCCCTGGGAGGGCCACGGCAAGACCCTGGAGTCCCTGCGCGAGGAACTCGCCGGCAAGCTCGTCGTGGACTGCGTCAACCCGCTCGGCTTCGACAAGAAGGGCGCCTACGCCCTCAAGCCCGAGGAGGGCAGCGCCGCCGAGCAGGCCGCCGCGCTGCTGCCCGACTCGCGGGTGACCGCCGCCTTCCACCACCTGTCCGCGGTGCTGCTCCAGGACCCGGAGGTCGACGAGATCGACACCGACGTCATGGTCCTCGGCGAGGAGCGGGCCGACGTGGAGACGATCCAGGCGCTGGCCGGGCGCATCCCCGGGATGCGCGGCATCTTCGCCGGGCGGCTGCGCAACGCCCACCAGGTGGAGTCGCTGGTCGCCAACCTGATCTCCGTCAACCGCCGGTACAAGGCGCACGCGGGACTCCGCATCACGGACGTATGACCTGATGGGGGACACTGGTCGGCGACGTTCCGAGCAGTGTCCCCGACAGGAGCCGACCATGCCTCCCCTGCCCACGACCGGTCCGACCCGGCGCCTCGCCCTCTACGCCCTGATCGTCTGTGTGCTCTCCGTGGCCGCGGCCGTCGTCTCCTTCGTGCGGGGCAGCTGGCTGGGAGTCGTGTGGGTCCTGCTGGCGGGCCTGTCCTCCAACATGGCCTGGTACTACGTCCGCCGCGGCCGGGCCGCCCGCGACCGCTCGGTCACCGGCTGACCGAGCAGAAGTCCGGGGCCGCTTCCCAGACCCGGTACAGCGACTGGCCGCAGTAGCTCGCCGAGTCGCCGACCCCGAGCGCGCGCAGGACCGCGTCGACCGCGTCGAAGAACGCGCCGTTGACCGACGGCACCCACAGCAGCGCGAAGACGAACAGCAGGCCGAACGGCGCGAACGGCTCCACCTGCCGCTTGACGCCGTACGGCAGCCAGGGCTCGATCACGCCGTAGCCGTCCAGGCCGGGCACCGGCAGGAAGTTCAGGATCGCGGCGGAGACCTGGAGCAGCGCCAGGAAGGCGAGGGCGTACCGGAAGCCGGTGGGCACGTCGTCCATCGTGCCGAGCCAGAACGGGGCCGTGCACACCGCCGCGAACAGCACGTTCGTCAGCGGGCCCGCGGCCGAGATCACGCTGTGCCGCCAGCGGCCCCGGATCCGGTGGTCCTCGATGAACACCGCCCCGCCGGGCAGGCCGATCCCGCCCATGATCAGGAACAGCACGGGCAGCACGATGCTCAGCAGGGCGTGCGTGTACTTCAGCGGGTTCAGCGTGAGGTAGCCCTTGGCGCCGACGGAGATGTCGCCGCTGTGCAGCGCGGTGCGCGCGTGCGCGTACTCGTGCAGGCACAGGGAGACGATCCAGGCCGCCGTCACGAAGAGGAAGACGGCCACGCCCGGCTGCTGGGCGAACCCGGTCCAGGTGGCCCATCCCGTGACCGCCGTGACGGCCAGGATCCCGACGAAGACGGGACTGATCCGCCGGTCGCTGTGGCGGCTGGTGACGCTGGTCATACGGGACGGCTCCTGGAGGTGTGGGTCGGAGAGGTGGGGTCGACCGTACCGGTGATGAGGGGGGAACGTCCCGTGGAGGGCGGGAGGTTCCTGCCGGTCGTGCGCCCGTGACCGGGGCGACCGGGAAACCCGGAGGAGATGACCCGGCGTTCCCGGGGACAATGGCTCCCGTGCGTTACGGCATCCTCGGCACCACCCAGGCGCTCCGTCCCGACGGCACCGTCGTCCCGGTCGGCGGGGCGCGGCTGCGTGCCCTGCTGACCGTGCTCGCCCTGCGGCCCGGCCGTACGGTCCCGGTGCGCTTCCTCGTCGACGAGGTGTGGGACGGCGACCCGCCCGCCGACGCCACGGGCGCCCTGCAGGCACTGGTCGGGCGGCTGCGCCGGGCGCTCGGCGCGGACGCGGTCGCCTCCGCCGAGGGCGGCTACCGGCTCACCGCCGCGGCCGACGACATCGACCTGCACCGCTTCGAACGGCTGGCCGACGAGGGCGTGCGGGCGCTGTCCGACGGCGACCCGGCCAAGGCGGCGGCCGTCCTCGACGACGCCCTCGCCCTGTGGCGCGGCCCGGCCCTCGCCGACCTGCCCGACCGGACCGCCGAGGCGGCCCGCTGGGAGACCCGCCGGCTGGAGGCGCGCCGCGCCCGGCTCACCGCCGACCTCGCCCTCGGCCGTGCCGACCGGGCCCTGCCCGAGCTGACCGCCCTGTGCGGAACCCACCCCCTGGACGAGCCCCTCCAGTGCCTCCGCCTGAGCGCCCTGCGCGACACTGGCCGCACGGCCGAGGCACTGGCGGCGTACGAGCGCCTGCGCCGCCTCCTCGCGGACCGCCTCGGCTCGGACCCGGGCCCGGAACTGCGTGCCCTGCACCGGGAGTTGCTGCACACGCGCGAGCCGGGCGTGCCGGGCGTGCCGAAGATGCCGGGTGGGTCGGACGTGCCAGGCGGCCCGGAGGTGCCTGGCGGGTCGGGCGTGCCTGGCGGGTCGGGCGTGCCCGGTAGGTCGGGTGTGCCAGGTGGATCGGGTGGCGTGACTGGCGGGTCCGGCCTGTCCGGTGCTGCAGGCGTGACGGCTGGGTCGGGCAGGTCGCGCGTGCCCGGTGGCTCTGGCGTGCCTGGCGGGTCGGGCGTGCCGGGTGTGCCAGGTGGATCGGGTGGGGTGACTGGCGGGTCCGGCGTGTCCGGCGTGTCCGGCGGGTCCGCCGAGCCGAACGTGGCGCATGTGCCCGGCGAGCCGAGCCTGCCTGGCGGGTCCGCTGTGCCAGGGGGGTCGGACGTGCCGGGCGAGCACGGCTTCGGCGCACCCGCGCCAGGGGAGTCCCGTACGAAGGCCGTGCCGCCGGGCGGTACGGGCGCGCCCGAGGCCGCGCGGGAGACGGGCGGTGTCCCCGGTGGCCGGGACGCGGGCGGTGCGGCCGGGGGACCGGCCCCGTTCGAGGCGGCCGGCGACCGTTCGCGCGCGCCCGTCGCAGCGCGGGTCCGCGGGGATCTTCAGCGGGCCGCGACGGGTTCCGCCTACGACGCCGGTGCGTCCGTCGACGGGCGGGGAGAAGGCGGCCGGGGGCCTCTCCCGGCGGGCGACTCCACGTCCCCCGGCAACCTGCGGGCCCGGCTCACCTCCTTCGTCGGCCGGGAGGCCGACATCGACTCGATCCTGGCCGACCTCGACGGCGCCCGGCTGGTGACCCTGCTCGGGCCGGGCGGGGCCGGGAAGACCCGGCTGTCGCAGGAGGCCGCCGACGCCGTCCGGCCCGCGCCGCGGGACGGGGTGTGGCTGGCCGAGCTCGCTCCCGTCGACGACCCGGACGCCGTACCCGAGGCCGTGCTCACCGCCGTCGGCGCCCGCGAGACCGTGCTCTACGGCGCCGGTGCCGAGGAGATGCGGGCCGCGGTCGCCGACCGGCACGACAGCCCCGTCGAGCGGCTCGTCGAGCACTGCTCCCGGCGCCGGATGCTGATCCTGCTCGACAACTGCGAGCACGTCGTCGGCGCGGCGGCCCGCCTGGCCGAGGAACTGCTCGCCCGCTGCCCCCACCTCACCGTGCTCGCCACCAGCCGCGAACCCCTCGGGGTGCCCGGGGAGGTGCTGCGGCCGGTGGAGCCGCTGCCCGAGCCCGTGGCGCTGCGGCTGTTCGCCGACCGGGGAGCGGCCGTACGGCCCGGATTCCGCGCCGACGCCGACGACGACACCGCGGCCGCCTGCGCCGAGATCTGCCGACGCCTGGACGGCCTGCCGCTGGCCATCGAACTCGCCGCCGCCCGGCTGCGGATGCTGACCCCGCGCCAGATCGCCGAACGCCTCGACGACCGCTTCCGCCTCCTCACCTCCGGCAGCCGCACCGTCCTGCCCCGCCAGCAGACCCTGCGGGCCGTCGTCGACTGGTCCTGGGACCTGCTCGACGAGGACGAACGGGACGTCCTGCGCCGGCTGTCCGTCTTCGCGGGCGGCTGCGGCCTCGCCGCCGCCGAGGCCGTGTGCGGACCGGCCGCCTTCGACGCCCTCGGCTCCCTCGTCGACAAGTCCCTCGTGACGGCCGCCCCCGCACCGGACGGCGAGATGCGCTACCGGCTCCTGGAGACCGTCGCCGAGTACGCCGGCGAACGGCTCGACGAGGCCGGCGGCCGCAAGGAGGCCGAGCGCGCCCACCTGACGTACTACCGCGAACTCGCCCGTACCACCGACCCGTTGCTGCGCGGGCCTCGGCAGCACGCCGCCGTCGGACGGTTCGAGCTCGAGTACGAGAACCTGCGCACCGCCCTGCGGCACGCCATCGCCGAACGCGACGAGCAGGAGGCGCTGTGCCTGGTCCTGTCCCTGGTCGCGTACTGGCAGATGCGGGATGTGCGCATCGAGGCCCGCACCTGGTGCGCCGAGGTCATGGCCCTCGGGCCCGATCCCTTCACCGAGCCGGTCCGCCGCGCCGCCCCGGTGTGGCAGCGGTGCACGGACCGCCCGCCGCCGATGACCGGCGAGGTGCTCGCCGAGGCCCGGCGCGGCGTCCATCTGGCCCACCTCGCCTGCATGGACACCGAACTGGACGCCTGGGAACGGCCCGAGGCCAAGGAGAAGCTGCGCGTCATCACCGAGGTGTACGAGCCCGGCCTCCCGCAGACCTGCCGCAGCCCCGGCATGGTGTGGATCTTCGCGGTGATGCTCACCGGCGACATGGAACGGCTCCGCACGGTCGTCGACGCCGCCGTCCGCACCTGCCGTGGCAACCCCGCGTTCGAGCACGAACTGGCCACCGCCCTGCAGTTCCGGGCCAACCTGCTGGCCAACCGCACCGACTGGGCCGGTGACGCCGCCCGGGACGCCGAGGAGTCGCTGGAGATCTTCCGCCGCCTCGGCGACGCCTGGGGCACCGCCGAGGCACTCTCCGCGCGGGGCGAGGCCCTGGAGCGCACCGGCCGGTACCTGCCCGCCGCCGCCGACTACGAGGCCGCCGTGGAGCATGCCGAACGCCTCGGCGCCCACGCCCAGGTGAACGTCCTCAGCGCCCGCCTCGGCAGCGCCCTGCTGGAGGCGGGCGAGACCGAGCGGGGCGAGGCGATCCTGCGCGAGGTGATCGACCGGGGGGACGGCGGGCACAACGAGGCGATGCCCCTCGCCCGGGTCGTCCTCGCCTGCCGGCTCGGCATGACCGGCCGTATCGCCGAGGGCCGCGAGCACCTGCGGCTGCTGCGCGAGGACTTCACCATCGCCCACTTCGTGGTCTTCGACGGGTTCATCCTCGGCGCCGAGGCCTGGCTGGACGCGGCCGACGGGCGCCACGAGGACGCCCTCGACAAGGCCCGCCGGGCGCTCGAACGGGCCCAGGACCCCCTGTCCGAGGCCATCGCTCCCGCCATGCGGTCCGCCTACCTGACCATCGCCGCCGTGGCCCTGGCCGGCCTGGACGAGGGCGGCCGCGCCCGGGACGCCGCCCGCTGCGTCGGCGCCGCCGACGCCCTGCTGCCCCCGCGCCACCACCCCTCCGCGCTGGAACGCCACGTCCGCGACCGGGCGGTGCGGGGCGTCCGGGCCGTCCTCGGCGACGACGCCTACGAGACCGCGCACGCGGAGGGCGGCGGCCTCTCCGTGCGGGAGGCCGCCGCCCTGATCTGACGCGTCACGACGAGGACGTGCCCGAACGTCAGCTCTTCGTACGGAACTTGTGGATCGCCACCGGCGCCATCACCGCCGTGATCAGCACCGACCAGACGAGGGTCACCCACAGGTCGTGCGCGACCGGGCCGCCCGTCATCAGGCCGCGTGCCGAGTCCGCGAGCGTGGACAGCGGGTTGTAGTCGGTGAAGTGCCGCAGCCAGCCCGGCATCGACTGGGTCGGCGCGAAGATCGACGAGCCGAACTGGAGCGGGAACAGCACCAGGAAGCCCATCGCCTGTACGGACTGGGCGTTCTTCAGGACGACGCCGAGGGTCAGGAACACCCACATGATCGAGGAGGCGAAAAGCGCGGACAGGCCCACGGTCGCGAACAGACCGGGCCAGTTGGTGATGTGGAAGCCGACCAGGACGGCGACGACCATCAGCACCGCCGTCGCGAACAGCATGCGCGCCAGCTCCACCGCGACCTTCGCGAACAGCACCGAGCCGCGCCCGATCGGCAGGGACCGGAAACGGTCCATGACACCGCTGTTGAAGTCCTGGCTGAAGCCGGTGCCGACGCCCTGCGACAGCGTCATGCTCATCATCGCCAGCATGCCGGGGATGACGTACTGCACGTAGCGCTCCTGTCCGCCGCCCAGCGCCTGCCCGATCGAGCCGCCGAAGACGTAGACGAAGAGCAGGGTGAAGACGATCGGCATCAGCAGCGCGTCGAACATCGACTCCGGATCCTGCCGGATCCACAGCAGATTGCGGCGGATGAGCGCCCCGGTGTGGCGCAGATGGGCGCGCAGCGGGATGCGCGGGTCGGACAGGTGGGCCGGGGATGTGGTGACGGCGCTCATACGGCGACCTCCTCGCGGGCGTCGGCGGGCTGGGCGCCCTGCGGGGCACTGGCGCGGTGGCCGGTGAGGGACAGGAACACCTCGTCCAGGCTGGGCAGTTCGGTGGTGATGGAGGAGAGGGTGATGCCGCGTGCGGTGACCGCGCCGACCGCGGCGGTCAGCTGCTCGTCGCTGAGCACCGGCACCAGCAGGGAGCCGGTGGCGGCGTCGACCGTGGTGGTGGCCAGCCCGGTGATGCCCAGCTCGTCGAGCATCCCGGCCAGCGGTCGCAGCTGGAGCGGATCGGCCGGCCGTACGCGCAGAGAGCGCCCGCCGACGCGCGCCTTGAGCTCCTCGATGCCGCCGCCCGCGACGACCCTGCCGCGGTCGACCACGGTCAGCTCGGAGGCCAGCTGCTCGGCCTCCTCCATGTACTGCGTGGTGAGCAGGACGGTCACTCCGTCCCCGACCATGGCCTTCACCTCGTCCCACACCTCGTTGCGGGTCCGGGGGTCGAGTCCGGTCGTCGGCTCGTCGAGGAAGAGCACGGCGGGCCGTCCGATCATCGAGGCGGCGAGGTCCAGCCGCCGCCGCATGCCGCCGGAGTAGGTGCTCGCCGGCCGCCGGGCCGCCTCGGTCAGGGAGAACCTCTCCAGCAGTGCGTCGGCGCGGGCGCGGGCGTCCCGGCGGGACAGGTCCAGCAGCCGGCCGATCATGTACAGGTTCTCCCAGCCGGGGAGCTTCTCGTCGACGGAGGCGTACTGGCCGGTCAGCCCGATCACCCGGCGCAGCTGCCGGGGCTGCCGTACGACGTCGTAGCCGGCCACGGTGGCCCGTCCGGCGTCCGGGGACAGCAGGGTGGAGAGGATCCGCACGAGGGTGGTCTTGCCGGCCCCGTTCGGCCCGAGCACCCCCATCACGGTGCCCTCGCGCACGTCCAGGTCCACCCCGTCCAGCGCCCTGGTCCCGCCGTAGTGCTTCGCCAGCCCCCGCACGGTCACGACGCCGTCCGCGCCGCTGGGGTTCTTGTCGATTCGCGTCATGCCCCGAAGGTGTCAGCCACCACCGACAGACCACCGACACCCACCGGAACCCACCGACATCCCACCGACATCCCTCCGACAGGCCGTCGACCGCGCGCTCACAGCACCGACAGTCTGCCGACGAGCAACCGCGACCATCGATTGAGGAACCAGGACGGCGAGCAACCACCCCCGCGAGAGCGGCGCCGGTCCAGGCGCAAAGAGGGGACAGCCCGCCGACTGGGGGAAGGTCGGCGGGCTGTCCGTGGTGTTGCCGCAATGGTCTAGTGGACGGAGTGCTCCTCCAGCGGGAACGTCCCGCCTACGACGTCCTCGGCGAACTCCTTCACCGCGCTGCCCATGACCTCGCGCAGGTTGGCGTACTTCTTCACGAACTTCGGCACCCGCCCGCCGGTCAGCCCGAGCATGTCGGTCCACACCAGCACCTGCGCGTCGGTGTCCGGACCGGCGCCGATCCCGACCGTGGGGATGTGCAGCACCCGCGTCACCTCGGCCGCGAGCTCGGCCGGCACCAGCTCCAGCACGACCGCGAAGGCGCCGGCGTCCTGCACGGCCTTCGCGTCGCGCAGCAGCTGCGCGGCCGCCTCCTCGCCGCGGCCCTGGACGCGGTAGCCCATGGCGTTGACCGACTGCGGGGTGAGGCCGATGTGCGCCATCACCGGGATGCCGGACTCCACCAGCAGCCGGATCTGTTCGTGCGAGCGCTCGCCGCCCTCCAGCTTGACGGCGCCGACGCCGGCCTCCTTCACCAGCCGGGTCGCCGAGCGCAGCGCCTGCACCGGGCCCTCCTGGTAGGAGCCGAAGGGCAGGTCGCCCACGACGAGGGAGCGGCTGGTGCCGCGTACCACGGCGGCGGACAGCATGGTCATCTCGTCGAGCGTGACGGGCACCGTCGACTCGTACCCGAGATGGCAGTTGCCGGCGGAGTCGCCGACCAGGATCACCGGGATGCCGGCCTCGTCGAAGACGGAGGCGGTCATCGCGTCGTAGGCGGTGAGCATGGGCCACTTCTCGCCCCGCTCCTTGGCGGCGGCGATGTCGCGGACCGTGATGCGGCGCGTGCCCTTGCCCCCGTACAGCGCCTTGCTGCCGTCGGAGGGCTTCTGGGCAGCCGAAAGCTGCGTCATGCTACGGCTCCTTCAGTCATCTCGAGGCGCCCTGACGGCGTCCCCGGATCCCCTCCATGGTGGCACCTCGTGCCGGTCAGGGCCAGAGGACCCCGTGTGATCCCGGTGGGAGTCCCGTCCCGCTGCCGTCCCGTGCGGTCCCCGTCCCATGCGGTCCCGTGTCGTGCGGAGGTTCCGGGCGGTTCGGTATGTGACGGTTTCACTGTGTAAGGTCTCGGTAAATAATTTTCCGATACGAGACGGTCTCGTATCGGAAATGATCTAGGCTGGTGAGCATGACTACTCCTGCCGCCCCTGCCTCCCGGATTCCGGAAGCGGTGCACCGGCGCCGCTGGGCGATCCTGGGCGTCCTGATGCTGAGCCTGCTGATCGTGGTGCTCGACAACTCGATCCTCAACGTCGCCATCAAGACGATCTCCACCCCGGCGCCGGTCGGACTGGGAGCCACGCAGAGCGAGCTGGAGTGGGCGATAAACGCCTACACCCTGGTCTTCGCGGGACTGCTGTTCACGGCGGGCCTCATCGGCGACCGGGTGGGCCGCAAGAAGGTCCTGCTGGGCGGTCTGGTGATCTTCGGCGCCGGCTCCGCGCTGGCCGCCGAGTCCGGCTCGCCGGCCCAGCTGATCGCCTTCCGCGCCCTGATGGCTCTCGGCGCCGCCTTCGTCATGCCGGCCACCCTCGCCGTGCTGATGAACGTCTTCGAGCGTGACGAGCAGCCCAAGGCCATCGGTATCTGGGCCGGCGGCGTCGGCCTCGCCATCGCCATAGGGCCGATCACCGGCGGTCTGCTCCTGGACCACTTCTGGTGGGGCTCGGTCTTCCTCATCAACGTGCCGATCGTGCTCCTCGCGCTCGCCCTGATGGTCTGGTTGGTGCCCGACTCCCGTGACCCCCGGCCCGGCCGCGTGGACCCGGTGGGCGTCGTCCTGTCCGTCGTCGGTCTGGTCCTGCTCGTCTACGGCATCATCAAGGGCGGCGAGCTCGCCGACTTCACCAACCCGACCGTGCTGGCGACCAGCCTCTCGGGCCTGGTCGTGCTCGCCGCGTTCGTGGTCTTCGAGCGGCGCAGCGACCACCCGTCCCTGGACGTGACGTACTTCAAGAACAAGGTCTTCTCGGCCGCCATGACCGCCATCGCGCTGGTCTTCTTCGCACTGATGGGCGTGACGTTCTTCTCGGTCTTCTACACCCAGAGCGTGCGTGGCTACTCGCCGCTGCAGTCCGGCCTGCTGATGCTGCCGCTGGCCGCCGCGCAGATGATCTTCGCGCCGCGCGCCCGGCTGGTCGTCGAGCGCTTCGGCAACAAGGCCACCACCACGGCCGGCCTCGTCCTCCTGGCCGGCATGCTGGCCGCCTTCGCCGGCCTCGAGGCGGACACGCCGATCTGGGTGCTGGAGGTCGTCTTCTTCCTGATGGGCGCCGGCATGGCGCACATCATGACGCCGACCAGTGTGATGATCATGCAGGCCCTGCCGCGTGAGAAGGCGGGCTCGGCGTCCGCGCTCAGCAACACCTTCCGCCAGGTCGGCGGCGCCCTCGGCATCGCCGTCCTCGGCTCGGTGCTGTCCACGGCGTACCGCGACGGCATCGAGGACAAGCTCGGCCTGCTCCCGGCCGCCCTGCGGGACACCGCGGGCGAGTCCATCGAGGCCACCCTCGGTGTCGCCGCCAGGCTCGGCCCGCGCGGCGAGGCCCTCGTCGGCCCGGCCAACGACGCCTTCCTGCACGCCATGCACGTCACCGCGCTCTGCGGCACCGTGGTCGCGCTGATCGGCGCCGTCGTGGTGGCCGTGTTCCTGCCGGGCCGGCCGGCCGCCCCGCAGAAGGGCGAGGAGGAGCAGGAGTTGGTGGCGGCGGTCGAGTAGTGCTCGACGGGGGCGAGCAGTTCGCGACGGGGGGACAGCAGTTCTCTACGGGGGGTCGAGCGCCCGGTAGGACAATCCCTCAGTGCGACGAAAGGACGGACCCAAGTGAGCCTCGCCGACAGCCGAGCCGCCTCCGAGCTTCCCGTCCGGGGACGACCCCGGAGCGAAGCGGTGGAGCGCGCCATCATGGAGGGCGTGATGAAGCTCCTGGAGGAGGGCGTGCCGCTCGCCGAACTCTCCATCGAGCGCATCGCCCGCACCGCGGGTGTCGGCAAGGCCACCATCTACCGCCGCTGGAGCGGCAAGGAGGAACTCTTCGTCGACGTGGTGCGCGCGGCCGAGCCGGCCGACCCCGCGCTGCCCGGCACCTCCCTGCGCGACGACCTGGTGGCGCTGCTGGAGCAGTTGCGGCGGCGCGGACTGGTCAGCCGCTCCTCGGCGATCCTGCACAACGTCTACGCCCAGATGAAGAGCAGCCCGAAGATCTGGTGCGCCTACCACGCCACCGTCGTCGAGCCCCGGCGCAGGCTGCAGATCGAGATCCTGCGCCGGGGGCAGGAGAACGGTGAACTGCGCACCGACGTCGACGTGGACCTGTTGAACGACCTCTTCGTCGGCCCGATGCTGGTCCGCACCGTGATGCGGCCCGACGCCGACCTGCCCGAGGGCCTCGCGGAACAGATCGTCGACTCCCTGCTCGAAGGGATACGACCCGTCAGTTCCCCGGCCTGATGTGCGCGTTTCGTCACAGACCGCGGCGATCCGCCGATCACCGGAACTCACCGCGCCGACTTGTTCGTCCTCGTGCCCGTACGGCCGTCATGGAACGGCGGAACGGAGCCGATCATCCCCTAGGGTCGTAACCCGGGGGTGACGGTGTGCACGGCAGGCGGTGAGGCAGCGGTATGGCGCAGCAGGCGTACATGACGGAGACGGACAACGGCGGCTCGGGGCCCGAGCACCGGGGCTCCCGGCTCCGGCGCCTGGCGGACCGGTTGCTCGACGGCTGGCGCGGCGACCCGCGGATCTGGCGGCGGGGCGTCCTGACCGCCGCGGTCGCGCTGGTGCTCGCCCTGGTGATGCTGCTGCACTCGCGCATCCCCAACCGCGTGGGCAACCTGGGCAGCCTCACGGAGACCTTCCTGCCGTGGCTGGGGCTCCTCGTCCCGGTGCTGCTGGTCCTGGCCCTGGTGCGCAGGTCGGCGACCGCGCTGATCGCGGTGCTGCTGCCCGCGGTCGTCTGGGTGAACCTCTTCGGCGGCCTGCTCACCGACAAGACGGCCACCGGGGGAGACCTCACGGTGGCCACGCACAACGTCAACGCCGACAACCCCGACCCGGCCGGCACCGCCCGCGACGTGGCCGCCTCCGGTGCCGACGTGCTCGCCCTGGAGGAGCTGAAGGCGTCGGCGGTCCCGGTGTACGAGAAGGCGCTCGCCGGGACCTACCGGTACCACTCGGTGCAGGGCACCGTCGGGCTGTGGAGCAGGTACCCGCTCGCCGACGTCCGGGGCGTCGACATCAAGCTGGGCTGGACGCGGGCCATGCGTGCCACCGTGGCGTCGCCGTACGGCCCCGTCGCGGTGTACGTCGCGCACATGCCGTCGGTGCGGGTGAAGGTGAACGCCGGGTTCACCGCGCGGCAGCGCGACAAGAGCGCCGACGCGCTGGGCGAGGCCATCGCCGCCGAGCCGCTGCCCCGCAAGATCCTGCTCGGCGACCTCAACGGCACCATGAACGACCGGTCGCTCAACGAGGTCACCTCCCAGATGCGCTCCACGCAGGGCGCGGCGGGCAGCGGGTTCGGGTTCAGCTGGCCGGCGTCGTTCCCGATGGCGCGGATCGACCAGATCATGGTCAAGGGCGTCGAGCCGATCGGGTCCTGGACCCTGCCGCGCACCGACAGCGACCACCTTCCGGTGGCGGCGCGGGTGAACGTCCCCCGATCCGCAACCGGGTCTTGACCCGCTGGCACAAGGGGCCTGGCAGGCTTTGTTCCGTCAGTGAACATATTGACGCTACGCTGTACGGAACACCGCAACGAAAGGTCCCTCATGCCCCTGGCCCTGCTCGCCCTCGCCGTGGGCGCCTTCGGCATCGGCACGACCGAGTTCGTGATGATGGGGCTGCTGCCCGACGTCGCGGAAGACCTGCACATCTCGATCCCGACCGCCGGCCACCTGGTCTCGGCGTACGCGCTGGGCGTCGTCGTCGGCGCCCCACTGCTGGCCGCCGTCACCGCGCGCCTGTCCCGGCGCACGGTGCTGATCGGCCTCATGGCCCTGTTCGTCGCGGGCAACGCGCTGTCCGCCTTCGCCCCCGGGTACGAGTCCCTGCTCGGCGCCCGCTTCCTGAGCGGTCTGCCGCACGGCGCCTTCTTCGGCGTGGGCGCCGTGGTGGCGACGAACATGGTGGCGCCGGAGCGCAAGGCCCGCTCCGTCTCGCTGATGTTCCTCGGCCTGACCGTCGCCAACATCGCGGGCGTCCCCGTCGCCACGCTCATGGGCCAGCACCTCGGCTGGCGGGCCACCTTCCTCGGGGTGAGCGCGATCGGCTTGGCCGCGATCGTCTCGCTGGCCCTGCTGATCCCGCACGACCACACGCACGCCTCCACGAGCGGCCTGCGCGGCGAACTGGCCGCCCTGCGCCCGCTGCCGGTCTGGCTGGCCCTGGCCACCACCGTGGCGGGCTTCGGCGCCCTCTTCGCCGCCTACAGCTACATCACGCCCATGCTCACCGTCGCCGCCGGGTACGCCGGCGGCGACGTGACCCTGCTGCTGGCGCTGTTCGGCGTCGGCGCGACGGCGGGCAACCTGCTCGGCGGCCGCCTGGCGGACCACTCGCTGCGCGGCACGCTGTTCGGCGGCCTGGCCTCGCTGACCGTCGTCCTGCTGCTCTTCCCGGCGCTGATGACGGCCGGCTGGAGCGCGGCCCTGGCGGTCGCGCTGCTCGGCATGGCCGCGTTCGTCACGGGCTCCCCGCTCCAGCTCATGGTCATGGAGAAGGCCACGGCGGCCCCGTCCCTCGCCTCCTCCGCCAACCAGGCGGCCTTCAACCTCGCGAACGCCGGCGGCGCGTGGATCGGCGGGCTCGCCCTGGCGGCGGGCTTCGGCGTGACCTCGCCCGCGCTGGCCGGGGCGGCGCTGGCGGTCCTCGGCCTGGCGGTGGCGGCCGTCGCCCGCCTGGTGGACCGGCGCCGCGAGGCCGCCCACACCGGCCGTGTGGTCGCGACCCATGTGCCCGAGGAGCCGGGCGTGCTGCACCACTGAGCGGGGGTCCCCCCCTTGCGTCCCCTCCGCCGACCCGGCCCGGTCCACCGAGGGCGGGTCGACGGCTGCCCGGCCGGGCGTCCCGTCCCGGGCGCCCGGCCAGGCCGTCCTTCACCTACAGGTACGGGCGGGTGATCAGCTCGATCGCGTGCCCGGCGGGGTCCTTGAAGTACACCCCTCGACCGCCGTGCTCGTCGTTGATCTCGCCGGGGCGCCGCATCTGCGGATCGGCCCAGTGCTCGATCCCGCGTTCGCACAGCCGCCGGTACGCCCGGTCGAACAGCTCGTCGTCGACCAGGAACGCGTAGTGCTGCATCTGGATCTCCACCGGTGGCTCGGCGAATTGAAGCAGCACGCCGTCGCTGAGCTGGATGTTGGTGAACGGACCCCAGGACGGCGCGTCCGGAAGCTCGAGCAGTTCTCGGAAGAACCGGGCCGATTCGGAGCGGTCCTTGGCGGCGACGATGGTGTGGTTGAACGTGACTGTCATGTGGCTGACCTCGCTGTCGCTCGGCACGGGAAACGGACTCGTGGTGCCCGGGCGTCGGGAGGTCCGCGTGCCGAACCGGGGTGCGTTGTCCGCACCCACCGTGCGGTCAGCCGCCCACCGGGTAGCCGATCCGTGTGTGGCGCAGCGCCGATCCGGTGTTCACGTCGGGTGACGGTACTTCATCCCCTCGGCTGCGACAACAGGCCGCACAATGCCGCGCAGAAGGACGGCAGTTGATCGCCTGATCGCGATGTGTTCGCACTGCCGGGTCTGGGGGCCGGTTCCGGTCGGGCGGTAGCCTTCGTCTTCGTGATGCGTGCTTGGCTCCTCCCGCTGTCGTTGGTGCTCTGCGGCTCAGTCGTTGCGGCCGGACTGGCCTCCAGAGGGAGCAGCCCCGGCGCCGTAGCCGTCCTGCTGACGTTCGTGCTGACCGCAGGCGTGTACTCGCCGCTCGTCTTTCCGAGGTCGATCGGAGCTGTGGAAGCGCAACGCCTCAGCGCGGCCGACGGCCGGCCTGTCGTCTTCTGGCGGCCGGGCTGTACTTACTGTCTGCGCCTGCGCTTTCGGTTGGGCCGACGCGCCCGCCGGTTGCACTGGGTCAACATCTGGCGTGACCCGGCCGGAGCCGCGGTGGTGAGAACGGCCAACGAGGGCGACGAGACCGTGCCGACCGTGGTCGTGGCCGGCCGGCCTCACGTCAACCCCGATCCCGCATGGGTACGCCGACAGCTTTCTCGTTCTGCGTGACCGACGGGCGCCCCGGTTCAGCCGACTCGCACCAGACCGTCAACCAGGGGGCTTCGCTCCCGGACCTTGGTGTCGCTCCGTCACCCGCCATCCGGCCCGGCCCGGCCCGGCCCGGTCGGTCGGTCGGGCGCTCATGGTCCGTCACTCCGCTCGGGGATCGTCGGCAGAACCTTCTCAGCGATGTGGAGGAGAACCTTGTCGTCCGGGAGGGCGCCGGACGTGCTCCACACGGTGATGTCGTAGGAGCCGCCCCGATCCTTTCGGTCGAGGGCCACGGACAGCGTCCTGGCCAGGGGACCCTCCTCGACCGGCCCGCTGTTGTGATCACTGCCGAGGTTGATCTCGAACTTCATGGTGTGGTCCGAGGAGAGGACCGCGGGCCGGCCGAGAACCGTGAGTGTCCTCATGTCCTTCTTGCCCTCGTCACCCGCGATCTTGATCAGCTTCACGTACTGGGCGATCGACAGCTCGTTGTAAGTGGCCGAGAGTTTCACGGTGTACGTGTCGAACGCGACCTCGGCCTCCGGCTCGGCGACCTTCCCATCGGTCAGGGCGGCGGTATTGCTGGTGCCGGAAGCCGAGTTCGCGCTCTCTCCGGGCGTTCCGAGGAGCCGGGCCAGGTCGGGCCGGTTGAGCGCCTTGCACAGCTCGTCACCGGTCACCGGCCGGGGCGTCTTCTTGTATGCCTTCGGCAACTCCTCGTGTTCCGTGCCCGAACACGAGGCGGGTCGCTGCGTGTTGTCGGCGGACGGCAGCACGTGCGGGGCCACCCACAGCGCGGCCCCGAGTGCCCCGAACAGGGCCACCGCCGCGACGGCTTGGCCCCACACGTTGGGCTCCTTCTCCTGCGTGCCCGGACCGGGACGCGGCCCGGTTCCGGCCTGTGGCCGAGCCTGGGTGGCTCCGGCCTGTGACTGGGCCGCCTGGGCGGCGGCATCGATTGCCGCTCCATCGACCACCGCCCCGTCCCCGGAGGCCACCGGACCCGGGTTCCGGCGCGCGCGAAGCGCCCGGACCACCGCGCGGACGCGGATCCCGGTGAACACGAGGAACACCACACCGAGACCGGCCGCGACCCAGTCGCGATCGTGGACGGCGAGATACATGATGCGCAGGCCGAGAACGGACCCGATCACGATGAGCAGAGGCTCGCGGACCCAGAAGGGCAGGACGCGGAGAAGTAGACCGAGCACTTGGTGATCTCACCAGGACCAGACCGCTTTCGCCGTGGTGGAGGCCACAGTTCCGGTCACGATCAAGCCAGTTCGCACCAGACCGTCTTGTGGTCCGCTCCCTGATCGACGCCCCAGCGCTGGGCGAGGGCGTCGATCAGGGTCAGGCCGCGGCCGGACTCGGCGGTGTCGGTGGCCGACAGGAGGACGGGGAGGGCGCGCGCGTCGGGGTCGGTGACCTCGACGCGGGTGTGGCCGTGGGGTGTGCCGGTGACGCGGACGGTCACCGGGGTGCCCTGGCCGAGGTGGTCGATGACGTTCGTCAGCAACTCCGTCGCACACAGGCGGACTTCGAAGTCGAGAGCGCGAAGGTGGTGGCGCAGCTCCGGTACGGCCTTCGGGGTGGCGAGCAGGTCGAGTTCGTAGGCGGTGGGGGAGTGGTCGTGCATGGGCGGCGACAGCCTTCTGTGCGGTCGGTGACGAATTCCTCACAGGCTGTCGTCGGGCTGGCTACGGTGAAAGGGGTTTCGCGTTCGCGACCGGTACAGCGGAAGGTGGGCGATGGCACGGCGCAAGGACATCGACGGCTCGGTGAGCGTTCCGACGTTCTACGGCAAGGAGCTGAGGTGGAAGCGGGAGGCGGCGGGTCTCTCGCTGGAGGCGCTGCTTCAGGGGAGCTTCTACGGCAAGACCTATCTCAGCGACATCGAACGCGGGGAGCGCAGGATGCCGTTGGATCTTGCGCGTCATGTGGACCAGGTGCTCGCGACTGACGGGTTCTTTGAACGGCATTGTGAGGACGTGCGCAAGGCGCGGAGGGGGCCGCACGCCGCGTACTTCGAGAAGGCCCTTGAGGCGGAAAAGCAGGCGGAGTCCATTGAGCTGTGGGCCCCCATCATCTTTCCCGGGCTGCTCCAGACCGCTCCGTACGCTCGGACGCTCGTCCGGTCGGCGCACCCGGCGGCCTCCGATGAGTGGGTCGAGGAGAAGGTGATGGCCCGGCTCGCCCGTGCCCGCCTCTTCGAGGAGGATCTCTCCACCCCGGAGTACTGGGCGGTCCTGCACGAGTCGCTGGTCACGGACTCGATCCTTCCGCCGCTGGAGATGGCGGAACAGCTCGGCCGGGTTGTGGAATTGGCCGAGCGACGTCGGATCACTCCGCAGATCATTCCGCGATCGTGCGGAGCGTATCCCCTGATGGCCGCCTCCATCATGGTCATGACCTTTCCGGACGCGCCCCCACTGATCTATACCGAGGCGTCCTACAGCGGCGATACCATCGACGATCCGGCCCTCGTGAAGCAGTACCGCAAGGCATACGATCGGCTGAGGGCCGTCGCGCTGTCACCGGAGGCGTCCCTGACGATCATCAAGGCAGCGGCAGGGGATTACCGAAATGGCAAGCAACCGGGTCGACTTGAGTGAAGCGCTCTGGTTCAAGAGCAGCTTCAGCAACGGTGACGGCGGGGAGTGCGTCGAAGTCGCCCCCAACATCCCCGGCCTCGTCCCCGTACGAGACTCCAAGGCGCCCGACCGCCCCGCCCTGCTTCTCAGCGCGGCCGCCTGGGCGCCCTTCGTCGCCTCACTCAGGGGCTGAATCCGCCTCCGGCACGTCGAACCGGGCCAACTCCCGCAGCCAGGCCCGCGCGTTGCCGTCGGACGGTGCGCGCCAGTCGCTGCGCGGGGAGAGCGAACCGCCGGCCGAGACCTTCGGCCCGTTCGGCATGGCCGATCGCTTGAACTGCGCGAACGCGAAGAAGCGGCGGCAGAAGACCTCCAGCCAGCGCCGGATCTCCGGCAGGTCGTACGCCACCCGCTTGGCCTCCGGGAAGTTCGGCGGCCAGGCGCCGGTCTCCGGGTCGTGCCAGGCGTGCCAGGCCAGGAAGGCGATCTTCGACGGCCGGAAGCCGTACCGCAGCACGTGGAAGAGCGTGAAGTCGTGCAGCGCGTACGGGCCGATCTTCGACTCCGTCGACTGCATCTCCTCGCCCGGGACCAGCTCCGGGCTGATCTCGGTGTCGAGGATCGCGGCGAGCGTCCTGCCGGTCTCCTCGTCGAACTGGCCGCTGCTGATGACCCAGCGGATCAGATGCTGCATCAGTGTCTTCGGCACGCCCGAATTGACGTTGTAGTGGCTCATCTGGTCGCCGACGCCGTACGTGGACCAGCCGAGCGCCAGCTCGGACAGGTCACCGGTGCCGAGCACGATGCCGCCGCGCTGGTTGGCCAGCCGGAAGAGGTAGTCCGTGCGCAGACCGGCCTGCACGTTCTCGAAGGTGACGTCGTACACCGGCTCGCCGGAGGCGAACGGGTGGCCCATCTCCCGCAGCATCAGCCGCGCGGTGGGCGTGATGTCCAGCTCGGCGGCGGTGACCCCGAGCGATTCCATCAGCTTGTGGGCGTTGTCCTTGGTGTGGTCGCTGGTGGCGAAGCCGGGCAGGGTCCAGGCCAGGATGTCGCTGCGCGGACGCCCGGCGCGATCCATCGCGCGCGCGGCGACGATCAGCGCGTGGGTGGAGTCCAGGCCCCCGGACACCCCGATGACCACCTTCGGGCCGCCGATCGCCGCGAGACGCTGCTGGAGGCCGGCGACCTGGATGTTGTAGGCCTCGTAGCAGTCCTGGGCGAGGCGGTCGGCGTCGGCCGGCACGAACGGGAAGCGCTCCAGGCGGCGGCGCAGCCCCAGGTCGGTGAGCGGCGGATCGAGCTCGAAGGAGACCGTCCGGAAGTCGTCGGTCCGCGCCTTGTGCGTACGGCGGTTGTCGTCGAACGTGCCCATCCGCTGCCGCTCCTGCCGCAGCAGGTCGAGGTCCACGTCGGCCACCGCGTGACTGTCGCCGAGCGGGAACCGCTCGGTCTCGGCGAGCAGTACGCCGTTCTCGTAGACCATGGCCTGGCCGTCCCAGGCCAGGTCGGTGGTCGACTCGCCCAGGCCGGCCGCCGCGTAGACGTACGCGGCGAGGCAGCGGGAGGACGCCGAGCGGCACAGCAGCTTGCGGTCCTCGGCCCGCCCGACCGTGATCGGGCTGCCGGAGAGGTTGACGAGGACGGTCGCACCGGCGAGGGCCGCCTCCGCGCTGGGCGGCACCGGCACCCACATGTCCTCGCAGATCTCCGCGTGCAGCACGAGACCGGGCACGTCCTCGGCGGCGAACAGCAGATCCACGCCGAACGGCACGGTCTCGCCGGCGACGCGGATCGATCCGCCGCGCTCGTCGGCGCCGTCGCCGATCTGCCGGCGCTCGTAGAACTCCCGGTAGTTCGGCGGGTACGACTTGGGCACGACACCGAGGACCCGGCCGCGGTGCACGATCACCGCGCAGTTGTAGACCCGGTTGCGGTGGCGCAGCGGGGCTCCGACGACCAGGACCGGCAGCAGCCCCGCCGACCCGGCCACCACCTCCCGGAGCGCCTCCTCGACCTGGTCGAGGAGCGCGTCCTGGAGCAGCAGGTCCTCGATGGAGTAGCCGCACAGCACCATCTCCGGGAAGACGGCGACGGCGACACCCTCCTCGGTGCACCGGCGTGCGTGGCGCAGGACCGCTTCGGCGTTGGCGTGCGGGTCCGCGATGACGGTGTGACCCGTGCACGCGGCGACGCGGGCGAAGCCATGCTGATAGATCGACCAGAAGTTCAACGGAGGCACGCGTCCAGTGTAATCGTCAGAGCGACACGATGGGGTGGGGGGAGGGTGACCGGCGCCACAGAGGTTTCGGGCCAGACGTGACCCAGGGCACTGCGATCAAGGGGGGCGAGAGGCGAGGATCGGTTGATATCCGGACAAAGAAAGGGAGGCCTCATGGCTGAGCATGTCCATATACGCCTCAAGGACGGCTTCGGCGTCTCCGAGGACGGCGAGCTGCTCGAGCACTCCCGCTGCCGGTGCGGCGAGACGTGGACGAAGGCGTACCGGGTCGCCGACGGCCCGAGCGGTCCGGACCCGGCCTGATCCGGGCGCGCAGCGCTGCGCGCCCCCAGCACCGAGCGGGCCGGCCGCCGCCCCGAAGGCGCGCCGCCCGCCCCCTGACACACGCGTGTGCCCGCCCCTCGCGGACGAGGGACGGGCACACGGCGCTGCCGAGCCGCTGACCTGAGGTCAGTGGCGACGGTAGGAGTCGACGTAGCCGTTCGCGGGCGTGCCCACGCCGGTGACGTCGTCGTAGCCCTTCACGGCCTTGAGCGAGCTGTCCTTGCCGAGGCTGCGGACGGACGTGGCCAGACCGTCGGCGGCGTCGAACCCGTTGAGGAAGTCCACGCGCGCCACGGCGAGTTCGGTACCCGTGGGGGTGTCCGTCACGTCGTGGTACAGCTTCGAGCCGTACTTGGCGTAGATCGTCGGGTTGGCGAAGCCGATCGCCTTGCCGCCCCGCGCCTCCTGGGCGAGGGCCTGCACGGCCGCGATCACCGGAGCGGCCAGCGAGGTGCCGCCGATCCGGTACTCGCTGTACTGCTGCGAGCCGTCCGGGAAGGTCTGCGTCTGGCCGACCTTGAAACCGGTGTTCGGGTCGGCGATCGCCGAGATGTCCGGCACGACGCGGTTGCCCGCGGCGTTGTTCGCCGTGGCCAGCGCGTTCGGGACGACGCCCTTCTGGTAGTACGGCTGCGCCACGGTCCTGCTCGTGCCGCCGCCCGCACCGGAGGTGTAGGCGCCCGGGAAGTTGGTCCAGCTCTTGCCGTCCGCGGACAGCGAGGCCTTCTCGGTGCCCCAGCCGGTCTCCCACAGGTACGTGTTGTCCTTGCCGACCGCCAGCGAGGTGCCGCCGACCGCCGTCACCCACGCCGAGTTGGCCGGGGTGTCGACCTGCTTCGTACCGGTGTGGGCGACCTCGTCGCCGTTGTCGCCGGAGGAGAAGTAGAAGCCGATGCCCTCGACCGCGCCGAACTGGAAGACCTGGTCGTAGGCGGCCGCGAGGTCCGGCGTCTGGTTGGCCTCGATGTCGCCCCAGGAGTTGGAGACGATGTCGGCCAGGTGACCGTCGACGATCTTGCTCAGCGAGTCGAGCAGGTCGTCGTCGTAGCAGGACGCGGCACCCACGTAGGTGACGTTCGCGGCGGGCGCGACCGCGTGCACGGCCTCGACGTCGAGGGTCTCCTCGCCGTACCAGCCCGCGGCCCCGCACTCCTTGGTCTTCGTGTAGTTCTTCGGCAGCACCTGGCGCAGCTGTCCGGTCGTCCAGGCGGCGTCACCGTGCTTGTTCGCGTAGGTGGCGGCGTCGTAGGCGATCGTCGGCGAGGCGTACGCGTCGGTGATGGCGATGCGGACGCCCCGGCCGGTGTACTTGCCGGCGCCGTAGGCGGCACGCAGCTGCTTGCCCGTGTAGCCCTTGACCGCGTACGGGATCTTCGTGCCGTACGCGTCCGGCAGCGTGCTCGCGATGTTCGAGCCGTAGTACGACGAGAACGGCCCGGAGTTCTTGAACACGGCGTCCGGGGGCGGCAGCTGGTCCTTGTGGCTCGCCCTGTGCGGGGCGTTGTCCAGGCCGGTGACGGTCAGGACGGCGCCCTTGAGCGCCTCGGGCGCCGAGGCCGTCGAGGACGGCGCGCGGTAGGTCTTCGAGCCCTTGGCGTAGTTGTGGAGCTGGGTGCCGAACGCCTTCTCGGCGGCGGCCACGTCGCCCGTGACGGCGATGTAGTGCGGGGTCACGGCGGTGACCTTCATGCCCGCCGCCTTCAGCCACCCCTTCACCGCGGCCACCTGGGCCTTGGTCGCGCCGAAGCGCGCCTGGGCCTGCTTGGCGCTCAGGTACTTGCCGTACGCGGCGGAGGACGGGTCGGCGACCGCCCTGGCGTAGGCGGCCAGACCGCGGGCGTCGCGGCCGGCCAGGAAGACCCGGGCACTGACCAGGGCGCTGTCGGAAGCCGCCCCCTTGTCCGCCTTGGCCGTGGCCCACAGGGGCTTGGTGCCCGTGAGGGCGTCCCGGCCCGAGTGGTCCGCGGCGTGCGCCGCGGGTATGCCGAGCGCCAGCGCGCCGGCGAGCATCGGCAGCGTCGCCGCCATGCTCACTGAGGCGCGCACCGTGGCGCGATTGGATCTCATAGAACCCCCATGCGGATCGCATGTAACGCAATGAGTGGTCGGTCATGGTGTGATCCGCGTAGAGCCCGCGGCGGTTCGGACCCCCCGTAGGGATCACACGACGGGGACACTCTTTCGATGAACCGTTCATGCCAGGGGAATGGGCAGGCCAAGAGAAGCCCAAGAGACCGTCATCCTGGGTGAATCGAGGCTTTCGCCCGAACGGCGTTATTACGAACGGGGGGTGGCGCCGCGCTTCCTGAGCATGTCGGCCATGAGCCGGATCTCGGACTGCTGGGCCTCGACCATGCCCTGCGCGAGCTTCTTCTCCACGCCGACCGTGCACTTGGCCGCGCAGCCCTCGGCCATGTGGACACCGCCCTTGTGGTGGTCCGTCATCAGCTGGAGGTAGAAGACCTCGGCCCGCCTGCCGTTCAGTTCGCCCAGCTTCTTCATCTCGCTGTCGGTCGCCATGCCCGGCATCAGCGCGCCGTCCTCGCCGGAGGTCATGTCACCCATGCCCATCCAGGTCATCGGCGGATCCGCCGACACCTTCGGCAGCCCCCACAGGTCGAGCCAACCCAGCAGCATCCCGCGCTGGTTGGCCTGCGTCTGCGCGATGTCGTAGGCCAGGCGTCGCACTTCGGGGTCGCTCGCGCGGTCGCGCACGATGTACGACATCTCGACGGCCTGCTGGTGGTGGACCGCCATGTCCCGGGCGAAACCGGCGTCCGCGGAGTCGGCGGCGGGCGTCCCGCCGCCGGAGTCCGAGCCCCCGTCCTCGGCGACCGCGTACGTGATCGCCCCCGCCGCGACCAGCGCGGCCGCGGCGGCACCGGCGATCCAGCCGACGTGCTTGCTCACTTCATCGTCCCGCCGGTGCAGGAGGCACCCGGCTCGGGCGTCTGCCGGCCCTGCACGTAGCCGGCGAAGAACTTGTCGACGGCCGGATCGTCGGCGCTCTTCACGGCGAGCTGGTGCCCCCACGCCGACAGCACCAGCGGCGCCGCCTGGTTCTCGTACGGGCTCATCAGCGTGTACGGCGTCTTCTTCACCTTGGCCGCGAGCGCCTGCACGTCGGACTTGGCGGCCTTGGCGGTGTACGTCACCCAGACCGCGCCGTGCTCCAGCGAGTGCACGGCGTTCTCGTCCTTGACCGGCTGGGTGTAGACGTCGCCGTTGCAGTTCAGCCAGACCGGGTTGTGGTTGCCTCCCACCGGCGGGTGCATCGGGTAGGAGACCGGCGTGTTGACGTGGGTGCGGGAGAGCGTGCCCGTCCAGGCCCGCACCCCGTCCTTGCCGACGGCGAAGTGGCCCGAGTCGCCGGAGTTCTTCCCGTCGCTCGCGGTGTCCTTCTTGTCCCCGCCCTGCGAGCGGACGAGCACCACGCCGCCGACGACCAGACCGGCGACGACGACCACGCTCGCCGTGACGGTCAGGATCCGGTTGCGGCGCTCCCGGGAGCGCTCGGCACGGCGCATCTCCTCTATGCGGGCCTTGCGCTGCTCGACGCCGGTCTTGTTGGCGGAACCCATGGCGAGTCCTTTGGGGAGGCGGAGGAACGGGTCCGCTGATCGTAGTGGGGCGGGCGGCCGTGTACGCAGGGAGGGCGCGGGACTGGCCGAAGATACGAATTTCCCTGTCCACCGGCCGCTGCGGTGCCCGGGGCGGGCCGCCGGAAAGTTGAAGCATGGATGCACATTATTTACGCTGGGCGGATGCGACTGCTGCGCTCCACCGACCTGGCGTTGCGCGTCCTGATGCGGCTCGCCGTCACGGGTGACTCGACCCCCACGACCCGGGAGGTCGCGGCGGACATGGACGTGCCCTACACCCATGCCGCGAAGGTCGTCGCCGAACTGACCCACAGGGGGCTGATCACGGCCCGGCGCGGCCGGGGCGGGGGGCTCGCGCTCACGGAGGAGGGGCGCACGGTGTCGGTCGGCGCCGTGGTGCGCGCCTTCGAGGGGGCGGGTGACGTCGTCGACTGCGAGGGCGGGGGCACCTCCCCGTGCCCGCTGAAGGCGGCCTGCCGGCTCCGGGGGGCCCTGCGCCGGGCGCAGGAGGCGTTCTACGCCTCGCTGGACCCGCTCACCCTGGCCGACATGGTCGCGGCACCGACCGGCCCGCTGCTGCTGGAGATCACCAGGGCTCCGTGAGGGGGGCGGGGCCGCCACGTTAGGGGGCCCGTGAAGGGGTGCGCGCCCCGGGCCCGCCCCTCGGCACGCTTTCCGGCCGGGAGGCCTTCCACCCACGTGCTCCTGGCCTCTCGCCCGCCCGGCAGTACGCCTCCGGGCCGCGCCCGCGTTCGGCCTTGCACCTGTGGGCCGCATCCGTCCGGCCGCACGCTTCTGCGTCCCGCCCGTCCGGCCCTGCCCATCTGGCCCCGCCCCGGTCGACCCCGCGCCCGTCGGTCCCGCCTGCTCGGCCCCAGCGCCTCGCCCGGGGGCCGTCGGCCCTGAGTGCCTCGCCCCTGGCCGTCAGACCCCAGCGCGTCGCCCCTGGCCGTCAGACCCCAGCGCCTCGCCCCTGGCCGTCAGACCCCAGCGCCTCGCCCCTGGCCGTCCGGCCTCGAACCGCCTCGGCCACGGCCGTCCGGCCTCGAACCGCCTCGGCCCGGGCCGGGACGCTCGGGGCGCCCCGGCCCGGGCCGTCTGCCGTCTGCCGTTCTCAGCCCTGCGCGAGCCAGAGGTCCGGCCCGAACACCTCGTAGTGGATGTCCGCCGGGGCCACACCCTTCTCGATCAGCTGGGCCCGCACCGCCCGCATGAAGGGCAGCGGACCGCACAGGTACGCGCGCGTGCCCTGTGCCACGTCGACCTCGGAGAGGTCCACGAGACCCGTCCGGACGCCCGGCCCGGCGTCCTCGACGCCCTCCTCGTACCAGAAGTGCACGGACACCTCCGGCAGCTTGGCCGCGTACGCCTCGTGGTCGGTGCGCAGGGCGTGGTCGGCGGGGGAGCGGTCGCCGTGCACCACGGTCACCGGGGCGCGCTGCCCGGTCTCCGCGAGCTGGGCCAGCATCGCGACCATCGGGGTGACGCCGATGCCCGCGGAGGCGAGCAGCAGGGGCGTGTCGACGGCGTCGTCGAGGACCAGGTCGCCGTACGCCTCCGACAGCTGGAGGACGTCGCCCTCGCCCACGCGCGCGTGGAGGTGGTTGGAGACCTCGCCGTCGGGCGTCGTCTCGCCCAGCACCCGCTTGACGCTGAACTGCCGCACGGGCGAGCCCGGCACCCCCGACAGGCTGTACTGCCGGATCTGCCGGGCACCGTCGTCGAGTTCGACGCGGACGGAGACGTACTGCCCCGCCCGGAAGTCGGCCACCGGGCCGCCGTCGGCCGGGCGCAGCCGGAAGGTGACGACATCGGCGGTCTCGGTGACGCGCTCGACGACCTCCCAGTCCCGCCAGTCGCGGCTGCCGCTCTCCGCGTACAGCCGCTTCTCGATGGCGATGAGCGCGTTCGCCATCAGCCAGTAGACCTCGGTCCAGGCGGCCGCGACCTCGGGGGTGACGGCCTCGCCGAGGACGTCGGCGATGGCGGCGAAGAGGTGCTGGTACACGACCTCGTACTGCTCGGGGGCGATGCCCAGCGAGGCGTGCTTGTGGGCGATCCGGCTGAGCATGGCGTCCGGCCGCTGGTCGGGGTGCTCCACCAGGTACGTGGCGAAGGCGGCGATGGAACCGGCGAGCGCCTGGCGCTGGGTGCCTGCGGCCTGGTTGCCGCGGTTGAAGAGGTCGCGCAGCAGTTCGGGGTGGGCGGCGAAGAGGCCGGCGTAGAAGCGCTCGGTGATCTCGCCGATGGCCGCGCCGACGGCGGGAAGGGTGGCGCGGACGGTGGCTGCGGACGGCTCGGACAGCATCGGGACTCCTCGTGCTCGACTGATCAACACGCTAATAAAACTTGCATTTCTGATGCAAATTATGGAGGGGTGGTGTCGCTCACTCCCGGTGCTTGTCGGCCATTACGGATGCCGGTGCGAGCAGGCAAGATGGGCAGCGGAGCGGTACACCTGCCGTACGCGGGGCCTTCACGCCGTGGACGGCCGGGCGATCAAGGTCCGCAACGCGCATGAAATGGTGTTGTGGTGGGATGCTCAGGTGCCCTACCGCCTCCTGTGGTACGGGAGACAGGCGGCCTGACCAGCAAGGATGGGGAAGCGGAAGATGGACAAGCAGCAGGAGTTCGTGCTCCGGACCTTGGAGGAGCGCGACATCCGGTTCGTACGCCTGTGGTTCACGGACGTGCTGGGCTTCCTGAAGTCCGTGGCCGTGGCCCCCGCCGAGCTGGAGCAGGCCTTCGACGAGGGCATCGGCTTCGACGGTTCCGCCATCGAGGGCTTCGCGCGGGTCTACGAGTCAGACATGATCGCCAAGCCCGATCCCTCCACGTTCCAGATCCTGCCCTGGCGCGCCGAGGCCCCCGGCACCGCCCGCATGTTCTGCGACATCCTGATGCCGGACGGCTCCCCGTCCTTCGCCGACCCGCGCTACGTCCTCAAGCGCGCCCTGGCCAAGACCTCCGACCTGGGCTTCACCTTCTACACACACCCCGAGATCGAGTTCTTCCTGCTGAAGAACAAGCCCGTCGACGGCAGCCGCCCGACCCCGGCCGACAATTCCGGCTACTTCGACCACACCCCGCAGAACGTGGGCATGGACTTCCGCCGCCAGGCGATCACCATGCTGGAGTCGATGGGCATCTCGGTGGAGTTCTCCCACCACGAGGGCGCCCCGGGCCAGCAGGAGATCGACCTGCGGTACGCGGACGCGCTGTCCACGGCGGACAACATCATGACGTTCCGCCTGGTCATGAAGCAGGTGGCGCTGGAGCAGGGGGTGCAGGCGACCTTCATGCCGAAGCCGTTCTCGGAGTTCCCGGGCAGCGGCATGCACACGCACCTGTCCCTCTTCGAGGGTGACCGGAACGCGTTCTACGAGTCCGGCGCCGAGTACCAGCTCTCCAAGGTCGGCCGCTCCTTCATCGCGGGCCTGCTGCGCCACGCGGCGGAGATCTCGGCTGTCACCAACCAGTGGGTGAACTCCTACAAGCGCATCTGGGGCGGCTCCGAGCGCACCGCCGGCGCCGGCGGCGAGGCCCCCTCGTACATCTGCTGGGGCCACAACAACCGCTCGGCCCTGGTCCGCGTCCCCATGTACAAGCCGGGCAAGACCGGCTCCGCGCGCGTGGAGGTCCGCTCCCTGGACACCGGCACCAACCCCTACCTCGCCTACGCCGTCCTCCTCGCCGCCGGCCTGAAGGGCATCGAGGAGGGGTACGAGCTGCCGCCGGGCGCCGAGGACGACGTCTGGGCCCTCTCCGACGCCGAGCGCCGCGCCCTGGGCATCGAGCCCCTCCCGCAGAACCTCGGCGAGGCCCTGGCCCTCATGCAGCGCAGCGACCTGGTCGCCGAGACCCTCGGCGAACACGTCTTCGACTTCTTCCTCCGCAACAAGAAGCAGGAGTGGGAGGAGTACCGCTCCGAGGTGACCGCCTTCGAACTGCGGAAGAACCTGCCGGTGCTGTAGGCGCAGGTCGCGGCGGGTTTCCCGCGTACGCGGCGCATGGGGCCGACGGTCACGGACCGCCGGCCCCCACGCGTCTCACCCGCCCCGGGCCGCCGCCCCTGGCCGTTCGGCGCCGGAGCGCGCACTGCTTGAAATGGCCTGGCTCGCCGCCCGATCACCCGACAGGCTGACGGCACCGCCTCCACCTGTCCAGAAGGGACCACGCCATGACCCCGCCCGCCTTCCCCCCGGAGCCCACCCCGATCCACGTGCCCGACGAGGTCCTCGACGACCTGCGCGCCCGTCTCACATCGACCCGTCCGCCGCTGGACGAGGGGAACGAGGACTGGTCCTACGGCGTCCCGGACAGCTATCTCCGCGAGCTGGTCGCCTACTGGCGGGACGGCTACGACTGGCGCAAGGCCGAGGCCGCCATCAACGTCCACGACCACTACCAGGTGAGCGTCGCCGGTGTCCCGGTGCACTTCATGCGCAAGCGCGGCCGCGGCCCTCGCCCGATCCCGTTGATCCTCACCCACGGCTGGCCGTGGACGTTCTGGCACTGGTCGAAGGTGATCGGCCCGCTCGCCGACCCGGCCGCGTTCGGCGGTGACCCCGCCGACGCGTTCGACGTCATCGTGCCGTCCCTGCCCGGCTTCGGCTTCCCCGGCCCGCTCACCGGCTTTCCGGACGTCAACTTCTGGAAGGTCTCCGACCTCTGGCACACCCTGATGACCGAGACCCTCGGATACGAGAGGTACGCCGCCGGGGGCTGCGACATCGGCGGGATCGTCTCCAGCCAGCTCGGCCACAAGTACGCCGACGAGCTGTACGGCATCCACATCGGCTCCGGGCTGCCGCTCGACTTCTTCACCGGCCCCCGCGCCTGGGACTTCGCCCGGAACCGGCCCCTCACCGACGAGCAGCCCGCCGACGTCCGCGCCCGCATCATCGAGCTGGACCACCGCTCGGCGTCCCACCTCACCGTGCACATGCTCGACGGCGCCACCCTGGCCCACGGGCTGAGCGACTCACCCGCCGGACTGCTCGCCTGGCTGCTGGAGCGCTGGAACGCCTGGAGCGACAACGGCGGCGACGTCGAGTCCGTCTTCACCAAGGACGACCTGCTCACCCACGCCACGATCTACTGGGTCAACAACTCCATCGCCACGTCGATGCGTTACTACGCCAACGCCAACCGCTACCCCTGGGTCCGCGCCCACGACCGCACCCCGGTCGTGCAGGCCCCGGTCGGCCTCACCTTCGTCACGTACGAGAACCCGCCCGGCATCCACACCGCCGACGAGCGCGTCCGGGCGTTCAAGTCCGGCCCGCAGGCCGATTGGTTCAACCACGTCAACGTCAACGCCCACGACCACGGCGGCCACTTCATCCCCTGGGAGAACCCCGACGCCTGGGTGAGCGACCTCCGCCGCACCTTCCGCGGCCGCAGGCCCTGAACGGGCCTGCCGGCTCGACGGGGGACCAGCCAGGGCAAAGTGCCCTGCCGGCGGGAGCAGCGCCGGCGGTGAGGCAGCGCGGCGTGGAGGAAGGTCGATTCGGCTTCAACCTTTTGGGTGCGGCAGCGCTCTGAAGAGGGGTGACAAGGCAGGGTCCCTCGACAGGGCCCGGAAGGGAGAGCAGATGCCGGAGAACGGCCGGGGCTCCGAAGCGCCAAGGGGACCCCAGGCGCCCGAGAGCTTCGAGGCCTTCGCACGGGCGAGCCAGAGACGGTTGTACCGGACCGCTTACCTGCTGTGCGGGGACCCGGACACGGCCCGGGACCTGACGCAGACCACGCTCGCCAAGCTGTTCCAGCACTGGCGGCGGGCGAGCGCCGCCGACCATGTCGAGGCCTATGCCAGAACCGTGCTGGCCCGCACCTACCTGGCCGAGCGTCGGCGCCGACTGCGGGACCTGCTGGCGCACTCCCGTCCCGACCCCCGGCCCGCACCCGACCACACCGATCTGCGGGTGACGCTGATGTCGGCGCTGGCCGGACTGCCGCCCAGAGCCCGGGCGATGGTCGTCCTGCGGTACTGGGAGGACCAGAGCGTCGAGTCCGTTGCCGAGCTTCTGCAGTGCAGCGAGTCCACGGTCAAGAGCCAGTGCTCACGTTCCCTGGCGAAACTGCGCGCCCAACTGGGCGAGGCCCACACCTACGCCACGGGGAGCTGAGGAACCGCCATGACAGACAACATGCACGAAGAAGACCGCCGGAGCGCCCTGCTGGTCAAGGATGCGATGGAACGTACGGTGGCGGAACTGCCGTCGTTGTCCGACCTGGTGCCCGCCGCAGTCACCCAGGGGCGGCGCCGCAGGGCGCGGGCCCGTCTCGCGATCGCCGCGGTGGTCGCCTGTGTGGCGGGGACAGTGGTGTTCGGCTTCCTGGCGCTCCCCGTCGGGGGCGGCGCCCGTACGACGGTCCTTCCTGCCAGGAGCGGCACACCCTCGCCCCACGAGTCGCCCGATCCGGTCCGGGAACCGGAGCCGTACCGCACACCGGTCCACATCGAGCCCACGAGCGACGAGGAGCGGTCCATGGCCGACCTTCCGCCCGCCGAGCGGAAACGGCGGGCGGAGTTCCAGCAACAGGCGGCGGCCGTCCTCGACGAACTGCTGCCGGACACGGTCGGCCTGATCCGGCCGGTCGACCTAGAGGTGCGGCGCTATCAGGGCCAGGCCGAAGACGGCTCGGTGTTCCCGATCATCTTCTCCGTACGGCCGTCCGGCGACGGCTCCGGCCCGAGGCCCTGCCCCGAGCAGCCCGACGCCCTCAAGGGCGGAAGCTGTGAACAGGCCACTCTGCCGGGTGGCCTCAAGGCGGTCTCGCTCCGTCTGCCCGCCGACTCGCCCGAGACCTTGTCCACCCAGGTCTATTTCTCCTACGGGCACAGTGATGTCGAACTCAGCGTCTACCCGGACACGGGCGCCACGACATCCTCCCCGGTCACCAGCAAGGACCTCCTGGCGGCCGCGGGCGACTCTCGCTTCCTCGACCTGGTGCGGTACGCCGACGCACACCCGATGCAGAAGAGGCAGACCACCATCGCGGGCGGCTGAGGAGCCGCTGTCGGAGCGGTGCGCTTCACTGTCCGCCATGCAGCTCACGCAAGCGACCGTCGACGACCTGCTGGCCCGGATCGGCCCGGGGGACGGCTACGCGTACCTGTCCAGCGACGTGGATCCGCAGGACCTGACCGAGCTGCTCGGCGGCAGGTACGGCGTCCCGCGCACCCTCGTCCTCGACGGCCTCACCGACCCGACGGTCGACGAATCCAGGGGCGCCGCTCTCCTCGTCCCCTTCGAGGACCGGGCCGTGAAGATACGGGCGTGGGCCCCCGGGAACCAGTGGGTCGGCACGGGTACGGCGCGGGACGCCGGGGGATCGAGCGGCCGGTGCTGGTGGTCGCCCACAGGGAGGTCCCAGAACCTCTGGCGATCGCTCCGGACGAGGACGAGGGCGTCGACTGGATGGAGCGGTACACGATGGCCCGCGATTTCGACACCCACTGGTTCATGGACTACCGGGAGAGCGATTGACCGAAACCCCGCCAACGCCGACGGCAACGAGCGCGGAGTGCGACGGCACCCGGCAGCTTGTGGCGGAGGAGGCACGGTCAGCCCGGCGTGGGCATGAAGCCGCCGCGGGCGGTGCCCGAGGAGAGCAGGGCTGACCAGTCGAGTGCCTGGGGCAGGTGTTCGAGGGACAGGACGACTGCTCCGCCTGCCTGCTCGGCATCCGCGCACCAGTCGCTCATGCCGCTCGCTGCCGTGCCGTCGTCGGCCCTGCCGACCACCGCCGCAGCGAGAGCGGGGACTACGAGCCCGTGGTCCCCGGGTCCGTCCACGAGGCACAGGGTGAGGCGGGGGACGATGCTCCAGCCCTCGCACAAGGGCACCGCCCCGTCCGGCGCGGTCAGGAGCGGCAGGGCATCGTGGACAGGCGCCTCGGCCAGCAGGAGCACGGGCGTGGCACCACGGACGAACAGAGTGTTCTCAGGATCCAGCAGCACCGGACCACTCTCGCAGGCCGGGGCATCGGGGCGGCAGGAGGTTGCCGAGTCGGCCACGCACACCCGCGGAAGTGCGAACCAGGAGGATCGCAGCGAGGCGACCGGCAATGCCCCCTCCGAGAGGCCATGAAGCGCGCCCAGGTCGGCGCCTCAGGGTTACCACTCCCTGGACGAGGCCGACCACGCCTTTCCGGGCTGGCTCATCACTGGACGGGGGCGCCGACTTCGCTGACTGCTTGGCACAGGGCCCGCTAGCATCAATGTCACTACTGGAGGGGGAACGAGTGCAGGTGTTCATTCGGGTCGTCTCAGACGGTCTCTCCGACGTACACGACCTGTACCGCTGGCTTTCCGAGGACCCGGATGTCCGAAACGAGGCGGAAGTCGAACTGGCTGAGGCTGAAGCGTTCCCGGAGGCTCTGGGAGCCCTGGAGTTGATCAACGTCGTTATTTCGAATGCCACTGCTCTCGGCAGCTTGCTGGTGTCCATCTCCACTTGGCGCAGTGCGCGTGGCAGGGAGGCTGAAGTCCGCGTTGAGCGCAACGGAGTCAGAGTCTCCGTGGAGGGTGCCGACCCCGAGGCGATCCAGGACCTGCTGCGTCAGCTTTCCGGCACTGCGACGGACACCGCCCAACGCGGCTCGGATGATGCGGGGAGTACAGAGGAGGGTTCAGCGGAGGGCGTTCGGTGAAACGGGGGAACTCGAACACGGAGGTACACCTCTCCGACCCCTCAACGTCATATGCGGTACTCATCGAGGTTCACCAGTTCGCTCGGGAGCCGAATGCGGGCAGCAGCCGAACCCGATACCTCGAAGACCGCCCCTCCGTCGAAACCGGCTGCCGGCGCCTTGCCGAACTCCTCATCGATCCCACCGTGTGGGGCCTGTCTCCCCAGAACTGTGTAGTCGTCACTCAACCGAGCCGCGACGACATGCTGGAGGCCGTGCACAAGGCGGCAGCCAAGGCGCAAGACACCCTGGTCGTCTATTACGCGGGCCACGGAGTTGTTTATCCGCATAGCGAAGACCTCCACTTGGCCGTGCCGAACACGACCAAGGACAAGCAATTCTCCGCCGTCTGTTACGCCGACCTCCGAAGCATTCTGGTCGCCGCCACGCACGTAAAGCGTAAAGTGGTCATCCTCGACTGCTGCTTCAGCGGCTTGGCCTTGCTGAGGTCGCTCTCCTCCGACGCCGACGTGACGGGCATGGCCGACATCGAGGGCACCGTCGTCCTCACGGCCTCGCATGCCACCAAGCTGGCGCTGGCCCCGAAAGGTGAGCCATATCCCGCGTTCACCGGCGAGCTCATCAACGTGCTGGAACAGGGCGCCCCCGGTGGCGGCGAGCTGCTGACGATGACTGACGTCTTCGAGAATATTGACGCCGCCATGAGGCGTAAAGGCAGACCACGTCCTCAGCAGTTGCACCGTGGGCGCGGCAATCGCATCAGCATCGTCCGCAACCGAGCCCCGAGAGCGGCCCCCCTCCAGTCGGAAGCGGACCAAGCGTCGTATTCCCGTGAGGAGGCACAGAAGCGAAGAAGGAGGGTCGTCGTCTCCTCGCTCATGGCTGTGGCTTTGGGTTATGGGCTAGCCGTGTGGGCGTTGCTCCCCAAGGCGAAGCCCGAAGCGCACCCCTCGACGTTGGCCGGCCTTCATTGCGGCCAGGCTTACGACACCTTCGACCCCGGGGACGGCCAAGTGCGCGAGGAGGTTTCGGTCAAGGTAGTGCACGATGCCGCCTGCAAAGGCGACTTCGACGCGATGGAAGTGGCGATGGACCGGGCAGGCTTTGACGCTGCCGGGTTCAGCGCGGCGATGCCCAGCCAGGTGGTCGCTTCCTGGGAGAAGAGGAAGGACCGGATCTCGTTGCTGCAGGCCATCGCGACCTTGCTGGAGCGGAAGCCGTCAGTATCGCAAGGAGGATTGGAGTTTCGAAACGGCAAAAGGGTCGCCACATGGGAGAGGGGCGCCGGAACCACGCCTGACTCACAGCTCAGGTGGTCCGGCTACTTCGACTGCTCACGCCTTCCTGACCGCAGCCACCCCGCGTGCGAACTCTTAGACGGCTGACTCAGGACGGCACTGTGACTGACGAGCCGCGAGGCCGCCGGCGTCTGCGGCGCGGCGCCACCCTTGCTGAAGGGAGGACGCCTCGGCGGATGACCTCGCATCGTCCGCCTCGCCGGTCGTGATCCGTGCGCGATGGCCCGAGTTCCGCGAGGCCCGGTCGTGGTGATCGGTCCTGCGGAGCCACGAGTCGATCCATTGTCTTCGCGCATGGGCGGATCGAAGCACGAGCGGGGGAATCGTGTGCATGTTGCACGAGTCCGGCCGTCCGGGACGGGGAGGCCGGACTCGGGCGGGTTCCCTCCGGCGCCAGTGGCCGCCACTCCGGTTAGGCTCTGGCCAGGACGAACGGATCCGACGGGAGGCCGGGATGACGGCGCCGGGGCGCAGGAGCAGTACCTTCACACGGCTGCTGCGGCACGGCTTCACCGATGCCTCCGCCGCCGAGCGGCTGCTGGACAGCGCGGAGCTCGCCGCCGTCCGCGACGACCCGGTGCTCCTCGAGGCGCTCGGCGCGACCGCCGACCCCGACCTCGCGCTCGGCGGCCTGGTCCGGCTGCTGGAGGCCCAGCCGGCCCCCGCCGCCCGGCGCGAGCTGCTCGACACGCTGATAGCGGCCAAGCCGCTGCGCGACCGGCTGCTCGGCGTGCTCGGCGCCTCCGCCGCGCTCGGCGACCACCTCGCGCGGCACGCCGGCGACTGGCAGGCGCTCGTCACCTACGAGCCGCGGGACCTGCACCCGGGCGTGGAGGAGTTCGAACGCGGGCTCGCGGACGCCACCGACCCCGTCTCGCTGCGCGTCGCCTACCGGCGCTGCCTGCTGTCCATCGCCGCCCGCGACGTGTGCGGCACCATCACCGTCGCCGAGACCGCCGCCGAGCTCGCCGACCTGGCCACCGCCACCCTGCGCGCCGCGCTCCGCCTCGCCACGGCCGCCGCCCCCGACGACGCCGCGCTGTGCCGGCTCGCGGTGATCGCCATGGGCAAGTGCGGCGGCCACGAGCTGAACTACGTCTCCGACGTCGACGTCATCTTCGTCGGCGAGGCCGCGGACGGCGCCGATGAGGGCAAGGCGCTGCGCGCCGCGACCCGGCTCGCCTCGCACCTGATGCGCATCTGCTCCGAGACGACGGTCGAGGGCTCGATCTGGCCGGTGGACGCCAACCTGCGGCCCGAGGGCCGCAACGGCCCGCTGGTGCGCACGCTCAGCAGCCATGTCGCCTACTACCAGCGATGGGCCAAGACCTGGGAGTTCCAGGCGCTGCTCAAGGCCCGCCCGGTGGCCGGCGACCCCGCGCTCGGCGAGGAGTACGTCGCCGCCCTGCACCCGCTGGTCTGGCAGGCCGCCGAACGCGAGAACTTCGTCGCCGACGTGCAGAAGATGCGCCGCCGCGTCGTCGAGAACATTCCCGTCGCGGAGGTCGAGCGGGAGCTCAAGCTCGGCCCGGGCGGCCTGCGGGACGTCGAGTTCGCCGTCCAGCTGCTGCAACTGGTGCACGGCCGCGCCGACGCCTCCCTGCGCAGCGGCACCACCCTGGACGCCCTCAAGGCGCTGGCCGCCGGAGGCTACGTCGGCCGGGCGGACGCCGTGCAGCTCGACGAGGCGTACCGCTTCCTGCGTTCCATGGAGCACCGCATCCAGCTGCACCGGCTGCGCCGCACCCACCTGGTCCCGGAGGACGAGGCCGACCTGCGCCGCCTCGGCCGCTCCCTGGGGCTGCGCACCGAGCCGGTCGCCGAGCTCACCCGCGAGTGGCGGCGCAACGCCGGCGTCGTACGGCGGCTCCACGAGAAGATCTTCTACCGGCCGCTGCTCGACGCGGTCGCCCAGCTCGCCCCCGGTGAGGCCCGGCTCAGCCCCGAGGCGGCCCGCGAGCGCCTGGTCGCCCTCGGCTACGCCGACCCCGCCGCCGCGCTGCGCCACCTGGAGGCCCTGGCCTCCGGAGTCACCCGCAAGGCGGCCATCCAGCGCACCCTGCTGCCGGTGCTGCTCGGCTGGTTCGCGGACTCCGCCGACCCCGACGCGGGCCTGCTCAACTTCCGCAAGGTCTCCGACGCGCTCGGCAAGACGCCGTGGTACCTGAGGCTGCTGCGGGACGAGGGCGCCGCGGCGGAGAACCTCGCCCGGGTGCTGTCGGCCGGCCGCCTCGCCCCCGACCTCTTGCTGCGGGCGCCCGAGGCGGTGGCCCTGCTCGGTGACGGCGACGGCGGCGGCCTGGAGCCCCGCGAGCGTGCCCACCTGGAGCAGGAGATCCTGGCCGCGGTGGGCCGCGCGGACAACGCCGAGCAGGCGGTCACCGCCGCGCGCGGTGTACGGCGCCGCGAGCTGTTCCGTACGGCCGCCGCCGACATCGTCCACTCCTACGGCACCGAGGAGCAGCCCGCCGAGGCCGACCAGGGCGCGCTCGTGGACCTGGTCGGCTCAGCCGTGTCCGACCTGACCGCGGCGACGCTGGCCGGCACCCTGCGGGCGGTCGTGGACGCGGGGTGGGGCGAGGAGCTGCCGACCCGGTTCGCGGTCATCGGCATGGGCCGGTTCGGGGGGCACGAGCTGGGCTACGGCTCGGACGCGGACGTGCTGTTCGTGCACGAGCCGCGCGAGGGCGTGGACGAGCGGGAGGCCGCGCAGGCGGCGAACCGGGTCGTCGCCGAGATGCGGCGGCTGCTGCAGATCCCGAGCGCGGACCCGCCGCTGCTGATCGACGCGGATCTGCGGCCCGAGGGCAAGACCGGGCCGCTGGTGCGGACGCTGACGTCGTACGAGGCCTACTACCGGCGCTGGTCCCTGGTGTGGGAGTCGCAGGCGCTGCTGCGGGCCGAGCCGGTCGCCGGGGACGCGGACCTCGGGCGGCGCTTCGTCGACCTGGTCGATCCGCTGCGGTACCCGGCGCGAGGGCTGGACGAGGACGCGGTGCGGGAGATCCGGCGGCTGAAGGCGCGGATGGAGTCCGAGCGGCTGCCCCGCGGCGCCGATCCCAAGCTGCACACCAAGCTCGGGCCCGGCGGGCTGTCCGACGTGGAGTGGACGGTGCAGCTGCTCCAGATGCGGCACGGGGCGGGCGAGCCGGGACTGCGCACCACGCGGACCCGGCAGGCGCTGGCGGCCGCGCGGGAGGCGGGGCTGGTGTCGGAGGAGGACGCGTCCGTCCTGGACGAGGCGTGGGTGCTGGCGACGCGGGTGCGCAACGCCGTGATGCTGGTGCGCGGCCGGGCGGGGGACACCTTCCCCTCGGACCCGCGCGAGCTGGCGGCGGTGGGGCGGTACCTGGGGTACGGGCCGGGGCACGTGGGAGACATGTTGGACGCCTACCGGCGGACCGCCCGGCGGGCCCGGGGCGTGGTGGAGACGCTGTTCTACGGGATGTGAGCGGCGTCGCGCCCCTTCGCCGGCAGCAGCGCCTCGCGCGGAACCGGGCTGCGGGGCAGGGCGTACGGCAGCGCCCCGTACCAGAGGCGGGCGAGGGTGAAGCCGACGCCCAGGCACATGAGGCCGCCCACCGCGTCCAGCCAGAAGTGATTGGCGGTGGCGACGATGACCACGAGGGTGGCCACGGGGTAGACCAGCCCGAGGACCCGGACCCAGGGCACGGTGGCCAGGGCGAAGATGGTCAGGCCGCACCACAGGGACCAGCCGATGTGCATCGACGGCATCGCGGCGTACTGGTTCGACATGTGCTTCAGGTCGCCGGAGGCCATCGAGCCCCAGGTGTGGTGGACCTGGACCGTGTCCACGAAGCGGCCGCCGTTCATCAGGCGCGGCGGCGCCAGCGGATACAGGTAGTAGCCGAGCAGGGCGATGCCGGTCGTCGTGAACAGCACCAGGCGGGTCGCCGCGTAGCGGCCGGGATGGCTGCGGTAGAGCCACAGCAGAACACCCACCGTGACCACGAAGTGCAAGGTCGCGTAGTAGTAGTTCATGCCGACGATCAGCCAATTCACGGCGTCGACGGCGTGGTTGACGGACTGCTCGACGGCGATGCCCAGGCGGTGCTCGGCGCGCCAGATCCAGTCCGCGTTGCGCAGCGCCTCGGCCTTCTGCTCCGGTACCGCGTTGCGGATGAGCGAGTACGTCCAGTAACTGACCCCGATCAGCAGGATCTCGAACCAGAGCCGGGGCCGGCCGGGCGTGCGCAGCCGGCCCAGGACGTCCGCCTGCCGCGCATCCGTGGCGGGATGCGGGGCGGCCCCCTCGGGCCCTCCCGGTCGCGTCACGGTCGTGTCACCCATGGGCACAGAGTCTGCCAGAAAAGCCTTCCCCCACCGATCATCCCGCCGTCGGTTCGAGGACGCATGTTGTCCACCCGGCGGCGCCACGGGCGGGCGTGCTCCCAGGCACCGACGTCTGCTACGGACGGGCGCGGTCCCCGGGGGCCGACGCCGTCGAACCGCGCACCACCAGCTCGGGCATGAACACGAACTCGCTGTGCGGGGCGGGCGTCCCGCCGATCTCCTCCAGCAGGGTGCGCACCGCCGCCTGGCCCATGGCCGGCACCGGCTTGCGGATCGTCGTCAGGGGCGGGTCGGTGAACGCGATCAGCGGGGAGTCGTCGAAGCCGACCACCGAGACGTCCCGGGGCACCTCGAGACCCTGCTGCCGGGCCGCCCGTATCGCCCCGAGGGCCATCATGTCGCTGGCGCACACCACCGCCGTGCAGCCCCGGTTCATCAGCGCCGTGGCGGCGGCCTGGCCGCCCTCCAGCGTGTACAGGGAGTGCTGGAGGAATACGGACTCGATCACGTCCGGGGACAGGCCGAGCTGGTCCTGCATGACGCGGACGAAGCCCTCGATCTTGCGCAGCACCGGCACGAAGCGCTTCGGCCCCACGGCCAGCCCGATCCGGGTGTGGCCCAGGGCGACGAGGTGGGTGACGGCCAGGGTCATCGCGGCCCGGTCGTCGGGGGATATGAACGGCGCCTGCACCTTGGGCGAGAAGCCGTCCACCAGCACGAACGGCACGCCCTGGGCGCGCAGCTGGTCGTAGCGCTGGGTGTCGGCGGTGGTGTCTGCGTGCAGTCCGGAGACGTAGATGATCCCGGCGACCCCGCGGTCCACCAGCATCTCGGTCAGCTCGTCCTCCGTGGACCCGCCCGGGGTCTGGGTGGCGAGGATCGGTGTGTAGCCCTGCCGGGTCAGCGCCTGGCCGATGACCTGCGCCAGGGCAGGGAATATCGGGTTCTCCAGCTCGGGGGTTATCAGGCCCACCAGGCCCTCGCTGCGCTGCCGCAGACGCACCGGGCGCTCGTAGCCCAGCACGTCGAGGGCGGCCAGCACGGACTGGCGGGTGGTGGAGGCGACGCCCGGCTTCCCGTTGAGGACGCGGCTGACGGTCGCTTCGCTCACCCCCGCTTGAGCGGCGATATCGGCAAGCCGTGTGGTCACAGGATGTGACTGTACCGGTCGGATCTCGCGTTGCACACCGACAGGACGCCTGGCACGGCCCGTCGCCCGGCTCGCTGCGGGCTGCTGCGTCATCGCGTTCCCTCGTGTTCTGGTCGGCTCCCCGGTACGCAAGGGATGTTCCCCCCGTCGCAACGGTATGGCAAGAGCTTGCAGAGTCTTGCACACCACTTCGGGCCCCGCTGAGCGGCGTGGAATCAAGCTCGTGGCAGGCGCGGTCAGGTCACGGGCGGATAACCGTCATGATCTCTTGCATTTTTTTTCTGCAAGGTCTTTCGCAGCGCTTACATCGCTGTTACGTTCACGGTCGCCCGGCCGCCGCAACGGCGCAGTCGGCAACACAGCAGAGGCGGCGGACGGGACCGCCCTCTGTTCACGGGCTTTCACCCTCAAGGAGAACTCATGCGGCGTGGCATAGCGGCCAGCGCGCTCGTGGCGTCCCTCGCCCTCGCGGCGACGGCCTGCGGCGGAGGCGACAGCGGCAGCGACAACAAGTCGGACGGCCCGGTGACCATCACCTGGTGGGACACCTCCAACGCCACCAACGAGGCGCCGACGTACCAGGCCCTGGTGAAGCAGTTCATGGCTGCCAACAAGAACATCAAGGTCAAGTACGTCGACGTGCCCTTCGACCAGGCGCAGAACAAGTTCGACACGGCCGCCGGCTCCCAGGGTGCCCCGGACGTCCTGCGCTCCGAGGTCGGCTGGACCCCCGCCTTCGCCAAGAAGGGCTACTTCCTGCCGCTGGACGGCACCGAGGCACTCGCGGACCAGGCCAAGTTCCAGCCCAGCCTGATGAAGCAGGCCCAGTACCAGGGCAAGACCTACGGCGTGCCGCTGGTCACCGACACCCTCGCCCTTGTCTACAACAAGGCCCTGTTCAAGAAGGCCGGCATCACCGAGGCGCCCAAGACCTGGGACGAGCTGAAGTCCGACGCCGCCAAGGTCAAGGACAAGACCGGCGTCGACGGCTACTGGGGCTCCACCCAGGCCTACTACGCCCAGTCCTTCCTCTACGGCGAGGGCACCGACACCGTCGACGCCGCCGCCAAGAAGATCACCGTGAATTCGGCCCCCGCCAAGAAGGCGTACGGCACCTGGCTGAGCACGTTCTCCGGCAAGGGCCTGCACAAGGCCGACACCACCGCGGACGCCTACGCCCACATCCAGGACGCGTTCGTCAACGGCAAGGTCGCCGCGATCATCCAGGGCCCGTGGGAGATCACGAACTTCTACAAGGGCAAGGCCTTCACGGACAAGTCCAACCTGGGCATCGCCACCGTCCCGGCCGGCTCCTCCGGCAAGGCGGGCGCCCCCACCGGCGGCCACAACCTCTCGGTCTACGCCGGCTCGGACAAGGCCCACCAGGCCGCGGCCCTGAAGCTCGTGAAGTTCATGACCTCGGCGAAGTCCCAGGAGACCATCGCCCTGAAGAACTCCACGCTGCCCACCCGTGACGACGCCTACACCGCACAGGTCAAGGCCGACCCCGGCATCGCCGGCTACCAGGGCGTGCTCTCCGCCGCCCAGCCGCGCCCGGCGCTGCCCGAGTACAGCTCCCTGTGGGGCCCGCTCGACACCGAGCTGCCCAAGATCGCCGGTGGCAAGGAGTCCCTGGACAAGGGTCTGAGCAACGCTGAGCTCGCGATCGCCAAGCTGGTCCCGGACTTCAGCAAGTAGTGCCCGTGTGGCCGCCGGATCCGTCCTCCGAGGGGGGGAGCGGATCCGGCGGCCACCCGCCTGTGCCCAGCCACTTCCCGAAGCCGCAGAAATTCCAGAAGGTGTCGAACATGACAGTCGCCATCGACCGCGCCACCGGCAAGCGCCGCGGTGACCGCGCGCCACGGCCCGGGCTGGGCCGGCGCCTGAAGCACAGCTACCAGAAGTACTGGTACGCGTACGCGATGATCGCCCCGGTGGCGATCGTCCTGGGCGTCCTCGTGCTGTACCCGCTGGTGTACGGCCTGTACCTCACGCTCACGGACGCCAACAGCCTCAACACGGCCCGCACGATCGGCGTCAACCACATCGACGCCACCTACAAGTTCATCGGGCTCGACAACTACAAGGACATCCTGTTCGGCGCGACGTCGTACGACCGCTTCTGGTCGCACTTCATCTGGACGATCGTGTGGACGGCCCTGTGCGTCGCCCTGCACTACGCCATCGGTCTGGGCCTCGCCCTGCTGCTCAACCAGAAGCTGCGCGGCCGCACCTTCTACCGGCTGATGCTGATCCTGCCGTGGGCCGTGCCCACCTTCGTCACCGTCTTCGGCTGGCGCTTCATGCTCGCCGACGGCGGCGTCATCAACGCCGCCCTCGACACGCTGCACCTGCCCACACCGCTGTGGCTGGAGGACACCTTCTGGCAGCGGTTCGCGGCGATCATGGTCAACACCTGGTGCGGTGTGCCGTTCATGATGGTCTCGCTCCTCGGCGGCCTGCAGTCCATCGACGCCTCGCTCTACGAGGCCGCGGAGATGGACGGCGCGAACGCCTGGCAGCGGTTCCGCTTCGTCACCCTCCCGGGCCTGCGGTCGGTCAGCTCCACCGTCGTCCTGCTCGGCATCATCTGGACCTTCAACCAGTTCGCCGTCATCTTCCTGCTGTTCGGACCCAACGGCGCCCCCGACGCCCAGATCCTCGTCACATGGGCCTACTACCTGGGCTTCGGACAGCAACCGCGTGACTTCGCCCAGTCGGCCGCCTACGGCATCCTGCTGCTGGCCATTCTGATCGTCTTCACCTCGTTCTACCGCCGCTGGCTGAACCGCAATGAGCAGCAGCTCGCGATCTGAGGCAGGAGTTCCCATGAGTACGACCACAGTCGAGACCTCCGCCGCGGTCAGCGAGCAGGACTCCGCGGCTCCGCGGCCGCGGAGGGGACGCGGACGCGAGCAGCGCGGTCTCGCCGCCTCCCTCGCCTCCCACGGCATCCTGATCACCGGCAGCCTCGTCGCGCTGTTCCCGGTCGCCTGGCTGGTGTACCTGTCCCTCGGCCCGGACAAGGACGACTACCTGCACCCCGGCGGCATCTGGGACAAGATGACGCTCGACAACTACACGTTCGTCCTGCAGCACACGAACTTCTTCGAGTGGCTGAAGAGTTCGCTGATCGTCTCGCTCGGTACCACGGTCCTCGGCGTCATGGTCGCCGCGACCACCGGGTACGCGGTCTCCCGCATGCGCTTCCCGGGCTACCGGAAGTTCATGTGGGTGCTCCTGGTCACCCAGATGTTCCCGGTGGCCGTGCTCATGGTGCCGATGTACCAGATCCTCGCCGACCTGCAGCTCGTCGACAGCTACTTCGGTCTCGTCCTCGTGTACTGCACGACCGCGGTGCCGTACTGCGCCTGGCTGCTCAAGGGCTACTTCGACACCATCCCGTTCGAGATCGACGAGGCCGGCCGCGTCGACGGGCTGACGCCCTTCGGCACGTTCGCACGGCTGATCCTGCCGCTCGCCAAGCCGGGCCTGGCCGTCGCCGCCTTCTACAGCTTCATCACCGCGTTCGGCGAGGTCGCCTTCGCCACGACGTTCATGCTGGACGACCAGAAGTACACGCTCGCCGTCGGCCTCCAGAGCTTCATCAGTGAGCACGACGCCCAGCGCAACCTGATGGCCGCCACCGCGGTGCTGATCGCGATACCGGTCTCCGCGTTCTTCTACCTCGTGCAGAAGAACCTCGTCACCGGCCTCACAGCGGGCGGCACCAAGGGCTGACCCCAGCCGAGAAGGCTCCCGCGCGCCTGACCCGCGCGGGCGGCGGCCGCGGTGCCTCAACGCCCCCGCTCACACCGCGGCCGCCTCATCCCTTCCGCCCACGCCCCCAGACCCGACTCCCCCACGCCCGGCCCCGCCCGGGAGGGGGGACCCTCATCGCATCAAGGACGCCATGAGCCAGCAGCACTCCTCGGCCGGAACCCCCACCTCCGAAGCGGCCGTCGCCACTGTCGCCACGCGACGCGACTGGTGGCGGGACGCGGTGATCTACCAGGTCTACCCGCGCAGCTTCGCCGACAGCAACGGCGACGGCATGGGTGACCTGGAGGGCGTACGCTCCCGCCTGCCGTACCTGCGCGACCTCGGCGTCGACGCCGTGTGGCTCAGCCCCTTCTACGCCTCGCCGCAGGCCGACGCCGGCTACGACGTCGCCGACTACCGCGCCGTCGACCCGATGTTCGGCAACCTCCTGGACGCCGACGCCCTGATCCGCGACGCCCACGAGCTGGGCCTGCGCGTCATCGTCGACCTGGTGCCCAACCACTCCTCCGACCAGCACGAGTGGTTCCGGCGCGCGGTCGCCGAGGGCCCGGGCTCGCCGCTGCGTGAGCGCTACCACTTCCGCCCCGGCAAGGGGAAGAACGGCGAACTCCCGCCCAACGACTGGGAGTCCATCTTCGGCGGCCCGTCCTGGACCCGGGTCACCGAGCCGGACGGCACCCCGGGCGAGTGGTACCTGCACCTCTTCGCCCCGGAGCAGCCCGACTTCAACTGGGAGCACCCGGCGGTCGGTGACGAGTTCCGCTCCATCCTGCGCTTCTGGCTGGACATGGGCGTGGACGGCTTCCGCATCGACGTGGCCCACGGCCTGGTCAAGGCGGACGGTCTGCCGGACCTGGGCTCCCACGACCAGCTGAAGCTGCTGGGCAACGATGTCATGCCGTTCTTCGACCAGGACGGCGTGCACGCCGTGTACCGGCAGTGGCGCAAGGTCCTCGACGAGTACGCGGGCGAGCGCATCTTCGTCGCCGAGGCGTGGACGCCGACCGTCGAGCGCACCGCCCTGTACGTCCGCCCGGACGAGCTGCACCAGGCCTTCAACTTCCAGTACCTGGGCACCGCCTGGGACGCGACCGAGCTGCGCGAGGTCATCGACCGCACCCTGGAGTCGATGCGCCCGGTCGGCGCCCCCGCCACCTGGGTGCTGTCCAACCACGACGTGACCCGGCACGCCACCCGCTTCGCCAACCCGCCCGGCCTCGGCACTCAGATCCGCACCGCCGGCGACCGGGAGCTCGGCCTGCGCCGGGCCCGCGCGGCCACGCTGCTGATGCTGGCGCTGCCCGGATCGGCCTACGTCTACCAGGGCGAGGAGCTCGGCCTGCCGGACGTGGTCGACCTGCCGGACGAGGTGCGCCAGGACCCGGCGTACTTCCGGGGCGAGGGCCAGGACGGCTTCCGCGACGGCTGCCGGGTGCCGATCCCGTGGACGCGGGACGGCTCCTCCTACGGCTTCGGCGCCGGCGGCAGCTGGCTCCCGCAGCCGGGTACCTGGGGCGAGCTGAGCGTGGAGGCGCAAGCGGGCGTGCCCGGCTCGACCCTGGAGCTGTACCGCTCCGCGCTCGCCTTCCGCCGGGCCCACACCGACCTGGGCGCGGGCGACTCGGTGGAGTGGCTGCGGGCGCCCGAGGGCGTTCTCGCCCTGCGCCGCGGTGAGTTCGTCTGCGTGGCGAACACCACCGACCGGCCGGTGACCGTCCCGGCGTACGGCCGGCTCCTGCTCTCGAGCGGTGAGGTGGCGGAGGGCGAGGGCGCGACCACGGTGCCCGCCGACACCACGGTGTGGTGGACCACCGGCTGATCCGTCGCAAGTCTTTCGCGTTCTTTCAGGGGCCCGTCGTCCGCACCGGACGACGGGCCCCGCTGCGCGTACCGGAGGCGTCCGCGCACGCCAACGCGCGGCAAACCGCCTCTATTTCGCTTATGTGACAGGAGCATGTCCAGGGGGTTGACCGTCGAGGTCGGGGCTCGTACGGTCTGCTCACTGCAAGTGATTGAAAGCTTGCAGCAATTCCCTTCAAAGGGATCCCGGGAGCCTCCCCAGGGCCCCGGCAGCAGATCCTTCAACGGAGAAGGACCCCCACATGGCCCGCAGAACGCTCTCCGGCGCCCTCGCCCTCGCGGCGGCGGCGGCGGTCGCACTCGCCGTCCCGGCCGGGACCGCCCAGGCCTCCCCGCCCGGCACCAAGGACGTCACCGCAGTTCTCTTCGAGTGGAAGTACGCCTCCGTCGCCAAGGAGTGCACCAGCACCCTGGGGCCGGCGGGTTACGGCTACGTCCAGGTCTCCCCGCCCGCCGAGCACATACAGGGCTCGCAGTGGTGGACCTCGTACCAGCCCGTGAGCTACAAGATCGCCGGCCGGCTCGGCGACCGCGCGGCCTTCCAGAACATGGTCGGCACCTGCCACGCGGCCGGCGTGAAGGTCGTCGTCGACACCGTGATCAACCACATGTCGGCGGGCAGCGGCACCGGCACCGGCGGCTCCTCGTACTCCAAGTACGGCTACCCCGGCCTCTACTCCGTCTACGACTTCGACGACTGCACCGCCCAGGTCGGCAACTACCAGGACCGCTGGAACGTCCAGCACTGCGAACTGGTGGGCCTCGCCGACCTCGACACCGGCGAGGAGTACGTCCGCAAGACCATCGCCGGCTACATGAACGACCTGCTCACCCTCGGCGTCGACGGCTTCCGGATCGACGCGGCCAAGCACATCGACGCGGCCGACCTCGCCAACATCAAGTCCCGCCTGACCAACCCGAACGCCTACTGGAAGCAGGAGGTCATCTACGGGGCGAACGAGGCTGTCCAGCCGACCGAGTACACCGGCAACGGCGACGTCCAGGAGTTCCGTTACGCCTATGACCTCAAGCGGGTGTTCAACAGCGAGAAGCTCGCCTACCTGAACAACTTCGGCGAGGGCTGGGGCTACATGAGCAGCTCGGTGGCCGGCGTCTTCGTCGACAACCACGACACCGAGCGCAACGGCTCCACGCTCAACTACAAGGACGGCGCCAACTACACCCTGGCGAACGTCTTCATGCTCGCCTGGCCCTACGGCGCCCCGGACATCAACTCCGGCTACGAGTGGACCGACGCGGACGCGGGCCCGCCCAACGGCGGCACGGTGAACGCCTGCTGGCAGGACGGCTGGAAGTGCCAGCACGCCTGGCCCGAGATCAAGTCCATGGTCGCCTTCCGCAACGCCACCCGAGGCCAGTCGGTCACCAACTGGTGGGACAACGGGAACAACGCGATCGCGTTCGGCCGCGGTTCCACGGGCTTCGTGGCCATCAACCACGAGACCGGCTCGCTGACCCGGACCTACCAGACGTCCCTGCCGGCGGGCACGTACTGCAACGTGCAGAACAACACCAGCGTCAGCGTGAACTCCAGTGGGCAGTTCACGGCCACGCTGGGCGCCAACACGGCGCTCGCGATCTACGCCGGAAAGTCCGGCTGCTGACGCACCCGGACCCCCGGACCCCGGCGTCGGCGCAGGACATCACCCTTGTCCGCGCGGGCGCCGGGGCCCGGTTGTGAAAGTTCTTGCCGTCGCTTTCAAGCCTCTTGCTGTAAACCTTTCGTCGGCGGTACGGTCACGCGGGCGCCCGGCGACGCGGCCTTCGGCCGCGCAGGAGTCGGACCCACCTGAGCCGTAATCGCAAGGAGTTCACGCCTGTGATACCGAGATGGCCGGCGCCCCGCTCGCGCCGTACCCCGCACCGGAGAAGAGCCGCGGTCCTCACCGCCGCCTCGCTCGCCGCCGCCCTCGTCCAGCCCGTCGCCGCCCGGGCCGCCACCCCGCCCGCGCCACCGTCGGACGCGCGGCTCGCCGCCGCGCCGGCCCGGCACGACGACACGCGCGAGCAGTTCTACTTCGTCATGCCGGACCGTTTCGCCAACGGTGACACCGCGAACGACCGCGGCGGTCTGACCGGTTCCCGCACGAGCACCGGCTACGACCCCACCGACAAGGGGTTCTACCAGGGCGGCGACCTCAAGGGCCTGACCAAGCGGCTCGACTACATCAAGAACCTCGGCACCACCGCCATCTGGATGGCGCCGATCTTCAAGAACCAGCCCGTGCAGGGCACCGGCAAGGACGCCTCGGCCGGCTACCACGGCTACTGGATCACCGACTTCACCAAGGTCGACCCGCACTTCGGCACCAACGCCGACCTCTCGGCCCTCATCTCCAAGGCGCACGCCAAGGGCATGAAGGTCTTCTTCGACGTCATCACCAACCACACCGCCGACGTCGTGGACTACGAGGGCCAGTCCCACGAGTACCTCTCCAAGGGCGCCTTCCCGTACCTGACCAAGGACGGCCGGCCCTTCGACGACGCCGACTACGCCGACGGGACCAGGCGGTTCCCCGCGGTCGGCACCTCCTCCTTCCCGTACACCCCGGTCGTCCCGGCGGACAGGAAGGACGTCAAGGTCCCGTCCTGGCTCAACGACCCGGCGATGTACCACAACCGCGGCGACTCCACCTACGCCGGGGAGAACGCCACCTACGGCGACTTCTCCGGCCTCGACGACCTGTGGACCGAGCGTCCCGAGGTCGTCAGCGGCATGGAGAAGATCTACCAGCGCTGGGTGAAGGACTTCGGCGTCGACGGCTTCCGCATCGACACCGTCAAGCACGTGAACATGGAGTTCTGGACCCAGTGGGCGACGGCGCTCGACAAGTACGCCGCCGAGCACGGCCGTAGGAACTTCTTCATGTTCGGCGAGGTCTACTCGGCCGACACCTCGGTCACCTCCCCGTACGTCACCCGGGGCCGGCTCGACGCCACCCTCGACTTCCCCTTCCAGGACGCGGCCCGCACCTACGCCTCCCAGGGCGGCAGCGCCGGCAAGCTGGCCGGAGTCTTCGGCGACGACTACAAGTACACGACCGACAAGGCCAACGCCTACGAACAGGTCACCTTCCTCGGCAACCACGACATGGGCCGCATCGGGTACTTCCTCAAGCAGGACAACCCGAAGGCGACCGACGCCGAACTCCTGGCCAAGGACAAGCTCGCCAACGAGCTGATGTTCCTCAGCCGCGGCAACCCGGTCGTCTACTACGGCGACGAACAGGGCTTCACCGGCTCGGGCGGCGACAAGGACGCCCGCCAGACCATGTTCGCCTCCAAGGTCGCCGACTACCTCGACGACGACGAGATCGGCACCGACCGCACCCACGCCAGTGACGCCTACGACACGAAGGCGCCCCTGTACCGGCAGATCGCCCGGCTGGCCCAGCTCCGCAGGGCCAACCCGGCGCTGACGGACGGCGTCCAGACCGAGCGGTACGCGGCGGACGGCGCGGGCGTCTACGCCTTCTCCCGCACCAGCACCGGCGCCGACCGCACCGAGTACCTCGTCGCGTTCAACAACGCCGGCGAGGCGAAGACCGCGACCTTCGCGGCCGGCTCGGCGGACATGGCCTACACGGGGATCTACGGCACCAAGGCCGCCGTGACCTCCGGCGCCGACCGCAAGGTCACCCTCACCGTCCCGGCGGGCTCCGCCGTCGTCCTCAAGGCCGCCGGCCGCCCCCAGGCACCCGCGAGCAAGCCCACCCTCACCCTCACGGCCCCGCCCGCGGGCGCCACCGGCACCGTGGAGCCGAGCGCCGACGTCTCCGGCGGCCGGCTGAACCGGGTGGTCTTCGCCGCGCAGGTCGGCGACGGCCCGTGGCAGGTGCTCGGCTCCGCCGACCACGCCCCCTACAAGGTCACCCAGACCCTCGGCAGGAACATCCCGGCCGGGACCGCCCTGCGCTACAAGGCCGTCGTGATCGACTCGGCCGGCCGCACGGCGAGCGCCATGGCCGCCTCCACCACCGGCACCCCGCCGGCCCCCGAGGTCCCCACGGCGAGCTCCCGCGAGTACGCGGTCGTCCACTACAAGCGCACCGACGGCGACTACGCGAACTGGGGCCTGTACGCCTGGGGCGACCTCGCCGACGGCGAGTCGACCACCTGGCCCGCCAGCCACCCCTTCATCGGCCGCGACGCCTACGGCGCCTTCGCCTACGTCAAGCTGAAGCCCGGCGCCTCCAACGTCGGCTTCCTCGTGATCGACAAGGACGGCAACAAGGACGTCTCCGCCGACCGGTCCATCGACGTCACCAAGACGGGTGAGGTCTGGATCGAGCAGGGCAAGGACACCGTCCAGACCCAGCGCCCCGACTACCCGGCGCAGGACCGGACCAAGGCGGTCATCCACTACCACCGGGCCGACGGGGACTACGACGGCTGGGGACTGCACGTCTGGACCGGCGCCGCGAACCCCACCGACTGGTCGAACCCCCTGAAGCCGGTGAAGACTGACGCCTATGGCGCGGTCTTCGAGGTGCCGCTCAGCGACGGTGCCACCAGCCTCAGCTACATCGTCCACAAGGGCGACCAGAAGGACCTGCCCGCCGACCAGTCCCTCGACCTCAAGGCCAACGGCTACGAGGTGTGGCAGGTGAGCGGCCAGGAGAAGTACCTGCTGCCGCAGCCCACGGGCAGCGCCGCCGCCCTGGACCTCGGCACGTCCAAGGCGATCTGGATCGACCGCGACACGATCGCCTGGAACGGCGTCGAGGGCGCCGCCTCCACCCAGCTGCTCTCCTCCCACGACGGCTCGATCACCGTCAAGGACGGGGCACTGACCAGCGACGACGAGCGCTGGCTGCGGCTGGTGAAGACCAGCCTCACCGACGCCCAGAAGGCGAAGTTCCCGCACCTGAAGAACTACACCGCCTGGTCCATCGACCCGCGCGACCGCGACCGGGTCCGCGCCGCCCTGCGCGGCCAGCTCGTCGCCTCCCAGCGGGCCGCCAACGGCGCGGTGCTCGCCGCGACCGGCGTCCAGCTCGCCGGCGTCCTCGACGACGTGTACGGCGGCGCGGCGGCGAAGGCGAAGCTCGGCCCGGTGTTCCACCACGGACGGCCCACGCTGTCCGTGTGGGCGCCGACCGCCCAGGGCGTCGCCCTGGAGCTCGGCGGCTCCACCGTGCCCATGCGCCGCGACGGCACCACCGGCGTGTGGTCCGTGACGGGCCCCGCGTCCTGGAAGGGCAAGCCCTACCGCTACGTCGTGAAGGTCTGGGCGCCGACCGTGCGCAAGGTGGTCACCAACAAGGTCACCGACCCCTACTCGGTCGCCCTCACCGCGAACTCCGAGCGCAGTCTCGTCGTCGACCTGGACGACCGCGCACTCGCCCCGAGCGGCTGGTCCTCCCTGGCCAAGCCCAAGGCCGTACCGCTGCGCGACGCGCAGATCCAGGAGCTGCACATCCGCGACTTCTCGATCGCGGACAAGACCGTCCCGGCCAAGGACAAGGGCAGCTACCTGGCCTTCACCGACAAGAACAGCGACGGCTCGAAGCACCTGCGGGCGCTGGCCAAGGCCGGCACCTCCTACGTGCACCTGCTGCCGGCCTTCGACATCGCCACCATCCCGGAGCGGAAGGCCGACCAGGCGACCACCGACTGCGACCTCGCCTCCTACCCGGCGGACTCCGACAAGCAGCAGGAGTGCGTGGCGAAGATCGCCGCGAAGGACGCCTACAACTGGGGCTACGACCCGTACCACTACACGGTCCCGGAGGGCTCCTACGCCACCGACCCGGACGGCACGGCGCGTACGGTCCAGTTCCGCCGCATGGTCAAGTCGCTGAACCAGGACGGCCTGCGGGTCGTCATGGACGTGGTCTACAACCACACCGCGGCCGCCGGGCAGGCGGACACCTCCGTGCTCGACCGGATCGTGCCCGGCTACTACCAGCGGCTGCTCGCCGACGGCTCCGTGGCCAACAGCACCTGCTGCGCCAACACCGCGCCCGAGAACGCGATGATGGGCAAGCTGGTGGTCGACTCGATCGTCACCTGGGCCAAGGAGTACAAGGTCGACGGCTTCCGCTTCGACCTCATGGGCCACCACCCGAAGGCCAACATCCTCGCCGTGCGCAGGGCGCTCGACGCGCTGACCCCGGAGAAGGACGGCGTCGACGGCAAGAAGATCATCCTCTACGGCGAGGGCTGGAACTTCGGCGAGGTCGCCGACGACGCCCGCTTCGTGCAGGCCACGCAGAAGAACATGGCCGGCACCGGCATCGCCACCTTCTCCGACCGGGGCCGTGACGCGGTGCGCGGCGGCGGCCCCTTCGACTCCGACCCGGGGATCCAGGGCTTCGCCTCGGGGCTCTACACCGACCCCAACTCCTCCACCGCCAACGGCACCAGGGACGAGCAGAAGGCCCGCCTGCTGCACTACCAGGACCTCATCAAGGTGGGCCTGAGCGGCAACCTGGCCGCGTACCGCTTCACCGACACCGGCGGCAAGGAGGTCACCGGCGCGGAGGTCGACTACAACGGCGCGCCCGCGGGGTACGCGGACGCCCCCGGCGACGCCCTCGCCTACGTCGACGCGCACGACAACGAGTCGCTGTTCGACGCGCTCACCTACAAGCTGCCGAAGGACACCCCGGCGTCGGACCGGTCCCGGATGCAGGTCCTGGCGATGGCCACGGCGGCCCTCTCGCAGGGCCCGGCGCTCTCCCAGGCCGGCACCGACCTGCTGCGCTCCAAGTCCCTGGACCGCAACTCCTTCGACAGCGGCGACTGGTTCAACGCCATCCACTGGAACTGCGCGGACGGCAACGGCTTCGGCCGCGGTCTGCCCATGGCGGCCGACAACCAGTCCAAGTGGCCGTACGCCAAGCCGCTGCTGGGTTCGGTCAAGGTGGGCTGCCCGCAGATCGACGCCGCCTCGGCCGCCTACCGGGACCTGCTCCGGATCCGTACGACGGAGAAGGCGTTCTCCCTCGCCACGGCCACGCAGGTGCAGTCCCGGCTGTCCTTCCCGCTGTCCGGCAAGGACGAGACGCCCGGCGTGATCACCATGCGCCTCGGTGACCTGGTCGTCGTGTTCAACGCGACGCCCACCACGCAGGAGCAGCACGTCGCGTCCCTGGCCGGGACGGGCTACCGCCTGCACCCGGTGCAGGCGTCGGGCGCGGACACCACCGTGAAGTCCGCGGCCTACGCCAAGGGCTCCGGCACCTTCACCGTGCCCGCGCGCACGGTCGCTGTGTTCACCCGGACCGCCTGACGGCAGACCGGCAGGTGAGGGGGCGGACCTTTCGGGACCGCCCCCTTTCCGCTGCCCCGGTTAGGGTGAGCGCGACGCCGTAGAGACACAACGGGAGTTCCCATGCCGCAGATCACCGTCGACTACTCCGGCGGACTCGCCGACGCCTTCGACCGGCCCGGGTTCGCGCGGGCGCTGCACGCCGCCACGGTCGAGATCGCGGCCGCCCGGCCGCCGGCCTGCAAGACGCAGTTCCGCCCCACCGAGGACACCGTGGTCGGCTTCGACCACGAGGGGCACGCCGTCGTGCACGTCGGCATCGGACTGCTGGCCGGGCGTACGGAGGAGACCAAGGCCCGGCTCGCCGAGACCACGCTGGAGCTGCTGCGCCAGTACCTGAAGCCCGCTGCCGGGACGGCGCTGCACGCCTCCGCCGAGGTGCGCGACCTCGAGCCGTCCTACCGGAAGTCCGAGAGCGAGGGCTGAGGCGAGGGCCGGGCCGTCAGGACGCGAGCGCGATCAGCCGGGTGACCAGATCGCCGAACGGGCCGTCGGCCGGCTCGTCCGCGAGCATCCGGCGCACCACCGCGCCCATCTCCTCGTCGTAGGCGGCGCTGACCGCCGCGAGCGCGCCGAAGTCGTGCACCAGCTGCGCCTCCAGCTCGGCCCGCGGGATGCGCCGTCCGTCCAGCCAGATCAGCGCGGTCGACTCGGCCAGTGAGATCCACGAGCGAACGACCAGTTCCAGCCGTGCCGACGGGTCGGTGACGTCCAGATGCGAAAGGATCTGGTCATAGGCGGCCTGGCGCACGGAGTCGATGAGCGCGTTCGTCGTCGACGAGCCGACCGCCGGCCCGCCACGCATCAGGGCCGCGAAACCGGGCCCGTGCTCGTCCACGAAGTCGAAGAACCGGCGCATCACGCGCAGCAGCCGGGCCCCGAGCGGACCCTCGCGCGGTTCCACGAACCGGCCCGCCAGATCCTCCGAGGCGCGCTTCAACGCGGCCTCGTACAGGCTGAGTTTGCCGGGGAAGTAGTGGTAGACGAGCGGACGCGAGATGCCCGCGGCGGCCGCTATCTCGTCGATGGAGACGTCATCGGGCGAGCGGCGGCTGAACAGTTCGAGGGCGACGCCGATCAACTGCTGCCGCCGCTCCTCCACTCCCATTCTGCGGCGAACCCCGGTAGTCATGCGAACACCTTACCGATCGAATCCGGCCTCGAACCGACCGAACCCGAACGCGATGTTCACGTGCCTCCGTCACATGCCGGGGGAGCGGGGGCTTCGTCAGCGCAGGGCGCCCACCGTCCTGCCGTCCTCCAGCGTCCCCCGCAGACCCGCCTGCGTGCCCTGCCGGGTGCGTACGGCGAGCAGGTTGCCCTGCGAGGCCGCGCGGACCCCGCCGGTCGTGCTGATCGACGCGGTGTCCGCGCCGCCCGCCGCGAGCAGGTACCAGGTGCCCGCCGCCGACTTCCACAGCACCCCGGCCAGCACCTGCGGGTCACGGGCGCCGCACGCCGGCACGTCCTCCGCCTTCGCCACGACCGCCCCGTACGCCCCGCCCGGGGTGCGGAACTGGGCCAGCGTCCGGGTCCCGTCGCCGCGCCAGGTCTCGGCACGGGTGCACACCCAGGTGGCCGAGCCGCTCGCGTCGGGCAGCGGCTGCGCGGCGTACTGCCACGCGTTCACCGTGCGCACGCCCTGCGCGCGGACGGCACCCAGGGAGCAGGCGAAGGGCGCCCAGGCGTACCGTCCCGCCGGACCGGACACCTCGTGCGGGGTGCCGGGGCGGCCCGTGGTGAGACGGGCCGGGACCAGCTCGCCGAGGTCGCTCAGCAGATGCGTACCGGAGCCGTCGGTCAGCTGGAGCGCGGGCCAGGAGGTGCAGGCACCCGTCTGCCGGCCGGGCCCGGCCAGCGGGGCGGTGACGCCGTTCGTCAGAGCGAGGGGGGTGGCGGGCACGGCGGGCTTCAGCAGGTCCCGCCCGGCCGCCTTCCTCACCCAGGGCGCGGTCAGGTAGCGGACGTTGCCGTCGGCGCGGCCGAGGACCACCGCGGCGGCCTCCGCGCCGGTGGCGCCGTCGACCCGGGCGAAGTCCAGCGCGGCCCCGGCGGTGGACTCCTTCGGCTCGGCGTAGCGGACGATGCGCAGGCCGTCGTAGAGGATCACCACGCGCGCGGCGTCCACGTCCCCCGCGTACAGCAGCTGCGGGGGTCCGGCGGGGCCGCCCGAGGGGGTGCCGGGAGTGGCCGAGACGCGCACCCCCTCACCGGGGCGGGCCCACACGGCGAGCGCGCGGCGCAGCAGCCCCGTGTCGCCGGAGCGGTCGCCGCGCGCGGGCCACACGGAGAAGTCGGTGCGCGCGGAGGTCCGCCACGCCGTGGGGGCGATCCTGGTCAGCCTGGCCGGGTCGAGGGCCGCCTCCGCGGACGGGTTGCGCGCGTAGGCCGGGGCGGCGGCGCCGTCGGGGCCCCAGCCGTCGCCGGGCAGCGCGACCAGCGCGCCGCACACCGCGAGCGCCGCGGCCGCGGCGAGGGCGGCCCGGGTGTGCTGCCGGCGCCGCACCAGGTCGGTGGGCCGGGCCTGCAGGGAACAGGCGTCGAACTCGGGGGAGTCGAGCAGCGGGTACTGCGCGGGGACCCGTTCGGCCTGGCGCAGTGCACCGGCGGCGTCGGACACACCCGCGGCCGTCAGCAGCTCACGTACCGCCCCGTCCGGCAGCCGCTCCAGCCCGCGCAGCACATAGGCGGCGCGGGCCGGGGCGGACAGGGACGCCAGCCGCTGGTCCAGGGCGAGTTCGTCGGCTCCGCCCGAGCGCGGGAACAGCCGCAGGCCCCACACCTGGGGCAGCAGCGGCGGCAGCTGGGCGCGCTTCGGCCACACCCTCCGCCTCAGCGGCAGCGCCGCCTCCAGCGCCGAACGGACCACCCGCAGGCGGACGAAGGCGTAGCCCGGGTCGGTGTCCCGGGCCGCCGACTGGGCCGGGATCACGGACCCCGAGGACCGGCCGCGCGGCAACGCGCGCTGGGTGAGGGCGTGCGCGGTCAGGACGCGCCGGTTCCGGCCGAGGCCGGGCGGCAGCACCAGATAGGCGAGCCGGACCAGCCGCGGGTAGTGCTCGACGAGCGCGGCCTCGGCCTGCTCGACGTCGACGGCCGGGCCGGAGGAGGCGGACGAGTGACGCGGGGCGACATCCTGTGACTGCACGTTCAGCAGAACGAGCGAATCGTCGGATGGTCACCGCTGTCCACGCTCAGCGAGTGGAGGCGCCGCCCGGCGGGACGGGGTCCACCAGCATCCGGGCGTAGTTCGCCATCGAGCGCTGGTAGCGGGGGAGATGGGGTGCGAGGGCGCCGAGGACGAGGGCCAGGCCCTCGCGGTCGCGTCCGACACCGGACAGGCACAGGGCCAGGCAGGCCCGTACGGCGTCGTCCAACTCGTCCGAGGGGCCGTCCAGTTCGGGGGTGAGCAGCGCGACGCCCTCGTCGGCCCGGCCGATGTTCCGCAGTGAGCTGGCCAGTTGGATCCGGGCCCGCCGGCCCCGGTAGCCGTCGAGCCCGCGCGCCAGCGCCTCCCGGTAGAGCGGCACCGCCCGGTCCGAGTGGCCGGTCGAGTCGAAGGCACAGGCCCGTTCGAACGGGCCGAGGGGACTGTCGTCGGGCAGCTCGGCGACGAGCCCGTCGATCACCGCGCGGAACGCGGCGCCCTCGTCCTCGGTGCAGGCGTCAAGGCCGGCCCAGGCGGCGGCCACACGATCTTCCCAGTCCTGGTTCATCGGCACACTCTCGCACACCCGTTCCTCGGGTGACTCGGGTCGCGGGGGATTTGAGCGCGGTGCGCGCCGCGGCCGTATCGATGGGCGGGCCCCCGCGCCGGGGGCTCTGTGCGGCATGTTCTGCCTGGTGCCGCAGGTGACGGACGCCGGAACCGACCGGAGGAACAGATGAGGGTGACCCGACCGATGCTCGCGGGGGCCGCCGCGGCCGCGGTACTGGTGCTGGCGGGCTGCGGATCCGGAGGCGACGCTGCCGCGAAGGTACCGCCGACGGCGACCGGCAGCCTGGAGAGCCTGGCCGCCGAGGCCAAGTGCAAGCCGGACATGCAGACCGACGCCGACACGATCCGGCAGGCGATCTGCGTCACCTCCGAGGGCAAGTTCGTCCTCGCCACCTTCTCCACCGACCGCGGCCAGCGGGAGTGGATCAACGAGGCCAAGGACTACGGCGGTTACTACCTCGTCGGCCGCAAGTGGGTCGCGGTCGGGGACGACGGCGTGGTCACCGCGCTGCGCGGCACCCTCGGCGGGAACGTGGAGATGGGCACCGACCACGGCGCCCACGGCGGTGCCGGCCACAGCGGCACCGGTCACGGGAGCTGACCGCCGGGCGCACACGCCGAGGGCCGGTGGCGGGAATCCCGCCACCGGCCCTCTTCAGTGGGTCACCGGGTCAGTGCGTCACGCGCACCGCTGACCGTTGTTGATGCAGTTGACGACCTTGTTCATCAGGTTCGGGGACATCACGTTGATGAAGTCGTCGTGGTCGGTGGCCGCCTTGTGGAGCTGCTCCGGGAAGCCGTCCACCGCGTAGGCGTTCTTCACCTGGCCGTTCTGGACCACCGGCTGCGGAACGCTGTAGACCAGGCGCATCGTCAGCTGCGGGATCGCCTTGAAGCCGTTCTGGCAGTTGCCGCCGGCGTCGGCGAAGGCCACGTGCGTACGGTGGTTGGCGCTGTCGACGTTCTGGCCGTCCCAGCAGCTCTGGAAGGCGAAGGTGCGGACCACGTCGCTGCCCTGCGGGCAGATCGGGTACTGCGTCGTGAGCTGCACCTTGTTCTCGAAGCCGGTGCAGCTCCAGTGCGCGTTGGCGTTCGCCAGGCCGTTGGTGGTGGTCTTGGCGTCACCGGTGATGATGCGCAGGAACTGCGGCATCGCCACGACCTTGCTCGTCGGGCTGCCGACGAACTTGATCTGCGCCTGCCTGGCCACCAGGATCTTGCCGACGTTGCCTTCCTTGCCGCCGCCGTCGTTGTTCTGGTCGAAGTCCTGCGTGCCGTCCTGCACCCGCAGCACCGGCCAGTAGTACGACGACTTGTCCTGCTGGTTCTGGCAGCTCGTCTGGGCCGCCGCGAACTTGTTGTTGTCGGCGAAGGCGTCGTTCGACTGGTTGCCGACGTAGTCGTGCAGGTGGTGCGCGCCGTTCTTCACGCCGGGCGCCACGATCACGTTGTCGGTGTTGTGGTTCTTGTTGGCGTTCACCCCGCAGCGGGTGATGAAGACGCCGTTCGAGGCGTTGCCGGTCTTCTGCGGCTTCGCCTGGACGTTCGGCTGGACCTTCGTGATGTCGACGAAGTCGGCGGCGTTGGGGCCGTTGCCGGCCTGACCGCCGTTGCCCTGCTGCTGGCCACCCTGCTGCTGGCCGCCTTGTTGTTGGCCACCCTGCTGCTGGTCGCCCTGCTGCTGGCCACCCTGCTGCTGGCCACCCTGCTGCTGGTCGCCCTGTTGTTGACCGCCCTGCTGCTGGTCGCCCTGCTGCTGGCCGCCCGTGGTCTGGTTCGCCGGCGTGCCCGTGCACCCCGCGAGGGTGTCCAGGCTGTCGGGCGCGCTGCCGCCGACCCGGTTGATCTCCAGCTGGATCCGGTCGATGATCGCCTGCCGGCGGTCCTTCAGCGGCTGCAGAATGGAGTTCTGGACGAAACTCGCGTCCCTCGTCTGCGCGTCCCGCGTGGTCGCCAGACGCTGGTAGGCGTCGGTGATCTGGCGGTCCAAGGTGGCCAGCTCGCCGTCGACCTCGGTACGGGCCCGGTTCGGCACGTCGGTCAGCTTCTGGCCGACGTCCGGGCACGAGATCGTCGCGACCTGCGCGGAGGCGGCTTTCGTCTGGCTCTGCCACCCGCCGTTGTTCGACTCGTGAGCAGATGCGTAGAAGTTCGCCCAGATCAGCCCGCCCCCACCGAGCGCTAGGGCCGCCGATGCGGCAATGGCCTTGGTGGCCAGCGGCGTACGGCGTTTTCGTGTGTTGCGTCCCATGGAACTCCTCTGACTTCCTTGCGGGGCAGCATCGAGGCGCCCGACAGGAGTGAAGCGGCTCCCTTCCATACGGGCGGCGTCCCCGTGGTGTTCAGCCGTCGCGGGAATTCCTCGGGGAATCGATGAACTCGTCACCCTCAACTGCCGCTCGTGCACCAGCAGTTGCCGTGGTCTCACCGGACGTGCCCAGCACCTTCGCCTCCACCTCCGGGTCCAGTCCGACCGGGGGCCGGTCCGGGCGGTGCGGGGCGGTGCCGCCGATGGCGCGCAGCCAGTGCCAGGTGTCGGTCACGGTCTCGGTGACGGGGCGGCAGCGCAGGCCCGTCGCGACCGCCCGCGAGACATCGGCGCCGTGCAGCGCGTCGTGGCCTTCGCTGTCCGGCGGCACCCACACCGGCAGCTGGGTCCACGGCTCGATGCCCGCGCCGAGGACGGTCTCCGGGGCGGTCCAGCGCAGCTCGGCGTCCGCGCCGGTGGCGGCCACGCACGCGTCCAGCAGGGTGCCCATGGTGGCGTGCCCCTGCGGGCTCATCAGGTTGTACGGCCCGCTCAGCTCCCGCTCCACCGCGCCGAGGATCCAGTCGGCGAGGTCGCGGACGTCGACGTACTGCAGTGGCAGTCCGCGCGGCCCGGGCGCCAGCACGGGACCGCCCCGGGCGATCCGGTTCAGCCACCAGGGCAGGCGGCCGATGTTCTCGTACGGCCCCAGGATCAGCCCGCAGCGCACCAGCAGGGAGCGGTCCGCGCCGAAGGCCTCCACCGCCGCCAGCTCGCCGCCCCGCTTGTCCCGCGCGTAGTCGGTCTGCTCCGCATCGGGGTCCGCGCCCTCGACGAGGGCGGCCTCCTCGGTGTACCCGGCCGGCGGGGCCCAGGTGTACACCGAGCAGCTCGACACGTACACGTAACGCCGGGCGCGTCCGCGCAGCAGCCGCGCCGTGTCCCGGACGGCGCGGGGCGCGGCCGACCAGGTGTCGACGACCGCGTCCCACTCGCCCCCGGCCAGGGCGTCGAGCCCGCCGGGCGCGGTGCGGTCCCCGACCAGCGACCGCGCGCCGGGAACGGGCGCGTGCCGCCCCCGGTTCAGGACCGTGATGTCCCAGCCGCGCCCGGCCGCCGCCTCGACCACGGCCCGTCCCGCGAACTCCGTACCACCCAGCACCAGAAGTCTCATGCCGGTGACTCTGCCCGCCCCGGCCGGGGGACGGAACGGGAATCTGCCGTCAGCAGACGGCCGCCGCGCGGTCGCGAGGGGGCCTTACGGACGGGTCCCGGGCGGGCTCCGGCCGGGTGTCGGTGGGTTCAGACCCGGGGGGCCTTCAGGCCGGGAGGAGGCCTTCCGTCGGCCTCCGCGAGGGTCAACCCGCCTTCGGCGGGGCGTACTTGTAGCCGACGCGGCGAACCGTCCGGATCGTCCCGCGGTGCTCCGCGCCCAGCTTGCGGCGCAGCCGGGCGATGTGGACGTCGACGGTGCGGCCGTCGCCCACATGGCCGTAGCCCCAGACCGTGGTCACCAGCTGGTCGCGGGTGTGCACCCGGTGGGGATGGGCGACGAGGTGGGCGAGCAGCTCGAACTCCAGGTAGGTCAGGTCGAGTTCGCGGCCGTCCACCGCGGCGGTGCGCCGCACGGGGTCGATGCGGACGAGCGGGTCACCCTCCCCGGGAGGGGCAGCGGACCCGGCGGTCTCCTCCTGGCCGGGCACCGCAGCCGGAGGGAACGGCGGCCGCTGGTCGGCGGGGACGAGCACCAGGTAGCCGACCATCGGCGGCCGGCCCGGCAGGACGGGCACGGTGTGCTGCGGAGCGGGCAGCCAGGTGGCGCCCGGCGGCAGCAACTCCGCGACGTCCACGACCTCGTCCCGGTCGACGGCGTGCAGCCCGTGACGCGGGGTGTGGGGGGATGCGGCGGGGGCGGGGAGAGGGGCGGGGGAGACGGAACGAGTGGTCGTCATGAGAGGTCAGCTCTTTCGCGCGAGAGGTGCGTCGGGAGAGGCGACGGCCGCGAGTTCGTGATCGGGCGTGCCGGGGGACGTACGTCGTTCCGCGCTGGCCGAGGGCCGGGATGTACGGCTTCAGAGGGCCCGCGCGGTCGTCGCGCGGCAACACACCCGGTCGAAGTCGTGGTGCTGACGGGAGGGCCAGAAGGGCTCGAGGTCATGGCGACCCGTCGCGGTGCACTTCTGCATGCTGGCCATGCCCCCATTGAAGCAGACACCGCGCCCCGGTCGGACCCTCCTTCCACGGGTTGGGCGCTCCCCGGCCGCCGGGCCGCCGCCGGGCCGCTCCCGGCGAGCGGCGCGGCAAGGGCGCCCACCTCGTCGGTGGACGCCCCTCGGGAACCGTGCGGCGGCGGTCAGACCCGGCCGGCCTTCTCCAGCGCGGCGCAGCAGGTGTCGACGAGCAGCCGGGTCACCACGTACGGGTCGACGTTGGCGTTCGGGCGGCGGTCCTCGATGTAGCCCTTGCCGTCCTTCTCGACCTGCCAGGGGATGCGGACCGAGGCGCCGCGGTCGGAGACACCGTAGGAGTACTCGTCCCACGGCGCGGTCTCGTGCAGGCCCGTCAGGCGGTCGTCGATGCCGGCGCCGTAGTTCTTGACGTGGTCCAGCGGCTTGGAGCCCTCGCCGAGCGACTCGCACGCGGTGATGATCGCGGCGTAGCCCTCGGGCCCTTCGCGCATCGCCTTGGTGGAGAAGTTGGTGTGCGCGCCGGCGCCGTTCCAGTCGCCCTTGACCGGCTTGGGGTCGAGGGTGGCGGAGACGCCGAAGTCCTCGGCGGCGCGGTAGAGCAGCCAGCGGGCCACCCACAGCTGGTCGGCGACCTCCAGCGGGGACAGCGGGCCGACCTGGAACTCCCACTGGCCGGGCATGACCTCGGCGTTGATGCCGGAGATGCCCAGACCCGCCTTCAGGCAGCTGTCCAGGTGGGCCTCGACGATCTCGCGGCCGAAGATCTCGTCGGCGCCGACTCCGCAGTAGTAGCCGCCCTGCGGGGCCGGGAAACCGCCCTCGGGGAAGCCCAGCGGACGGGAGCCGTCGAAGAAGGTGTACTCCTGCTCGATGCCGAAGACCGGCTCCTGCGCGGCGAAGCGCTCCGCGACCTCGGCCAGCGCGGCGCGCGTGTTGGAGGAGTGCGGGGCGAAGTCGATGTCCAGGACCTCGCACAGGACGAGGATGTCGGCACCGCCGCGGATCGGGTCCGGGCAGGAGAAGACCGGCTTCAGCACACGGTCCGAGGAGTGCCCCTCGGCCTGGTTGGTGGAGGACCCGTCGAAGCCCCAGACCGGAAGCTCGGCACCCTTGGCGTCGTCGCCCAGGATCTTCGTCTTGGAACGGAGCTTGGCCGTCGGCTCGGTGCCGTCGATCCAGATGTACTCAGCCTTGAAGCTCACGGGCCACATCCTTCGGGTGTCACTGGGCGCGGGCGCTGCGGCGCTGCGGCACCGGGGGCGCCGCGGTTGTCGCCGGGCAGCCTGTCAACGGGCGATTTCTCGCCCATTGCCCGGCTGTGAAGCCCGCGTTACCCGGTCGTGCCGTGACGCGGGGCGCGGTGTGAGGGCATGCGGAGGCCGGCCGGGGGGCGGGCGAGGTGTGCCGCTGGGGCGGCCGGAGGCCGGCTCGCGGGCGGGAGGCGCGTCAGTCCTCGTCGGCCGCCGCTTCGCGTACTCCGGTCAGGAAGCCCCGGATCGCGGCCAGTTCCCGCTCGTCGTAGCCCCGCAGGAGCTCGGTCGTCCGGTCGATCAGCGGCCCGAAGAAGGACCGGCCGAGCACGACCGCCCGCTCGTCCACCTCGACCACCACCCTGCGTCGGTCGCCCGCGCCGCGCACCCGCCGCACATGACCGGCCCGCTCCATGCGGTCCAGCAGCGCGGTCGTGCCCGCCGAGTTGAGGCCGAGCGCAGCACCGAGCCGCCCGGCCGTCGTCTCCTCACCGGACCGGCGGTCGTCCATCAAGGCGATCAGCGCGCGCACGTCGGTGGGGTGCATACCGTTGCGCTGCGCGAACCGGGCACTGTGCAGGCCGAGTTGCACCGTCGTCGCCCGCAGCAGATGAACGATCTCCATCTCGGGGCCGTCTGCCCGCATCCCCGTCTCCCTCCGGCCGTCATCTCGCTCACCGAGCATCTCGCTGGACGAGGCAATAGGCCAGGATGCCAGGCGCGGCCGGACCGGGTACGCCGTCTGTTCCTCCTCGATCCGACCCAGTGCTTCGCCGGATTCAGGACGGCGTACCTGCTGCACGCGCTGCCCATGCTGCTGCGGCCCTCGCCGCGCCGCGTCCGCGCCTTCCTGGAGCGGGAGACCGGGGGAGCGGCGCTCGACCCCGACTGGGTCCGGCTCCAGGAGGCGGCCGCCGGCTTCCCCTCCGTAATGAAGCCGGTGACCGGTCCGCGCCCGGAGCCGGACGCTCTGCGGGGTCCGGAGGTGCCGGTCCTGCTGCTCCTGGCCGGGAACAGCAGGACCCATGACACCTCCCGGGTGGCGGTCGCGGCGGGCGCGGTGCTGCCGCGGGCCGAGACCGTCGTACTGCCGGACGTCTCGCTCCCCCACGCTCTCGACTTCGCTCGAGCAGGGGGACCCCCATCGCGCTGCGGCAGGCCGCGCCCGCCGGGCTGGGGCGACGCCTCAGCGGTTTCCTGTCGGGCTGAGCGTCACCCCACCTTCTCGATCACGGCGCGCCGGATCAGGAACTTGCCGGGTTCCCGGACCTGTTCGAAGGCCGCGTTGTTGAGCAGGACGCAGCTGCCGGAGACCGACGTGACCTTCACCGTGGTGGACTTGTTGTTGTCCAGGTTGGTGACCTTCAGCGTCGTACCCGCCGGGAACTGGCTACTGGACGCCGCCGGGGCACCGCCTTCCCCGGAGAGCGTGACCGTGGAACCCTTGCAGACCTGCTGGCCGGAGGCCGCAGCGCCACCGCCACCGTTTCCCGCGGGAGCGGTCTGCGAGGGCTGCGCGGTCTGCTGCGCCCCACCGTCCTGCTGACCTGCCTGCTGGCCGTTCTGCTGCCCGGCCTGCTGGCCGCCCTGCTGCCCGGCCTGCTGGCCGCCCTGCTGTCCCGCCTGCTGGCCGTTCTGCGACCCCTGGGAGCCCTGAGCCGACTCCCCAACGGTGCAGCCCGCCGCCTTCTGCTGGACCTTGATCTGCTCGATGACCGCCTCGCGGTTGGCGATCCGGGCCGCCGACTGCGCGTCCGGCTTGGCCTTCTGACCGTCGATGAACTTCTGGTTGTTGCCGAGGGCGGTGGCGAGGCCCTGGCAGACGGTCGAGTCCGGGGCGGACAGCGTCCGGGGGGACTGCGGCTGGGCGGCGTTCGAGGTGGCCGCCATGGCGAAGGCCCCGCCGCCCGCCACCGCCGCGGCGCTCACGAGCAGCGCGACCTTCTTCTTGGTGCCGAGTTTTCTCCTGCGCGACATGCGCGCCTCCTGAAGAGGTAGGGGAGCGTACGCCGATATGTACGAGATACCGAACGTCGTTACTCAGCGGTTACCGGATTCGCCGACGTAACCTGCGTCACAGCATCCGCCTCGACGGAGCTCTCCCTCGCTCTCTGCTCACTCCCGCGCGAGAGCGTCCCGGACCGCCTCGTCGCTGCGGGCCACCACGGCCGTGCCGTCGTCGGCGGTGATGATCGGACGCTGGATCAGCTTCGGGTGCTCGGCGAGCGCCCGCACCCACCGGTCGCGCGCGCTCGCGTCCCGCGGCCAGTCCTTCAGGCCGAGCTCCTTCGCGGCGGCCTCCTGGGTGCGGGTGATGTCCCACGGTTCGAGCCCGAGCCGGGTGAGCACCTCCCGGATCTCGTCCTCGGTCGGTACGTCCTCCAGGTAGCGGCGCACGGTGTACTCGGCACCCTCGGCGTCGAGCAGGCCGATCGCGCTGCGGCACTTCGAACAGGCGGGGTTGATCCAGATCTCCATGCCGCACACGGTACGTCAGAACCCGTCTTCCACTGGTGTCACGGCAGCCCCGAAAGCCCTTGTGGCCAGGGGCTTTTGTCAGTGGTGGACGGTAGAATAGAAGCAGTGTTCGAGGGTGGCCGCCGGGGGGCCCGGCCGGCGCCCCGACCGCGACAGGAGGATGCCTGTGCCCGCTGCCGCACTGAAGCCGAAGCCGCTGCCGACCCAGTCCACCGCGAAGCGCCCCGTCCCACTCGACTCGCCCTACGCCCCCGTGCCGAAGCGTCCGCTGCCACCGGGACGGCCCCGCGAGTGGTACGTGACGCACAACCGCCGCCTGAAGGCGATGCGCCTCGCCATCGCCCTGCTCGACACGGGCGTCTACCTCCCGGCCCAGGCCCCCGACGAGACGATCCGCACGACCGCCGAACTCCTCGGCATACACCCCCCGTCCGCCACCACCTGCCACATGGTCCGAGCCTTCCTCCGCTACCACCGCTGAACTCCCGCCGCCCCGGGCGCCGCCCACCCGGCCGGCGCCCGGGGTTGTTCGACCGTCAGGGGATTCCCTCCGCGCCGCGATCGCTCGGGATCTCCCGCTCTTCCGGGGGAATTTGAGGTTCTCCTGATCTTTCCCGTGATCCCTTGCGTCGAGGGCGCGCCGAACTGTAGGAATGTCGCGAACACGACATCCCGCAACCCGGTGTGCAGTCCGGAGCGCCGCGGGAGCGTGCTGCGGTTCCGCTGACCACGGAACCGGCTGAGGGATCTGATGAAACGGGGCAGAGATGAACCGCGCCGCGCTGCGCACCGCAATTCCTTTCACGGCCGCCACGACCCTGTTGCTGGCGGCAGCTCATGTGGGTGCCGCCGCCGCAGATGACGAACCGGTGCCGGCTGACGGCGCTCACCTTGTTCTGGACGGTGGACGAACGGTCGGGCTCGACGACGAGATCGAGTTCTCTTTCGTGGGTGACAAGTCCAATGTCAAGGCGCCTCAGGCAAGTTCAGCCTGCCCGGAGGTGAACGATCCGCCCACCTACAAGGTCAAGGGCACGCCGTACTTCCTTCCGGATCGCAGGAAGCCTCAGTCGACCTGGCTCCTGCCGCGTCAGACGGTCTCCTGGACGGTGACGGGAAGTCACACCTTCACCTGGGACATCGGGGCCGGATATGAGGCAGAGGCGAGCATCATCGTCGAGAAGGCCAAGGTGAAGGTCGACACGAAGATCAGTAATTCCTGGACCTGGACCGGGACGCAGACGGTCACCGACACGAACACGACCTCAAAGGGATATCGAGCCGTCCTCGGACAGGTCGGCTGGAAGCTCACCGCCGTCAAGACATGGATAGCGGCGCCGTGCAATGTCAAGACGAAGACCATCGTGGTGAAGGCTCCGCGCAAGGGAGACATGTCGATCGGGCGACAGAACTCGTGAGGCGCGTCGACGGAACGAGGATGTCCGCCTCGCTGTTCCTGCTGGCCGCGGTGATGTTCATCGGGGCGTGCGGGCCGGGCGGTTCCGCGCGGGGGCCGGCCTCCCATTCCGGTGCGAGCAGGTCGGCTTCGGCGCAGGCGTCGGAGGCGGGGCAAGCGGAGAAGGCGGTCCTCGAGCAGAGCTTTCCCGGCAGGGAGTCCCTCGGGGACGGCTTCGGAAAGCTGCGCCAGGAGATCGGCAACACGCTCGCCGCGACGCCGAAAGGCGTACTGAGCGTGACCTTCGCGTTCGTGTGCACCGGTGGCGCCAAGGTCTCCTTCACCTTCGAGGCCGGCGGCAAGGAAGTCCGATCGGCCGCCCCAGCACCCACCTGCGACAAGTCGGTCTTTCAGCGGAGTCTCACCGTGTCCAGGGGCGGACCCGTCGGCTTCTCGGCCGACGTCACCGGCTCGGACGGCGGAGGCTTCGCCTACTCCTACTACGTGGAGAAGAAGCAACTGCCCTAGGCCGTTCCCGTTCCGGGCCGAACAGCCTTCAGCCGGAGGCCAGTTCCTTCTCCAAAGGGGTTCGGAAGCGAGGGGTCACTCTGGTGGGGGCCAGCCAGGAGTGCAGGCGGTGCGCTTCTGTCCGGATGGCCGCCTCGGCCTCGCGGGTCCCAGCCCGCGGGTCGAGGACCCGCCAGGTGATCTCCCCGTCGGGACGCTGCGCCCAGGCGCCGACGACACGGCCGTTCCACCACACCGTGGGGCCGACGTTGCCGCTGCGGTCGAACAGGGCGGGGCGCAGTTCCGGTGAGAGGTACCAGTCCCGCTGCTGCCAGCCCATCGCCGTCGGGTCCAGCCCCGGCAGCAGCGCCGCCCACGGCTCCGAGGGCTCGCCGACCGGATCGACGTCGCCGTCGACCACGTACGCCGTGCCCTCGTCCACCGTCACCTCCTGCGCGTTCACCGCCCGCAGGGCTCTGCGGACCTCGGTCACCCGCCACCCCGTCCACCACTTCAGGTCCGCCTCGGTCGCCGGGCCGCAGGCCGTCAGCCAGCGGCGCAGCAGCTCCGCCTGCGCCTCGGCGGTGTCCAGTCCGGGGTGCTCGGGCGCCACGGCCCAGCGGAACTGGCTGGAGGTCCATGAGCCGAGCGGCCGGCCCCGCACCACCTTCCCCTCCACCCCCAGCACGCGCAGCAGCCGCGTCGAGACGGTGTGCACGCCCTCGTAGCTCTTCCCTGCCGCGTACACGAACCGCTCCCGCAGCCGGGGCTCGTCGCGCGCGAGTTCGGCGGCCGTGGCCTGGCCGCGGCGGGCCAGCGCGGCCAGCGCCGACCGCTCGACCTCCGCCAGCCAGGCCGCGTCCGGAGCCCCGGCCCTCGCCATGTCCTTGATCAGAGAGGCGCGTTCGCGGGCCGCCACCGCCAGCCCCGTGGACGCGTGCACCACGGTGGTCAGGCCGGTGGGGAGGACGAACACGGTGTGCCGCATCCCGTGCATGCGCACCAGCGTGCGGTCCCCGTACAGCGCCCGTTCGGTCTCCGGCACCGTCTTCACCGGGTCCGCCAGCCGGGCCCCCACCCCCAGGAACACCGTCGCCGGATCCGTGCCGTGCAGCGCCACCAGGGCGTCCGCCACCTCCTCCGGCGCCGCCGCCCGCGCCCCGGTGGCCAACCGGTGCCGCAGCGCCAGCCGCGCCCGCCGCTCCGCCACGCCGATGTACCGGGGCCCCGCGCCCACGCCGCCCGTGCCGCCCATTCCGACCTCCACCCGTCCGCTTCCGCTCCGGCCCTTCCGACGTATCGTCGCGGACGGCACTGACAACGGTCCCGCGCCCGGTCCGGTGCCCGGCCCTCCGGCGCCGGGCGCACACGGATTCCGTCGTGCCCCGTCCCGGCCCGGACCGCCCCTGCCCGTCCGGTCCCTGCCCGTCCCTGACCGTCCCGGGGCTGTCACCCGTTCGCCGTATCCGGCATGCGGTCCGTCCCCCGTGCGCCTTCACTGCGATCAGGGGGCGGCGTACTTCGTCCCCGGCGGGAGCGGCAGCGGGAGGCGCGAATGGAGGCACAGGGCATACGGCGGCCCATGGGCGCGACGACAGCGGCGGCGACGGGGACCGGAGCACGGGTACGGACGCAGGCGCCGTCACAGGTCCCGACGCAGCCGCAGACGCAAGCATCCGTCGCCGCCCCCGCCGCCCCCGCCGCCCCCGCCGCCCCCGCCGCCCCCGCCGCCCCCGCCGCCCCCCGCGCATCCGCCCCCACCCGCGCATCCGCCCCCGCCCTCGCATCCGCCCGCGCATCGGCCCTCGCCCCCGGACCGGCCGAGCCTCCCGAGGCCGCCCCATGACCACCTTCGTCACGCCCGCCACGCCGTCCGCGCACGCCACGCCCGCCGAGCGCGCCGCGGCCGGCCGTGCCGCCCGGCAGCGCCTGCGTCGCTCCGCGCACGCCGCCTGGATCCCCTCCGCGGACCGCCCCGACCCCGTAGCCGTACTCGAACGGCAGGGACGCGACAGGCTGCCCGAACTGCTGCCGGTGCGGTACGGGCGGATGGCCGCCTCGCCGTTCGCCTTCCTGCGCGGCGCCGCCGCCGTGATGGCCGCCGACCTGGCCGCGCAGCCGAACACCGGGCTGACCGTACAGCTGTGCGGGGACGCGCACCTGCTCAACTTCGGCCTGTACGCCTCCCCGGAACGCGCCCTGCTGTTCGACCTCAACGACTTCGACGAGACGTTTCCCGGCCCCTTCGAATGGGACGTCAAACGTCTCGCCGCGTCCGTGGCGGTGGCCGCCCGCGAGAACGGGCACCCCGACGCCAAGGCCCGCCGGGCCGCCCTGGAGGCCGTGGCCGCGTACCGCACCTCCGTACGAAGGCTGGCCGGGCTCGGCGAACTCGCCGTCTGGTACGAGCGCATCGAGGCCGACAGCCTGCTGCCCCTGGTCCGCTCCGCCCGGCGCCGCCGGCGCGTCGAGTCCAGCCTCACCCGGGCCCGCCGCCGCACCAGCCTGCAGGCCCTCGGGAAGCTCACGGAGATGGTCGACGGGCAGCGGCGCATCATCCACGACCCACCGCTCATCGAGCCGGCCGGCATCCCCGACACCGCCGCCCTGCGCAAGATCTTCAGCGACTACCGCTCCACCCTCACCGAGGAACGGCGCCTCCTCCTCGACCGCTACCGCTTCGTCGACTCCGCCCGCAAGGTCGTCGGCGTCGGCAGCGTCGGCCTGCGCTGCTTCATCGTGCTGCTCACCGGACGAGACGCGGACGATCCGCTGTTCCTCCAGGTCAAGGAGGCACGGAAGTCGATCCTCGAGGAGCACCTGCCGAGCGGTGCCTACGTCCATCCCGGGCACCGGGTGGTCGCCGGGCAGCGGCTGCTGCAGGCAGCCGGCGACATCTTCCTCGGCTGGATGAGCGGGCCGCAGGGCCGCGCCTTCTACTGGCGCCAGCTGCGCGACATGAAGGGCTCCGCGGACGTCGCCGGGATGAGCCCCGGCGAGCTGGTGGGCTACGCCCGGCTGTGCGGCACCGCCCTGGCCCGCGGCCACGCCCGCTCCGGCGACCGCATCGCCATCGCCGGCTACCTCGGCGGCACCGACACCTTCGACCAGGCCGTGGCCGACTTCGCACTGTCCTACGCCGCCCAGACCGCCGACGACCACGCCGCCCTCGGAGCCGCCGTCGTCGCGGGCGTCGTCCCGGCAGCCCCGGACGTCTGACCACCCCGGCCGGTCTCGACCTCCGTCACAGGCCGGGCGCACCCCAGACCGGGAACCAGCGGCTGAGGTCCTCCTCGATCCGCAGGTCGTCCGCCAGGGCCGCCTTCACCTGGAGCTCCAGCGCGCTGTCGCGCCGCTGTCCGACGCCGGGCAGCGGCGCGAACGGATAGTAGGTACCCCGCTTGTAGAGGTACACCAGTGCGAGTCTGCGGCCGGTGCCGTCCGTGAAGCCGATGAGGGAGCAGAGGAGTTGGGGGCCGAAGCCGCCGGCCTCCAGCGAACTGTTCACGGCGTGCAGGTCGTTGACGAGTTCCGGGAGCTGGTCCGGGGTGCGGCGGGAGACCAGCCAGGAGTAGCCGTAGGCGTCCCGGGTCAGCTCCACGGGCGAGCCGGCCCGGCCGGCGTCGGCGTCCAGGAGGGCCTGGACCTCGCGGTGCGTCTGCTCGAAGGCCGCACCCTCGACCGTGGCGAAGCAGACCGCGCCATGCCCGGTCGGCGTGAATCCGACGGCGGCCTCGAGGGTCACCGCCGCCGACGGGAGCGCGAAGAGGCGGTCCAGATCGGGCGCGACCGGTTTCGTGCGGCCGAGCAGGATGTCCAGGAGCCCCATCCTCAGCCCGCCTTCCCGGGCGTCGCGGCCTCACCGAGCTCCGCCGAGATACGGCCCAGCTGCTCCAGCCGCTGGGCCAGGCTCGGGTGCGTGGAGAAGAGCCGCCCCAGGCCCGGTTCGGAGCCCAGCGCCGGGGTGATGTAGAAGGCGTTGAAGGCCTGCGCGGTCCGCAGGTCCTTCGTCGGGATCCGCGCGATGTCGCCGGTGACCTTGGTGAGCGCGGAGGCCAGCGCCGAGGGCCGGCCCGTGAGCAGCGCCGCCGCCCGGTCCGCGGCCAGCTCCCGGTACCGGGACAGCGCCCGGATCAGCAGGAAGCTGATCGCGTAGACGGCCGCCGAGACGCCCATCACCGCGGCGAACACCACCAGGGTGTTCTGGTCCTTGCGCCCCCGTCCGCCGAACAGCTCCGAGTAGAAGGCGAACCGCACGATCAGGCCCGCGATCACGCCCAGGAAGGACGCGATCGTGATCACGGCCACGTCCTTGTGCGCGACGTGCGACAACTCGTGCGCGAGTACGCCCTCCAGCTCCGCCGGCTCCAGCCGGCGCAGCAGTCCGGTGGTCACGCACACCACCGCGTTGTCCGGGTTCCGTCCGGTGGCGAACGCGTTCGGCATTTCCATGTCGGATACGGCGACCACCGGCTTGGGCATGTCCGCCATGGCGCACAGCCGGTCCACCACCGCGTGCAGCTCCGGGTACTCCTCGCGCTCCACGACCCGGCCGTGCATCGCGAACAGCGCGATCCGGTCGGAGAACCAGTACTGGGCGGCGAGCACGGCCGCCGCGATCACCACGACCAGCACCCAGGACTTCAGCAACACGATCAGCGCGGCCACGAACGCCACGTACAGCAGCCCGAGCAGGAACAGCGTGACCCCCATGCGCACGGTCAGCCGCCGATCGCTCCGGAAGCGGCTCTGCATCTGCACCACCCCGCAGTCAGGCACTCGTCCCGCTGTCCAGTGTGCACCTGCCGTGTCCCATGAACGGGTCCCGAACGGCCCTGGCCGGAGCAAAAGGTCCCTATGTCGCTAGTACCCCGTGCGCATCTGGGCGTACCCGAGGAGCAGGATCACCGCGGCCACGCAGCCGAGCACCACGACCGTCGACACCCACGACGACCGGCGCGGCGCCACCGGGTCCGGGTCGGCGCGGAAGGGCACCGGGCCCGGAGGGCTGTGCTTCCAGCGGGCGGCCAGCATCCGGGCCCGCGCGGAGGGCTCCTTGTGCTCGGCGGCGTTCGCCCACCGGTGATCGAACTCGCGCTCCCAGTGGTCCTGTTCGGACATCCCCGTTCACCTTTCTCGTCCAGCGGAGCGGCCCGGGAAGAGCCCCGCTGTGTAGGACGTCGTGCGGCGCCGAAGGTTGCACGGCGACCGCGTACCTCGTTCGGCCCAAGATGCTGCGCGTTCGAGCGGCGGCTAGCCTGAATCGGAGAGAGTCGACAACCGGGGGTACGCCCGCCGCTGACGAGATCCCCCTCGACCGGGGAGCGACAGCGTTGTCGCGCAGGCGGTGGCGTCGCACCGAGGGCCGCGCCATCTCTTTCCGCCGCGGCCGCGGCAGTCCGTCCCGTGCCTCCGAAGCACCGCACGAGGGTGGAAAGAAGGTACATCGATGAACGCACCACGCGTGAGGCGTCTCTTCGCCATGTCCGCCATCGGCGTCCTGATGGCCGGCGGCGCCGCCATCGGCACCGCGAGCACGGCCTCGGCGGCCGCACCGGCCAAGGCTCCCACCGGCTTCAACGGCTGTGGCCACGGTGGCTGGTGGGACGACGACTGCGGGTACCGCTACGGCTACTGGGGCGGTTACGACAACGGCTACTGGGGTTGCGACAACGGTTACTGGGGTTGCGACAACGGTTACTACGGCGGTGCCGTGGTGATCTGGCTGGGCTGACGGACGGGCCCCGTCGCACGTGATGCACGTGCCGAGGGCCGCCACCCGAGCCGATCGGGTGGCGGCCCTCAGTGTCGCACCGCGCCGCGCGGCGCGGCGTCTGTCACACGTCGAAGAAGTGATGGCGCGGCGCCGCTGCCTTGGAGCCTTGTTCGCGGGGTCATTGACGCTGCGTTCGGCGCACCGAATGCGGACACCGGCCCCGGCGGAGCCGAGACGCCGATCTGAGCGACGGCCCGGCCCTGGTTTCTAGGCCGTTCCCCTTCGGATCATCTGATCGTTGGGTGATGGGTCGTCGACTGATGCCCAGTGGGCACGCATCGAGCCGTTGCTGCCGGGTCGGACTCCGAGGCTAGCCTGCCTCGATCGCTTATTCGAATTTTCTGTCACTTCGGACACGCCGCCCACGGAGCTGTGGTGTGTGTCGCGGCCGTGATGCCTGGGGGCGACAGGGGGAAGGAGAGTCCGTGACTTAGGGAGGCTGTATGGAGCGTGAACCGATCGGACTGGCCGAGGTGCTGGCCGCGGCGGAGGACGCCGCACCGGTGCGCTCCCTCGATGTCGTAGCGCACAATCTGCGCGAACGGTTCGGGGCACGATACGTGTCGTTCCTGTTCGTCGACGTCGTGGGCCGGCGCCTGCTGCGGGTCCACGAGGAGAAGGCGACACCACAGGAGCACGGCGCCGACCAGGTTCCCCTGGCCGGCAGTGCCTACGAGGAGGTCCTGCGCACCCAGAAGCCGGTGGTGGCACCGGAGGACGGACGGGGGCAGCGGGTGCTCGCCCCGGTCACCAACCGCGGTGACGCCATCGGGGTGCTGGAGCTCTACCTCACCCACGTCGCCCAGGACGCGCTGGAGCAGGTGGAGGAGGCCGCGCACGCGCTGGCGTACGTCATCGTCACCGACCGCCGCTTCACCGACCTCTATTACTGGGGCAACCGCACCGCCACGGTCACTCTGGCAGCGGAGATCCAGCGTCAGCTCCTGCCGTCGGCGCCCTCCTGCGAGGCCGCCGAATTCACTCTCGCCGGCGCCCTGGTCCCAGCCTCCGACATCGCCGGTGACACGTACGACTACAGCCTCGACGAGAACACCCTGCACCTGTCCATCACCGACGCCATGGGCCACGACATCAACGCCTCCCTCATGGCCACCCTCCTGGTCAACGCCTCCCGCGGCGCCCGCCGCGCCGGCACCGACCTCGCCGAACAGGCCCGCCAGACCCACCAGGCCCTCATCGACCACGGCCGCCGCACCTTCGCCACCGGCCAGCTCCTGCGCATCGCCCTGGACGGCACCCGCGCCCAGCTCGTCAACGCCGGCCACCCCTGGCCGCTCCGGCTGCGCGACGGCACCGTCGACGAAATCAAACTGCACATCAATCTCCCCTTCGGCTTTCCCGCGCAGAGCGCCTACCGGGTACAGGACCTCGACCTGCGCCCCGGGGACCGCCTCCTGCTTTACACCGACGGTGTGCAAGATCGTCAGGCAGAAGCCGTCGACCTGCCCGCCCTCCTCCGCGACACCGCCACCGAGCACCCCCGCGAGACCGTGCGCGCCATGGTCAACGCGGTCACCGAAGCGTGCAAAGGCCATGTGAGAGACGACGCCACCGTCCTGTGCCTGGACTGGTACGGCCCCCGCTCCGGAGGCCGCAGCGCTGGCATCGGCACCTGACCTGGCCGCTTAACTCAGCCATTCGCTTGGACGGCACACACGCCCGGTCAGGGCCGGCGGCGGAACAGGCCACGGAGCTTGCCCGGCTCCTGGTCCTGGTCGTGCTCCGGAGAGCAGACCGATCACCTGCGACGTGGCGGCGCGGAGTGGCAACTGACCCGCAAGCCCACCATCGCCAGCCCCCGACGATCGTTCGCGGTGCCGGCTCCGAAACAGGCCGTCGGCCGTGCCCTTCCAGTGAAGGAAGAGCACGGCCGACGGCCCACAGACGGCCCAGGGGAGCGGAAACCCGCTCCGACCTGGGGCGATATCACACGTCGAAGTAGAGCTCGAACTCGTGCGGGTGCGGACGCAGCTGCAGCGGGGCGATCTCGTTCGTGCGCTTGTAGTCGATCCACGTCTCGATCAGGTCGGGCGTGAAGACGTCGCCCTGGAGGAGGAACTCGTGGTCGGCCTCGAGGCGGTCGAGGACGGCGCCGAGGGAGGTCGGGACCTGCGCCACGTTCGCGTGCTCCTCGGGAGCCAGCTCGTAGAGGTCCTTGTCGATCGGCTCGGCCGGCTCGATCTTGTTCTTGATGCCGTCCAGACCGGCCAGCAGCAGGGCCGAGAAGGCCAGGTACGGGTTGCCGGAGGAGTCCGGGGCGCGGAACTCGACGCGCTTGGCCTTCGGGTTCGAGCCGGTGATCGGGATACGCATCGCGGCGGAGCGGTTGCGCTGCGAGTACACCAGGTTGATCGGGGCCTCGAAGCCCGGAACCAGGCGGTGGTAGGAGTTCACCGTCGGGTTGGTGAAGGCCAGCAGCGACGGGGCGTGCTTGAGGATGCCGCCGATGTAGTAGCGGGCGGTGTCCGAGAGGCCCGCGTAGCCGGCCTCGTCGTAGAACAGCGGGTCGCCGTTGGTCCACAGCGACTGGTGGACGTGCATGCCCGAGCCGTTGTCACCGAAGATCGGCTTCGGCATGAAGGTCGCGGTCTTGCCGTTGCGCCAGGCCACGTTCTTCACGATGTACTTGAAGAGCATGAGGTCGTCGGCGGCGGCGAGCAGCGTGTTGAACTTGTAGTTGATCTCCGCCTGGCCGGCGGTGCCCACCTCGTGGTGCTGACGCTCGACCTTCAGGCCGGCGCGGTCCAGCTCCAGGGAGATCTCGGCGCGCAGGTCGGCGAAGTGGTCGACCGGGGCCACCGGGAAGTAACCGCCCTTGTAGCGGACCTTGTAGCCGCGGTTGTTCTCCAGGGCGCCGGTGTTCCAGGCGCCGGCCTCGGAGTCGATGTGGTAGAAGGACTCGTTCGCGCTGGTCTCGAAGCGCACGGAGTCGAAGACGTAGAACTCGGCCTCGGGGCCGAAGTAGGCGGTGTCGGCGATCCCGGTGGACGCGAGGTACGCCTCGGCCTTCTTCGCCACGTTGCGCGGGTCACGGGAGTACTGCTCGCCCGTGATCGGGTCGTGGATGAAGAAGTTGATGTTGAGCGTCTTGTCCCGGCGGAACGGATCGACACGGGCCGTCGACAGGTCGGCGCGCAGGGCCATGTCGGACTCGTGGATCGCCTGGAAACCACGGATCGACGATCCGTCGAAGGCGAGCTCCTCGTCCGGGTCGAACGCCTCAACGGGCACCGTGAAGTGCTGCATGACGCCCGGCAGGTCGCAGAACCGGACGTCGACGAACTTGACGTCCTCGTCCGCGATGAACTTCTTGGCCTCGTCGGCGTTCTGGAACATCCAGCTCCTCCTACTCCCGACCGTCCCGCCGGGGTGGTAGATCGTTCGTGCGGCCAGTGCGGTGGCACACGCTGCACTCGACCCTAGGGACGGGTGATTTCTCGGGCGTGACTCATTTGTTTCGCAGAAGTTAACCGGCTCGGGTGCGGTCACGGTGTGGTCACCCCGCCGTGTCTCGTACATACAGGGTCGCAGTACCGTGGACGGGTGGACAACAGGCAAGCAATCGGGTCGTGGCTCTCCGGGCCGCGCGCGGCCGCGGAGGACGCCGGAGCCGACTTCGGTTACCGAGGTGAACAGCTGGGGCTGCCGGAGGGGGGATCGGGTTCGATCGCACGCCCGGGGCGGCGGCTGGGCGCCGTCGCCGTCGACTGGGGTCTTTGCCTGTTGATCGCATACGGTCTCATCACCCACGGCTATGACCAGGGCACCGGCAACTGGGCGCTGCTGATCTTCTTCGTGCTCGGTGCGCTCACCGTCGGTACGATCGGCTCCACCCCCGGCAAGCGCCTGTTCGGCCTGCGCGTGGTGGCCCTGGACACCGGCCGGGTGAACCCGCTGCGCGCCCTGCTGCGCACGGCCCTGCTGTGCCTGGCGATCCCGGCCCTGATCTGGGACCGCGACGGCCGCGGCCTGCACGACCGGCTGGCCCGCACGGTCGAGGTTCGGATCTAGAGGGTCCCCCCGGCGGGGCCCCGCCTACGACGTGCGCCCGCATACGACGTGCGCCCGCATACGACGTGCCCGCATACGACGTGCCCGCATACGACGTGGGGGGCAACCGGATCGCTCCGGTTGCCCCCCACGTCGTATGCGGTGAGGTCCGTCGTACGCGGTGGCGTCCGACGGGTGCGGTGACGTCAGCGTGCCTTCGGGCCGCCCCTGGGCATCCGCATCCCCTTGGGCATCGGGCCCTTCGGCAGCGGCATGTTGCTCATCAGGTCGCCCAGGGCGCGCAGCCGGTCGTTGGTGGCGGTGACCTGCGGGCCGGTCAGCACGCGCGGGAACTTCAGCATGGTGGTGCGCAGCTTCTTCAGCTCGACCTGGCCCTCGCCGGTGCCGACGATCACATCGTGCACCGGGACGTCCGCCACGATGCGGGCCATCTTCTTCTTCTCCGCGGCGAGCAGGCCCTTCACCCGGTTCGGGTTGCCCTCGGCGACCAGCACGATGCCGGCCTTGCCGACCGCGCGGTGCACCACGTCCTGGTTGCGGTTCATCGCCACCGCCGGGGTGGTGGTCCAGCCCCGCCCGATGTTCTCCAGCACCGCCGCGGCGGCGCCCGGCTGGCCCTCCATCTGCCCGAAGGCGGCACGCTCGGCCCGGCGTCCGAAGACGATCGCCGTCGCCAGGAAGGCGAGCAGGACCCCGAGGATGCCGAGGTAGACGGGGTGCCCGATCAGGAAACCGATCGCGAGGAAGACACCGAAGGTGATGATGCCGACAGCCGCGAGTACAAGACCGATCTTCTTGTCGGCCTTACGGGTCATCTTGTAGGTCAGAGCGATCTGCTTCAGTCGCCCGGCATTGGCAGCCTCGGCTGCGTTGTCCTTCCTCGCCATGGCACGAAGTCTACGTGGCCCCGGGAGCGCCCGACGACGGCAGTGCCCCCGGGAAGGGCGCGGGACGGGTCAGGAGCGGCCGGAGCCGGACTGATCGAGGAAGCGCTGGGTCTCGACACGGTCCTTGGCGCGGCGGCGGTCCTCCATGACGGAGGTCCAGGCGTTGCGGCGGGCGGTGCGCTGGCCGCTGCTCATGAGCAGGGACTCGACGGCGCGCAGCGCGTCGGTGAAGGACGGGATCGCGGTGGCGCGAACGGGCGCGGCCTGCATGGTGGAGGTCCCCCCTTGTAAGGGATCGCGGTGCACGGGGTGTGAGTCCAGCGTCACTGTTTGGTGTTACCAGGACGTGACCGACCGGTCAAACACCGATGAAACCCCGACGGCGCGGGCCAAAAGACTGACGCGGCCCCGACGGACGCCCTCATCTGCGGCGACGGTCGGGGCCGCGTCATATCGGCCACTACTGAGCGGTAGGCTCTTGTGCGCGAATTCACACGCTACCCGTTCCCTTACGGGGCAGGGCGGGTGACGGACGGTCAGACGGCCTGGGTGGCGGCGAAGCTGCCCCGCTTCTCGACGGCCATCTGGTACAGGCGCCCGGCACGGTACGACGAACGCACCAGCGGGCCCGACATCACGCCGGAGAAACCGATCTGCTCGGCCTCCTCCTTCAGCTCGACGAACTCCTGCGGCTTCACCCAGCGCTCCACCGGGTGGTGACGGACGCTCGGCCGCAGGTACTGGGTGATGGTGACCAGCTCGCAGCCCGCGTCGTGCAGCTGCCTGAGCGCCTCGCCGACCTCCTCGCGGGTCTCGCCCATGCCGAGGATCAGGTTGGACTTGGTGACCAGGCCGAAGTCGCGGGCCTCGGTGATGACCTTCAGCGAGCGCTCGTAGCGGAAGCCGGGGCGGATCCGCTTGAAGATCCGGGGCACGGTCTCGACGTTGTGCGCGAAGACCTCGGGGCGGGCGGAGAAGACCTCCGCGAGCTGCTCCGGGACCGCGTTGAAGTCGGGGGCGAGCAGCTCCACCTTCGTCCGGCCGCCCTCGCGGTCCGCCGTCTGCGCGTGGATCTGGCGCACGGTCTCGGCGTACAGCCAGGCGCCGCCGTCCTCCAGGTCGTCGCGGGCGACGCCGGTGATGGTGGCGTAGTTCAGGTCCATCGTGACCACGGACTCGCCGACGCGGCGGGGCTCGTCGCGGTCCAGCGCCTCGGGCTTGCCGGTGTCGATCTGGCAGAAGTCGCAGCGCCGGGTGCACTGGTCGCCGCCGATGAGGAAGGTCGCCTCGCGGTCCTCCCAGCACTCGTAGATGTTCGGGCAGCCGGCTTCCTGGCAGACCGTGTGCAGGCCCTCGCTCTTCACGAGGTTCTGCATCTTCGTGTACTCGGGACCCATCTTCGCCCGGGTCTTGATCCACTCGGGCTTGCGCTCGATGGGGGTCTGGCTGTTGCGGACCTCCAGGCGCAGCATCTTGCGGCCGTCGGGTGCGACTGCGGACACGACCAGCTCCCTAGCGTTTGATTCTTCGGCGCCCTCTAGGGTACGCCCGTGGATTTGAATGCCCAGGTGGGTGTCGGCCCCTCCACGGGCGCCCTCACGCCGCCGGCGTCTTCTCGATCTCCCGGGGCTTCAGCTCCGCGTTCTCCAGTATGTCGCGCAGGTGCCGCTCGACGACGGGGAGCACCTCCTCGACCGGCACGTCACGGCCCAGCTCGTTGGCCAGGGAGGTGACGCCGGCGTCCCGGATCCCGCAGGGGATGATGCGGTCGAACCAGACGTTGTCCGGGTTCACGTTCAGCGAGAAGCCGTGCATCGTGACGCCCTTGGCCACGCGGATGCCGATCGCCGCGATCTTGCGGTCCTCGCGTCGCTGGCCGGCGTTGGAGGGGGCGTACTCCGGGCCGTTGAGCCGCGGGTCGAACTCGTCGTCGGTCAGGCGGGGGTCGAAGTCCAGGGACAGCCCGCCGAACGAGGGCCGCTGCTCCACCGGGTCGCCGAGCACCCACACCCCGCTGCGCCCCTCGACACGGGTGGTCGCGAGGCCGAACTCCGCGCAGGTGCGGATGAGCGCCTCCTCCAGGCGCCGCACGTGCGCCACCACGTCCACCGGGCGCGGCAGCTTCTGGATCGGGTAGCCGACCAGCTGGCCCGGTCCGTGCCATGTGATCTTGCCGCCGCGGTCCACGTCGATCACGGGCGTGCCGTCCAGCGGCCGCTCGCTGTCCTCCGTGCGCCGGCCCGCCGTGTAGACCGGCGGGTGCTCCAGGAGGAGCACGGTGTCGGGGATCTCGTCCGCGAACCGGGCGGCGTGCACCCGGCGCTGTTCGTCCCAGGCCACCTGGTAGTCCACGGCCTCGGCACCGAATCCCATGCGGACGAACCGCAACTCACTCACGGCAAGCGCCTCCCTGGAAGGTCGTAAGGCACGAAACGCGCCCACGCAACTGTACGTCCGGCCGCCATGCGTCAGCCTCGGGGTTAATCCTCACACGATCGGATGAATGCCGGTCGAAGTGTGCGATCGCGTGCTTACGCTCCGCTACATTCGCGCCGTTCACGAGGCCATAAGGGCTGCTCACAGGCAATCCGGGCACCGCAGCGGCCGTTGCGGGGCCCGAAAGGCAGGAGACCGCACCGCAGATGACGGAACGACCCGCGCAGCGCACTCCCAACCGCCAGCTCGCCGCGCTCATCGCAGAAGCGGGATTCTCCAACGCAGGTCTGGCCCGTCGTGTGGACCAGCTCGGCCTCGAACACGGACTGGACCTGAGATACGACAAGACGTCGGTCACCCGCTGGCTGCGCGGGCAGCAGCCCCGCGGCACCACGCCGGCCCTCATCGCCGAGGTCTTCACCCGGCGCCTCGGCCGCCGCCTGACCGCGCAGGACCTCGGCCTGGACGCCTGCGCCCCGGTGTACGCGGGGCTGGAGTTCGCCGCCACCCCGGAGGAGGCCGTCGACATCGTCAGCGGGCTGTGGCGCAAGGACTCCGGCAGCCACGCCGAACTCCGCAAGATCGCCTTCACCCCCGCCGGCCTGGTCGTGCCCAGCCGGGACTGGCTGATCGGGCGGGCCGACGAGCGGGTCGGGCGCGGGGAGGCGCCCGGCGTCCGGGTTCCCGCGCAGGGCCGCCCGGTGGGCAGGCCCCCTGCCGGGGGCGAGCGGCCGGCGCCGTTCATGCCCCGGCAGCGCGGCCAGGCCGACCGCGGCCCCGGCCAGCGGGTCACCGCCGGGGACATCTCGGCGCTGCGGTCGGTCGGCGAGCTGTTCCGCAGCCTGGACGACATGTACGGCGGCGGCCACGCCCGCCAGGCGCTGGTGCGCTACCTGGAGCACGAGTGCGAGCCGATGCTGCGCGGCACCTACGGGGAGCAGACCGGGCGCCGGCTGTTCGGTGCGGCCGCCGACCTGACCCGGCTGGCCGGCTGGACGTCGTACGACATCGGCGCCCACGGGCTCGCCCAGCGCTACTTCGTGCAGGCGCTGCGGCTGTCGCAGACCGCCGGGGACCGGCCCTACGGTGCCTATGTGCTGGTCACCATGAGCCGGCAGGCCGTGTACCTCGGGCACGGCCGGGAGGCCGTCCAGCTGGCCCGCGTCGCCCAGCAGGGGCTCGGCAGCTCCGCCGCGCCGGGCGTGCAGGCGTTGCTGCACGCCGCGGAGGCGCGCGGGCACGGGGTGCTCGGCGAGGTGCGCGCCTGCACCACCTCCCTGGTGCGGGCCGAGCGGGCCCTGGAGACCGCCCGGCCCGGTGACGAGGTGCCGTACTGGGCGCGCTTCTTCGACGAGGCACAGCTCGCCGACGAGTTCGGCCACTGCCACCGGGACCTGCAGCAGTACCGCGCCGCCGCCCAGCACGCGGAGCGCGCGCTCCAGTTGCGCGCCCCGGCGCACGCCCGCAGCCGCCTGTTCTGCCGCGTCGTCCTCGCCACCGCCCGTCTTGCCCTCGGCGACCTCGACCAGGCCTGCCAGCTGGGCGCCGAGGCGGCCGGCCAGGCGGCCGAGATGCGCTCGGTCCGCGCGATCGAGTACGTCCGCGACTTCGAGCGCCGCCTGGAGCCCTACCGGGACGCGCCCCCGGTGCGCACCTACCGGGACAAGGTGGCCGCCCTGGGCTGACCGACGAGGGCACGCGACTCACTCGCGGCACGGGCTCGGTGCGCTCCTCCGTGGCCGCCGCCCCGGGGGTGGTGTTCAGGCCGCCTCGGCCCTCGGGGGTGTCGAGGCCGGGTCCGCCCGGTGCAGCGAGCGGCCGGCTCCCAGGTCGGCCAGGACCGCCGCCGCGGCCCGGTGCGCCGAGTGCAGGGCGCCCTGGACCGTGCTGGTGTCCCGGTGGTCGCCGCAGACGTACAGGCCCGCCAGCAGCCGCACCTGGCGCCGCAGATCGTGCGGGGGGCGCATGGCGGGCACGGCCTCGGCGGTGTGGTGCACGGCGAGGGTCTCCCAGCGCGCCGTCGAGGTGCCGTACAGGCGGGACAGGTGGATGCGCACGGCGGTGTCGACCCCGGCCGGGGGGGTGCCCAGGACCGTGGAGGACACCAGGGCCCGCCCGGCCGGCGCGCGGGCCGGGTCGACCCGGCTGACCACCGACGTGTGGGCGACCGGCCCGCCGCGGTCCGCGTCGAGCAGCAGGTGCCCGCCCGTCTCCGGAGGCTCGTCCGTCGTGTGGTGCACCACCGTCACCGGGTGGAAGTCCGGCACCCGCAGCCCGGGCAGCAGCTCGGCGGCGGCGCGCGCGTCCGTCGCGAGCAGCACGGCACGGCAGGGGACCACGCCGTGCTCGGCGGTGGTGACCGCCGTGGTGGAGACCGAGGTGACGCGGACGCCGGTGTGCACGGTCCCGGGCGGCAGCGTCCGGGCGAGCAGCTCCGGCAGCACCTCCGCGCCGCCCTCCGGCAGACACAGCCGGCCGCTCGCGAAGGTGCGCAGCGCCAGGTCCGCGCACCGGCTGGACGTGGTGAGGTCCGGGTCGCACAGCAGGGCGGCCAGCAGTGGCCGCAGGAAGCCGTCGACGGTACGGGCGGGCAGCCCGCGTGCCGCCAGCGCCTGCCCGGCGGGCATCTCCGGCCGGGCCAGTAGGCGCTGCACCGGTGTGCCCGCGATCCGGGCGAGCGCCGGGCCGAGCCGGGCCTGGTCCACCGCAGTGCCCAACGGGGCACCCGTCCGGGGCCGGACGGCGGAGACGGGCCGGAAGGGCCCGACGGCCCGGAGCCGGGGCGGAGCCGGCGGCCGGGGGGCGCTCGCGAGGGCGCGCACTGCATGAAGTGCGCTCCTCGCGCTCCCCCCGCCCGCCGGTGCGCCCGCCCGGTGATGCCGTCCGCCGCTGTGCAGCAGCACCCCGGGCGCGAAGGGGCGCAGCACGAGCGCGTCGAGCCCGGGACTGAGGTCCAGTTCGGGATACGACGTGGACAGCAACTGCCCGATCCGGTCGAGCCGGAAGCCGTCGACCTTCTCCGTCGACATGCGGCCGCCGACGTAAGGGGCGGCCTCCAGGACTGCGGTCGTTACTCCGGCGCTGGTCAGCCGATGCGCCGCCGAGAGTCCGGCGATCCCGGCTCCCACCACGACGACATCCGCCTGGTACGCGGGCTCAAGCACGTGCCCCTCCTCGAGGTTGCGCGACCGGTGGAGCTGTGATGCCCTCAACCGGCTTGAGGAATACCCGAGTTCAGGTCGACATTAGGGCCGTGACCGGTCAGGGTCAGTCGCGCATGGACAGGGCACGGTCGCACGGTGGTCGCATACGGCCGTAACGGATCGCAGGGGAAAACGCGGCAGGGAACGCAGGCGTCACAGGGCCGCCCGGACGGCCTCCTCGATCTCCGGGAACGCGAAGGTGAACCCGGACTCCAACAGCCGCCTGGGCACCACCCGTTGACTGCTCAGCACGTCCCCGGCCATCTCTCCGAGCGCCACCCGCAGCGCGGACGCGGGCACCGGGAAGAGCGTCGGCCGGTGCAGCACCCGGCCCATCGCGGCGGTGATCTCACGGTTCGTCAGCGGCTTCGGCGCGGTCAGGTTGACCGGCCCGGACAGGCTCTCCGTGTCGATGAGGTGCCGCAGCGCCGCCACCTCGTCGTGCAGCGCGATGAACGACCAGTACTGCCGGCCGTCGCCGATCCGCCCGCCCAGCCCGGCCTTGAACAGCGGGAACAGCCGCCCCCAAGCCCCGCCCTCCCCGGACACCACCAGCCCGGTGCGCGGGAGCACCGTCCGCACCCCCGCCTCCTGCGCGGGCGCCGCGGCCTCCTCCCACTCCATGCAGACCGAGGGCAGGAAGCCGTCCCCGGGCGGCGCGTCCTCGTCGACGGTCCGGTCGCCGGTGTCGCCGTAGATGCCGATCGCGCTGCCGCTGACGAAGACCCCCGGGGGCGTGTCGAGGGAGGCGACGGCCTCGGCGAGCGCCGCCGTGCCGAGCACCCGGCTGTCGCGGATCTCCTTCTTGTACGCGTCCGTCCAGCGGTGGTCGCCCACGCCCGCGCCCGCCAGGTTGACCACGGCGTCGCAGCCGGCCAGCCCGGCCGCGTCCACGTACTGCCCGCCGGGGTCCCAGCACACCTCGTCCGCGCTCTGGGCCGCACGGCGCACCAGGCGCACCACCTCGTGCCCGTCGGCGGCCAGGGACCGCACCAGAGCCCTGCCGATCAGTCCGGACGCCCCGGCCACCGCGATTCGCTGACGTTCCATGGGCTCATCGTGCCCCCTGCGCCCGGAAAATCTCCCGTAGGCCGTACCGCCCCCGCCGTAGGGTGATCCTCATGCCGGTTCCGTACCCCTCCATACGACAGGCCAGGTTCGACGACGAGGAGACCCTCGGCCGGCTCGACCGTGCCGCCTGGTCCCCGCTGCACTCCGTCCAGGCCCGCCCCCGCGAGCCCCATCCGCCGTTCTTCGGCGACCGGTGTGGGCCCCGCGACCACCTCGTCGCCGAGCTCGGCGGCACCCTCGTCGGCTACATCCGGCTGGGCTTCCCGACCCCGCTGGCCAGCAACGCGCACGTCCGCCAGATCCAGGGGCTCGCCGTCGCCGAGGAGGCGCGCGGCGCCGGGGTCGGCCGGGCCCTGCTGCGGGCGGCGCAGCAGGAGGCGCGCCGGCGGGGAGCCCGGCGGATCACCCTGCGGGTCCTCGGGCACAACACCCCCGCCCGCGCGCTCTACGCCTCCGAGGGGTTCGTGGTGGAGGGCGTGCTGCCGCAGGAGTTCCTGCTCGCCGGTGAGTACGTCGACGACGTGCTGATGGGGCGTTCCCTGGAGCTGCCGGGCCCGGGCGGGCTCACGACGTGACCAGCGCGCCGGTGTCCACCGGGTCCGTCGCGTCCGCCGCCCGCCGCGCGTCCGAGGCGACCTCGGCGGCCGTCAGCACGTACCCCGTCTCGCCGTCGGAGGTCGAGCGGGCGAAGACCATGCCGTAGACCCGGCCTCCGGGGGTCAGCAGCGGGCCTCCGGAGTTGCCGGGGCGGACGGTGGAGCGGATCGAGTAGATCTCGCGGGTGACGGTGGCGTCGCTGTAGATGTTCTGGCCGGTCGCCCGGATCCGGCCGGCGACCGTCGCCGCCTGGAGGTTCAGGTCGCCGCTCTGCGGATAGCCCGCGACCACCGCCGTGTCGCCGTGCCCGGCGGTCCCGTCGAAGCGCAGCACGGGGGCGTGCAGCCGGGGGACGTAGAGCACGGCCACGTCCCGGTTCGGGTCGAAGAGCACCACCCGCGACTCGTACCACCGTCCGACGCCGCCGACCCGGACGGACGGGGCGTCGATGCCCGCGACCACGTGCGCGTTGGTCATCACGTGCTGCGGCGCGTACACGAAGCCGCTGCCCTCGCGGCCCTGGTTGCCCGAGGAGCCCTCGATCTTGACGGTGCTGAGCCGGGCGGCCTGGGTGGCGCTCGCCGTCACGCTGTCGCCGGAGGGCTTGGCGACGCCCGCCGCCGGCTCGTTCTCGAACGGGTTGAAGACCTGCGGGAAGCCCGCCTCGGTGAGCGCGGAGGTGGCGCGCGAGAACCAGGCGGGCGTGGTGTCGGGCATCGCCTCCTGCACGGCGCCCAGCACGGTCGAGTCGCGGATCGCCGTGGTCACCACCGGGGAGGAGGAGGCGCCCAGGACGCTGGCGGCCACCCAGGCCACGATCAGCACGGCCACCGAGTTGGCCGCGGCCCCGCCGATCCCGTCGGCCACTCGGAGCGGCCCCCGGCCGGCCCGGTCGAGCTCGCGCCGCAGGCGCACCGCCAGCCGCCCCGCCAGTTCGTGGCCGGCGGCCGCCGGCACCAGCACCGTGAGCACGGCGGTCACCGTGGCCGCGGCCGAACCACGCGTGACGAGCTGCATCACCCACGGCAGGAGCCACACGCCGACGACCGCGCCGCCCACGAACCCGGCCAGCGAGACGCATCCGGCCACCAGCCCGCGCCGGTAGCCGGAGGCCGCGTAGACGAGGATGACCAGCAACAGCAGGAGGTCGAGCAGGTCCACTCACGCCGCCTTTCTCTCGGACCCCTCAGTACGTGGGGGACGGGCCCTGCGATCAGCCACGCGTACGTGGGAACGGGAACCGGCCACATGTACGTGTACCCCCGGAAACGACTCGGACCTGGACGATGGTTCCACCGGGTGGCACAACACACATCGCGGACGGACCGGATCGAGCCGACAGTGAGATCATGCGCTTTTTCGGCAGAGAAGCCCGGAAAGTACGTAAAGGGCGTGGAGTCCGCAAAAGTCTGAAAGATCAGTGGCTTCGCACGGGCCGGTGGTTCCGGAAGGGCCTGTGGGACCCGCGGCACCCGGGACGGCCGCGCCGCGCGGCCGTCGTGCTGCTGTGCTGCCTGCCCGGCCTCGCCGCCGCCGGCGCGCTGGTCCTGTGCGCCGACGGGGTGGACCGTGCGGTGACGGCGTCCGCGGAGGCGCTGGCGGCCGGCGCCGACGAGCCCGCCCGGTCGGCCGACGCCCACTCGGCCGCTTCCACGCACAGGGCGCCCCGGCCGCGCATCGTGCCCCGGTCGGTCTGGCTGGACGACACCGCCCGGCACAACCAGCCGCCGCCGCGCTACGACGACAAGGTGGTCGCCGTCTTCGTCCACCACACCGACTCGCCCAACGGCTACGCCTGCGCCGACAGCCCGCGCATCATCCGCTACCTCTACGCGGGCCAGACCGGCGCCCGGCGCTGGGACGACATCGGCTACAACTTCCTCGTCGACCGGTGCGGCACGATCTTCGAGGGCCGCGCGGGCGGGGTCGAGCGGGCCGTCACCGGGGCCCACACCCAGGGCTTCAACCACCGCACCGCGGGCATCGCGGCCATCGGCACCTTCACCGCCGGGGCCGAGGTGCCTCGTGCCATGACCGACGCGATCGCCGCGCTGGCCGCCTGGAAGCTGGGCCTGGCCGACATCGACCCGCGCAGCCGCGTGCGGCTGGTGTCCAGCAACGGCCACAGCCGGTACCGGGCCGGCACCGCCGCCGTGCTCCCCGCCCTCGCCGGGCACAAGGACGGCTACATGACCAACTGCCCGGGCGCGGCGCTGAACGACCGCCTCCCGGCGATCCGGCAGGCCGCGGCCCGGCTCCAGGGCAGGCCCTGAGAAACCCGCGTCCCCCGCTAAGCCCCCGGCTCGCGGAAGCGGTCCCACAGCTTCGGGTACCGCTCGGCGAGCAACCGGTCGTTCTCGAAGTCGAGTGGCGTGCCCTCCGGCTCCGCCGGGGCGGGCGGGATGCCGAGGTCGGGGGCGACGGTCCCGGTGAGCTGTTCGTAGGCCTCGTCCGCCGCGTAGCCGAGGTCCTCGCCGTCGCCGTCGATCTCCTCATCGAAGTCCGCGAGCAGGTCGGCGAGCGCGTCCGCATCGTGCAGGGCGCCCTCGAAGACCTCCCGGCCCTGGCCGATCAGCCAGCACCGGAAGAAGTCGAACGCGTCGTCGCTCGCCCCGTCCAGCAGCACCCAGGCGGCGCCCCACAGGTCCCAGTGGTAGGCGCGGTTGTAGCGGGACTCGAAGTGACGGGCGAAGTCCAGGACCTGCTCCGGGTCCTGTTCGAGCAGTCGTTCGACGAGCAGATCGGCCTGGTCCTCGGGGTCGCCCTCGGCGGCCTCGCGGGTGTCGTCGATCAGCTCCCAGAACTCCGTCTCGTCCATCACGGGTTCAAGCATCGGGCAGTCGGACAGGGGGCGCACGCGGAGTGCGGCGGATTGTTATGGGCGGTACAGCGCGGCGATGCGGGCCGCGTCGCGCGCGAAGCGCTCCCGCAGCTCCACCGGGGCCACCACCTCCACCTCCGGCCCGAGGGCCGTGAGCTGGGTGTGGGCGACCTCCTCGGACTCCACCGGCAAGGTCACCGTCACCCGCCCGTCCTCGTCGGGGTCGCCCGCGGAGGCCAGCGCCTCCCCGGCGGCGAGCGCGTCGACGGCGTACGGCAGTCTCCGCACGCCCTCCGCGGACAGCCGCACCACGACCTCCGCGCGCAGGATCGACCGGGCGAACTGCCCCGCCCGCTCCTCCCAGAAGGCGGGCAGATCGAACTGCCCGTCCCGCTCGAACCGCTCCTCGGCCGGCTGCACGGCGGAGAACCGGTCGATCCGGTACACCCGGAAGGCGCCGTGCCCGGCGACCCGGGCGCACAGGTACCAGACGCCCGCCTTGAGCACGAGCCCGTACGGCTCCAGCTCCCGGGCGACCTCCTCCCGCCCGCGCCGGTAGCGCGCGGCGATCCGCCGGTCGTCCCACACCGCGTCCGCCACCGCGGGCAGCAGCGCGGGCGTCCGCGGCTCCCGGAACCAGTTGGGCGCGTCCAGGTGGAAGCGCTGGGCCGCCGTCCGTGAGGCGTCCCGGAGGGAGGGCAGCAGCGCGGCGGAGACCTTCAGCCGGGCGGCCGATGCGGCGTCCTCCAGCCCCATCTCGCGCAGCGCGCCGGGCACCCCGCTCAGGAAGAGCGCCTCGGCCTCGTCGCGGGCCAGCCCGGTCAGCCGCGTACGGTAGCCGCCGACCAGCCGGTACCCGCCGGCCCGCCCCCGGTCCGCGTAGACCGGCACCCCCGCCTCCGACAGCGCCTGCGCGTCCCGTGTGACGGTCCGCTCCGACACCTCCAGCTCGCGGGCGAGCTCGGCGGCGGTCATGGAGCGCCGGGACTGCAACAGCAGCACCATCTTGATCAGTCGTGCGGCACGCATGGCTTCATGATGGCCGGGCGCGGGCGGACGACGAAGGGGTACGGCGCCGGCCGTACCCCTTCGTCCGATGCGGCCGGCCCGTTCGACGGGACCGGCCCCGGGCCTTCCTACAGGCCGTACTTCTCCCGGGCCTCCTTGACCGCCGAGGCCTTCACCTCGCCGCGCCGGGCGAGCTGGGCCAGGGCTGCCACGACGATCGACTCGGCGTCGACGCCGAAGTGGCGGCGGGCGGCCTCACGGGTGTCCGACAGGCCGAAGCCGTCGGCGCCCAGCGAAGACCAGTCCTGCTCGACCCACTGCGCGATCTGGTCCGGGACCTGGCGCATGTAGTCGGAGACCGCGAGGACCGGGCCCTCGGCGCCCTGGAGCGCCTGCCGGACGAACGGCACCCGCTCCTCGCCCCGCAGCAGCGCGGCGTCCGCGTCCAGGGCGTCCCGGCGCAGCTCGCTCCAGGACGTCGCGGACCACACGTCGGCGGCCACGCCCCACTCCTCGGCGAGCAGCTTCTGGGCCCTGAGCGCCCAGTGGATCGCCGTACCGGAGCCCAGCAGCTGGATCCGCGGGGCGTTCGCCGGGACGGTCAGGCCCGCCGTCTCGGCGGTGTTGAAGCGGTACAGGCCCTTGACGATGCCCTCGTCGATGCCGAGACCGGCCGGCTTCGCGGGCTGCGGCAGCGGCTCGTTGTAGACGGTGAGGTAGTAGAAGACGTTCTGGTCCTCGCCCGGCGCGGCCTCGCCGTACATGCGGCGCAGGCCGTCCCTGACGATGGCCGCGACCTCGTACGCGAAGGCCGGGTCGTAGGTCAGCGCCGCCGGGTTGGTCGCGGCGATGACGGGGGAGTGGCCGTCGGCGTGCTGGAGGCCCTCACCGGTCAGCGTGGTGCGGCCGGCCGTGGCGCCGACCAGGAAGCCGCGGCCGAGCTGGTCGCCGAGCTGCCACATCTGGTCGGCGGTGCGCTGCCAGCCGAACATCGAGTAGAAGATGTAGAACGGGATCATCGTCTCGCCGTGCGTCGCGTACGCGGTGGACGCGGCGATGAAGTCGGCCATCGAACCGGCCTCGGTGATCCCCTCGTTGAGGATCTGGCCGTTCTTGGCCTCCTTGTAGTACATCAGCTGGTCGCGGTCGACCGGCTCGTACGTCTGGCCCTTGGGCGAGTAGATGCCGAGCGAGGGGAACAGCGACTCCATGCCGAAGGTGCGCGCCTCGTCGGGGACGATCGGCACCCAGCGCTTCCCGGTCTCCTTGTCCCGGACCAGGTCCTTGACCAGGCGCACGAACGCCATCGTGGTGGCGACGTTCTGCGTGCCGGAGCCCTTGTCGAAGGCCGCGAACGCCTTCTCGGCGGGCGCGGGCAGCGGGGCGACGGGGTGCACCCGGCGGGCCGGGGCCGGGCCGCCGAGGGCCGCGCGGCGCTCCTGGAGGTAGCGGACCTCGGGGGAGTCGGCGCCGGGGTGGCCGTAGGGCACCTGGCCGTCGACGAAGGCGCTGTCGGAGATGGGCAGTTCGAGCAGGTCGCGCATCGCCTTGAACTCGTCCACCGTCAGCTTCTTCATCTGGTGGTTGGCGTTCTTCGACGCGAAGCCCTCGCCGAGGGTGTGGCCCTTGACCGTCTGGGCCAGGATCACGGTCGGCGCGCCCTTGTGCTCCACGGCGGCCTTGTACGCGGCGTAGACCTTGCGCGCCTCGTGGCCACCGCGGGAGAGGTGGAAGCACTCGAGGATCTTGTCGTCGCTCAGCAGCTTCGCCATCTCGGCGAGCGCCGGGTCCTTGCCGAAGAAGTCCTCGCGGATGTAGGCCGCCCCACGGGTCTGGTACGTCTGGACCTGGGCGTCCGGCACCTCGCGCAGGCGACGGACCAGCGCGCCCGTGGTGTCGAGGGCGAACAGCTCGTCCCAGGCCGTGCCCCACAGCGTCTTGACGACGTTCCAGCCGGCGCCGCGGAACTGGGCCTCCAGCTCCTGCACGATCTTGAAGTTGGCGCGGACCGGGCCGTCGAGGCGCTGCAGGTTGCAGTTGATGACGAAGGTGAGGTTGTCCAGCTCCTCACGGGCGGCGAGCGCGAGGGCCGCCGTCGACTCCGGCTCGTCCATCTCGCCGTCGCCGAGGAACGCCCACACGTGCGACGCGGAGACGTCCTTGATGCCGCGGCTGGTGAGGTAGCGGTTGAAGCGCGCCTGGTAGATGGCGGAGAGCGGACCCAGGCCCATGGAGACGGTGGGGAACTCCCACAGCCAGGGCAGGCGGCGCGGGTGCGGGTACGAGGGCAGGCCGTTGCCGCCGGCCTCCTGGCGGAAGTTGTCCAGGTGCGTCTCGTCCAGGCGGCCGTCGAGGAAGGCACGGGCGTAGATGCCGGGGGAGGCGTGGCCCTGGATGTACAGCTGGTCGCCGGAGCCGTCCCGCTCCTTGCCCTGGAAGAAGTGGTTGAAGCCGGTCTCGTACAGCCAGGCCGCGGAGGCGAAGGTGGCGATGTGGCCGCCCACGCCGTGCTTGCTGCCGCGGGTCACCATCGCGGCCGCGTTCCAGCGGTTCCAGGCGGTGATCTTCCGCTCCATCTCCTCGTCACCCGGCACGGACGGCTCGGCGGCGGTGGGGATGGTGTTGACGTAGTCGGTCTCGAGGAGCTTCGGCAGCGCGATGCCGGCGCCCTCGGCGCGCTCCAGCGTGCGGCGCATCAGGTACGCGGCACGGTGCGGCCCGGCCGCCTTGGCGACCGCGTCCAGGGAGGCCTGCCATTCGGCGGTCTCCTCCGGGTCACGGTCCGGGAGCTGGTCGAGCGCGCTCGGCTGGATGGCTTTGGGGTCGGTCATGTCGCCGCCTTCCTCAGTCGAAGGGGGTTCCCTCATCGGTAAGGGTTCGGGGTGCCCTTGGTCTTTGGCAGGACAGGGCGAGGGCTCCGGTGGGAGTCCGTCGGTGACTCTAACTCCCTGATCGATGATCGATCAAAGGGTTGAGGTCGAAAACCTCTTGATCACGAGAAAGTAGGCACGCGGTGCCTTGGCGGCGGGCACCGCGTGCCGCATTTTTGCACTGTTTCCGCAGGTGAGCGCGAGGATGCTCGGCTGGGTCAGGCCCGCGGCGCGCAGCCCAGCACGTGCGCCTTGACCAGCTCGGCGATCCGCGGGTCCCGCCGCTTGAACGCCTCCACCAGCTCCTGGTGCTCCTCGGCGTACGACTGCTGGACCGTGCCCAGCCAGCGGATGGACAGCGCCGTGAACACCTCGATGCCGAGGCCCTCCCAGGTGTGCAGCAGCACCGAGTTTCCGGCCGCGCGGACCAGCTCCCGGTGGAAGCCCACGGTGTGCCGCACCTGGGCCGTGCCGTCCGCCCGGCGGTCCGCGTCGTACAGGGCGACGACGTGCGGCTCCAGGGCCGAGCAGTCCTGCGCCAGCCGGTCGGCCGCCAGTTCCGCCGCGATGGCCTCCAGACCGGCCCGGACCGGGTAGCTCTCCTCAAGGTCGGCCGCGGTCAGATTGCGCACCCGCACGCCCTTGTTCGGCGCCGACTCGATCAGCCGCAGCGACTCCAGCTCGCGCAGCGCCTCACGCACCGGCGTCTGGCTGACCTCCAGCTCGGTCGCGATCCGCCGCTCGACGATCCGCTCGCCCGGCTTCCAGCGCCCGCTGACGATCCCCTCCACGATGTGCTCGCGGATCTGCTCGCGCAGCGAGTGGACGACGGGCGCGGTCATGAGGGCTCCTTAAGGAGGGGCCCAGGGCCCCCGGGGGCGTTGACGCTTAGACAATACGGCCGCGAGACCGCGCGGGAAGGGCGCACGGGGGCGCTTTCCCGCAGGTGAGACGAGGCTTACACGCCGCCGGGCCGACAAAGGCGGCGCCCCCGCCCGGAAAGTCCGGACGGGGGCGCCGCAGGCCTCGGTCACCTGTCGGTGGCTCAGAGCCCGAGCTCGACCTCGAACTCGCCGGCCTCGAGGATCGCCTTGACCGCCGTCAGGTAACGGGCCGCGTCGGCGCCGTCCACCAGGCGGTGGTCGTAGGAGAGGGTCAGGTAGGTCATGTCGCGGACGCCGATGACCGTGCCCTCCTCGGTCTCGATGACGGCCGGGCGCTTGACGGTGGCGCCGATGCCGAGGATCGCGACCTGCCCCGGCGGCACGATGATCGTGTCGAACAGCGCGCCGCGCGAGCCGGTGTTGCTGATGGTGAAGGTCGCACCGGACAGCTCGTCCGGCGTGATCTTGCTGGCCCGGACCTTGCCCGCCAGGTCGGCGGTGGCCTTGGCGATACCGGCGAGGTTCAGGTCGCCGGCGTTCTTGATGACCGGGGTCATCAGGCCCTTCTCGGAGTCCACCGCGATACCGACGTTCTCGGTGTCGAAGTAGGTGATGGTCCCCTCGGCCTCGTTGATCCGGGCGTTGATGGCCGGGTGGGCCTTCAGCGCCTGGGCGGCGGCCTTGACGAAGAACGGCATCGGCGAGAGCTTGACGCCCTCGCGGGCGGCGAAGGAGTCCTTCGCGCGGCCGCGCAGCTTCATCAGGCGGGTGACGTCGACCTCGACCACCGAGGACAGCTGGGCCTGCTCGTGCAGGGCCTTGACCATGTTGTCGCCGATGACCTTGCGGATCCGCGGCATCTTCACGGTCTGGCCGCGCAGCGGGGAGGCCTCCAGGACCGGGGCCTTCTTCGCGGCGGCGGCCGGGGCCGGGGCGGCCGCGGCGGCCTTCGCGGCCTCGGCGGCGGCGATGACGTCCTGCTTGCGGATGCGGCCGCCGACACCGGTGCCCTTGACGGTGGACAGGTCGACGCCGTTCTCGGCGGCGAGCTTGCGCACCAGCGGGGTCACGTACGCGCCCTCGTCGGTCGCCTGGGCGGCGGCCGGAGCGGCAGCCGGGGCCGGGGTGACCGGGGCGGGAGCCGGGGCGGGAGTGGCGGGCTGGGCCGGGGCGGCGGGCTGGGCCGGGGCGGGGGCTGCGGCGGGAGCCGGGGCCGGAGCCGGGGCGGGGGCCGGAGCAGCCGGGGCCGCGGGGGCGGCCGGGGCCTCGGCGGCGGGCGCCGGAGCCGGGGCGGCGGGGGCCTCGGCGGCCGCGGGAGCGGCACCCGGGGCGCCGATGACGGCGAGCTTGGCGCCGACCTCGGCGGTCTCGTCCTCGCCGACGGTGATCTCCAGCAGCACACCGGAGGTGGGCGCCGGGATCTCGGTGTCGACCTTGTCCGTGGACACCTCGAGCAGCGGCTCGTCGGCCTCGACGGAGTCGCCGACCGACTTCAGCCAGCGGGTGACGGTGCCCTCGGTGACGGACTCGCCGAGCGCGGGCAGGACCACGTCCGTGCCCTCGGCGGAGCCGGCACCGGCGGTGGCCTCGGCGGTCGGAGCCGGGGTGGGGGCCGCCTGCTCGGTGGAGGGGGCGGCCGCAGCGGGGGCCGGGGCCGGCTCGGGCTCGGCCGCCGGGGCCTCGGCGGCGGCGGGGGCCGGGGCGGCCGCGGGGGCGCCGGAGCCGTCGTCGATCAGCGCCAGCTCGGCGCCGACCTCGACCGTCTCGTCCTCGGCGACCTTGATCGAGGCCAGTACGCCGGAGGCGGGGGCCGGGATCTCGGTGTCGACCTTGTCGGTCGACACCTCGAGCAGCGGCTCGTCGGCCTCTACGCGCTCGCCCTCGGCCTTCAGCCAGCGGGTGACAGTGCCCTCGGTGACGCTCTCACCGAGCGCCGGAAGGGTTACGGAAACCGCCATGGTTTCGGTTGCTCCTTACGGATGGGTTCCCCGCCCGGTTCCCGAGGAGTCGGAAACCGGGGGGAAGCGGAAGTCTGTGTCGTCGCGCCCGGTGACTGAGGGCGTCAGTCGTGGGAGTGAAGCGGCTTGCCGGCCAGGGCCAGGTGGGCCTCGCCGAGCGCCTCGTTCTGCGTCGGGTGGGCGTGGATGAGCTGGGCGACCTCGGCCGGCAGCGCCTCCCAGTTGTAGATCAGCTGAGCCTCGCCGACCTGCTCGCCCATGCGGTCACCGACCATGTGGACGCCGACCACGGCACCGTCCTTGACCTGGACGAGCTTGATCTCGCCCGCGGTCTTGAGGATCTTGCTCTTGCCGTTGCCCGCCAGGTTGTACTTCAGAGCGACGACCTTGTCCGCGCCGTAGATCTCCTTGGCCTTGGCCTCGGTGATGCCGACGGAGGCGACCTCCGGGTGGCAGTACGTCACCCGAGGGACACCGTCGTAGTCGATCGGGACGGTCTTCAGACCGGCCAGCCGCTCCGCCACCAGGATGCCCTCGGCGAAGCCGACGTGCGCGAGCTGGAGGGTCGGGACCAGGTCGCCGACGGCGGAGACGGTCGGAACGTTGGTGCGCATGTACTCGTCGACGAGGACGTAGCCGCGGTCCATGGCGACCCCGGCCTCCTCGTAGCCCAGGCCCTGCGAGACCGGGCCGCGGCCGACGGCGACGAGGAGGACCTCGGCCTCGAACTCCTTGCCGTCGGCGAGGGTGACCTTGACACCGTCCTGGGTGTACTCGGCCTTCTGGAAGAAGGTGCCCAGGTTGAACTTGATGCCGCGCTTGCGGAAGGCGCGCTCGAGGAGCTTGGAGGAGTTCTCGTCCTCGACCGGGACGAGGTGCTTCAGACCCTCGATGACCGTCACGTCCGCACCGAAGGACTTCCACGCGGAGGCGAACTCGACACCGATGACACCGCCGCCGAGGATGATCGCGGACTTGGGCACGCGGTCCAGGACGAGGGCGTGGTCGGAGGAGATGATGCGGTTGCCGTCGATCTCCAGGCCCGGCAGCGACTTCGGCACGGAGCCGGTCGCCAGGAGGACGTGACGGCCCTGGACGCGGCGGCCGTTGACGTCGACGGAGGTCGGGGACGACAGCCGGCCCTCGCCCTCGATGTAGGTCACCTTGCGGGAGGCGACCAGGCCCTGCAGGCCCTTGTACAGGCCGGCGATGACGTCGTCCTTGTACTTGTGGACGCCCGCGATGTCGATGCCCTCGAACGAGGTCTTGACACCGAACTGCTCGGCCTCGCGCGCCTGGTCGGCGATCTCGCCGGCGTGCAGCAGGGCCTTGGTGGGAATGCAGCCGTTGTGCAGGCAGGTGCCGCCGAGCTTGCTCTTCTCGATCAGGGCGACGTCCAGGCCCAGCTGCGCCCCGCGCAGGGCCGCGGCGTAACCACCGCTACCACCGCCGAGGATCACTAGGTCGAAAACGGTGCTGGCGTCGTTCGCCACGTCACGTCCTCCATGCATGTGCGCCACGCCGGTCAGCACTGACCGGTCGGCGGCTGGTGTCCGGCCGCTCTTCTTCGGCCCTGTGGTGGGGCCCTGTCCTGCCGTGCCCCATCTTCGCACTTGTCGGGAGTGAACGAGACGCCGGGCCGGAGTGTGATGCGTCCCACCTCACGGCGGGCGGCGGGCGGTCCGGCCCGCAGGGGCGCGGGAACTGCGTGATCAGCTCCCGCGCCCCCGGCGTCCGCGCCATGACGGCCGGACGGAACCGTACGACGGACCTCAGCCGAGGTCGCCCGCCGCGGTCAGCTCCGCCAGCCGCACCAGCGTCCGCACCCCGCTGCCCGTGCCGCCCTTCGGCGTGTACCCGAAGGGGCCCTGCTCGTTGAAGGCCGGGCCTGCGATGTCGAGGTGGGCCCAGGTGATTCCCTCGCCGATGAACTCGCGCAGGAACAGGCCGGCGACCAGGCCGCCGCCCATGCGCTCGCCCATGTTGGCGATGTCGGCGGTGGGGGAGTCCATGCCCTTGCGCAGGTGCTCCGGCAGCGGCATCGGCCAGGCCTCCTCGCCGACCTCCTCGGCCGCCTCGTGGATCGCGGAGCGGAACGCCTCGTCGTTCGCCATGATCCCGAAGGTGCGGTTGCCGAGCGCCAGCACCATCGCGCCGGTCAGCGTCGCCACGTCGACGATCGCGTCCGGCTTCTCCTGGGAGGCGGCCCACAGCGCGTCCGCGAGGACGAGCCGGCCCTCGGCGTCGGTGTTGAGCACCTCCACCGTCTTACCGCTGTACATGCGCAGCACGTCACCCGGGCGGGTGGCGGAGCCGGAGGGCATGTTCTCGGCCAGCGCCAGCCAGCCGGTGACGTTGACCTCCAGGCCGAGACGGGCGGCCGCGACGACGGCGGCGAACACGGCGGCCGCACCGCTCATGTCGCACTTCATCGTCTCGTTGTGGCCGGCCGGCTTCAGCGAGATGCCGCCCGAGTCGTAGGTGATGCCCTTGCCGACGAGGGCCAGGTGCTTCTTCGCCTTGGAGTGGGTGTACGACAGCTTCACCAGCCGCGGTGCCGCCGCCGAGCCGGAGCCGACCCCGAGGATGCCGCCGTAGCCGCCCTTGGCGAGCGCCTTCTCGTCGAGCACCTGGACCTTCAGGCCGTGGTCCTTGGCCGCGCCCTGGGCGATCGCGGCGAACGACGCCGGGTACAGGTCGTTGGGCGGGGTGTTGACGAGGTCGCGGGCCCGGTTCAGCTCCTCGGCGACGGCCACGGCACGCTCGACGGCCGCCTTGTACGCCTTGTCGCGGGGCCTGCCGCCGAGCAGGACCGCCTCGGCCAGCGGCGCCTTGCCGTTCCTGGCGTCCTTGCCGTTCTCCTTGTACGTGTCGAAGGAGTACGCGCCGAGCAGCGCACCCTCGGCGATCGCGCCGACGTCGGCGGCGTCCGCGAGCGGCAGGGCGAAGCCGGCCTTCTTCGTGCCGGACAGGGCGCGGGCGGCCGCGCCGGCGGCCCGGCGCAGCGCCTCGGCGCCGTACTCGGCGTCCTTCTCCGGCTGGGCGCCGAGGCCGACCGCCACCACGAGCGGGGCCTTGAACCCGGACGGCGCGGGAACCTTCGTCACCTCGCCCTCGGCACCGGAGGCACCGAGGGTCTCCAGGACGCCGGCGAGCCCGCCGTCGTACGCCGTGTCCACGGCCTCGGCGCCCGGTGCGACGACCGGGCCCTTGGTGCCCTTGGCGACACCGATCACGATCGCGTCGGCCCGCAGGCCAGGCGCCGCGGCGGTGCTGAGAGTGAGAGCAGTCACGGTGGTGAAATCTCGCTTCCCTGTAAAGGTGGTGTGGCCGAATGCGGATGGGTCGACCGGGCCCGACAACCGACCCTAGATCCCTCCTGCTGTGCGGTCTTTACCTGGTCGGGTAAACAACCGGCACGAGCCTACGCGCGGTACGCGTCCGATCGTTCCTGCGGGTGTTCACCCGGTGGTGGCGCGGTGGACACCTTCCGGTCCGCACCTGTGCGGGCGGGGCCCGCCGCAGTGGCTCCGGCGGGCGGTCCGCCCCGCTCGGGCCCCGGGGCCAACTGCCCCTCGCCGCGGGCGAATCGGTGATCGTTCGCAAGTACCCCGGCCCAGGGGGAGTCCAGGGTCACCCCAGGGACAGCAGCACGAGGGCGGTGGTGGCCGCGGTCTCGGCGAGCCCGCCGAAGACGTCCCCGGTCACGCCGCCGAAGCGGCGCGTGCAGTGACGCAGCAGCAGCTCGGCCGCGGCCACGGCGGCGAGGACCGCGCCCGCGGCCCGGACCCCGTCGTACACCCCGGACAGCGCGCCCCCGGCGGCGGCCGCGCCGACCACGAGCAGCGCGGCGAGCAGCGCCCCGCGCCGCGGCACCACCCCCGCGACCGCGGCCCCCAGCCCCTCCGGACGGGCGGCCGGCACCCCGGCGCGCGCGGCCAGGGTCAGCGCGAGCCGGGCGGCGGTCGCCGCGACGACGGCGGCGAGCGCGCCCCGGGCCCATGAGACTCCGTAGGCCTGGGTGAGGGCGGCGACCTGGGCCAGCAGGGTGAGGACCAGGGTGATCACCCCGAACGGCCCGATGTCGGACTGCTTCATGATGCGCAGCGCGTCCTCGGCGGGCTTGCCGCTGCCGAGCCCGTCGGCGGTGTCGGCGAGCCCGTCGAGGTGCAGCCCGCGGGTGAGCGCGGCGGGCACGGCGGCGGTGGCGACGGCGGCGAGCAGCGGGCCCGCGCCGAGGAGGAGCAGCAGCAGGCCGAGCGCCGCGGCGGCCGCGCCGACCACGATCCCGGCGAGCGGCGCGCAGAGCATCCCGGCGCGCGCGGCCTCGCGGTCCCAGCGGGCCACCCGGACCGGCAGCACGGTGAGGGTGCCGAAGGCGAACCGGAGCCCGGGCAGCGGCGGGGTCGGCGGGAGCTCGGTCACGCGGGCAGACTACGGCAGGGCCGGCCGGCCGCCGGTGGGCGGGCGGTCCGCCGGGGGAGGCGGCAGACTGCCCCCATGGGGCACTGGCTGGAGCGGAACATCGTCGAACCCGGCAAGCTGCCCCTGCTCCTCGCCCTCACCGCCTTCGTCCTCACCTTCGCCGTGACGCGGACCGTCACCCGCCTCATCCGGGCCGGGAAGGGCCCCTTCGGCAACGTGCGGGCCGGCGGTCTGCACATCCACCACGTCGTCCCCGGCGTCGTCCTCACCGTCGTCGGCGGCTTCGGCGCGGTCGCCAGCGGCCGCCAGGGCGTCGGCGCCGCCGTCTTCGCGGTCGTCTTCGGGATGGGCGCGGGGCTGGTCCTGGACGAGTTCGCGCTGATCCTGCACCTGGACGACGTCTACTGGACCGAGGCCGGCCGGCAGAGCGTGGAGGTGGTGGTCCTCACCGTGGCCCTGGTCGGGCTGGTCCTCGCGGGCTTCGCGCCGTTCGGCGTCAACGACCTGTCCCAGGACGAAGTGCAGAACCGGGGCACGGTGATCGCGACCGTCGTCGGCAACTTCCTGTTCTCACTGGTCGCGCTCTACAAGGGCAAGGCCCGCCTGGCCGTCCTCGGGATCGTCGTCCCCGCGATCGCGCTGGTCGGCGCGGTCCGGCTGGCCCGGCCCGGCTCGCCCTGGGCCAGGCACTTCTACCGCCGCCGCCCGCGCGCCCGGGCCCGCTCCAGTCTGCGTGCCTACCACCACGACCGGCGCTGGGCCGGTCCCCGCCGCCGGGTCCAGGACTGGATCGGCGGCAAGCCGGACGAGGAGATCACCCGCCTCCCGGGTCACTCGTGACCGGCGCGGCGCCCGGCCAGGCCCCGCGGACCCGGTGCCGCACCGCCGAGAGCGCGCACAGCGCCGCCACCCCGGCGATCGCCGCGAGATGCTCCTTGCCCGCGAGGTTCTCGCGCAGGGCCACCTCGATCGCCATCGCCGCGACCACCGCGCCCGCGGTGACGTACGCCCCGTACCGCCAGCCGAGGTAGACCGCGAGCCCCACCACGGCCGCCGACGGGCCGGCGTCCACCACCCGCGCGTCCGTGGCCGGCAGCCCCAGCGGGCGGAGCGGCCCCAGGGCGATGCCGATGCGCGCGTACAGGGTGCCGGCGAGGGTGGCGGTGTAGGCGAGGGCGAGCGTCCGCCACCGGCCCAGGCAGATCTCGGCCATGCCGAACACGCACAGGATCTGCGCCAGCGCGCCCCAGCACGGCAGGTCCAGGGCCGGCACGAACAGCGACAGCGGGGTACGCAGCAGCGCGACCCCCAGCGGGTCCGCGGCCCGGACCGCCCCGAGGTGCTGGACGGCGTCGTGGCCCCACGGCCGGTGCTGCGCGAAGTGGAGCACCCCGGTCAGGCACACCGCGCCCACCGTCAGGGGCACCGCCCGCAGGCGCCGCTCCCGCAGCGGCCCGCGAACGGCGACGTACAGCGGACCCCATTCGGCGCGGACCCAGCGGGCGAGGACTCTCATCGGTGCGTCTCCAGGTGCTCGCGGTGCAGCCACTTCGGCAGGCCCGGCGTCCCCGGCCCGGCCGTCAGGAACCCCTCCGCGCGCGCCGACGCGAGGCCGATGCGCAGCAGGTCCCCGCTCTTCTCGAAGAGCAGGTACCTCGGCTCCCAGATGGGCCGGTACTTGGCGTTGGCGCGGTACAGCGACTCGATCTGCCACCAGCGGGAGAAGAAGCTGAGCAGCGAACGCCACAGCCGCAGCACCGGCCCGGCGCCCAGGCGGGCGCCACGTTCGAAGACCGAACGGAACATCGCGAAGTTGAGCGAAACCTGCGTGATCTCCATCTCCCGGGCGCGGCGCAGGAGTTCCAGCACCATGAACTCCATCAGCCCGTTCTCGCAGTGGCGGTCGCGGCGCATGAGGTCCAGGGACAGCCCGTGCGGCCCCCACGGCACGAAGGAGAGCAGAGCCCGCAGTTCGCCCTCGGCGTCGCGGCACTCGAGCATCACGCACCGCCCGTCCTCGGGATCGCCGAGCCGTCCCAGCGCCATGCTGAACCCGCGCTCGGTGGCCCCGTCCCGCCAGTCGTCCGCCCGCCCGACGAGGTACGCCATCTCGCCGGCCGGGATCTCCTCGTGCCGCCGGACGCGCACGGTGTACCCGGCCCGCCGCACCCGGTTGTAGGCCTGCCGCACGGTCCGCATGGCCCGGCCCTCCAGCGTGAACTCGGCGACCTCCACCACGGCCTCGTCGCCCAGTTCGAGGGCGTCGAGGCCGTGTCGCGCGTACACGGTCCCCGCCTCCTCGCTCGCCCCCATCACGGCCGGGATCCACCCGTGCGCCCGCGCCTCGGCGAGCCACGGCCCGATGGCGCCGGGCCAGGCCTCGGGGTCGCCGAGCGGGTCCCCCGAGGCCAGGGACACCCCGCCGACCACGCGGTAGGCGACGGCGGCCTTGCCGGTCGGGGACCACAGCACGCTCTTCTCCCGGCGCAGCGCGAAGTAGCCGAGCGAGTCCCGCTCACCGTGCCGCGCCAGCAGCTCCCGCAGCCGCTTCTCGTCGTCCTCGGTGAGCGGGTCGACGGCGCGCCGGGAACGGAAGGCGGCGTACAGGACGGCGAGGACCAGGGCCGTGGAGAGCACGTTGACGGCGACGTTCGCCCAGTTGGGCGTGTCGATGCCGGGGAAATGGGACTCCGAGGCGGCGACCGAGACCAGCCGCAGCGTGCCGTAGTGCCAGCGCTCGGCGAACGTCGAACGGGCCGCGTCCGGCGCCTGGTTGGTGGCCGTCACCAGCAGCGCGGCGAGCAGCGAGGACACCAGCAGACCGCCCACCGCGACGACGGCGGCGAGCCTCGGGTTGGACCGGTCGCCCTTGGCGTAGAACTCCCGCCGCCCCACGAGCAGCGCGGCGACGAAGGCGGCGGTGAGGGCGAGGGAGATCCAGTTCTGCGCGCTGCGGCGGATCTCCGGGAAGGTCATGGCGAGGCCGAACAGCGCCAGGAACGGGCCGCTGAGCCCGAGGTTCAGGATCCAGGACGCCCGCTTGCGGCGGCGCATGGTGATGGCGAGGAACGTGGCGAACACGCCGGAGGCGAAGCCGGCGGTGAGCAGGTACGGCGTGAACAGGTTCTCCTGGTTGTGCCGGCGCACGTCCTGGCCCAGGGAGACCCACACCGCGCTGAGGAAGTTGACGAACGCAACGCCCCGCAGGTACCAGACGGCGAACGCGGCGGCCCTCCGCGCGTGCGGGCGGGCCCGCCGGTCGCTCTCGGTCACGCCGGCCGGAGCCCGCTCCTCACGTACCGCAATTCGGGCATCTCCCATAAGAGGCGATCATATGGGTGCCGCCCCGGCGAACGGCTCTTTTCCGTCCGCCGTCCGCCCTACTCCATCGCCTCGCCCGCCCCGTCCGCTTCGTCGGCCTCGCCCTTCTCCGGCTCCGCGGCCTCCTCGTCCCGCTCGGGAAGCTCGGCGGCCAGGGCGGCGGCGCTCTGCACCAGGGGCAGCGCCAGCAGCGCTCCCGTCCCCTCGCCGACGGTCAGCCCCTGCTCCAGCAGCGGCTCCAGCGCCATCCGGTCCAGCGCCTTCACCTGACCCGGCTCCCCGCTGCCGTGGCCCGCGAGCCACCAGTCCGGCGCCCGGAACGCCACCCGCTGGCCCACCAGCGCGCACGCGGCCGACACCACCCCGTCCAGGATCACCGGCAGCTTGCGCACCGCGCACTGGAGCAGGAACCCGGTCGTCGCCGCGAGGTCGGCCCCGCCCACCGTGGCCAGCAGCTGCAACTGGTCCCCGAGGACCGGCCGCGCCCGCCGCAGCGCGTCCCGGATCGCCGCGCACTTGCGCATCCACGCCAGGTCGTCGATCGCCTCGCCGCCCCGCCCGGTCACCACCGAGGCGTCCGTCCCGCACAGCGCGGCGACCAGCACGGCCGCCGACGTGGTCCCGCCCACGCTCACATCGCCCAGGACCACCAGATCCGTACCGGAGTCGGCCTCCTCGTCGGCCACCGCGACCCCCGCCCGGAACGCGGCCTCCGCCTCCTCCAGGGTGAGCGCGTCCTCCACGTCGATGCGCCCGCTGCCGCGCCGCACCCGGTGCCGTACGACGTCCCCGGGCAGCGCCCCGGGGTCGCAGTCCAGCGCCATGTCCACCACCCGCACCGGGACGCCGAGCCGCCGCGCCAGCACGGACACCGGCCGGCCGCCCTCCAGGACCGCGCGCACCAGGTGCACGGCACTGCCCGCCGGTCGCGCCGACACGCCGAGTCCGGCGACGCCGTGGTCGCCGGCGAACAGCACCACCCGCGGCTGTTCGACCGGCCGCACCGGCACCACGCCCTGCGCCGCGGCCAGCCACTCACCCAGGTCGTCGAGTCGGCCCAGCGCGGCGGGCGGCACGGTCCGACGCTCCCGGCGGTCCTCCGCGTCACGGCGCACACCGCCGTCGGGACGCTCGATCAGATCGGTGAAGTCGTCGAGGTTAAGCGAGCTCATTCGCCGAACAGTACCGGCAGCGATCGAACGGGACGGCGCCACATCGGCAGCACACCCCCGCCGCGTGATTGCACCCAAGATCCCGATCCCATACGTTCCCTTTGCAGCGGATTGTCGTACATCCCTGCGGTACGCCCCTCGCGCCCCACCGGGAGCCGCCCATGCCGCCTCTGCCGTACGCCCCGCGCGACTACGACCCGCGCCGCATCGCGTACGCCGCCGAACTCGCCGAGGGCACCGGCCGGTTCCACGAGCCGCGCCGCGCGGACTGCCCCTGGTGCGGCTCCGGGCGGCTGCGCACCCGGCTGAGCGCGCCCGACCTGATGCAGCACAAGCCGGGCACGTTCGTGCTGGACCAGTGCCGGGACTGCGGGCACAGCTTCCAGAACCCCCGGCTCACCGGGGCGGGACTGGCCTTCTACCACCGGGACTTCGGCGAGGACGACGCGCGGGGACTGACCGAACGCGTCCTCGCCGCCGCGCGGGGCGACCGGCGGCACCGCACGGTCGCGCACCTGATGCGGAACGTGGGGGAGCCGGAGAGCTGGCTGGACGTCGGCACGGGCCACGCCCACTTCCCGCGGGCGGCGCGCGAGGTCTTCCCGTACACGTCCTTCGACGGGCTGGACCCCACCCTGCGCGTGGTGCGGGCCCGCGACGCCGGATGGATCGAGGAGGCCCACGTCGGCCACCTGGCCGACCCGCACCTCGTGGCCCGGCTGCGCGCCCGCTACGACGTGGTGAGCGTCTTCCAGCACCTCGCGCACGTCCCGGACCCGCGAGCGGAGCTGGACGCGGCCCTCGCCGTCCTGCGCCCGGGCGGGCACCTGCTGATCGAACTCCCCGACCCGCGCAGCGCGTTCGCCCGGCTGCTGGGCAGGTGGTGGCTGTCCCACGGCCAGCCGCGCCATCTGCATCTGCTGCCGCTGAACAACCTGTGCGCGGAACTGGAGGCGCGCGGCTGCACGGTCCTCGTCGTCGACCGCCGCGGCCCCCACACCCCGTACGACCTCGCGGCGGCCCTCGCCCTGGCCGTCACCCACGCGCTGCCCGCGGCGGACGCTCCCTGGCTCCCAGAACCGGCCGGCGGTCCGCGGTGCCTGCTGCGGGCGGTCCTGACCGGAGCGGCCGGCCCGCTCGTGGCCGCGGCGGCGGCCGTGGACCACGCCCTGGCCCCGCTGCTGCGCCGCACCCCCTTCTCCAACGCCTACCGGGTCGTCGCCCGCCGGGACACGGCCTGAACCGGACCGCCTCCTGTGTCCCGCCGCCTGCGCCCCGCCCCCTGTGTCCTGGCCGCCCCCTGTGTCCTGGCCGCCTCCCGTGTCCTGGCCGCCTCCCGTGTCCCGGTCCCGGAACCTCCCCGTCCGAACCGCTTTCAGCCCCGCAGCGGGAGCGCCTGGCCCGCGACCACCAGCAGGACGTGCTCGCACTCGCCGGCGAACGCGGCGTTCAGGCGGCCGAGTTCGTCGCGGTAGCGCCGTCCCGACGACGTGGCCGGCACGATGCCCGAGCCAACCTCGTTGGAGACGGCGACCACGGTCCGCCGTGTCGCCCGGACCGCCGCCGTCAGCGCCGCCACCCGCTCCCGCAGTGCCCGTTCCCCGCCGTCCGCCCATTCGGCGTCGTCCCAGGCGCCCACGGAGTCCATCGCGTCCGTCAGCCACAGGGAGAGGCAGTCGATGAGCAGCGGCGGCCCGTCCTGCTCCAGCAGCGGCACCAGATCGCAGGTCTCGACGGTGCGCCACGACGCCGGCCGGCGGTCCCGGTGCGTGGCGACCCGCGCCGCCCACTCGGTGTCGCCGCCCCGGGACCCGCCCGTCGCCACGTACAGCACGCGGGGGAAGGACTCCAGCCGCCGCTCGGCCTCCACCGACTTGCCCGACCGGGCCCCGCCCAGCACCAGCGTGCGCCGGGGCACGTCGGGCACGTCCTCGTACACGCCCACCACCAGCGTGGTGCCGTCCGGCACCGCCCGCGCCCCCGCCGCGGCCAGCCGCCGCCGCAGTTCCGGGCCGGGCGGCACGTCGTGGTCGAGGTGCACGGCGACGACGTCGGTGGTCGGGCCCACGGCCCCGACGGCGCGCAGCCTGGCCAGGGCGTCCGGCCGGCCCACGACGTCCGCGAGGACCATGTCGTAGGTCTCCGCCGACCCCTCCTCCAGCCCGGCCGGGGCGCCGCCCGGCGGCAGGTACAGCAGCCGCTGCCCGTCCGGCCCGGTCACGGAGTACCCGGTGCCGGGCGAGTCCAGCGCCACCGCGCGCACCCGATGCCCCGTCGGCAGCGGCAACTCCCGCCCGTCCGGCACCCGCCCGGGCTGCGGCAGCCCGGCCGGCACCTCGACCGCGGGCCCGTCGTGCGGGTGCGTCAGCAGCACCTGCCCCACGCCCGCCAGCGAATGCCCGGCCCGGGCGGCCGCGAACGCCGCGCCCGGTGTCAGGTCGAGCAGCAGCGCCCCGTCCACGAGCAACGCGGTCGCGGCCCGCGCGTCGGCGCCGAGCGCCGTCGCGCAGGTCGCACAGGGACAGTCGGGGCGGGGAAGTCCCGCGGGGGCACCGGTGCCAAGGAGAGTCACGTCCACGCACCCGATTTTCCAGGCCGGCCCCACCTCCCGCCCGCCGGAGTCCCTCGTGGCGGGTCCCGGCCGGGTGGATCGGCCATGGCCTCCTGACGGGGCGGGCCGCGCAGCGCATAGGGTGCGGGAGGGAGCCGGACCAAGATCCGGCTTCCGCTGTGCAGTGTGCTCACACAGGGAGGCGTACATGGTGGCATGGACGTGGCGGTTCGAGACGGCCGACGGGACGGAGGTCCAGCCGGCGGTGCAGCCCGAGGAGTTCACCACGCAGGGCGACGCCGAGTCCTGGATCGGGGAGAACTGGAAGGACCTGCGCGAGGGCGGCGCCGACCAGGTGCGGCTCTTCGAGGACGCCACGGAGATCTACGGGCCGATGAGCCTGCACGCGGACGAGTCCTCGACGTCCGGGTCCTAGTAGTGCTTCGTTACCTTGGGTGATCTCGTCTGGTGGTGGGCATCTTCCTGGCATGAGGCTGGGGGAGGTGGAACGGCTCCGGGGTGAGTTA
>NZ_JBIBWT010000018.1:0-162198 GCF_043081525.1 Streptomyces sp. NPDC014864
GGCTGCACACCTACAATCACCACCGCGGACACACCGCGCTCAAGGGCCAACCACCCGCCAGCCGCGTCCCCAACCTCACAGGGCAATACACCTAGCGCGGCGAGGGTGCATCTTGACGGAGCCCTGACGCGGGCGCTGCCGCGTCGCTCTCACCCGGTGTGAACGCGGGGACGAAGGGCGCGGTTGGGTTCCGCCTCGCGCAGGACCTCTCGGGTGACCGGGGCCACCTCGCCCTGGCCGAAGAGGAAGAAGCGCAGGAAGTTGTTGAACGGGTTCCCTTCGGTCCACTCGAAGTAGATGTGCGGGGTGCAACCCGTCATGTCCCGGGCGTGCAGGAGGAGGGCCGCCAGGGCGTTGGAGACGGAGGAGTGCTCCAGGGTCAGGACGCGATAACGGTCGTGCAGGACCTCGCCTCGCACGGTCAGACCCGCCTCGAACTCCGAGGGATCGGTGATGGTGACCTCGGCGAAGACGAAGTCCTCCGTCTCGGGGAGGTCGTTGTCGGCGCGGATCTGCTCGGCCTTGGCGCGGTACGCGGCCTTGTCCCGTCGTCCCGGCTTGTTCGCGATGAAGCGTATGCGGCGGTGGGACATGTCCCGGATGAAACGCTCCGCCATGGGGTCGAGGTCGACGTTCGTCACCCGCAGTTCGAAGGCGCGGGCGAGGCGGGACAGCAGGGAGAGCAGCATGATGCCGACGATGAAGCAGGCACCGATCTTGACACCGTCCGGACGCTCGATGACGTTCGCGACCGTTACGTAGATCAGGACGGCAGAGACGACCGAGAAGGCGACGGTCCAGCCCTGCTGGGCGGCCCGGCGGGCGGCGATGGTCACCGCGATCGCCGCCGACGACATCAGGACCAGCACGCCGGTGGCGTAGGCCCCGCCCTGGGCGTCGACGTTGGCGTCGAAGATCCAGGTGACCAGGAAGGCGATCAGGGTGAAGACGATGACCATCGGGCGGACGGCACGCGCCCAGTGGGGGGCCATGCCGTAGCGGGGCAGGTAGCGCGGCATGAGGTTGAGCAGGCCTGCCATGGCGGAGGCGCCGGCGAACCAGAGGATGGCGATGGTGGAGATGTCGTAGACCGTGCCGAAGGCGTTGCCCAGGTACTCGTGCGCCAGATACGCCAGCGCGCGCCCGTTCGCCTGGCCGCCGGCCCTGAACTCCTTCGCCGGGATGAGGACGGTCGTGATGAAGCTCGTCGCGATCAGGAAGACGCTCATGATCAGGGCGGCGGTGGTGAGCAGCTTCTTGGTGTCCCGGATGCGGCCCTTCGGCTTCTCCTCGGTGTCGCCCGCGTCACCCTGGACGTGCGGCATCACGGCGACACCTGTTTCGAAACCGGACAGGCCGAGGGCGAGCTTCGGGAAGACCAGCAGGGAGACGCCGATCATGGCGAGGACATTGCCGTGCTGGGTGATCAGGGCGCTGGTCCAGTCCGTGACCACGTGTTCGGCAGTGAGGACATGCCACAGCCCGACGACCACGACCACGGCGTTCAGGCCGAGATAGACGACGACAAGGGCGACCGCGACCCCGATCGCCTCCAGGAAGCCCTTGAGGAACACAGCGCCGAGCAGAGCCACCAGCGCAAGCGTGATCAACATCTGCCGGCCGTTCAGCAAGCTCGTCAGGTGCGGGTTCTCGATCAGGTGGGTGGAGGCGTCGGCGGCCGACAGGGTGATGGTGATCAGGAAGTCGGTGGCGGCGAAGCCCAGCAGGGTCAGGACGAACAGCTTGCCCTTCCAGAAGGACAGCAGCCGCTCCAGCATCGCGATGGACCCCTCGCCGTGCGGACTCTCCTCGGCCACCCGGCGGTACACGGGCAGGGCACCGGCCAGGGTGACAACGACGAGGACGAGCGTGGCGATGGGGGAGAGCAGACCGGCCGCGAGGGCCGCGATGCCCGGCTGGTAACCGAGCGTGGAGAAGTAGTCGACACCGGTCAGGCACATCACGCGATACCAGCGCTGGCCCTTGTGGGGTGCTTCCGCCTTGGCGTACGGCCCCTGCTGGTGCCCCGCCATGTCGGACAGGCCTTCCAGCATCCACGTCCGCAATCGGCTCGGCGGCGGGTGTTCTGTGGTGGCCATCGAGGTGCTCTCCTGGTGTGCGACTCAGCGGCTCAGTGCGGGGGTCCGGCCGTCTGCGGACGGCGGCACCGGCAGCCAATCACCAGAGTGACCCCGGGGCCCATGAGCGATCTCACCGAGCGCATCAAGCTTCCGTTAAGACCGGGAGCCAAGAAGGCAACTCCTTCACGTGTCGCGCTCAGGGGGCCATGCAGCGCGCGTGCTCGGACGATGCTGCGTCAGTACCCGGCGGTGCCCGGCGCGGTTCACTGCGGTGATCATCTGCCCCGGTTACCGAGGGGCCCCGATCGCTTGCCGTATGAGTTCCGTCAAAGCAGGGGGATGGGCCGTAAGAGGGTCGTCAACGGGTGACCGGATCCGGCTGGACAGGCGTTTTCCTCTAAGCGTCCAAGTTTTCCACCGAACCACTCCAGGAGCTAACGATGGCCGATCTGGCCTTCGTCGCCATCACGATCGCGGTCTTCGCGCTGGTGGCCCTCGTCGCCAGGGGGGTGACGAAGCTGTGACCGCCGAGAACCTTGTCGGCCTGATCGTGGCCGTCGCCCTGCTGGGTTATCTCATCCTCGCCTTGATCTTCCCGGAGAGGTTCTGAGCACAGACATGGGTCCCGTACTTGCTGACGTGCTCTTCGTGACGGCGTTGGGCGGCGCACTCGCGTCGGTGCACCGTCCCCTCGGCGACTACATGGCCGCCGTCTTCCAGTCCCGGAAGCACCTGCGGGTGGAGCGGTGGATATACCGCTCTGTCGGCGCGAACCCCGACGCCGAGATGCGCTGGCCGGCCTACCTGCGCGGGGTACTGGCCTTCTCCGCGGTGAGTGTGCTGTTCCTCTACCTGCTCCAGCGGGTGCAGGACGAGCTGCCGCTGTCGCTGGGCTTCAAGCCGATCAGCCCCGACCAGGCGTTCAACACGGCCGCCTCCTTCGTGTCCAACACGAACTGGCAGTCGTACGCGGGTGAGACGGCGATGAGCCACCTCACCCAGACCATGGGCCTGGCCGTGCAGAACTTCGTCTCCGCAGCGGTCGGCATCGCCGTGGCCGTGGCACTGGTGCGCGGCTTCGCCCGGTCCCGCACCGGCGACCTCGGCAACTTCTGGGCCGACCTGGTGCGCTGCACCGTCCGCATCCTGATCCCGCTCTCCGTGATCGCAGCCGTGATTCTGATCGCCTGCGGTGCCATCCAGAACTTCGGCGACATCCACCACCTCACCACCCTCACCGGCCAGAGGCAGGCCATCAGCCCCGGCGCGGTGGCATCGCAAGAGGCCATCAAGGACCTGGGCACCAACGGCGGCGGCTTCTTCAACGCCAACAGCGCGCACCCCTTCGAGAACCCCGACGGCTTCACCAACTGGCTGGAGATCTTCCTGCTGCTGGTGATCCCCTTCTCGCTGCCGCGCACCTTCGGCACGATGGTCGGCTCGGTCAGGCAGGGCTACGCGATCCTCGCGGCAATGGGCATCATCTGGCTCCTCGCCGTGGTCGCCGTGACCTGGCTGGAGTACGCACACCCGGGCACCGCCTCCCAGCTGGCCGGCGGAGCGATGGAGGGCAAGGAGCAGCGTTTCGGCGAGGGCAACTCGTCGGCCTTCGCCGTGTCGACCACGATGACCTCCACCGGTTCCGTGGACTCCTTCCACGACTCCTTCGGCGGACTGTCCGGCGGGGTGCTGCTTCTCGGCATGATGCTGGGCGAGATCGCGCCCGGCGGCACCGGCTCGGGCCTGTACGGCATGCTGATCATGGCGATCATCGCGGTGTTCATCGCCGGTCTCATGGTCGGCCGTACGCCCGAGTACCTGGGCAAGAAGCTCGGCACCCGTGAGGTCAAGCTGGCCGCCTGCTACATCCTGGTCACCCCGGCCCTGGTGCTGATCGGCACGGCGCTGGCGATGGCGCTGGGGATGGGCCGGACGTCGATGACGAACGTGGGTGCGCACGGCTTCTCCGAGGTGCTGTACGCCTACACGTCCGCGTCCAACAACAACGGCTCCGCGTTCGCCGGATTCGCCGCGAACACCGAGTACCACAACACGATGCTGGGCCTGTGCATGCTGCTCGGGCGCTTCGTGCCCATGGTGTTCGTGCTGGCGCTGGCCGGCTCGCTCGCCGGGCAGCAGCCCATCCCGGCCACCGCGGGCACCCTGCGGACCGAGAAGCCGCTCTTCACCGGTCTGCTGGTGGGCGCGATCCTGATCATTGCCGGTCTGACGTTCTTCCCCGCCCTCGCGCTGGGCCCGCTGGCCGAAGGGTTGGCGTGATGACCATCAACACCTCGAATACAGAGATCAAGAAGCAGGACTCAATGTCCACTCCCACCCTCGCGCCCCACCAGGACGCGCCGACCGGGCACAAAGCGTCCGAAAGCCGTGTCGGCGGCGGACTGTTCGACCCCAAGCAGCTGGTCAAGTCGCTCCCGGACGCCTTCCGCAAGCTCGACCCACGGGTGATGGTCAAGTCCCCCGTGATGTTCGTGGTCCTCGTCGGCTCCGTCCTGACCACGGTGTTCTCCTTCCAGTACCCGGGCGACTGGTTCGGCTGGACCATCAGCGCCTGGCTGTGGCTGACCGTGATCTTCGCCAACCTGGCGGAGGCGGTCGCCGAGGGCCGGGGCAGGGCGCAGGCCGACACCCTGCGCAAGGCCAAGACCGATACCGTCGCGCGCCGGCTGCTGGAGGACGGCTCGGAGGAGCAGGTGCCCGGCACTGTGCTGACCGTGGGCGACCTGGTGGTCTGCGAGGCCGGCGACATCATCCCCGGTGACGGCGACGTCGTCGAGGGGGTCGCGTCCGTGGACGAGTCCGCCATCACCGGCGAGTCGGCGCCGGTCATCCGCGAGTCCGGCGGCGACCGCTCGGCCGTGACGGGCGGTACGAAGGTTCTTTCCGACCGGATCGTCATAAGGATCACCACCAAGCCCGGTGAGACTTTCATCGACCGGATGATCAACCTGGTGGAGGGTGCTGCCCGGCAGAAGACGCCCAACGAGATCGCGCTGAACATACTGCTCGCCTCGCTGACGATCGTCTTCCTGCTCGCGGTGGCGTCCCTGCCGCCGTTCGCCGACTACGCGCGTTCCAGGCTGAGCATGGTCGTGCTGGTCGCCCTGCTGGTCTGCCTCATACCGACGACGATCGGCGCCCTGCTGTCGGCCATCGGCATCGCGGGCATGGACCGTCTGGTCCAGCGCAACGTCCTGGCGATGTCGGGCCGTGCGGTCGAGGCGGCAGGTGACGTGTCGACGCTCCTGCTGGACAAGACCGGCACGATCACCCTCGGCAACCGGCAGGCCGCCGAGTTCGTGCCGGTGCGCGGCACGACGGAGGCCGAGGTCGCGGACGCCGCGCAGCTGTCCTCGCTGGCCGACGAGACGCCCGAAGGCCGGTCCGTCGTGGTCCTGGCGAAGGAGAGGTACGGGCTGCGCGAGCGCCCCCAGGGCGAACTGGCCGGCGCCGAGTGGATCGCCTTCACTGCCCAGACCCGCATGTCGGGAGTGGACGTGGACGGCCGCATGGTCCGCAAGGGCGCCACGGCCTCGGTCATCGCCTGGGTCGACGAGCGGGGCGGCACGGTCTCGGAAGACGCCCGGGCGCTGACCGACCGGATTTCGGAGGCCGGCGGCACTCCGCTGCTGGTCGCCGTCTCCGACGGCGAAGGTGCCCGTGTGCTCGGTGTCATCCATCTGAAGGACGTCGTCAAGGAGGGCATGCGGGAGCGGTTCGAGGAACTGCGCCGCATGGGCATCAAGACGATCATGATCACGGGTGACAACCCGCTGACCGCGAAGGCGATCGCGGAGGAGGCGGGCGTGGACGACTTCCTCGCCGAGGCCACCCCCGAGGACAAGATGGCCCTGATCAAGCGGGAGCAGGCAGGCGGCAAGCTGGTCGCGATGACCGGTGACGGCACGAACGACGCCCCGGCCCTCGCCCAGGCGGACGTCGGCGTGGCGATGAACACCGGCACGTCGGCCGCGAAGGAGGCCGGCAACATGGTCGACCTCGACTCCAATCCCACCAAGCTGATCGAGATCGTGGAGATCGGCAAGCAGCTGCTGATCACGCGCGGCGCGCTGACGACGTTCTCCATCGCCAACGACGTCGCCAAGTACTTCGCGATCATCCCGGCGCTGTTCGCGGCGGTCTACCCGGGCCTGGACAAGCTGAACATCATGCGCCTGTCCTCGCCCGACTCCGCGATCCTCTCCGCGGTCGTCTTCAACGCGCTGATCATCATCGCGCTGGTGCCGCTGTCCCTGAAGGGCGTGCAGTACAAGCCGGTCAGCGCCGACAAGATGCTCCGCCGCAACCTCGCGATCTATGGCCTGGGCGGCCTGGTCGCCCCGTTCCTCGGCATCAAGCTCATCGACCTGCTCATCTCGCTGATCCCCGGGATCGGGTGAAGAACATGAACAACTCTTTTGCGAACACCGGGCGAATGGTGTGGGCCGCACTGCGCATGCTGCTCGCCCTCACCGTCGTGACCGGGATCGTCTATCCCCTCGTCGTCACCGGCATCGGCCAGGCCGCCTTCCACAGCAAGGCCGACGGCTCGCTCCTCAAGGTCGACGGCAAGGAGGTGGGCTCCAAGCTGATCGGACAGAGCTGGAACATCAAGGGCACCGACAAGCCGGACCCGAAGTGGTTCCAGCCCCGCCCGTCCAACAGCAGCTACGACCCCCTGAGCACCGGTTCCAGCCAGCTCAGCGCCAGCAATTCCAAGCTGGTGCAGATGGTCGACAACGCCGAGAAGCAGGTCGCCGACTTCAACAGCGTGCCCAGGTCCGAGGTCCCCAAGGACGCGGTGACCGGCTCGGCCTCCGCGATCGATCCGGACATCTCCCCGGCGTACGCGCGGATCCAGGCCGACCGCGTGGCCAAGGCCAACGGGCTGCCCGGCGCGCAGGTCCGGAAGCTGGTCGAGGACCACGTCACGGGCCGCGACCTCGGCTTCATGGGGGAGCCGCGCGTCAACGTCCTGGAGCTCAACATCGCACTCAGGGACCTCGCGGCCAAGCACTGATGGGATGACGGCATCGTGCACGGGCGTCGACGGGACGGGACGAACCCCGGTCCGCCGACTCCCGCTGTCACGAGGACAGGAAAGGCAGACCTCCATGACCAGGGTGCTCGTGGTGGAGGACGACCCGCAGCTCGTACGGGCACTTGTGATCAACCTCCGCGCACGCCAGTACGACGTCGACGCCGCCCCCGACGGCGCCGCCGCGCTCCGCCTGGCCGCCGCCCACCGGCCGGACGTGGTCCTGCTCGACCTCGGTCTGCCCGACATGGACGGCGTCGACGTCATCACGGCCCTGCGGGGCTGGACACGCGTCCCGATCCTGGTCCTGTCCGCCCGTCAATCGTCCGACGAGAAGGTCGCGGCGCTCGACGCGGGCGCCGACGACTACGTCACCAAGCCGTTCAGCATGAACGAACTGCTCGCCCGGCTGCGCGCCGCCGTCCGCCGCACCGAGGACACACCGCTCGTCCCCGAGACGACGCGCGTGGAGACCGACGACTTCACCATCGATTTCCTCGCGAAGAAGGTCGTACGGCAGGGGCGGGACGTCCGCCTGACCCCGACCGAGTGGCACCTGCTGGAGATCCTGGTGACCAGCCCCGGCCGGCTGATCACCCAGAAGCGGCTACTCCAGGACGTGTGGGGCGTCACTCAGAGCAACAAGACCAACTACCTGCGTGTCTACATGGCCCAGCTGCGGCGCAAACTGGAAGCAGATCCCTCCCACCCCCGCTATCTGATCACCGAGCCCGGCATGGGCTACCGCTTCGAAGGGTGAACATGGCACGCGGCAAACTCCGGATCTATCTCGGCGCGGCACCCGGCGTCGGAAAGACCTACGCCATGCTCTCGGAAGGGCACCGCCGGGTCGAGCGGGGCACCGACTGCGTCGTCGCCTTCGTGGAGCACCACGGCCGGCCGCGCACCGAGGTGATGCTGCACGGCCTGGAGCGGGTGCCGCGCAGGGAGATCGCGTACCGGGGCAGCGTCTTCACCGAACTGGACGTGGACGCCGTCCTCGCCCGCCGCCCTCAGGTGGCCCTCGTCGACGAACTCGCGCACACCAACGTCCCCGGCTCCCGGAACACCAAGCGCTGGCAGGACGTCGAGGAACTGCTCGCGGCCGGCATCGATGTCGTCACCACCGTCAACATCCAGCACCTCGAGTCGCTCGGCGACGTCGTGGAGTCCATCACGGGCGTACGGCAGCAGGAGACGGTCCCCGACGAGGTCGTGCGCCGCGCGGACCAGATAGAGCTGGTCGACATGTCCCCGCAGGCGCTGCGCCGCCGGATGGCACACGGCAACGTCTACAAGCCGGACAAGGTCGACGCGGCGCTCTCGAACTACTTCCGCCCCGGCAACCTCACCGCTCTGCGGGAGCTGGCTCTGCTGTGGGTGGCCGACCGGGTCGACGCGTACCTGAAGGAGTACCGCAGCGAACACCGCGTCTCCACGATCTGGGGCTCGCGCGAGCGGATCGTCGTCGGTCTGACCGGGGGCCCGGAAGGCCGTACGCTCATCCGCCGCGCCGCACGCCTGGCGGAGAAGGGCGCGGGCGGCGAAGTCCTGGCCGTCTACATCTCCCGCAGCGACGGTCTGACCTCCGCGTCCCCGAAGGAACTCGCCGTCCAGCGCACCCTCGTGGAGGACCTCGGCGGTACCTTCCACCAGGTCGTCGGGGACGACATACCGGCCGCCCTGCTGGACTTCGCCCGCGGGGCCAACGCCACTCAGATCGTCCTCGGTGTCTCCCGCCGCAAGGCCTGGCAGTACATCTTCGGGCCCGGGGTCGGCGCCACCGTGGCACGGGACTCCGGCCCCGACCTCGACGTCCACCTCATCACGCACGCCGAAGTGGGCAAGGGCCGCGGACTGCCTGTCACACCCCGGGGCGCACGGCTCGGCCGGACCCGGCTCATATGGGGCTGGCTGGCCGGCATCGCAGGACCGCTGCTGCTGACGTGGCTGCTGAGCAGTTTGCTCCCGCAGGTCGGCCTCGCCAACGACATGCTGCTCTTCCTCACCATGACGGTGACGGCAGCCCTGCTCGGCGGCCTCCTACCCGCACTGGCCTCCGCGGTGGTCGGATCCGTCCTCCTGAACTGGTACTTCACCCCACCGGTCCACACCTGGACGATCGCCGACCCGAAGAACATCGTCGCCATCGCCGTCTTCTTCGGCGTCGCCGTGTCGGTGGCCTCGGTGGTGGACCTGGCGGCCCGGCGCACCCACCAGGCCGCCAGGCTGCGCGCCGAATCGGAGATCCTCTCCTTCCTCGCCGGAAACGTCCTGCGGGGCGAGAACACCCTGGAAGGTCTCCTGGACAGGGTCCGGGAGACCTTCAACATGGAATCGGCGGCCCTGCTGGAACGCGAGAGCGACGTCGCTCCCTGGACCCGCGCCGGTAGCATCGGCCCCCGCCCCTGCGCCACGCCCGACGAAGCAGACGTGGACGTCCCGGTCGGCGACCACCTGACCCTGGCCCTTGCCGGCCGCGTCCTGCCCGCCGAGGACCGCCGGGTGCTGGCCGCCTTCGCCGCACAGGCCGCCGTCGTCCTGGACCGCCGGCGGCTGGAGCAGAAGGCCGACGAGGCGAAGGCCCTGGCCGAGGGCAACCGCATCCGCACCGCCCTGCTCGCTGCCGTCAGCCACGACCTGCGCACCCCGCTCGCCGGCATCAAGGCCGCGGTCACCTCCCTGCGTTCGGAGGACGTCGAGTGGTCCGAGGCCGACCAGGCGGAGTTCCTGGCGGCCATCGAGGAGGGCGCCGACCGCCTGGACCACCTCGTCGGCAACCTGCTGGACATGTCCCGCCTCCAGACCGGCACGGTCACACCGATCATCCGTGAGACCGACCTGGACGAGGTCATCCCCATGGCGCTCGGCGGCGTGCCCGAGGACAGCGTCGACCTGGACATCCCGGAGACCCTGCCGATGGTCGACGTGGACCGTGGCCTGCTGGAACGCTCGGTCGCCAATGTCGTCGAGAACGCGGTCAAGTACAGCCCGCCGGGGGAGCCGGTCCTCGTCTCGGCCAGTGCCATGGCCGACCGCGTGGAGGTCCGGGTCGTGGACCGCGGCCCCGGCGTGCCGGACGAGGCCAAGTCCCGCATCTTCGAACCGTTCCAGCGCTACGGCGACTCACCGCGCGGCGCCGGCGTCGGCCTCGGCCTCGCGGTCGCCCGCGGCTTCGCGGAGGCCATCGGCGGCACCCTCAACGCCGAGGACACCCCCGGCGGCGGCCTCACCATGGTCCTCACCCTGCCGACGGCACCCCAACGCCGCCCAGAGGTACCTGATCCAGTCTCCGGTGTCACGTCATGAGCAGCCGGGCCTCCTCGGCGCCCCGGGCGCGAGAACGCGTCCCGACGCTCCCGGGCCCGTCTGCTCGTCCACGACCTTGCGCAGGGCCTCGACCACCCGCCGGTCCGCGCGGCCCGTGCCGTCCGAGACGGCCCGCAGCCGCGGGTCGACCAGCCCCACCACCCCCTCGGACACGGGCGAGGAATGCGAGGTCGACGTCCTCAAGCAGGCGTTCTGGGCCCCGCCAGCCCAGGGGATCGGCGCTCATGCCCGGCGTGACCCCCTACGAAAGCCGACGGCCCCCGTTGTCCTCGAACAGTTCTCGGGCGCGGCGCAGCAGCGCCTGCCGCACGTCGTCCGGGGACAGCACTCGTAGCGGGGTGCCCAGGCTGAGCAGGTATTTGGCGAGACCGTCAGCGTCAGGGCCGCCGATCTCGACGATGGTGTCCCCGGGTCCGTCCGAGCGGTGGGTGCCGACCGTGGGCGGGACCAGACGCAGCGCCCGGTCCAGGGACAGCGGGAGGCGGACCGTCACGTAGAGCGGGTACGCGCCTCTGGCGATGCCTCGCGAGACGAGAAGTGCCGGGTCGGGCGGGTCGACGAGTTCCACCACCTGCCCCGTTGGCTGCGCTTGCGTCACCCGGTCGGCCCGGAACGTCCGCCACTCGTCCCGCGCCACATCGTGGGCGACGAAGTACCAGCGGCGTCCGGTGTGCACGAGGCGGTACGGGTCGACATTCCGGACGGTGGCCTTTCCTTCCCGGTCCCGGTACGACAGGCGAGTGCGCTCACCCCGGCGGCACACGGTGGCCAGTTCCAGCAGCATGCCCGGCGCGATCTGCCGCTCGTCGGGCCTGGGTGTGTGCACGAACGCGGCGTCCAACTCGCCCAGCCGGTCAGCGACCCGCGGGGGCAGGCCCTGGCGCAGTTTCAGCAGCGCGGACAGCGAGGCCTGGTCGCTGCCGAGGACGCCGCTGAGCGCGGCCTCGCGCAGGGCGACGGCCACGGCGAGTGCCTCCTCGTCGTCGAGGACCAGCGGCGGCACCCGGGTGCCGCCGCCCAGACGGTAGCCACCCCACGGCCCGGGCTCGGATTCCACGCCGTAGCCGAGTTCCCGCAGCCTGGCGATGTCCCGGCGGACGGTGCGCTCGGTGACCTCCATCCGCCCGGCCAGCTCGCGGCAGGTCCACGACGGCCGCGCGGACAGCAGAGAGACCAGTCGCAGCAGGCGGGCGGAGGTGCTGATCACATCCGAAGTCTCTCTTATGACCAGGACAGAATCCGTCCTGGTCCCGGCGTAGCGTCTTCGCCATGAGCACCGGAAACGCATCCGCGCCCGCGATCCGCTACGCGGCCGTCACGTTCGACTGCCCGGATCCCGCCGAACTGGCCCGCTTCTACGGCGACGTCCTCGGCCTGCCCGTCGTCTACTCCAGCGACGACTTCATCCTGCTCGGCCAGGAGGGGTCGGCCGGACTGGGGTTCAACCGGCTGGCCGACTACCAGCGCCCCACCTGGCCGGGCCCCTCTCAGGAGAAGCAGGCCCACATCGATCTGGGCGTCGACGACCTGGATTCGGCGCAGTCTCACCTGGTGGCCCTGGGTGCTGTCGAGGCTCCGACCCAGCCTCAGCCCGATCGGTGGAGGGTCCTACTGGACCCCGCCGGCCACCCGTTCTGCATCTCCACCTTGGTCTGAACATGATCGGCCGATTGATGACCATGACCGCGCACCCGGGCAGGGGCGGCGAACTCGCCGCCCTCCTGCTGACAGTCGCGGAGCGACTTCGCGGCTTGCCAGGCTGCGAGATCTACCTCATCAGCCAGGACGGAGCAGACCCGGACACGGTCCACGTCGCCGAGGTCTGGCAGGACGACGCCGGCGCCCAGGCCGCCCTCGCTGCTCCGGCTCCCGTCGACGGCCCCGCCCCCTCCGACGTCCTCGCCCTGCTGTCGGCCCCGCCGCACCGCACGGACCTCACTGTCCTGGGCGGGGTGGGCCTCCCGACCGAGGGCCGACCCTGAGGAACGAGTCACCGGCCGTAGGAACATGGGCCCCGGCACAACCCATTCCCTGCTCGAAACCGTCTGAGGGGAAAGCTGAGAGATGGCCGACGACTTGGAAATCATCCTGTTCGAATCTGCTGAGGCATTCGAGCGCTGGCTGGACGAGCATCACTCCTCCTCGCCTGGCATCTGGCTGAAGCTCAGGAAGAAGACTCCGGGCGTCGTGGCTCTGGATTACGGACAGGCCCTCGACGTTGCACTTTGTTACGGCTGGATCGACGGGCAGAAGGGCAGGTTCGACGACTCCTACTGGCTGCAGCGGCTCACGCCGCGCAAGCCGAAGAGTAAGTGGTCGAAGATAAACCGTGATAAGGCCGAAGCCCTGCTCGAACAGGGACGTATGCGGCCGCCCGGTCTTGCCGAAGTCGAGCGTGCCAAGGCGGACGGTCGCTGGGACGCCGCGTATGCCGGGTGGAGGAGGGCCTCGGTGCCGGACGATCTGACTGAGGCGCTCGCTGCGAACCCCGCCGCTGCGGAGTTCTTCGCGACACTGGACGGCCAGAACCGGTACGCGATCCTGTACCGCGTTCAGGACGCCAAGAAGCCCGAGACCCGGGTGCGGCGGATCGAGAAGTATGTGGCAATGCTGGCGGAGCAGAAGAAGCTCTACCCCTGAGGCCCGCCGACCGGAGTGTGCACCTGGGCGTTGCCGGTGAACGGGATGCCCTTGTTGGGGCGGCCCGTTGCCGGATTCATCGCCGCGAGTAAGCGGGAGCGGCTGCTCCGGAGCATGGGATCCCTGCGGATGCTGAGGGACAGCCTCCCCCTCGATGATGGAGATCTTCCGGGTGCAGGACGGCCGCATCGCCGAGTTGTGGGGCATATCCACGCTCAACCGCTCAGCGGACGGCAGCGCGACCTCAGGGTGAGCACGTGTGGGGTGCGCTCGCCAGGACCACCACCGATCGCCAGGTGCCGACGCTCCGATCACCGCACGTGGACACGAGATCGCTGGGACACGGGGAGACGGAGTACTGATGCCGCCTGTCTCACCAGCATCGTCACCGCGATCAACGACTGGCTCTGCTGATCGGCCTGAGATCAGGCTGAAGACGCTCGCTGTTGATTACGCAGGTAATTACCTGCATAATCGGAGTGTGAGCCTCGAAGCGAGAGCGATGGACTCGGTCTTCAAAGCGCTGGCCGACCCCACCCGACGACTCCTGCTCGACCGTCTGCGCGAGCACAACGGCCAGACGCTGAGCGAGCTGTGCGAACGCCTGGACATGGCGCGCCAGTCAGCGACACAGCATCTGGACCTCCTCGAGCGGGCCAACCTCGTGACCGTCGTACGGCGCGGACGGGAACGCCTTCACTACCTCAACCCGGCACCCATCCACGAGATCGAGGAGCGCTGGATCTCGGGGTTCGACAAACCCCGCCTGCAAGCGATCAGTGCCATCAAGAACCAGGCAGAGGAGTACGCCATGACCAGCGAACCCACGTCCGTGCCGACCTACGTCTACGTCACCTACATCCGCGCAAACGCGGAGCAGGTGTGGCATGCCCTGACGGACGCAGACCTGACGGCGCGCTACTGGGGCCACGCCAACGTCTCGGACTGGCAGCAGGGCTCGACCTGGGAGCATCGGCGCACGGACGGATCAGGCGCCGTCGACGTCGTCGGACGAGTCATCAAGGCCGAGCCGCCGACACGCCTGGTCATCACCTTCGACGACGCCTCTGACGCCGAATCGCCGAGGGAGTCGTCGGTTGTCACCTTTCTCGTCGAACCGCACCACGACATCGTCCGACTCACCGTGACCCACGAGAATCTCGCCAACCCGGAGATGCTCAGCGAGGTTTCGCGCGGGTGGCCGGCCGTGCTGGCGAACCTCAAGTCGCTGCTGGAGACCGGCGAGGTCCTCCCGCAGGCGCCATGGGAGATGTACAGCGCACACGACTGAGCCGGAGCCCACACAGGCCGTCCCCCATTCCTTCTGCGCACGACCGCAGAAGGAGGAGGACGCAGCCACCTGATCATTCCGACCGTCCCCTCTTCCAACAAAGGGGCGAGCCGGGGCCGCTTGTGAGACCAGGGAGCCGCTCCTCCTGTATCGCAGTGCCTCGACGGATAAGGTCCTGCGGATGGACAGCACAGACCTGACGCCTCTGGAACGTCGCATCTGGCAGGCGTTCCCCAGCGGCGTAGCGATCGACGTCCGACGGGGCGAGAGTGAGGACCCCGCGACAATTCAGGACGCGGAACGAACGATACGGGCTGAGGTCATCCGGGCCCTCCTCCTGGGAGGTTCATCCGAACCCGGCGAGGCGCCTGCTCTGCGCGTGGCCGGAGCGAGGATCACCGGCGTCCTCGACCTCCAGCACGCAGAGATACACCACCCGATCCGTCTGACCTCCTGTCACTTCTGCCGCTCCTTGGAACTCGACGGGGCGCAGACCCGTCAACTCGACCTCACCGGGTCCTACCTTCCTGCTCTGGCGGCCAGGTCCGTCCGCATCGACGGCGCGCTCCGACTCACGAACTGCCGGATAGCGGGAAGCGTCCAGCTGAGCAACGCCGAGATCTCCAGCGGAATATTCCTGGACCACGCGCATCTCGGAACTGGTGGCGGATGGGCGCTCCAACTCGATCACGCCTCTGTCGGCGCCGACGTATGGGCACCCCACCTCGTGACACTGGGTGGGATCCGCCTCAGCACCGCGCATGTCGAAGGGGCAGTCGATCTAGAAGACGCCCAGCTCAAGAACGCGAATGGCGATGCCCTCGACGCCGCGCGACTCACCCTCGGAACCGTCCTCAACGCCGGTGGCCTCACCGCCGAGGGCCGCGTCAGGCTCACCGGCGCCAAGGTCGCAGGCTGGATCTCCTTCATCGAAGCCAAGCTCAGCAATCCCGGCGGCGTTGCGCTGGGCATAAGCAGTTGCCAAGCCACCCAGCTGACGCTACGAGATGCACAACCAGTCTCCGGCGACGTCAAAATGCACTACGCCAGCTTCAAGGTCATCGAGGCGGCGCCGCAGGTCTGGCCGGCCGCCGTACGCCTGGAGGGACTGACGTACGAGGCGCTTACCCCGCGCCTTCCCGCCGCAGACCGCATCGCGTTGCTGCAGCGCGATGCGGACGGGTTCGTCCCCCACAGCTACGAGCAGCTCGCGGCCTCCTACCGCCGCGTCGGTGATGACGCCGACGCCCGCACCGTCCAACTTGCCAAGCAGCGTCGACGCCGGACCACTCTTCCCTGGTACGCCAAGCTATGGGGTTGTCTCCAGGATGCGACCGTGGGCTATGGCTTCCGTCCCACCCGTGCCGCTAGCTGGCTCCTTGCCCTGCTCATTCTGGGCTCAGTCGCGTATGGAACCCACCAACCACCCCCAGTCGAGAAGGGCAAAGGTCCTCAGTTCAATGCCCCCATCTATACCCTGGACCTCCTGCTGCCGATCGTCGACTTCGGTCAGCAGAGTGCCTTCGCACCCACCGGCGTTTACCAGTGGTTCTCCTACCTACTGATCGCCGTCGGGTGGGTTCTCGCCACCACTGTTGCCGCCGGGATCACACGCACCCTCAGCCGCCAATAGCGCCCGCTCATTCACGCTCTCTGTCGAGCGGTGCTCCAGCGTGTCCGGCGGTAGTACGGTCAATCGGTGCCGCGCACGGGGCAACCGAGCGACGCGCCACGACAGGGCGAACGTTGCCTGATGCGGCACTAGCTGGAAGGGGTTGCCCTCCTCCCTCGCGCTACGGTGCTGCCATGTCTCGATCAGTCGAAACCGGATCGGTCTTGTCTCCTGTCACCGCGGACGACGTCGACCTCGCCGTGCGGCTCGCCGTGGGCACCCTTCGGGACGCACCCGCGGAGGGGTGGGGCGGTAGGGCCGGTTCGCTGGAGTGGGACTGCTGGGAGACCGCCGAGCACCTCGCCAACGACCTGTTCTACTACGCCGTGCAGCTGGGGCCGCCGAGCCCGCCGCTGGACACCCATGTGCCTTTCGCGTTGAGCCGGAAGAGGCCGGACGGACCCGCGGTCTTCCTCTTCGCGGACCGTGATGCGGGTCCGGCCGGCCTGGTGCAGGTGCTGGAGGCGTGCGGCGCGCTGCTGGTCGCCATGGTGCGTACCACGCCGCGTCGGGTCCGCGCCCACCACGCCGCCGGGGTGTCGGACCCCGAAGGCTTCGCGGCGCTCGGGGTGCAAGAGACACTGGTACACATGCACGACCTGGCGGAAGGCTTCGGGCTTGCCTGGACCCCGCCCCCCGCTCTCTGCTCGCGGGTGCTCGCCCGTCTGTTTCCAGAGGCTCCGGGCGGCGCGGATCCCTGGCTCACCCTGTTGTGGGCCACCGGCCGCGCCGAACTGCCGGGGCATCCTCGTCTCACCACGTGGCGCTCGGACAGCACACCGCGGTCATAGGAGCGGATCGGCCTCAGCCGCCGCCAGGCTGATGACCGTGCCCCTACCGCGCCGAGAGCACACCGGGTCACCCGTCCCAACCGGCGACCCGGCGAACCCATGCGGTCACGGCACTGGGCGAGGACGCCTGGCCGCCGTTCCTCAGGCCGGCCGAGCTCACCGGACTGGCCGGCGCTGCCCATCACGCTTTTGGTCCTGGTACAGCGACGTCCTCCCGTTCCCGGACGCACCCCAGTACGACGCGATGCTCCTGCAACTGCGCCGAGACTGACGTCACCATGCGAACGGCATGCCATGCCACCGGCCGGGCTTGCCTTCGATGGCGCCCTTCTCGTTGGCCGCTGAGTGCATCGGCGCGCGAGTGACCCGGTCCGCGGCGGTCCGCGAACTGCGGAAGGCTGCGGCGGCCACGACCGCGTCCAGCAGCATGTGCGGGGCGTCGTGTACCTCAGGAGGGCCGGACGCTGATCAGCCCGCCTGGCTGCTGTCCTTGTACGCGCCCCAGCCGTGCCAGCGCTCGATCTCGATCCAGGCGCTGACCCGCGCCCGGTCTCGTTGCGCGTAGGGCTTGCCGGTGTACTGCTGGCTGAGCCGGTCGATATCGGCGAGGTCTGAGTCGTTTCGCATCTTGGCGACCCGGCCGATGAGGCTGATGTGGTTGTACCAGTTGGCTTCGTCCAGCACCGTGAGGGCGACCCGTGGATCGTTGCGCATATGGTCCAGGCGCTTGCGGCCCTCGTCCATGTTGACCAGGATGCGGCCGTCGTCCTCCCACAGGTACCAGGTGGCGGTGGAGACGGGCTGACCATCCGGCCGGAGTGTGCTGATGACCGCTGGATTGGCCTTTTTGATCATGGCGATCGCATCGGGGGTAAGCGGAGGCTTCGACATCGTGCTCTCCTCGATAGCCGTATTTGTCGGAGACCGGTCTGCTGTGACCTCGTACACGCTGTCACATTTCACGCGAGAGGAGCTGTCGCACGACGCTCGCCGACCAGATGGTGCCCGTGTGGGCGAACGGCGCCGTCCCACAGTCGCAGTGAGGTCTCTGAGGATCTGGCGCGCCCGCTTCTCTTGCTCTCGCCGGACCCCATCGCCGTATCCGGCATCCCGGAGCGCGGTAACCGCTCTCCCCGTGTCCACGTACCGCCAAGAGAGCGGGGTCGGCTATCAAGGTGGAGGGGATGCGGGCGTGCGTGGCGCGGCAAGTTTCAAGACCGGTCAGGAATCGAGAAGCCCCGGCGGCCGCGCAGCCCTAGCGTGATGGTCATGGCAACCACCACTTCCCCCGCAGCCGCCACGGCCCTCGCGTCCGTCACCCTTGAGGTGGCCGACCCTGAGGCCGCCCGCCGCTTCTACAGCGCCTTCGGTGTGGACACGTATGTACGCCTGCGGGTGTGCGAGGCGCACTCCACCGGATTCCGCGGCTTCACTCTGGCGCTCACTGTGTCCGGGCCGGCCACCGTCGACAGCTTCGTCGCCATGGCCATGGACGCCGGCGCCACGGTACTGAAGCCCGCCGCGAAGTCGCTGTGGGGCTACGGCGGCGTCGTCCAGGCCCCGGACGGGACGATCTGGAAGATCGCGACCTCGGCGAAGAAGGACACGGGTCCCCCCACCCGCGAGATCGATGAGGTCGTCCTGCTGCTCGGCGTCGAGGACGTGAAGGCCGCCAAGCAGTTCTACGTCGGCCGGGGCCTGACCGTGGCCAAGAGCTTCGGTGGCAAGTACGCCGAGTTCGCCCCCGGTCAGTCCAGCCCCGTCAAGCTGGCGCTGTACAAGCGCCGTGCCCTTGCCAAGGACCTCGGAGTCCCCGCCGACGGCACCGACTCGCACCGCATCGTCCTCGGCAGCACCGTCGGCACCTTCACCGACCCCGACGGGTTCGTCTGGGAGGCTGCCGCGTCGCTCGCGCCGACGCCGTCCTGACGTCCGGCCCGCACTCCCGCCCCGCCCCACCCTGTACGAGAGGAAACTGCCATGCCGTCCACGAAGTCGTCCCCCGAGGACTCCGGCACGACCACCGAGAAGTACGACGGATTCACCGCCGAGGAGCGGGCGGCGATGAAGGAGCACGCACGCGAGGAGAAGAAGGCGGCGGCGCGGCGCGGTTCGTCCCGGGCGGAGAAGGAGGCGGCGGCGGAGCGGGACGTGCTCGCGAAGATCGCCGAGATGCCGGAGGCGGACCGCGTGCTCGCCGAGCGGATCCACGAGATCATCAAGACCGCCGCTCCGGACCTGACTCCCAAGCTCTGGTACGGGATGCCCGCGTACTCCAGAGACGGCAAGGTCCTCTGCCACTTCCAGAGCGCGGAGAAGTTCAAGTCGAGGTACGCCACGCTCGGCTTCAGCGACCAAGCGGCACTCGACGACGGCACCATGTGGTCGACCGCTTACGCCGTGAGGGAGCTGACCACGGCCGACGAAGAGCGTATCAGCGCGCTTGTCAAGAAGGCGGTGGGCTGAGGCCGGCCGGGGCAGAACCGGCGGCGAGAGCGACCGAGTCGTGGCCGTCTTGTCGTCCATCCACCGGTAGACCAGGCGGGAGGTGACGACCGCATAGGGCGCGGCGCGGTGGGTTCGCGACGGGCATTGGGGTTCCATCCTCGAAGGCAAGGCCGATGCCGCGGCCCGGGATTGTGCGCAGGTTCGGGTCCCATGCCGCCTGTGCGGAACCGCTGGGTCACGCCCTCGAACTGATCCCGCAGCCGCTCGGGGTACGGGCCGGACCTGCCGACCGACAGGAACGGTCCCGAGGAACTCCCACTCTTTGCCGGTGAGTTGCGTCTCCGCGTCACACCACAGTCCTACAGGACCCGCGCCCATTCCTCAGCTTGATCAAAACTGAAGACAGTCCCTGGCCCCCTGGGCCCGGGGGAGCACGGCACGCTGCTCGTGGTGGACCATATCCAGATGGGCTGCGGGAGCATCGGACCATTGTTCTCCTTCGAACCGGCCGGAATCACTTGCGACTTCATCTGCCTGTCCCAGTCCATCAGCGGGTACGGGACTGCCATGGCCCTCACGCTGATGCGCCCCGATCACGACGTGTGGAAGCCCGGCAAGCACAACGGCACTTCCGCGGCTACAACCACACGTGCGTCACCGCCGTCCGGGCGCTGGAGCTGTTCTGGTCCGAGGGCGCGCTGGAGGCTTGGACCACCGCGCTCGGCGAGCGCGTGGGCCGCGCCCTCGCTGAGACCGCCGGTGGCACGGACTGCCTGCACCGCGCGGGCGCGGTCTGACCCGGGACCTGCCCTTCGACCGTCCGGGTGCGGCCCGCGAGGTGTGCGACGCCGCGTACCTGGTCGGCCCCCTGCTGGAGACAGCCGGGCCTCAGGGTGAGACGGCCAAGGTCTGCCGCCGCTGACGGTGGCGGACGGGCAACTGGCACAGGGGCTCGGGACACTCGACGAAGCCGTCGCCTCGGTGGTCGGCAGGCGGATGCTTACGGCCTGAGTGAGCCCTCGCGCCAGCCTCTTGACGACGAACCGTGGGCGGCGAACAGACCAGGCCAACGAAGGGGAAAGCGCATGTCGGTCGATCTCGTCGGCTTCCTCGGCGTCGTACTGGTGGCCTACGTGGTCCCCGGCCCCGACTTCCTGGTGGTGGTCAGATCGGCCACCGAGCATCGCGCCAAGGGGCGGGCCGCGGCGCTGGGTGCCCAGACCGGGCTGTGTGTGCACATGCTCGCCGCCGCCGTCGGCCTGTCGCTGATCGCTGCCCGCTCTCCGGTGGTCTACGACGCCATCAAGCTGCTGGGCGCGGCCTATCTCGTCTACCTCGGTATCCGGGCGGTGCTGGCCGCCCGGCGCGCTGCCCGCGAGCAGCGTGCCGGGCGAGAGGTGACCGGCGGTCCGGGGGACGGTGCAGGGCCGCGGGCCTCAAAGGTAGACGGGTCGGCCCGCGGTCGATGGCGGTCCGGCTTCACCCAGGGATTCCTCACCAACGTGCTCAACCCCAAGGCGGCGCTGTTCTTCCTGAGCATCCTGCCGCAGTTCGTCCACGGCGGCGGCTCGCCAACGCGGCAGATCTTCTTCCTCGGCCTCCTGGACGTCCTGATCGGCATCGCCTACTGGTTCGCCCTCGTCGCCGTCGCGGTACGCCTGCGCATCCTCCTCGCCCGCCCGAAGGTCCGCCACCGCTGGGAGCTGACGACCGGCTGGCTGTTCATCGGCATCGGCGTCGCTGCAGCCTCCTGAAATACCTGCTCACTCTTCGCGTCACTGCGTCGATGCCGACAGCGTGTGTGGGGCGGCCGACCCGGGGAACCTGTGCTCCACGTGCGGCAGAACCGGTGAAAGGGTCATAACGATGCACACCTCCGAGGAGAACGACACCTCACACATCGACGAAGAGACGAAGGAACGCTCCGCGGAACAGCGGAACATCACCGCGCCTACTCCGCCGGATGTACGCGCCGAGGGCGAGCACGAGGAAAACTGGCCGCCCGCAGCCAAATCTCAAGCCCCATAAGAAGCGGCCAGGGGGACACAGTCGGCGAACGAGAAGCGAGACGGCCGACGCAACGTTTCGATCCCTTCGACGCGACTGGCGACCACCCCTACTGCCATGTGCTTCCCGTCGAGGGCGCTGCGCGCGTCGACTACGACGATCAGTACCCACCTGAGCGGGCCGACGCCATGCGACGTCCGGCCGACGCGACGTCCGGCCACGGCCTCGCTCTGGTCAGGCAGGACCATCCCCGCCGCCTCGTGCCGCATGAGCGGAACCGGCCCGAAGCAGGGAACGCCGGCCGGATCGGCCTAGGCGGACACTTGACGCGGCTATGCCGTAAGCCGGTTGGCCGTGAGGGCCGGGGTCGTCGAACAGTGGTGACCGGGCTTGGAGAGAATCCCGGCATGGTGATGGCACGGCACTGGTACTCCTCGTCGCCCGTGGTGGACGGGCTTCGGCTCTTGTATGAGCCGGGCTTCTGGCCCGCGCACTTGGCGGACTTGTCCGAGGGTCACCCGCCAGAGGCCTTCGGCTCCGATGCGGGCGACGCCGCGGCCATGCTGGACCAACTCCACAATCCGTCGGCGTGGCCGATGTTCACGGTGCCGCTGGTCGGCGGCTTCACGATCGTCCTGCACTACAACAGCGGCGAGGAGTTCACGACCACGGACTACTTCCTCACGCATCCCGACTGGGGCCAGGATCTCACCCTGGCCAGCGACGATCAGGACCGCATCGGCCCCGGGCTGTGCTGGCCCGAACTCACCGCCCTGCTGGAGGCACCACCGGGTGCGGCAGGCGTTACCGACCTTCACACCCGTCTCCTCCTTCTTCTGCCGGTTCTCGGCGACGCGGCGGTTCCGGAGGAGGCCGTGACGGGGGTGGCCGAGGCTCTGGCCGCTCAGGGGGCGCCCGAAGCGAGCGAGACGTTGGCCAGACGCCTGCTCCAGGGACACCCCATGTGGGGCGCCGCGGACTGGTGGTGCGACGATGACGAACAGAGCTGGCTCTGCGAGGGCGATCACAGCCCCCGCAAAGTTCCCCTCGGTGACCACCTGTCCCCACAACAGCGAACCGCTCTCGAAGCCTGCCTCACCCCCCGCTGAGCGCTCCGCACACGGTGCTCAAGTGTGGGATAACCCCTGCTCCGTTGTGTTCCCCACCTTCGCCGGCGCGTGTCGAGACGGCGGAAGCGGGGTCCGCGCGTTCGGCAGTCCGCTTGGTCACGTGCCCTCGCGGGGACGTGCATGACGACGTGCCGTCAAAGAGCGCGTAGTAGCCAGGTCAGTTCCAGTTCGCGGGCGGTCAGGCCGGATGTCTCGCGGAGCATGTCGGTTTCGGCTCCAGGGGGCAGTTCGCCGGCGAGAGTCAGGGCCGCTGCTGCCGTTTGTGGGCGGACGCCGAGGGATGCTCGCAGGTGGTAGGACCGGCGCAGCTGGGCGATGCCCTGTTCCCGGTCCTGCTCCAGGAGGTGGGCTCCGATGTGGCGTACGGCGTAGGACTCCAGCAGTGCGTCGTCATGTTCCCTGGCGTGCCCCAGTGCCTGCCGGTAGGCCGTTTTGGCGGCGTCGGGATCCTTGTGGATGTTGTCGGCGAGCACCCCGAGCCAGAACGTGGCCCAGCCGGTCAGCCGTCGGTCGGCCGTGGCGGTGGTGAACTCCTCGCGAGCCTGCGGCAGGTCTTCTGGGAGCGGCTCCAGGCTGAACAGCAGCCGGGTGTAGCGGATCTGTGCGGTGAGGTATCCGGCGAGTACGGGGTCGGACGGCTGGAGTGCGGTGACCGCCTCCTCGGCCGCCGCGGCGCCGTCCAGTCTCCACCAGTAGCGGTCCACCAGGATCTCCGCCCGCTCCGCCACCGCGTCCGTCGGCAGCATGGCGAGCGCCTCGTCCCACCGGCCCATACGGTGCAGCATTCGCGCGACGGCGGTTCCGCCGTCCATCATGTAGGCGGCATCAGTAGTCATGATGCCTACTCTTAAGGCTGGGAGGTAGGTGGTCAAGTGCGTTACGTCGACTACGTCGGGAATCTGACCCGACTTGCTGTCGAGATCGTCAACGGCGACGGCCCGAGCGAGTTGCGCCGGGAGATGTTCCGCCAGCACCGGATCGCCGAACCGGACCCCGAGCGGCTCGGCGAGTTTCTGCCCAGGCTGCTCGACGCGGTGGAGGCCGCATCCCATGGCGGGCCGCTCGGCCCCGTCAATGCCCTGCTGGAACAGCACCCGCCGCTTGTCCGGGTCAACGACCACAACGGCGAAGGCTCGCCACATCTGCACTTCGCTCCCAACGGCGAGGACGCCGTCAGCTGGCTCGGACGCAGTTGCTCCGCGGCACTCGCGCACGTCGTCTGCGGCGACCCGGCCGTGACGATCGGCCGCTGTCACGCTGTCGACTGTGAGCGTTTCTACGTCGACGACTCCCGCAACCGCACCCGGCGGTTCTGCTCCAACGCCTGTGCCAGCCGGACCACCGTCGCCGCCTACCGTGCCCGCCGCAAGGCTGGAGACTGACCCGGCGCCGTCGCCCCTCACAGATCGTCAATCGCTCTTCAGTCCACGCCTTCCCCACATCGTTGCCAAGCCAACGACCTGGGGCGAAGAGCAGCCCTGGCTGAATTCCGGTCCGGAGACCCCCATCAGGGATGCGTTCGTCGCCTCCAGCAGCCCGGACACCCCAGACCGTCTCGGCATGCACGCGTATGATCAGCCCATCCCGCCCAGCGAGAACGCATCAGCCCTGGGGGGTGCCCCTGTCTCTTTCCCGGCTGATAGCCGCCGGCGCGGCCCCGGACCTGATAGAGCGGGCCAGGACCGCGGCTGCTGAGGACATTGCCCACGCTCACGGGTCGTACCGGGCCGCAGGACAGCAATCGAAGGACATCAACAGCGCACCGAGGCTGGGCCCGTGGCATCGCGAAGTCCGCCAGACTGGACCCGCCCAGGGTCACGGCCTGCGCACGGTCTCCTGGGAACCGGGTCGGGTTCCCTCATGCGGTGCTCCTCAAGGCCAGCAGGTCCGACAACGCGTCCACCGTGCGGAGTGTGGGCACCTCGACGCCGGTGATCTCCGCCAGTTCGATCACGGCGGGGAGCAGGACGTCGAGTTCCAGCGGCTTTCCGCGCTCCAGGTCCTGGAGCGTGGACGGACGGTGGTCGCCGACGCGCTCGGCGCCGGCCAGGCGCCGTTCGACGGAGACCCCCACCTCGCAACCGAGGGCCTCGGCGACCGCGAGCGTCTCCCGCATCATCGTCTCGATGACCTGGCGGGTTCCGCCGTGCGTGGCCATCTGGCGCATGGTCGCCCGTACCAGGGCACTGATCGGGTTGAAGGAGACGTTCCCGAGGAGTTTGACCCAGATGTCGCTCCGGAGGTCCTCCTCCACGGGGCACTTGAGACCACCCGCCCGCATGGCCTCGGCGAAGTCCAGGCAGCGCTGCGAGGCGCCGCGCGCCGGCTCGCCGATGGAGAACCGGGTGCCTTCGACGTGCCGCACCACACCGGGGGCCTCCAGTTCGGTCGCCGCGTACACCACGCAGCCGATCGCCCGCTCGGGCGCGAGCACCGCACTGACCGCGCCGTCGGGGTCGACACTTTCCAGGCGGCGCCCGTCGTGGGGACCGCCGTGCCGGTGGAAGTACCACCAGGGAATGCCGTTCTGAGCGGCCACCACGGCGGTGGTGTCATGCAGCAGCGGCTCGATCAGCGGCCCGCACGCCGCGTACGAGTTCGCCTTCAGGCCCATGAACACGTAGTCGACCGGGCCTATCTCGGCCGAGTCGTCCGTGACGTGGGCGCGCGCGGTGAAGTCACCGCGCGGACTGAGGACGCGCACCCCGCCGCGCCTCATGGCAGCGAGATGGGGTCCACGGGCGATGAGATGCACGTCCGCGCCTCCGCGATGAAGGGCGGCACCGACGTAGGCGCCGATGGCACCGGCGCCGAGAATGGCGACTTTCACAAGGAGCTCCGTTCGGTCGAGGGTTACCGAGGAACTTCGGTGAACCTCCGGGGAGGCCTGGGGAATACGGCGAACGGCCAAGGAGGTGAAGGGGGTTCGGCATGACTGCCGTGATGTGCTTGTCGAGCGAAGAACTCGACTGAATATTGTCTACAGTATGGAAGATGGAGCGGCAAGGGTCCTGACGCAGGCGAGTGGCCGAACGGTGCGTCTCGGGCGTCGGGCGCCTATCGGGCGTACGACCGGGCCCAGTCCCTTTGTCGGGCGGAAGTTCGCCGTAGACTGTAGACGATAGTCAATCGGTTGCCGACTTCCTGCTGCCCGTCCCGGCGCCGTTCAGAGGGGACTTCGCGATGTTGTCGACTGGACTGGCGCATGGGGCGGTGCCCAAGCTGCGGCGACCAGGTCCGCTGCGCGACCGGGTCTACGAGGCGCTGCTCGACCTGATCACGACCCGCGCCCTGAGCCCCGGCCGGCACCTCGTCGAGAGCGAGCTCGCGGGCCACCTCGGAGTGTCCCGGCAGCCGGTGCGGGAGGCGCTGCAGCGGCTCAACACCGAGGGCTGGGTCGACCTGCGGCCTGCACAGGGCGCGTTCGTTCACCAGCCCACCGACGAGGAGGCCGGCCAACTGCTGTCCGCGCGTACGCTCCTGGAAGCGGAGGCGGCCGGGCTCGCCGCCGCCCATGCGGACGATGCGGGCGTTGCCGAGCTCAAGAAGATCTGCACGGCGGGCGCGCAGGCCGTCGCCGACGACGACGTCGACAGCGCGGTCGCGCTCAATGCCCGTTTCCGCGCCGAAGTGATGGAGTTGGCGGGCAACGCGGTCCTCCAGGGGCTCGTCGGCCAGGTCGACCGCCGGGTCCGCTGGTACTACACTCCGGTCGCCCGCCGGCGCGGCCGGCGCTCCTGGATGGAGCACCGCGGACTGATCGCGGCCATTTCCGGGCGCGACGAGGAATGCGCCGCTCGCCTGATGCGCGAACACGCCGAGCACACCCGCCGGTCGTACCACGAACGGGCGTGCGACTAGGGTCGCCGAAGGCGAGACCCGGCGCGAAGCCGGCCGTGCTGCGGCGACCGACCGGGCAGCGCCCGTCGGGAGCGGCCGAGGGCGGTCCTTCTCCCCAGGGGGAAAGGACCGCCTCGGGCTTGGCCGCCGACGGGCGTACGGCTCACGGGTCGTGGGGACGGTGCGTGGCGGTGAGCCGCTGGGACGTCACGCCACTTCCTCGCCCAGCGGTTGCGGGTTGGGTGCGATGGACCTGGCGGTTCGGCGGCCCGGCTGCCGCAGCAGCAGGGCGATGGCGGCCGCCACCATGGAGATGCCGCCGGCCAGCGCGTAGGCGCCGTTGTAACCCCATGCGGCGACGACCATGGAGCCCAGGCCGCCGCCGAACAGGCCGCTGACCAGCTTGCCGCTGTACACCATCCCGTAGTTCGTGGCGTTGTAGTTCTCGCCGAAGTAGTCCGGCGTGAGCGCCGCGAACATCGGGTAGAAGGCGCCGCTGCCGAAGCCGGAGAGGAACGCGAACGCCAGGAACAGGAACTCGTTGTGCGTGTTGCCGGCCCAGATCACACCGAACTGGGCCAGGCCCAGGACGACGATCACGAAGACGAGGGTCGTCTTGCGGCCCCAGAAGTCGGACAGCCAGCCGACGACCGCACGTCCGATGCCGTTGACGACGGACATGATGCCCATCGAGGAGGCCGCGACGAGCGGGCCGAAGCCGATCTGCTTGGCGTAGTCGACCTGGAAGGAGATGCCGAAGATCGAGACTCCCGCGGTCATCACGATGGAGATCCACATCAGGTACAGCTGGGCCGTCCTGAGGGCCTCCCTCGGCGTGAACTGCCGTACCGCCGGAGGGTTCTTCTCGAGGCTCTTGGTGTTCTTCCTGTTGCTGGTGTGGGTCAGCGGGTCGATGTCCGCGGGCCACCAGTTCTTCGGCGGGTCCTTGAAGAAGTACGCGCAGATGGCGACGGCGGCCAGGACGTAGAGGCCCACGAGGTCCAGGACGGTGTTGTAGTTCGAGGTGTCGAAGGCGTAGTTGAAGATGAAGATGAAGGGCAGGGCGCCGTAGGCGAATCCGCCGTTCACGAAGCCGGTCTTGGCGCCCCGCTTCTCGGGGAACCACTTGCCGACCATGTTGATGCAGGTGGCGTAGATCGCGCCGGCGCCGATGCCGCCGATCACGCCGAAGCCGAGGATCGCCATCCAGACGTTGTGCAGATGCGACAGCGCCAGGAAGCCGATGAGGCACATCACCGAGCCGATGTACATGGCCTGCCGTGCCTTGAGTATGCCCTTCTCCCGAAGCCACCCGGCAGGTGTGGCGATGCCGGCCTGGAAGAAGACCCAGATGCTCAGGATCCAGAAGGTGTTGCTCTGGGTCCAGCCGTGCGCCTTGGACAGTGTGTCCTCGGCCGAGCCGTAGGCGTATTCGAAGACGCTGATCGCGATCATCGCGACCCACGGCAGCCACATCATCAGCTTGCGTGGATGACCGAGGATGTCCCGGTCGGTCTCGCCGATGCGGTACACGCGGCCGTTGGCGTCCGTGACCTCCCGGTAAGGGACCATTCTGGGTGAATCGGTAGTTGTCATGTCAGTTGAACCCCTTGCGTTCGAAAGCTCTGGCCAGCGCCCCCTGTCCAAATGCCTTTCGTGCGCGTATGGGAGCAGGAGGCGGCCGACCGCGCTGTCGGCCGCCCCGTTCACCTCACGTCCTCATGTACCGCCCCCTTGCCCTTCGTTCTCGCGGCCCGCCATCGGACGTCGCATCAGAGCAGCCCCGCGGCCCTGGCCCACCGGTACTTGGCACCCAGCGCCGCCACCGGCTTCTCGGTGGTGTACGGGTAGGCCACGACCCCTCGCTCGAAGAGGTACTGGCACGCCTCCTCGACCTCGACGTCGCCGGCCAGTGACGCGACGACGGGCTTCTCGATGCCGCGCTCGCGGAACTCGGCCACCACGCGCGCGGTGAGTTCGGCGAAGACCATGGGAGGGGTGACGATGGTGTGCCAGTAGCCGAGGACGAGCGCGTGGATGCGCGGGTCCTCCAGACCCAGGCGGATCGTCGCCTCGTACGTCGACGGCGGCTCGCCCCCGGTGATGTCCACCGGGTTGCCCGCGGCCCCGAAGGGCGGGATGAACTTGCGGAACGCCTCGTCCAGGTCCGGCGGGATCTCCATCAGGGACAGGCCGTTGTCCGTGACCGCGTCCGACAGCAGCACGCCGCTGCCGCCGGCCCCGGTGATGATCACGACGTTGTCGCCCTTGGGTGCCGGCAGCACCGGCAGGGCACGGGCGTACTCGAGCATGTCGTTGAGGCCCGGGGCCCGGATCACGCCCGCCTGCCGCAGGATGTCGTCGTACACCGCGTCGTCGCCCGCCAGCGCGCCGGTGTGCGAGCCGGCGGCCTTGGCGCCGGCCGCGGTACGCCCGGCCTTGAGCACCACGACGGGCTTCTTCGGCACCGTCTCACGTGCGGCGGCCACGAACGCCCGGCCGTCCTTGAGGTCCTCGAGGTGCATCGCGATGCACTCGGTGTTCGGATCCTCGCCGAACCAGGTCAGCAGGTCGTCCTCGTCGACGTCGGACTTGTTGCCGAGGCCGACGATCGCCGACACACCCGTCTTGGTGGAGCGGGCGAAGCCGAGGATGGCCATGCCGATGCCGCCGGACTGGGAGGTCAGCGCCACCCCGCCCTTGACGTCGTAGGGGGTGCAGAACGTGGCGCACAGGTCCTGCCAGGTGGAGTAGTAGCCGTAGATGTTCGGCCCGAGCAGCCGGACGCCGTGCCGCTCGGCGATCGCCACGATCTCCGCCTGGAGTTCGTGCTCGCCGGTCTCCGCGAAGCCGGAGGGGATGAGGACGGCGTTGGGGATGTTCTTGCGTCCCACCTCCTCCAGCGCCGCGGCCACGAACTTGGCGGGGATGGCGAAGACGGCCACATCCACCTCACCGGGAACGTCCGTGACACTCTTGTACGCCTTGCGGCCCAGAATGTCATCGGCCTTGGGGTTAACCGGGTGGATCTCCCCGGAGAAGCCGCCGTCGACGAGGTTGCGCATGACCGAGTTGCCTATCTTGCCCGGTTCGTTGGAGGCGCCGATCACGGCCACCGACGAGGGCTGCATCAGCCGGCGCATCGAGGTGAGGATCTGCTCGCGGGTGAAGGTGCGCCGCGGCGTGGGCTCCGACTCGCTGAGGATGACCCGGATGTCCGCGGCGACCGCACCCTCGGGCGTGGCGATCACCGGGTTGAGGTCCACCTCGGCGATCTCGGGGAAGTCCGTGACGAGTTGCGACACCCGGCGGATCTGCTCGGCGATCGCCTCCCTGTCGACCGCGGGCCCTCCGCGCACCCCGCGCAGCACCTCGGCCGCGCGGATGGAGTCCAGCATGGACAGCGACTCGGCCTCGTCGACCGGTGCCAGGCGGAAGGTGACGTCCTTGAGGACCTCGACGAGGACGCCGCCGAGCCCGAAGGCGACCACCTTCCCGAAGGTGGGGTCGGTGACGGCGCCGACGATGACCTCCTGCCCCTTGGGCAGGAGTTCCTGCACCTGCACGCCGTCGATCCGGGCGTCGGCGGCGTAGGCGCGCGCGTTCTCGGTGATCTTGTCGTGGGCGGCGCGGACGTCGTCCGCGCCCTGGACGCCGACGATCACTCCGCCGGCGTCGGTCTTGTGCAGGATGTCGGGGGAGACGATCTTCATCACGACGGGTCCGCCGAAGCGGGCCGCGAAGGCGACCGCCTCGTCGGCGTTCTTCGCCAGTTCCTCACCCGGTACGGCGAGCCCGTACGCGTCGGCGATCACCTTGCCCTCGGGGGCGGTCAGTCCGGTACGTCCCTCGGCGCGTACGGCGTCGAGGAGCGCACGCACCCGCTCCAGACGGTCATCGGCCATCACGTCAGATCACTCCGTTCGACTTGAGCAGGCGCAACTCCTCATTACCGAGGCCGAGTTCGCCGACAAAGATTTCCTCGTTGTGCTCACCGAGCAGCGGCGACCGCCTGACGTCCACCGGGGAGTCGGACAGTTTGAGCGGGCTGCCCACGGTCTTGAACTCGCCGCGCCCGGGGTGCGGGACGCTGACCACCATCTCGTTGGCGACCAGCGACTGGTCCTCGATGATCTCCTTGGTGGAGAGGATCGGCCCGCACGGAATATTGTGGGCGTTGAGCTTCTCCAGGACCTCCCACTTGGGGAGCCTGGCGGACCACTCCTCGATCAGCTGGAACATCTTGCCCAGCTTGGGCAGCCGGGCCTCGGGCGTCGCCCACTCGGGGTCCTCGGCCAGTTCGGGCCGGCCGATCAGCTCGCTGAGCGGCTTCCAGCCGACGGGCTGCACGATCACGTACACGTAGTCGTTCGGTCCGCCCGGCGCGCACTTGACCGCCCAGCCGGGCTGGCCGCCGCCGGAGGCGTTTCCGGAGCGGGGAACCTCGTCGCCGAAGTCGTCGTTGGGATATTCCGCGAGCGGGCCGTGGGTGAGGCGCTGCTGGTCGCGCAGCTTCACCCGGCACAGGTTGAGCACCGCGTGCTGCATGGCCACGTTGACCCGCTGCCCGCGCCCGGTGCGCTCCCGCTGGAGCAGCGCGGCGAGGATGCCGGCCACGATGTGCACACCGGTCCCGGAGTCGCCGATCTGGGCGCCGGTCGCAGTGGGCGGCCCGTCCTCGAAGCCGGTGGTCGACATCGAGCCACCCATCGCCTGGGCGACCACCTCGTAGGCCTTGAAGTTGGTGTAGGGGCCTTCGCCGAAGCCCTTGATGGAGGCGTAGACGATCCGCGGGTTGATCTCCCGGATGCGCTCCCAGGTGAAGCCCATCCGGTCCACCGCGCCCGGGCCGAAGTTCTCCACCATCACGTCGCAGCGCCGGATCAGCTCGGTGAGCAGCTCCTTGCCGCGCTCCGACTTGGTGTTGAGGGTGATGCTCCGCTTGTTGCAGTTCAGCATCGTGAAGTAGAGCGAGTCGACGTCCGGGATGTCGCGCAGCTGCCTGCGGGTGATGTCACCGGACGGCGCCTCCAGCTTGATGACGTCCGCACCGAGCCAGGCGAGCAGCTGGGTCGCCGATGGTCCGGACTGGACGTGGGTCATGTCGAGGACGCGTATGCCGTCAAGGGCCTTTCCGGCAGGTGCGGTCGCGGAAGTTTCGGTCGTCACCGGGTCACCTCACTTGTACATCGGGTGGTTCGTGGCTCCTGGGGCGTACGCGGCCGGGGCGGTCCGAGGGGGGCCGCGCGGCCCTCGTCAGGCATGACGAAGTCCCGTCCCATCGCGCGGTTCTTGCTGGTCAAGGCTGTCGTCACACATCACGAAGTCCGTCCCTTCATGGGGAGTGCACCGCCCACGCGGTACATTGCATACAGTCGACGAATACTGTATGAAGCTTGTTATCCCGCATCCGGTGGGTGGTGTCCAGGGGGCGTGCGGCATTTTTGAACAGGAGCCGGAATGGACCTGTACGAACACCAGGCAAGGGAACTCTTCGAGGAGCACGGCATCGTGGTGCCGCGCGCGGAGGTCACCGACTCGGCCAAGGAGGCCCGGGAGATCGCCCGCAGGCTCGGCGGACGTGCCGTCGTCAAGGCCCAGGTGAAGACCGGTGGGCGCGGCAAGGCGGGCGGAGTGAAGCTCGCGGCCGACCCGGCCGCCGCCGAACAGACGGCACGCGGGATCCTGGGCATGGACATCCGCGGCCACCGTGTGGGCAAGGTCATGCTCGCCGAACCCGTCGACATCGAGCGGGAGTTCTACGTCTCCTACGTCCTCGACCGGGCAGCCGGTGGCTTCCTCGCCATCGCGTCGGCCGAGGGCGGCATGGAGATCGAGGAGGTCGCGGCCGAGCGCCCCGAGGCGGTGGCCCGCATCCCCGTCGACCCGAAGGAGGGCGTCACCTCAGCCGTCGCCGCCAGGATCGCCTCTGCCGCCGGGCTCCCGGAGCGCACCGCGGACGTCCTCATGCGGCTGTGGCAGGTCCTGGTCCGCGAGGACGCCCTGCTCGTCGAGGTCAACCCGCTCGTCCTCACGCGCCAGGGCCAGATCCTCGCCCTCGACGGCAAGGTCACCCTGGACGACAACGCCCGCTTCCGACAGGCCCGTTGGGCAGCCGGCACAGTGGAGCACGACGACCGCCTCGAGGCCGCCGCCGCGGCCAAGGGCCTCAACTACGTGAAACTGGACGGCCAGGTCGGCGTCATCGGCAACGGCGCAGGGCTCGTCATGTCGACCCTCGACGTCATCGCCGGCTGCGGTGCCCGGCCCGCCAACTTCCTGGACATCGGCGGCGGGGCCTCCGCCCAGGTGATGGCCGACGGCCTCTCCGTCATCCTGTCCGACCCGGACGTCAAGTCCGTCTTCGTCAACGTCTTCGGCGGCATCACCGCCTGTGACGCGGTCGCCGACGGCATCGTCCAGGCCCTGGACACCGTCAAGCTGACCCGCCCGCTCGTGGTCCGCCTCGACGGCAACAACGCGGCCCGCGGCCGCGCCATCCTCGACGAGCACGCCCATCCGCTCGTCCAGCAGGCCACCACCATGGACGGCGCCGCCCAGCGCGCCGCCGACCTCGCCAACGCCTCGTAAGGAGCCCGGACATGGCCGTCTTTCTCACCAAGGAGAGCAAGATCCTCGTCCAGGGCATGACCGGCGCCGAGGGCGTGAAGCACACCCGCCGGATGCTCGCCGCCGGCACCGAGGTCGTCGGCGGCGTCAACCCGCGCAAGGCCGGGCAGAGCGTCGACTTCGACGACCGCAGCGTGCCGGTCTTCGGCTCCGTCCGCGAGGGCATGGAGGCGACCGGCGCCGACGTCTCCGTCCTCTTCGTGCCGCCCGCCTTCGCCAAGGCCGCGGTGACCGAGGCCGCAGACGCGGGCATCGGCCTGGCGGTCGTCATCACCGAGGGCATCCCCGTCCACGACGCCGTCGCCTTCACCTCGTACGCGAAGGACAAGGGCACCCGGATCATCGGCCCCAACTGTCCGGGGCTGATCAGCCCCGGACAGTCCAACGCGGGCATCATCCCCGCCGACATCACCAAGCCCGGCCGGATCGGCCTGGTCTCCAAGTCCGGCACGCTCACCTACCAACTCATGTACGAACTGCGGAACATCGGCTTCTCCTCCTGCGTCGGCATCGGCGGCGACCCCGTCATCGGCACCACCCACATCGACTGCCTCCAGGCATTCGAGGACGACCCCGACACCGAACTCGTCGTCCTCATCGGCGAGATCGGCGGCGACGCCGAGGAACGCGCCGCGGCCTACATCCGCGAGCACGTCACCAAGCCCGTCGTCGGCTATGTCGCCGGCTTCACCGCGCCCGAGGGCAGGACCATGGGCCACGCCGGCGCCATCGTCTCCGGCTCCTCCGGTACCGCCCAGGCGAAGAAGGAGGCCCTGGAGGCCGTCGGCGTGCGGGTGGGAAGCACACCGACCGAAACGGCCCGGCTGGCCCTGGAGGCCATCGGCGGCTGACGTCACCCGGCCCCACTCGTAGTGTCCGGGCGGTGACCGGCATCCCGCCCGCTACAGCCATTCGTCCCCAGTCCGCCCATCTCGCGCGAACCGTCCCCACGGGAACCGTTCTCGCGGGAACTCGTCTCCAGGCGAACCGCCTTCGCGCCAACCGTGTTCGGGCACGAACTGCCCTCGTGCGAACCATTCCTGACGCGGTCCGCCCTCGCGCGATCCGCGAGACGCGTCCCACCGCGCGACACGCAACCACCACGAGACGCGCCCCACCGCGCGATCCGTCTCCCCGCGCCCCGTCCGTCCGGGCGGGTGCGTTCCGTGCGATCCGTACGACCGTGCAACGGCCCGACCTGCACGCCATGCGAACCGCCCCCGACTGTGCACCGAGAGTGGAGCAATCAATGGCATCGATCCTCGACAACACCACCACTCCCACCCTCACCCTGAAGTCCGGCACCGCCTGGGCCGACGCCTGGCAGCGCTGTCTGGCCGTCGCCCCCGAGGCGTTCCGCGAGGACCGTGTCCTCAACCTCTGGAACGCCTCCTGGCAGGCCGACGGCCGGGCACTGCCCGCCACCAGTCCCCTCGACGGCAGCCCCATCGCCGGGCCGCCCCGCCTGGACAGGGACACCGCCGGCGCCGCGGTCCGTGCGTCACTCGACCAGCACCGCGCCTGGCGTCACGTACCCCTCGGCGAACGGCGGGCCCGCGTCGCCGCCACCCTCGACGCCCTCACCGAGCACCGTGAACTCCTCGCCCTCCTCCTCGTCTGGGAGATTGGCAAGCCGTGGCGGCTCGCCCAGGCGGACGTCGACCGCGCGATCGACGGCGTGCGCTGGTACGTCGAGGGCGTCGAGCCCATGCTGGACGGACGCGCCCCGCTGGAGGGGCCCGTCTCCAACATCGCCAGCTGGAACTACCCGATGTCCGTCCTCGTCCACGCCATGCTGGTGCAGGCCCTCGCCGGCAACGCGGTCATCGCCAAGACCCCCACCGACGGCGGCCTCGCCTGCCTCACCCTGGCCTGCGCGCTCGCCGCCCGCGAGGGCATCCCGGTGACCCTGGTCAGCGGCAGCGGGGGAGAGCTCTCGGAGGCGCTGGTGCGGGCGCCCGAGATCGGCTGCGTCTCCTTCGTGGGCGGGCGCGACACCGGCGCCGCGGTCGCCACCGCCGTCGCCGACCTGGGCAAACGGCACATCCTGGAGCAGGAGGGCCTCAACACCTGGGGCCTGTGGAACTTCTCCGACTGGGACGCGCTCACCGCCGTGATCCCCAAGCTCTTCGACTACGGCAAGCAGCGCTGCACCGCCTACCCGCGCTTCGTCGTCCAGCGCACCCTCTTCGACGAGTTCCTCGCCGCCTACCTCCCGGCGGTCCGTACCCTGCGCGTCGGTCACCCGCTGGCCGTGGAGCACCCCGAGGACCCGTATCCCGCACTGGACTTCGGCCCGGTGATCAACGCGTCCAAGGCCAAGGAACTCCACGACCAGGTGGCGGAGGCCGTCGACCGCGGCGCCGTCCCGCTGTACCGCGGCGACGAGTCGGACGCCTTCTTCCTGCCGGGCCAGGACACCTCCGCCTACGTCCAGCCCGTCACCCTCCTGAACCCGCCCCCGTCCTCACCGCTGCACCATGCGGAGCCGTTCGGCCCGGTCGACACCATCGTCCTGGTCGACACCGAGGCGGAGTTGCTCGCCGCGATGAACGCCTCCAACGGCGCCCTGGTCGCCACCCTGTCGACCGACGACCGGGAGACGTACGAGAGGCTCGCCCCGCAGATCCGCGCTTTCAAGGTGGGCCACGGAAAACCCCGTTCGCGCGGCGACCGCGAGGAGCTCTTCGGCGGCTTCGGCGCGTCGTGGCGTGGCGCCTTCGTGGGCGGCGAACTCCTCGTCCGGGCCGTCACCGTGGGCCCCGCGGACGAGCGCCTGCCGGGGAATTTTCCGGAGTACCAGCTGATGCCCTAGCGGTACGGACAGCCAGAACGCGGCGCCCTGCCGCCGCCGGTCGACCGGCGCCCTCCGATCGAGGGCGCCGGTTCGCCCCTTCCCCCCGGCACGCCCTACGAAAAGCGAAGAGCGGCATCCCGTTCGGCCGGTTCGCGAAGGCCAAGGAGATCGCCGCCGCGGTCGCGTTCCTCGCCGGCGCCTCCTCCTTCCTGAAGGCCACCGGCTTCCCGGCGGACGGCGGGATCTCGGGCGCGTAGGTGACATCGCAGTGAGGCGGGCGGGACGGTCAACGTCGGTGGCCGCGCCGTCAGTGCGTGAAGGTAAGGTTCCGCCGTGAACATGGCGACTCCTGGGTGGTATCCGGACCCGTGGCACGAGGGCGGCGGTCCGGCGGGCTATCGGTGGTGGGACGGCACGAACTGGACCGAGCAGGTGCAGGTGCCGCAGCCGCCCTCCGGGAGCAAGCGGCGCCGCGGCCTGGTCGTGGGCCTCATGGCCGGCGCCCTCGTGCTGGTCGCCGGGGGCGTCACGGCGGCGGTGGTGCTGACCGGCGACGACGGCGGCCAACAGGTGCCGTCGGCCCACGGGTCCGCCTCCCCTGACCGGCCCACGCCGAGCCCGCCGGCGTCGCACCGCGCCCAGCCGACCCCTTCCGGATCCGCGAGCGAGGACCGCTCCAGTGGCGGGAGCCGGCCCCCGGGGCAGCGCCCGGCCGTCACCGGACACGTCGACGACACGGCCAACGGCCTCCGCGTCCCCCTGCTGCGCGGCTGGCGGGGCACTACCACCAAGACCGGTGCGGGCCTTGGGTACGGCACCGTGTACCCCTGCCCGGGGGCGCCCGCCGACTCCTGCCTGCCCGGCGGGGCGTTCACACGGGTCATCGCCCATCCGGGCGACCTGACCCTCAAGGAGCTGGCGCAGGCCGAGATCGGCGAGGTCGCGCGGAGCACGTACGGCACCAACACGAGCGGCCGGAAGGACTACGGCGGCATCACCGGACATCGCCAGACCGCCGCGGGCGCCGTGACGGTCGCGGGCCGGCAGGGGTACTTCATCCGCTGGAAGGTCAGCACGGGCAAGGGGCCCGGCGCCGTCGTGGAAGCGGTGGTGTTCCCCTCGCCGCGGGTCCAAGGCCGCTATCTGCTGCTCGGCTTCGGCTTCGACGACAACCGCAGGAGCCCGTCCGTGACGGACATGCAGTGGATCGCTGATGGCATCGGGCGCCTCGACGGCGGCGGCAGCGGCACCAGCGCCTGACCGTGGCGCCAAGGGCGCGTCGCCCGGTCGCGGCGCTCGCCGCGTCGTGACGCAGTGACGTGAACTTCAGCCGACGTCCTGCGCCCGCTCGCACCCGGTCGGTCAATGAGTTTGTGGTTGCGGCGAGTTGGGACCGGCCGACCAGGGGGCGCACCCGCCGGCCGGTCCCGATCTCGTGCCACGTGTCACCTCCGTCGGCAGGCGCACGGTACTAGCGCGCTCCGAGCCAGGCGTGGCACGCCTGTGTGCACGTCCATGCAGAGAGCCGCGGAACTCGGGGCCGCACACAGGGGCGGGTGCGAGAGCCGACGGCGCTCATCGAATGGCCGATTTCATTCTGTCTACAGTATCCGCTTTGTCGCTGACAAGGGTTGCGGCAGCACGTGTGTGGAGGCCGTGCGCGGGCGGTCGCCGGGACGCGGTGGGGCAGCGGACGGGCGCCGTCGAGAAGTCGAAGAACAGCATTCGTCGTCGAGGCATAGATTGCCGGGGGAGGGCGGTATACAGTATGCAATTCTCCGAGACCTTCAAGGAGCCGCCATGTCGTACCGCTCCGCCCTCACTCCCGTCCTGAGCAGCGCCATCGCCTCCTCGGCCCAACAGGCCAGCGTCAGCGCGAGGTTCCCGCGCGCGTCGGTCGCCGCCCTCTCCGAGGCCGGCATCCTCGGACTCACGGTCTGTGCCGACCTCGGCGGTGGAGGCCTTGGGCTGACCGAGGCCGCCGAGGTCGTGACTCTGGTGTCGCGCCTGTGCCCGGCGACCGGCGCCGTGCTCCGGTCCCACTACGCCGCCGTCGCCTTCATCGAGGAGTACGGCTCCCCGTGGGTGCGCCGGAAGGTGGCCGCAGGACATCACCTCAGCACCCTCGCCCTGGCGGACGCCGACGAGGGCGGACCGGGCGGTGCGGGCCCCCGGACCTCGGCGGCCCGGCGCGCCGGCGGCGTGGTGGCACTGCACGCGCGCAAGCGTGACGTCGTCGGGGCGGGCGAGGCCGACAGCTACATCTGGTCCTCGGCCCCGGTCGCGGACGGCGGTGCGGGGCAGACCCTGTGGCTGGTTCCCGCGGACGCCCCCGGTCTGCATGTGCCGGCCCGCCCCAGCGGCGCCGGGCCGCGCGGCAGCGGGACGGCCACGGTGTGCGCCGACCCGGTGCTGATTCCGGCCGACGCGATGCTCGCCCGGGACGACGGCGGGCTCGACGGAGTCCTGAGCACCGTACGCGCCTGGCTGGCTGCGCTGCCCGCGACGGACACCGAGCCGGCCTTGGCCGAAGCCATCGGCTGACCTGCGCCAGGGCGCGGCGGCAGCTGCCCCGCTGCGGCGACGGCTGGGAGCCCGGGGCGAACTCCCGCGCTCCGGACGGTAGGCGCGGGGACGGGCGTTGCATACAGTATTCGAAGAGCCAGGCTCACCACAGAACTCCGTACGTGAATCAGGGGCGTTATGCACCGCACGAGCAGGGCGGCGGGTCGCCGGGCTCGTCGATCACCACCCCGTGGAGCCGACCGAGCAAGGGCAGGGATGCACATGTGTGCACCGGTGAGGGGGAGGATTCATGACGACGAGCGTCAGTGACGTGACGACAGAGGCCGCCATCAGCGCGATCGTCGCGGCCCATCGCGGCGAGCGCGGCCCGCTGCTGGAGATCCTGCACGCCGTCCAGGCCGAACTGGGCCACATACCGAAGGAGGCCGTCCCGCTGCTCGCCCGGGAGCTCAACCTGTCCCGGGCCGATGTACACGGCGTGATCACCTTCTACCACGACTTCCGCGACGCGCCCGCCGGACGCACCACGGTGCGCATCTGTCGCGCGGAGGCCTGCCAGGCACTCGGTGCGGCAGACCTGGTGGACTGCGCCCAGAAGGCGGGCTCCCCGATCGGCGGGACCCGTGAGGACGGCTCGGTCACCGTGGAGCAGGTCTTCTGCCTCGGCAACTGCGCCTTGGGCCCCTCCGTCGAGGTGGACGGCAAGGTCCTCGGGCGCATGACCGCCGAGCGCCTGCGCTCGGTGCTCGACGAGGCGGTGACCTCATGACGCCGGCCAGAAGCCAGGACACGACCCGGGACGAAGCCCGGAACCTCACCCAGGACCCGAACATGACCCAGGACCCGAACCCCCCGGTGCGGGTGTACGTCCCACGTGACTCGTCGGCGCGGTCCGTCGGCGCGGACGCGGTGGCCGAGGCGGTCCAAAGGGCCGCGGGCGCCCAGGGCAGGCAGGTCGAGATCGTGCGCAACGGCTCACGCGGAATGTTCTGGCTGGAACCACTGGTCGAGGTGGTCACGCCCGAGGGACGCGTCGGCTACGGCCCGGTGGCACCCGAGGACGTGCCGGACCTCCTCGGCACGGGCCTCCTGGACGGCGCCGAACACCCGCTGCGGCTCGGCGTGGTGGACCGACTGCCCTGGCTGGCCCGCCAGAACCGGGTCACCTTCGCCAGGGTCGGCATCGTCGATCCGCTCTCTCCCGAGGACTACGAACGCCATGGCGGAATGACCGGTCTCCGCACGGCACTTGGGCTGCCGTCCGCCGACGTCGTGGCCGCGGTGACGGAGTCCGGGCTGCGTGGGCGCGGCGGGGCCGGCTTTCCCGCCGGCGTCAAGTGGAAGACGGTGCTCGACTGCGCCGACGAGCTGAAGTTCGTCTGCTGCAACGCCGACGAGGGCGACAGCGGCACCTTCGCGGACCGCATGGTCATGGAGGGCGACCCGTTCATGCTCATCGAGGGCATGACCATCGCCGCCCACGCCGTCGGGGCGAGCGAGGGCTACCTCTACATCCGCTCGGAATACCCCGACGCGGTGGCCACGATGCGCGCCGCCATCGGCATCGCTCACGAGCAGGGCTGGCTGGGCGAGCGCATCCTCGGCTCGGACCTCGACTTCGACCTGCACGTACGGGTCGGCGCCGGGGCGTACATCTGCGGCGAGGAGACCTCCATGCTGGAGAGCCTGGAGGGCAAGCGCGGCCAAGTGCGCGCCAAGCCGCCGATCCCCGCGGTCCAGGGCCTCTTCGGCAAGCCGACCGTGGTCAACAACGTCCTGACCCTCGCCACGGTCCCGGTCATCCTGGCCAACGGTGCGAAGGCGTACCAGGGCCTGGGGGTCCAGCGCTCGCGCGGCACCCAGGTCTTCCAGCTCGGCGGCAACGTGGCGCGCGGAGGCATCGTGGAGACCGCGTTCGGCGTCACGCTGCGCGAGCTGGTCGAGGACTTCGGCGGCGGCACGCTCTCAGGACGTCCCGTGCGGACGGTGCAGGTGGGCGGGCCGCTCGGAGCCTACCTGCCGGCCTCGGCGTTCGATCTGCCCATGGAGTACGAGGCGTTCGCCGCGGCCGGTGCCATGCTGGGCCACGGGGGAGTTGTGGTCTTCGACGACTCGGTCGACATGGCCGCGCAGGCCCGCTTCGCGATGGAGTTCTGCGCCGCCGAGTCCTGCGGCAAGTGCACACCGTGCCGCATCGGTTCGGTACGCGGCGTCGAGGTGATCGACAAGATCGTCGCCGGTGAGGACCGCGACGGCAACCTCGCACTGCTCGAGGACCTGTGCGAGCTGATGACCGACGGATCGCTGTGCGCCATGGGCGGGTTGACCCCGATGCCGGTGCGCAGCGCCCTCACACACTTCTCCGACGACTTCCTCGCGAGGAAGGACGGCACGGCATGACACTGCTCAGGGAACCCGACTTCGGCACCCCGGAACGACCGGGCGAGGCTACCGTCTCGGTCGAGGTGGACGGACTGTCCGTCACGGTACCGGAGGGCACTTCGGTGATGCGGGCGGCGGCTCTCGCCGGCATCGACGTCCCCAAGCTCTGCGCCACGGACAGCCTGGAGCCGTTCGGTTCCTGCCGGCTCTGCCTGGTGGAGGTCGACGGGCGGCGCGGCACTCCCGCGTCCTGCACCACTCCGTGCAGCGAGGGGATGGTCGTCCGCACCCAGACGCCCAAGCTGGAGAAGCTGCGCCAGGGCGTCATGGAGCTGTACATCTCCGACCATCCGCTGGACTGCCTGACGTGCTCGGCCAACGGCGACTGCGAACTGCAGGATGTGGCGGGCGCGGTGGGCCTGCGTCAGGTGCGGTACGGCTACGAGGGGGAGAACCACCTTGACGCCGAACCCGACACCAGCAACCCCTACTTCGACTTCAGCCCGTCCAAGTGCATCGCCTGCTCGCGCTGCGTACGCGCCTGCGGCGAGATCCAGGGCACCTTCGCGCTGACCATCGAGGGCCGCGGGTTCGACTCCAAGGTCGCCGCGAGCGCCGGCGAGTCCTTCCTGGACTCCGAGTGCGTCTCGTGCGGTGCCTGTGTGCAGGCCTGCCCGACGGCGACGCTGCAGGAGAAGTCGGTCGTCGAACTCGGTATGCCGTCCCGTTCGGTGATCACGACCTGTGCGTACTGCGGGGTCGGCTGCTCCTTCAAGGCCGAACTGCGCGGCGACGAACTGGTCCGGATGGTGCCCTACAAGGACGGCGGGGCGAACGAGGGCCACTCCTGTGTCAAGGGCCGCTTCGCCTTCGGCTACGCCACCCACCCCGACCGCAAGCTCAAGCCGATGGTCCGTGAGAAGATCACGGACCCGTGGCGCGAGGTCGAGTGGGAGGAGGCCATCCGGACGGTCGCCACCAGGATGCGTGCCATCCAGGGCACCTACGGCCCGGCCTCGATCGGTGCCATCAGCTCCTCACGGTGCACCAACGAAGAGGTCTACGTCGTCCAGAAGATGGTGCGCGCGGCCTTCGGCAACAACAACGTCGACACCTGCGCCCGGGTCTGCCACTCGCCCACCGGATACGGGCTGAAGCAGACCTTCGGCGAGTCCGCGGGCACCCAGGACTTCCGTTCGGTGGCCGAGGCCGACGTCATCATGGTGATCGGCGCCAACCCCACCGACGCGCACCCGGTCTTCGCCTCGCGGATGAAGCGAAGGCTGCGTGAAGGCGCCGAGTTGATCGTCGTCGACCCGCGCCGTATCGACCTGGTGCGCTCCCCACACGTCGAGGCCGCGCACCATCTCCAGCTCAAGCCGAGCACCAACGTCGCCGTCATCAACTCGATCGCCCATGTCGTCGTCACCGAGGGCCTGGCGGACCGCGGGTTCGTGGCGGACCGGTGCGAAGGCTTCGAGGAGTGGGCCGAGTTCGTCGCCCGGCCCGAGAACAGCCCCGAGGCGACCGAACCGGTCACCGGTGTCCCGGCGGACGAACTCCGCGCCGCCGCACGGCTGTACGCCGCGGCGCCCAACGCCGCCATCTACTACGGCCTCGGTGTCACGGAGCACAGCCAGGGCTCCACCATGGTCATGGGAATGGCCAACCTGGCGATGGCGTGCGGCAACATCGGACGCGAGGGCGTCGGAGTCAACCCGCTGCGCGGCCAGAACAACGTGCAGGGCTCCTGCGACATGGGTTCGTTCCCGCACGAGTTCACGGCCTACCGGCACGTCTCCGACGACGCGGTGCGCACCGTGTTCGAGGAGCTGTGGGGGCGCGAGCTGCTGGCCGAGCCGGGCCTGCGCATCCCCAACATGTTCGATGCGGCGATCGACGGTTCGTTCCGGGGCCTGTTCGTGCACGGCGAGGACATCGCCCAGTCCGACCCGAACCTCCAGCACGTCAGCGCCGCGCTCGAGGCCATGGACCTGGTCGTGGTGCAGGACCTGTTCCTGAACGAGACCGCGAAGTTCGCGCACGTCTTCCTGCCGGGCGCTTCGTTCCTCGAGAAGGACGGCACCTTCACCAACGCCGAGCGCCGGGTCAACCGGGTCCGTTCGGTGATGAAGCCGAAGTCGGGCAAGCACGAGTGGCAGATCGTCTGCGAGATCGCCACCGCCATGGGCTATCCGATGTCCTACGCCGACCCGGGCCAGATCCTGCACGAGATCGCCCAGGTGACGCCGACGTTCCAGGGCATCTCCTTCGAGCTCCTCGACAAGCTCGGCAGTGTCCAGTGGCCGTGCAACGACGAGGCGCCGCAGGGCACTCCGACCATGCACGTGGACGAGTTCACCCGTGGCAAGGGCAGGTTCGTGGTCACCGCGTACGTCCCCACGGACGAGCGCACCACATCGCGCTTCCCGTTGGTGCTGACCACGGGCCGCATCCTCAGCCAGTACAACGTCGGCGCACAGACCCGCCGTACCGGCAATGTGGCCTGGCACGCGGAGGACGTCCTCGAACTGCATCCGCTGGACGCCGAGAACCGCGGGATCACCGACGGCGACCTGGTGACGCTGGCCAGCCGGGTGGGCAGTACGACCCTGAGGGCGAGGGTCTCCGACCGGATGCCGCCGGGCGTCGTGTACACCACGTTCCACCATCCGGTGACGGGCGCGAACGTGGTGACGACGGAGAGCTCCGACTGGGCGACCAACTGTCCGGAGTACAAGGTGACCGCTGTCCAGGTCGGGCTCGCGCACCCGCTCGAGCGACATGCCTCGGAAGCGATCCCCGACTCCGTCTCCCAAAAAGTCGGTGCCGGCCGGTTCACGGGGGTGGAGTGAGATGACCGCCCTCGTGCCGTCCGAGCAGCGGATGGCGAACCAGATCGCCGTGAACTTCGCTCATGTGCCCGCCGATCAGGCCGCCGAGATGCTGGCGGGGCACATCGAGCGGTTCTGGGACCCGCGGATGCGGGACCGGCTGCTCGAGTTGGTGGACGCCGAGGCGCACGACCTGCACCCGGTGGTGGTCATGGGCGCGGGGGTGCTACGGAAGTCCCGGGAGAAATAGCAGTTCACCGGCCCCGACAGGAGCCGGGAGCACCACCGTGCCCCGGTCTCCCTCACTGCGAGGGAGACCGGGGCACGGTCGTGTCGTGCCGCAAGGACCTCCGGGCGATCAGGCGGCCTTGGCGCCGTCCCCCAGGCCGTCCAGGCCGCGGGAGGTGACCAGCCGGACCCGTCCCGTCGAGGTGGTAGGAGAGGCCGACGACCGCGGTGCTGCCCTTCGCCAGGGCGGGGGAGCGGTCGAGGAGCAGGTCCACGGTGTGCCGTACGTGCGTCCACGATGTCGGGTTCCTCGCTCAGCCCCGCCGCCCGTGCGGCGAGCACGCTGGACGTGACACGTTCGACGACGTCGCGCACGTAGCGGACGGGGAGAGCCCGTCGTCGAGGACGCCGCGTGCGGCCCGGACGGTGTCGCAGGCGTCGTGTCCGAGCACCACCACGAGAGGGCAGCCGAGTTGGCCGACGCCGTACTCGATGCTGCCGAGCACCTCGGGCCCCATGACGTGGCCGGCGGTGCGCACGACGGCCAGGTCTCCCGGGCCCCGGTCGAAGATGATCTCCGCGGCCAGGCGTGAGTCGGAGCAGCCGAAGAGCACGGCGAAGGGATGCTGGGCGGGTGCCGGCGAGGCACGGTGCGCGGCGTTCTGGTTGGGGTGCTGCGGGGCCCCGTCGACGAAGCGCCGGTTGCCGGTACGGAGGAGGTCCAGGGCCTCGGCCGCGGTGGGCGTGGTGGTCGGGGTCATGTGCCACCAATCTCACAGGAGTGCGGATCCACGTGCAGGGTCTCGGTGCGACACAGCCGGAACGACGCCGGGGACGCCGCGCGGCCGGTGCGCGGCGTCCCCGACGCCGGTGAGAGGAGGCCGACGCGTCAGCGCTTGGCCGTGAGCCCCTTGGGGTTGAGGTGTGAGATGTTGCCGCTCTCCGTGCCGTCCGCGGGGTCGATCACACAGTCGATGAGTGCCGGCGCGCCCGCCGCCAGGGCCTCGCGCAGCGCGGTGGCGACCTCTTCGGGGGTGGTGGCCTGGTAGCCCTTGCCGCCGAACGCCTCGATCATGAGGTCGTGGCGGGCCTTCAGGTAGGTGGGCGCCGGGTCTCCGTTGGGGGAGGCCTCGTCACCGCGGTAGACACCGCTGTTGTTGAGGACGACGGTGACGACCGGCAGGTTGTAGCGGCAGATGACCTCGATCTCCATGCCGCTGAACCCGAAGGCGCTGTCGCCCTCGATGGCGACGACCGGCTCCCCGGTCTCCACGGCGGTGGCGATCGCGTATCCCATGCCGATGCCCATCACGCCCCAGGTGCCGCTGTCCAGGCGGTGGCGCGGCACCTTCATGCCGATCGTGTTGCGTGTCAGGTCGAGGGCGTTGGCGCCCTCGTTGACCACGTAGGCGCGCGGGTTCTCCTCCAGGATGTCGCGGATGGCCTGCAGGGCGCCCAGGAACTTCATCGGGTGCGCGGTCTTCGCGGCCTCGAGGCGTTTGGCCATCTTGGCCACGTTCTGCTCCGACTTGGCGGCGAGTTCCTCCCGCCACTGCGTCGGGGCGCTGATCCGGCCCGGCTTGCTGCGCTCGACCAGCGCGTCCATCACGGAACCGATGTCGCCGACGAGCGGGGCCGCGATGGGCTGGTTGCTGTCCATCTCGTTGGCCGCGATGTCGACCTGGACGAACTGGGCGTTCGGGTTCCACTGGGGCGCGTCACCGTGCCCGAGGAGCCAGTTGAGGCGTGCGCCGACGAGCATGACGACGTCCGCCCGCTTCAGCGCGAGGGAGCGAGAGGTGGCCGCCGACTGCGGGTGGTCGTCGGGCAGCAGGCCCTTGGCCATCGACATCGGTACGTAGGGGATGCCCGTGGACTCGACGAACTCGCGGATCGAGTCGTCCGCGCGCGCGTACGCGGCGCCCTTGCCGAGCACGACCAGCGGCCGCTCGGCGCCCGCGAGCAGGTCGATGGCCCGGTCCACGGCCGCCGGCTCGGGCAGCTGACGCGGCGCCGGGTCGACGAGCTCCCACAGGGAGGCGGCACCCTTCTCCGCGTCGATGATCTCACCGAGCACGGCTGCCGGGATGTCCAGGTAGACGCCGCCGGGTCGGCCGGAGATCGCGGTACGGATGGCCCGGGCGATACCGCGGCCGATGTCCTCGGCCCGGGACACGCGGAACGCGGCCTTGGCGAACTGCTTGGCGGCCGAGAGCTGGTCCATCTCCTCGTAGTCGCCCCGCTGGAGGTCGACGATGTGACGCTCGCTGGAACCGGAGATCTGCACCATCGGGAAACAGTTGGTGGTGGCGTTGGCCAGTCCCACAAGACCGTTGAGGAAGCCCGGTGCCGACACCGTCAGACAGATGCCGGGCCGCTGGGTGAGGAAGCCGGCCGCGGCCGCCGCGTGAGCGGCGTCGCTCTCGTGCCGGAAGCCGATGTAGCGGATTCCCGACGCCTGGGCGAGCCGCGCCAGGTCGGTGATCGGGATGCCCACGACACCGTAGATGTTCTCGACTCCGTTGAGCTTCAGCGCATCGACGACCAGATGGATACCGTCGGTCAGGGCGGCCGGTTCTTCGGCGCCCTCCGCCCCGGTGTCCTGGGTGACAACGTCCGTCATGGTCCGGATCCTTCCTAGCGCGTCGCCAAGTTCGTGCTGCGTGTGCTCTTCACCATCGGCGTGGAAGGGCCGATGAGTCCAAGATCTTTTGCCAACCGGCCGATTCACGGCGTTTATCGATGCGGGCGGGGAGGCCCCCTGCGCTTCCGGCACCGGTGAGAGCGGTGATGCGGGCCAGCGTTTCCCGCCACCCCCGGGCGGCCGGCCCCCGGCATCAGCGTGCCCCGCGGACGAGCGCGGCCGGTTCCGGGAGCTCCCGCAGCTTTGGCGGTCCCGCGTGTTCCTGTACGACGGCTCGTTCCGGGAGTTCGGGCAGGAAGACCTCACCGAGGGACAGCCCGGCCACCACGTTCAGGAAGGCCCGCGCGGCGACCGAACCCGGCGTCGCCGCGTGGATCGCCACGGAGATCTGTGCGTCGGCGTCCGGCTCGACCAGCCGCACGGCCCTGGTGCCGCGGGCCAGGGGCATCGAGGTCAGCCAGGTGTGCGGCACGATGCTCGCCCAGGTACCGGTCGCGACGTGCGCGCAGAGGGAGGCGACCGAGTCCGTCTCGACCTGCGGGGCCGCCACCGCACCGCAGTCGGCGAAGGCGTCGTCGATGAACTGGCGGAATCTCATGTCGGGCGTCAGCAGTGCCAGGGGGAGCCGTGCCGCCTCGGCCCAGGTGATGGTGGGCTTCGCGGACACCAGGTGCTCGCCGGACACCAGCAGTACGTACTTCTCCTCGTACAGCGGCAGCAGTTCCAGGGACTCCCGGTCGTCGGGCCCGAAGTGGGCTATCGCGGCGTCCAGTTCGAAGTCGCGCAGCTGCCGGACCAGCTCGGCGGAGGACAGCCGGGAGCAGACCTTCACCCGGGCGAGGGGGTGCATCGCACAGAACGCGGCCACCGGGAGCCCGGCCGTCGTCGACACGGTAGGGCCCGTCCCGAGCCTGAGCGTTCCCGTGATGCCGGACTGCATCACGGCGACCTCGGCCTTGAGCGCGTCGTGTTCGGCGAGGATGCGCTTGGCCCACATGACGAGCCGATCGCCCTCGGGCGTCAGGCCCTCGAAATTGTGACCGCGGTTGATCAACGTGACCTTGAGTTCCCGCTCCAGCTTGGCGATGGCGGTCGACAGCGCCGGCTGCGAGACGCAGCACGCGTCCGCAGCCCGGGCGAAGTGCTTCTCCCTGGCCACCGCCACGAAGTACTCGAGCTGCCGGAACAACATGAGCGGCCCCTCCTGGTGAGTATTGTATGCAGTATCCCTTCTTCAATGAGTGGACGCCATACTCTCGCCGCGACGGATCCGCAGGCCCCTGCCGCGAGCACCTCCGGATTTCGCCGGACAGCCCCTCGTGGACAGGCTCTTGGGGCGCACGACGCCGGGCGAAATCACGCACATAAGGGGAATGGGGGATGTGTGTCTCGAACAGGAAGGTGGTGGGGGACGACCCTTCGCCGGAGGTGGATGCACTCAGGCGCTCCGAGCGATCGAGCGTGGGCTCTACTTATTGGCGCTCGGTCAGGAGACGCACTGGCGGCGCACGGTGGAGGCGCGGACGAGCGACGTCGATCAGAAGAGCGACGAGACAGTCGGCCGGGGGCCATCGCCTGCCCGCTCCTGGACGGTGCCGACTGGACGAGGTGGCGCCGGGTGACCGGGTCACGGTCACCGGGGTCGTCGCCGAGGCCGGCCGGCCGTGGCACGCCGGCTCGGGCCGTCCGTGGCACGCCGGCTCAACGATTAGGGCTTCACCCCGGGCGCGACCGTGGAGGTGGCCCGCCGGGCGCCCCTGCGTGATCCCGTCGTCTACCGGGTCAAGGACTACGAGGTGTCCCTGCGCCGCGCCCAGGCCGCCTGCGTGCAGGTCACAGTGGCGGTGCGATGAGCGCCGGCCGCCAAGGCGTCGGCGGCTGCCACGACACCGCCGGGTCGGGCGGGCGGCACCGGTGTCCCCCTGGCCGCCGACACGCCCGGTATCGCCCCCTTATCGCCCTGGTCAGCAGCCCCAACTCGGGCAGGACCAGCATCTTCAACAGCTGACCGGTCTGCCCGCCGAGGGCATGTTGGGCCGTCCCCGGGCACGCGGGCCGTGCCCGGCCGTCGGGCGTGCCGGCGACACCCGGACGGCCGGCTCCTCATCCCGTGGTGGTCCAGGTGCTCGCGCCATTGGGACCGCTCGTGCCCGAGCTTTGCGGAAGGTCCACGGTTCCGTCGGGGATCTGCCCGGGCAGCCGGTGGCCCGGCCCGGTGGCCGGGCGTGTGGGCCTGCCGGCGTCGGCGAGCTTCTCCACCTCGTACGCCAAAGCCTCGCGGGCGGTCTTGAGTTGTGACTCCACGGACTGGATGGCGTCGAGGAAGGCACGCGCCCACGCCAGGCGGCGCTCCAGTTCCTCGAACTCGGCGGTGTAGTGGGTGCCGGAGCGGGCGCGGTACTCGAGTACGGCGCGCTCCGCCTCCTCCTGGGCCCGGCGCTGCGCCTCGCGCAGCACGTCGTGGTACTGCCTACGGGCCTGGTCGGCGACCTGCCGGGCGTATTCACGGGCCTGGGCGATCAGCGAGTCCGCCTGCTGCTGGGCGCGGGAGAGCAGGTTGACGGCCTCCAAGTTCGGCTGCCGCTGAGGTACGGCCATGCCGGCCTGACCGGCCTGGCCCTCCGCCCGCTCGCCGCGCTCGCGGTAGAAGTTGCGCAGGCGGGCGTTCTCGGCCCGCAGCCCGGCCAGGTCCTGATGGAGCGTCGTCAACTCGTCGGCGACCCTCAGCATGAAGCGTCCGACCTCCTCCTCGCTGAGGCCGCGCCGGCCAATCGGGGTGCGGGTGAACTGCTTGGTGCGGATCTGTTCGGGCGTCAGTCGACGCTGGGGTTGGTTGTAGGGCGTGCTCATGACTCCATGTCCTCCCCGTGAGACGCGACGCCGTACTGCTCGCCGCCCAGGCCGGTGAACGACTCGAACCGGATGCGCTCGACGGGCGTACCGGTCTGCGCGAGGCGCTGTACCGAGTCGCGCACCATGGTGTCCGAGCCGCAGACGTACACCTCGTGGTCGGTGAAGCGGCCGAGGCGCAGCGCCACCTCCACCGCGGTGCCGTTCTCCTGGGGCCGCAGGGAGACCTCGGAGACGGCCGGGATCACGTTCAGCCAGCGGTGGTTGGCCTTGGCGAGGGCCTCCAGCGCCGGCCAGTCGTACAGGTCGTGGTCAGTGTGTGCGCCGACGACGAGTGTCCCCCGGCGTTCCGGGCGCCCGGCCCGCTGCCCGGCGACCTGCTCGGCAAGGGCCTTCAGCGGCGCCAGCCCGGTGCCGCCGGCGAGCAGCAGCAGCGGGCGGTCGCTGTCCGGGTCCAGCGTCAGCCGGTTGCCGACCGGGGCGCCGAACCTCAGCACGTCCCCGATCTGGACGCCGTGCACCAGCGCCGAGGAGACCGGCCCGCCCGGCACCATGCGGACGTGGAGGTCGAGGGTGCCGTCCGGGCGGGGGGCGTTGGCCGGACTGTAGTAGCGCCACAGCCCGGGACGCAGGTGGGTCTCGACCGCCACGCTCTGGCCGGGCAGGTAGTCCAGGCGGTAGTTGGGCTTGACGGTGAGCACGGCCACATCCAGCGTTCGCCGTTCGTGCCCGACCACCTCGGCGTCCCACCAGGGCGGGCTGCTGTTGGTGGCCTCCTCGGCGGCCTGGCGCATGACCTTGGCGATCAACTCGTACGCCGCCTGCCAGTCGGCGGCCAGTTGGTCCGTCCACTGCGGGCCGAGGAAGTGGGCCAGCGTCCCCAGCAGGGCGGACCCCACCGCGGGGTAATGGTCGGCCTGGACGCCGAACTTGCGGTGGTCCCGGCCGAGTTGCTCCAGGAAGGGCACCAGGTCGTCCACCTGGTCGACGCGGGACACGATGGTGCCCAGCGCCCCGAACAGCTTGTCGCGCTGACCTGCCATGCCGATCGGGAACATGTCCCGGGTCCCGGGATGGGTGAAGAACAGCGTCGAGTAGAAGAACAGCGGCACCTGGTCGCCGTAACCGGCGACCACGTTCCAGCTCTCCTGCAAACGGCGAGCGTCAACCACAATGTCAGGCTCTCCGCACCAGCTCGTCGCCGGGCTCTTGGACGATCTGCTCCTTGACCGCGGTAAGCACGCCGGAGACGTGCATCAGCACGTCCACCCCCACGCGGTTCTCCCACAGCACCCCGAGCAGGACGTGGCGCACCCGCTCGTAGTGTTCCCCGGTGATGTCCAGGCCCTGGTGGGCCTCGGCCAGACCTCGCCCGGCGTAGTTGTCCGGCCCGCCGAGGACCTTGGTCAGCATCAGCACCATGTGGCGCTTGAGCGTGGGCAGGTCGACGCCGTCGAAGTACGGGGACAGTTGCTCGTCCTTCAACGCGTGGAGATAGAGATCGTCGACGACCTTTCTGACGGCCTGCGCGCCGCCGATCTGCTGGTAGAACACGGGGCTTCCCGGCTGGTCGGCGGCCGGCTCCTTCGCGTGCGTCGCGGCGGCTTCGTCCAGCGTCATGTCTGTCACTTGGGCCTTTCTCATCTGTGGTCGTCAGATGGCGGCACGTCGGTGTGCCTCATCCCCGGGTATGCGCGCCCCCGTTCCCCGTGTGGCGGGTCCGGCCACAGCCGGGATCTCCAGCCACGTGCCTCATACACCGCCGCGTCCGCCGCCGGCGACGATGTCGGTCAGGGCGTCACCGAGCCGGCACCCCGGTGTGTATGCCTGAGGCAAACCCGGTGGTGCGTGCACCGTGGCAGGGATGTGACCCCATTCAGCCGGAAGCGGACGGCCGTGATCCTGTCGTAAGTTGACGGCGGGTCGCAAGCCTGGAACCACGGTCGTCATCCCATGCGGTGGCGTGATTCGATCGGTGCCCGCCGGTTGGGCTCTGTTGCCGTAACACGGCTACTACCAGCGGGGGTTGGAGTTGGAGTCGGCGCCCGGAGGGGATTCAGGACGCCGACGGCGAGTTTGACTTGATCGCCACTGGTCGGTGTGGCGCATCCAACAAGTGCTGCGTGAGCGAAGCCGTGGCGGCGTCAGCCTGTGGTGGCTCCGGGCTCGCGGGCGATCTCGGAGATACGGTGATCTCCGCACCGTTTGCGGCGAGTTGACCGAGGGCCTTTGCCGAGGGAGTCGGCGTGTACCGACGGCAGCGGCGAACCGCGGATCGGTGTGGGGGGCAACCAGGAATAGAGGAATCCGTCTCCGATTCCGTGTCGGTTTCGTCTTTTCGTGCTCGCGGACCGGAGGAACCGGTCTGCGCCTCCCTTCATGCCGATAGATCTTCGTGCGCGGTGCATTTATCGTCCTGGAGCTCGTCTCCTCGGGCCGCCGCGATTGACGGCGCGCCACTCGGTTCGGACGACGGACGCGCTGCCCGCGACCGGACGGATACCGCCGATATACCGCCGCTCTCCCCCGGGCGTGCAGGGTGAAGCTCGGACAAGCCGCGGTGGAGCCGCTGCCTCGGTGAAGGGCTGTCGGGAGGGCATCGATGTCTGGAAACGCAGGGAGCGAACGTCCCTCGCCCGGGATACCGGGTGTCGACGACGGTGGGCCCCCGGTCAGCGCGCCCCGCGTCGACGCCGTGCCGGGGCGCCGAAGCGCCGATCGCACCCTTGCCCGCAGATCCCGAGCGGCAGCGGCCCCCACGCCCGCCCACTGCGGCAGAGGGGCATGTCATGACCTATCTTCATGATCCGCATCACCGTGCGGTACCTCATGAACAGTCGCACGGCGGGCAGGTGCCTCGGCAGCGGTCGGCCACGCCGTACTCCCGTGACGACCGCGAGGCGGCGGACTTCCGGATGCCGATCGACACCGGCGCCGAGGCAGGGACGACCGGCTTCCACAGCTTCGTGTGCTCCGACTGCAACCTCGGCTTCGGCCGGCATGTGCACCTCCACCTCCGGTCGGCGGCGTCCGAGGTCGGCAAGGCGCGCAGGGCGGTGGGCGAGGCCCTCCTCTCCTGGGGGTGCCCGTCCGGAGTCGTCGACGACAGCCGGTTACTCGTCAGCGAGTTGCTCGCGAACGCGATCAAGTGCGCACCCGACACCTGGATCACCCTGGACCTGATGCAGATCGGTGACCGCCTGTTGGTGGAGGTCACCGACGGGTCTGCGGCACAGCCCGTCGTCCACCAGGCGGGTCCCCAGGAGGAGCAGGGCCGAGGGATGTTCCTCGTGCAGGCGATCGCGTCCGCCTGGGGTGCGCGCCGGCACCGCCGTGGCCGTAAGACCACCTGGTGCACCGTCGCCATCGACGGGAGCGGCGGGACGCCGCCTCGATGACCTGCGTGGGCCGGCCTGGGGCCGCGTCGCGGCTCCGTACCGATCGCCGTACCCCGGGCGGCGACCTGCGACGCACACGGCGGAAGACGCGAACGACAAGACGCGAACAGCAGAAGACGAATACACCTCCGAACACCCGGCATCGGCCTGAGCCGGCACCGGTGGTCGGGTAGGCCGCCATTCCTGAGGGAGGACCAGTGAACGGCGTGACCGGAAGCATGGGCCGGAGTTCATCCGCGCTGGAACACAGCCACCTGTACGCGTGGGAGGTGCACCAGGTCTGCGACAGCAGACACCAGCAGGGTCCGTGCGGTACGTGTGCGACGGAGCAGAGCGCACGGGCCTGTGTCGAGGCGGCCCTGTCCGCCGCGGCCCGCCCGGGCGTGCATTCCTGGGGGCTGCTCAGCCGCGTTCCGGCGGCGCCGCGGCAGCCGAAGTCGTCCTGGCTGTCTACGCCGATCGCTCGGGCCGCGCTCGGGCCGGACGGGACGGTGGCCTGGCAACCGCCGGCCGGCCGGGGACTGGTACCGGTGAGGGCGCCGGAGGCCGGCCCGACGCAGTCTCGCGGTGAGAACCTGCCCCGCGCACTGGCCCGCTTCGGGGGCACGGTGCAGCGGTATCGGTTGGCGGCCGGACTCGCCCGCCGGGAGGTCGCCGAGCGGTTGCGGTGCGCCGAGGCGGAGGTCGAGCGGGTGGAGAACGCCGAGGGGATGCCCTCCCGCGGCTTCGCCGTCGAGGCCGACCGGCTGCTCGGCGCGGACGGCGCCCTGGCAGCTCTGTGGCCCTCCCTCGTCAAGTCCGCCTATCCGGACTGGTTCTGGCAGGTCATCGAGTTGGAGCAGCAGGCGAGTTTCGTCCAGGAATTCGAGACCGTCGCCATTCCCGGTCTGCTGCAGACCGAGGCCTACGCCCGGGCCGTCTTCACCACCGCCCATCCGGTGGCCCCGGCGCTGCAGATCGAGCAGTACGTGACCGCCCGCTTGGACCGGCAGCGCATTCTTGAGAGACGCGACCCACCGCGGATCATGATCACCCTCGACGAGGCGGTGCTCCGTCGGCGCGTCGGCGGGAGCCGGACCATGAGCGAGCAGCTCGGACACCTGGTGACCCTGGCCGAGCTGCCCAAGGTGCACCTTCAGGTCATCCCGTTCAGCGTGCGCGAGCACCCCGGGGGCATGACCCCGTTCCGCATCATGGGATTCCGGGAGGGCCCGGACGTCCTCTACGGGGAGTCGTTCATCGGCGGCCAGGTGACCAACGACGCCCATCAACTCCGCCAGCACCAGCTCGCCTTCAACCTCATCCAGGCCAACGCGCTGTCCCCCCAGGACTCGCGCACCCTCATGAGTCGGCTGCGAAAGGAAATCGATGGTGGACCCGACTGAACTGCACTGGCGCAAGGCCAGCTACAGCATGGGAAACGGAGGGAACTGTGTGGAGGTCGCCGATGCCGGACACACCGTCCACGTCCGGGACAGCAAGGACCCCGATGGCCCGGCATTCGGGTTCGGTCGGGAACAGTGGCAGGCATTTCTTACAGCCCTGGAACACGGCGGGAGTTGGGCACTTACCCGCCCGGTGGCACCCTCCACCGCCGGGACGCACCCGAACGGCCGGGCCGCGGCTCCTCCTGAAGCGGCAGGACGTTTCGTCATCGGCCGCCACCCCACGTCCGTGCCCCCGCCATGCGCCTGACAGGCACTGGGAAGTCGTTCCCCTGGGCCGCTCGTACTGACTGGCGGCACAGCTCGGCGTCCCTGAAGTGGCCCAATCCACACCGCACTTCTAGACTGCCCCGGTGCCGTGAACTGTCACGGCACCACTTTCACCGGGGTTGTGGAGGCTCCGTGAGGCGACCCACGCACGCACGTGGATGTACGGCGCGCCATCGAGCCGCCGACGCCGGATCCCGGCGCGGGACCCGGCCGCCCTCCGCGCCGCGGCCCGGTGCGTCTTCGTCGCGGCGCCGCGCAGGCCAAGGATTCGATTCCCCCACTGGCTGAGGCCGGTGGTTCCTCGAAGGAAGGTCCGAGCATGGGTTCGGTCGGTGCACAGGCGGTGGTCATCGGCGGGTCGATGGCAGGACTTGTCGCGGCGCGTGCGCTGGCCGCCCGGTTCACCCGGGTGACCGTCGTGGACCGGGACGCTCTGCCCGGGGACGCGCGAGACCGGCGAGGCGTGCCGCAGAGTGGCCATGCGCACGCGCTGCTGGTCAGCGGGCAGAGCACGCTCGAAGAGCTGTTTCCCGGTCTCACCGACGACCTCGTCGCGGGCGGGGCGGTGCCCTTCGATCCCGGGTCGGACCTGCTGTTCCACCAGATGGGGGGCCACCGGACCCGCTGTGCCACCGGACTGCAGGGGATCAGCCTCAGCCGCGCCTTCCTGGAGCACGCGGTACGGGCCCGCGTGGCCGCGTTGCCCACCGTGGAGGTCCGCGACCTCCTCGCGGTGTGCGGGCTGACCGGGTCCGCCGGCAGGGTGACGGGGGTCGAACTGGACGGGGGCGAGGTCCTCGCCGCGGATCTGGTGGTGGACGCGACGGGACAGAGCGGTACGCGGTCCGACCGGTGGCTGCACGCCCTGGGCTGTTCGACCCCCGAGGTGGCCACCGTCAAGGTGGACGTCGGATACGCCACCCGCCTGCTGCGGCGCGGTGCCGACGACCGGTTGCTCGACGACGTACTGCTCTACCTGATAGCCGGCGTCCCCCCGCACGACAAGCGGGCGGCCGCCGTCTTCCCCGTCGAGGGCGACCGGTGGATGGTCACCCTGGCCGGCTGGCACGGGACCCACGCGCCCGTCGATCCGCAGGGGTTCGCGAAGTTCGCCGCCGAGCTGCAGACCCCCCACGTTGGAGAACTGGTCGCCCGCGCCGAGCCGGTGGGGGAGCAGGATGCGCGACGGTTCACCTATCCGCAGGCCCGGCGGCGTCTCTTCGAGCGGCTGCGGCAGCCTCCCTCGGGCTATGTGGCGATCGGTGACGCCCTGTGCAGTTTCAATCCCGTGTACGGGCAGGGCATGAGCGTCGCCGCTCTGGAAGCGGTGGAACTCGGCCGCTGCCTGGACCGGTTCGGCACCACGTCCTCAAGGATGGCCCGCGCCTACTACCGCGCGGCGGCCAAGGTGATCGCCGGCCCCTGGCAGGTGGCGACGGGCGGCGATTTCATGTACCCGGAGACGGTGGGCCGCCGGCCGCCGGGCACCGACCTGGTGAACCGCTATGTCCGCCAGGTGCTGCTGGCCAGCCACGTCTCGGTGGACGCGCACCGCGTCGTCCTCGACATGCAGCACCTGCTGGCTCCGCCGAGCGCGGCCCTGCGGCCCGCCACGGTCGTCCGCAGCCTGCTGGCCGCCCGCCGGTCGCCGGCCCGCGGGTGACGTACGCTCTCCGGCCCTGAAGCGCGGCGCACCGGCGCCGCGCTCGGAGCGCCGGGGGGGAACAAAAGGGAATGGATCCCACGGGTCGCACGCGAGTCGGGAAGTTCCTTGCCGCCCGTGGAAATTGCGCCCAGGATGTTCGAACCCCACGCTCGGCGATTTCGAGGTACCGCTGGAGGTCATATGGTGGCTGTCCGTGGCCGGTTCCCCGGTTTCCGCACATGTCCGGCTCCGGAACGGGCCTGCGTCAGGCCTGCCTTGCACGGGTGACGACTGACGGAGCGTGGCGTGCGGTATCAGGTCCTTGGCCCTCTCGGGCTGTGGCGCGGCAGCGACGAGATCCCCCTCGCCCCGGCGAAGTGGCGGATGCTGCTGGCGGTGCTGCTGTGTGACGCCAACCAGGTGGTCTCCACCGAGCGGCTGATCGCGGAACTCTGGGGCGCCGACCCTCCGCAGAGCGTGGGCAAGCTCCTGCAGGGCTATTTGTCGCGGGTGCGGCGGGCGCTGGGGGATGAGTCGGGCCGACTGCTGGTGACCCACGCGCAGGGGTACCGGGCCCACGGCTACCGGCTCGTCGTGGCACCGGGCGAGGTCGACGCCCACCGGTTCGTGGAGCTGATCGAGCAGGGCGGCCGGGAGCTCGACGGCGGTGCGCCCGAGACCGCCGCGGAGCGGCTCGAAGAGGCCCTGGGACTGTGGCGTGACGCCCCCTTCGCCGATGTGCCGCCGACGCCCGCCCTGGAGGCCGAGGCGATGCGCCTTGCGGGGTACCGCACGCAGGCGCGGGAGTCGCGCATCGAGGCCCGGCTGAGGCTGGGCCGCCACGAGGCCGTCCTCGACGAACTCGACGCACTGGTGGCCGAGCACCCGCTGCGCGAGGGGCTGCGGGGCCAGCTCATGTTGGCCCTGTACCGGGCGGGCCGGCAGGCCGACGCGCTGGCCGCCTACCAGGACCTGCGGCACCAGCTGGTCGAGGAACTGGGAATCGAGCCGGGCCCGCCCCTGCAACAGCTGCACCAGCAGATCCTGCGGGCCGACGCGTCGTTGCTGCTCGAGGCCCGGCCGCCCGCCGCACCCGCGAGGGCCGCCGAGCGCAGGCCTGTTGTGGTGCCCAGGGAGCTTCCCCACCTCAGCACCACCTTCGTCGGCCGCGCAGGCGAGAGCTCGGTGCTGCACCAGCTGCTGCAGGACGGCGACGAGGGCCGGGTGGCGATGGCCGTGATCGACGGTGCCGGCGGGGTGGGCAAGTCGGCTCTGGCCATCCACACCGCCCACCAGCTCGCCGAACGCTTCCCGGACGGCCAGTTCTACGTCGACCTGCACGGGGCCACCGCCGGGCTGACGCCCCTCGAGCCCGGTGAGGTGCTCGGCCGGTTCCTCGCGACGCTCGGCGTTCCGGAGGTGGCCATTCCCTCCAACACGGAGGAGGCCGCTGCCACGTTCCGCTCGCTGGTGGCCGACCGGCGGCTGCTGGTGGTGCTCGACAACGCGGCCGGCGTCGAGCAGGTCCGGCCGCTGCTCCCCGCCGGTCGCGGCTGCGCGGTGCTGATCACCAGCCGCGAGATCCTGACCTCCCTGGAAGGCGCCACCCATCTCCATCTCGGCGTCATGTTCCACGACCAGGCGACCGCTCTGCTGGAGCGGCTCGTCGGCAAGGAGCGGGTGGCCGCGGAACCCGAGGCGACCGACGCGATCGTGCAGATGTGCGACCGTCTCCCGCTCGCCCTGCGCATCGTTGGCGCCCGCATGGCAGCCCGCCCCAGCTGGCCCCTGAGCGCCTTCGTCGAACGGCTGACCGACGCTCAGAACCGCCTCGACGAGATCCGGGTGGGCGATCTGTCGGTGCGCGCCAGCTTCCACGCCAGCTACGACGGCATCTGCCACAGCGAGAACCCCACGGACCGGGCCGCCGCACGCGCCTTCCGCTTCTTCGGGGTGCTGCCCGGTTCGAACATGGGCCTGCAGGCTGCGGCCGCGCTGCTCGGCGTCGACAGCTGGGGGGCCGAGGACGCGCTGGAGCGGCTGGTCGACGCGCATCTGCTGCACAGCCTCGCCCCGGGCCGCTACCAGATGCACGACCTGATCCGCCTCTTCGCACGTGAGCAGGTGTACGCGGAGGAGTCGGCCGCCGAGCGCGAACGGGCCCTCGAACGCGTGCTGCGCTTCTACCTCGCCACGGCCGAGCGGGCGGTGGCCTTCCTCAACGTGCCGTCGCGGTCTCCGCACCGCCCCGCCAAGGACCCGTCCGCCCACGGCGCGCTGCCGACGACGCCGATCAGGAACCGCCGTGAGGCCGAGGCGTGGCTGGACGTCGAGCGCGCGAACCTGATGGCCGCCGTCACGCACGCCGCCGGCCAGAGCGACCCCACGGCCCGGCTCGCGATGCGGCTGGCGCGGCCGCTGCACTGGTACCTCTACCCGCACGCCCGGGCCCGGGAGCTGCACACCCTGGCCGAAGTCGTCGTGTCCACCGCCCGCCGCCTCGGCGACCGGGAGAGCGAGGCGTGGGGGCTGGACCACCTGTCCGCGGTGTACTGGCTGCACCGGCGGTACGACGAGATGCGGCAGTGCCTGGAGTCGGCGCTCACGCTCTGGCGCGAGATCGGCGACCGGGACGGCGAGCTGCGGGCCCTGGGCAACCTCGCGGACGCGCTGGCCGAACGCGAGCTCTACGAGGAGGCCGTCACCGTGCAGCACCGGCACCTAGCCCTGGCACGGGAAGCCGGCGACCTCATGGCCCAGATGACCGGCCTGGGCAATCTCGGGCGGGCGTACCTTGGGCTGGGCCGGACCGAGGACGCCCTGTCCTGCCTGCGGGAGAGCCTGCGGCACGCGCGAGAGACCGGCGAGCGGGCCCTGGAGAGCCTCGCCCTCAACGAGATCAGCTTCATCCTCTTCGACGTAGGCAGGATCCAGGAGGCGCAGGAGCACATGAGACGCGCCACCATCCTCGCGGACGGAAACGTCGGCGCGTACGTGCGCTGGCGCGGATACACCTGGAGCGCGTTCTTCCCTGCCTGCCTGACACTGCGGGTCGGGCCACAAGCCGCGGAGGGAAGCACGAGGTGACAGTGCATCAATTGCCTTACAGCTTGGCGAAATACCCCGCCGGGTACTTTGGTCCGGGCCCTTCCGGGAAGCCTCCGCTTCCTCTACGGTCGGGCCCTCGATCCACTCCAAGAGTTCACCCACCCAGAACCTGGTAGGCCTCATGGAAGTCATTGCCCACCCCGACGAGCGAATGCTCCGGATCACGCCGACCGCCGATCCTCCCGGCCTGCGCCTGGAGGGGGAGCTCGACGCGACGCGGCACCGGGAGGTCATCGAGGCGCTGTCCCCGCTGGCGGCCAAAGGTGGCGATGTACGGCTCGACCTCGGCGGGCTGCGCTTCATCGACCTCGGCGCCCTGCGGCTGCTGACGTGCCTGGTGGAGCGCTGCGGCAACGGGGTCCGGCTCGTCCTGGACAACCTGTCGCCACAGATGGAGAACCTGATCCAGACAGTCAGTTGGGAGCGTCTGCCCGGACTCGTCCAGGGTCGGAAGGAGATGTCATGACCGCCGAGGCACCCGCGGATCAGCCTGTGGAGGCCGGTCAGGGAGTCCAGCACTACGCTCTTCTGTACGGCGACGAGGAGGAGTTCCTCGCGGGCGCCATCCCCCACCTGCGCGAGGGCATTGACGCCGGCGACCCGACCTTCGCGGTCACCCCCCGGCAGGAGGCCGAGGTGCTGCGCGACTCGCTCGGCCGGGACGCCGTGGCGGTGCAGTTCATCGATCCGTCGGACTTCTACAGCACTCCCGTGCGGGCCATGGCCGGCATGATGGCCGTCGCCAGGACGCTCGGCTCGCGCCCGGCGTGGGTCGTCGCGTCGGCCGACTGGTCGCAGTACCCGGACGCGATGGAGTGGGTCCGGTACGACTCGATCTTCAACATGGGCTTCGCCGACGCGGATTTCCGGGGCTACTGCTGCTACAACACCTCGGTTCTGGCCCCCGAGGTCATCTCCCTGGTGCGCCAGACCCATCCCCACATCCACGAGGGCGCCCGGCTGCGGCAGAACCCGGACTACCGGGACCCCCGGGACTTCGTCGCCGACGTCGACAACCGGCCGCTGCCGCCCTCCCCGCACTCCGCCGCCTCGATGGAGGTCCGTCCGGACGACCTGCACGCGGTACGGGCCTTCGTCGCCGAACAGGCGAAGAACTGCGGAGTGGCGGGAGACGGGCTGTACAACGTCCTCGTCGCCGTCACCGAGGTGGCGACCAACGCCCTCCGTCACGGCCGGGCGCCGGTGTCCCTGCGCGTATGGCCCGACGACGGCCTCGTATGCGAGATCACCGACTCCGGCCACTGGCAGCCCGAGGAGTTCCTCAGCTGGGTGCCACCGGAGTCCGCCCTGAAGTCGGGGTTCGGCATCTGGGGGGTCGGCATGCTCTGCGACACCGTTCAGGTGCGGACCGGGCCCAAGGGCACCGCCGTACGCCTGCGGATCTGCAGGAAGTAGAGGCACCTCCGGTGGCTGTGTGCGGGCAAAGCGCTCCCACTCATCGACGCCCGATCTGCTCCAGGCGGCGGAATCGGGCGCCGGACCACCGGGCGTCCAGGGACACCAGGGACATGCCGTGCCGGCCCGGGCCGGTGAAGGCCGGCATCAGGGCGTCGCGGGTCGGATCGCTGACACCGCCCTTGCGGTAGGCGATCCAGACCGTGGTGTCCTCCCCCGCCGCATCGAACACCGCCGGAGCGTTCGTCTGAAGAGGGGCGCTGTCGGCGGCGAAGAACACGACGAGTCAGGGGGAGCGTCCCCGCTCAGGGGCTGCACGGTCACACCGTCGGGCAGAGGCCCGACCACGCTCAGGTCTCCGCCGTCAGGTGCTTCGAGCACTGTCAGTGTCGCTCCCGGCGCGATCCCCAGCTTCTGCGCGACGGTCTTCGGCACAGTGCTCCTCGTTTCCCGGCCGTCACCGCACGCGCCCACCGAGAGCCCGCGGGCGCCGCTACCACGCCACCGGCAGCTCCAGGGGGAACCGCATGATCGTCTTCGTGTCCCACCGTACTTCCTCCGGCGGCACGGCGAGCCGCAGCCCGGGGAAGCGCTCCACGAGCCGTCCGATGGCGACTTCGAGTTCCGCCATGCCCAAGGGCATCGCGATGCATCGGTGCCCGCCCCAGCCGAAGGTCATGTGCGGAGCGTTCGGCCGGTCGAGGTCGATGGCATGGGGGTCCGGGTAGCGCACCGGGTCACGGTTGGCGGCCAGGTACGACACATGGACGAAGTCGCCGGCCCGGCTCCGCGCACGGTCCAGTTCCATGTCCTCGAGTGCGACTCGCGGGACCACGACGCCCTTGCGGAACGCCTGAAGTACATCGCCAACGAGACCGCCGCACGCGACCTTGCAGCTGCCCCCGGCTGCCGTGTCAACCGTCACCCTGCTCGATGTCCAGATGGCTGGGACCCCGAAGAACGGGGCTGGGCCGGTACGGCGGCGGGTCGGCGACCAGCCTGGGTCGGTCGAGGCGACGTGCCAGCTCGGTCAACGCGATCTGGGTTTCCCGCCGGGCCAGCGGGCCTCCGAAGCACAGGTGGAGGCCGCTGCCGAACCCCAGGTGCTGGTTGTCACGTCGGTTCGGATCGAAGCGGTCCGGATCGTGGAAGCGCTTCGGATCGCGGCTGCCTGAGGCCAGCATGAGCATGACCTGCGAGCCCTGGGGGATGACGGTGTCGGCGACGGTGATGTCGCTGTACGCCACCCGCCAGGGAATGATGTGCACGGGGGGCTCGTAGCGCAGCAGTTCCTCGACCAGCGGCACGACGAGGTCCGGTTCGTCGCGCAGTTGCTGCAGCACCTGCGGGTGGCGCAGTAGCGTCAGCATGCCGTTGGTGATGAGGTTGACGACGGTCTCGTGGCCGGCAATGAGGAGCAGTCTGGCGGTGGCGACGATCTCGGCGTCGGCCATCCGGCCGTCGGGCCCGACGTCGTTGGCCAGCCGTGACAGCAGGCCGTCTCCCGGCCGGCCGTGGCACTGTTCTACCAGCTCGCCGAGGCACTGGCACAAGTCCTTGCGGGCCTGTAGGCCCTTGTCCCGTTTCTCCTTCGGGTCGGTCTCGGGGTTGTAGTCGATCGAGTTCATGATGTCGTTCACCCAGAGGTGGAACCTCGGCTCGTCCTCGCGTGGCACGCCGAGCAAGTGACAGGTCACGGTTACGGTGAGCGGGCAGGCGAAATCGCCGACGACGTCGATCTGCTCCTTGCCCGCCACATCGTCGATCAGGCTGCCGACGGTGGCGGTCAGGAAGCCTTCAAGTCCGGTCACCAGCCCAGGGGTGTGCGGGGGGCCGAAGTGACGCATCGCCATACGCCGCAGGCGATCGTGCTCGGGCGAGTCCATGTGGATGAACGACGACGTGGCCCCTTCCTCGGCCGGGGGCATCGGACGCGCCAGATTGCGCAGGTCGGAACTCAGATGCGGGTCGTTCAGTACGTTCGTGATCTCGCGATAGGTGCTGATGACGTAGCTGTCGTCCTCCTGCCGGGCCACCGGCGTCCTGCGCAACTCGGCATACAGCGGGTAGGGGTCGGCCCGGGCGGAGTAGTCGAAGATCCGTTGCAGGATGCCAGGCGTCCCGGCCGTGGTCGTCTGGCGCTCCTCCTGCCGATGCTGGTGCACCGCCGTGGCGCGACGCTCACCGGGGTCATAGCCTGTGACGACCACCGTGGCACCCTGCGCGAGCAGGGCGGGGCCGGGGAAGTCGACGGGCACCGGTTTCGTGTCGGCCGGCTGGTCCGGCGTCGGGCAGGGAGGCGGAAAAGGTGCGGCCATCTCGATCAGCCGTAGGTAGTGGTCCAGCCACTTACCGTTGTTGAAGCTCACGGCAGCCGTGACGCGGCCCCGGTAGCCATATGCGGTGACGAAACGGTGGTCGTCCAGCGATCCCTGGGTGACAAGCATCTCGTCGGCGAAGGTCGGCACGCCGACGGACTTGATGTTGGCGCCGAACTGGGTCGACCAGAACCGCGGGATGGACAGGTGGGGCCGACGGTCCGCCTGGGCGCTGACCATGTTGTGTGCCGCGACCTCTGCCTGCTCCACGGCGTTGGTCCAGTGCTCCTGTGCGATGAGCCGGGATTCGTAGATGGGGTTCGGGCAACGTGCCACGTCTCCCGCGGCGAAGACGTCGTCGAGGACGCCGCCATTGATGTCGAGGGCGCGGCAGGCCGTGTCACAGGTGATTCCCCACAAGCCCGCCGCCAGTCCCGAATCCCGCAGCCACTCGGTGTTGCGGATGCTCCCGAGTGCCACCACCGCCACATCGGCGTCAACCGTACTGCCGTCGTCGAAGTGAGCACGGCGGAACCGTCCCTGCGCGTCGCCCTCCAGCCGGGCGACCTTGACACCGCACCGCAGGTCGACACCGTGAGCGCGCTGCATGTCGGCCGCCACCTCACCGATCATGGCGCCGAGCGCCCCGACCAGCGGGGCCGACGCGAGTTCGGCGACGGTCACCGGGATGTGCCGCTCCCGGCAGACGGAGGCGATCTCGGAGCCGGTGAATCCCGCACCGATGACCAGAACGCGGGAAGGCCCGGCGGCGAGGGCTCGCTGCAGGCTCTCGGCATGCTCGCGTGTACGTACGACGAACACTCCGTCCAGGGCCGCCTCGGACTCGACGAACCACGGCCGGGCCCGTACCCCGGTGGAGATCAGCACCCGGTCGAAGGGGACGTCGTGTCCGTCGGCGAGTCGCACGTGGTTCGTCGCGAGGTCCAGCCGGTCGGCGGGCACGCCCAGCAGCCACTGCGCATCGATATCACGACGGCGGGGCAAAGCGGTGCCCCCGGCCGGCACCCACCCGGTCAGTACTTGCTTGGACAGGGGAGGCCGGTCGTAGGGCTCGCTCAACTCGTCGCCGATCATGGTCAGCGATCCGGTGAAGCCCTCGTCTCGCAGAGCCTCCGCGGCCCGCAGTCCCGCCAGCGAAGCTCCGACGACCACGATGCGGCCATCGCGTTTGAACGCAGGCAGGTTGTCGGCACCGGTCATGGCGGCGACGCCTCCGCCGGTGCGTGCGGCGCCTCCAGCTGGTCGACCAGGATTGCCTGGACGGGGCAGGCCGCCGCGGCGCGTAGCACCTGGTCGCGCTGGGCGTCGTCGGGGTTCGGGTCGTACATGAGCGCTTCCTCACCGTGCATCCGGAACGCCTCCGGAGCCAGGAACGCGCACTGCGCGTAGCCCTTGCATCGGGAAAGATCAACGACAACTTTCACCTCGAGCTCCCCAGGGAGTGGGAGCTGCGGACCCTCAAGCCGGCGCCACTCCGGCGCGCAAGGGAGGATCCGGCCGCTGCCCACCCCTGCGAAGTGCGAGGGGGTGCACCACGCTCGTCGGGTCCCCATGGAAAGAATTGATCACCGCGGCTCGGGCGATCGGCGCCTGACTAGGGACCTTAGCCCTGGTGTGGCTGCATTTCGGTTGCGCAAGCGGCGCTCTCTTGGATTTTCGTTTCGACGGAAACCATGTGGCACGGTAGGCCGGAAAACCGTCAGAAAACCAGCGTAACAGTGGCACCGATACCGGCGAGTCCGATGGCCCGGGAGAGGAACGCCTGACATCCAACGTTGACATCAATGACGCTGGACAGCGGCGTACCTTGGTGGAGAACCGGCGTACGCGGCACGGCAGCGAGACGCCGAGTGTGTAGAAGGTCGGATCGAACTACTAGGGCGGTGACCGGCGGCAGCCCATGCCCGTCGCGTGCCCACTCGGCAGGGTTCGGGCAGTGGCGCTTGACCGGGCCATTGGGACTCCGTCGATCGCGTGGGCAGGCTCCAGTGCCTGCCGCGGCGTGCCTGTCGGCCTCGCGCGCACAGCAGCGTGATCAAATAGGGCATGGCATCGTCCTGGACCGGTAATCGGGTACGCCTGCGCGCTGTCGAACCCGACGACTGGACGGCGTTCGCGCGTTTCGCCGACGATCACGGACCGCAGGGGGGCCGGCTGGAGCTGCCGAGGTCTGCCGAGAGCTACCGTGCCTGGGCGAAGGAGCAGGCCATTGCCGAGTGCGATGACGACCGCTTCCGGTTGGCGGTCGAAGCGACGGCCACGGGAGAGCTGGTCGGTACAGTCGGCTCGCATCGCACCGGCCCTCGCTCAGGCTGGTTCGAGTTCGATATCACCATCAGCGCCAGCCACCGGCGCAAGGGCTACGCGACGGAAGCCGTGGTGCTGCTGCTGCGCTTCATGTTCGCCGAGCGGCGCTATCACAAATGCCTGGCGGCGGTTTTGGCCCACAACGAGGCATCGCTGGGACTTTTTCGTGGGCTCGGCTTCACCGAGGAGGGGCGCTTGCGGGAACACGTTTTCTTCGCCGGCGGGCACCACGACCTCGTCATGATGGGCATGCTCGTCGACGAGTTCGACCGGCGACACACGATGAGCGAACCATGAGCCGATGATCCAAGCGCGTGTGGAACGGCACTCGGACTTGATCGACGTTCGTTGTTCGCGGGTGTAGGTGGCCTGCCACCGAAAGTAGGACTGCCCTCAGCCGCGCAAGGTGGCACGCAGGTGCAGGCCGGCGGTTGCGAGGCCTTCGAAGGTGGTGACCCGGTAGCCGGGTTCCGCGTCGGGCGGCTCGCTCAGGTGGTAGCGGCGGACTGTCTGCGCGGTCATGAGCGTGAGCATGGCCATGGCCAGGGCGGCGCCCTCGCAGCCGTGCGGCCCGGTACCGAAGCCGAGGAAGACCCCGGGTTTCGCGGACAAGCCCGAATCGTCGAGCCAGCGTTCGGGCCGGAAGCGGTCCGGTTCGGGGTGTTCCCGTGTGTCGCGGTGGGCGGTGTAGGGGCAGACGAGAACGGTGGATCCGGCGTCGATGGTGTAGTCGGCGAGCTGCGTCTGTCGCGGGGCGCGCCGGGTGAGCAGCCAGCTCGGGGGGTGCAGTCGGAGCACTTCGCGTACCAGCGCCTGGGTGTATCGCAGGTTTTCGAGGTGGGTGCTGGTCGTCGTGGCCGGGTCGGCGGGCAGCAGGGCGGCTTCGGCCGCGACGCGGTCCGCGGCCTGGGCGTATCGGGCCAGGTGGAGCAGGATCCATCCAGCTGCCCGGGAGGGTGTCTCGAAGGTGGCGACGGTGATTCCGGGGAGGGTGTCGAGGATGACTTCTTCCGACAGCGGGCCGTGGCGGGAGGAAGGCCGGAGCATCTGTCCCAGCACGTCGTCACCGAGCCGGCCCGATGAACGGCGCCGGCGGACGATGGGCCGCAAAGCGTTGGTGAAGGCGACTTGTCGCCGTGTGCGGAACCGCCGTGCCGGTGTGGGGACCCAGCGCGGCCACACCCAGTGAGAGGGGCGTACGAGCACCTCCCGGGCCACGAAGAGCTGCCAGGCGAAGGGCAGCAGGGCAGGAGCGTCTTCGGAGAAGAGGTAGCGCACTCCGATCTCTGCCAGGACGGGCCGGACCAGGGGCAGAATCTCGACGTCCTGGCCTGTGGGCCACTGGTCGGCAAATCGAGCGGTCCCGGGCGCGATCTCACCGATCCGGGCCGCAACCGCCTGCGGGCGCAGTCCGCGCATGCGGGCGGCGCGAGCGTGCACGCGTTCCTCGGGCGTCGGCGCTCCGCCGGTCCGCTTCAACGGCGGGAAGAGGGGCGACGACGGCTTGGGGAAGTCCTGCGCGCGGCGCAGGACCGCTTCACACACCCCGGCCGTAGCGGCTACGTAGACACCCGACTCCAGCTGCCATACGTCCCCGCACTCGTCAGCGCCACGGCGCGCGAGTGCCAGCCGGTCGCGGCTCCAGGCCGCGAAGCTGCCTCCGGGCAACCGCGGCGGCTCATTCACTCGGCCCATGGGATCGCCCCTGACTTCTCGTACCAGTCCGGCCGATATCGTCGGCAGCGTGGCCAGGAGCCGGCGGGAGCCCGGGGGCGCCCGCCGAGCGGGAAAGTCACACCCTATCCGGTGTGCGTGCCCCAGTCGTGGGCCCCGTACGCACCGTAGTTGCGGGTGAAGGACAACTTGGCGAGCAGCTTGGTGATCATGAGGCTCTCCTCTCTTTTGCCTTCAGCGCCATGTGCTGAATGTCCCATTTTTTCGCATATGACACATGGATACAAGGCGCGTATCTGCGGGCCGGGCCCGCAGCCGGCCAACGTCGCCCCGGTGTCGGCGGTCAGTGCGGCCCCCGGCCGCGAGGTGTGGCGGCGCCGGGCACCTCAAGACCGGCGGCACCAACGCCCCGAAGGAACGGAACGGCATTCGCGCGAACCGGTCACCTCGCACCTCGGGAGGCGGCGGGTTGGTGACCACTGCCGATAGTGGCCGACGACGGCACCGAACCGGCGCCGTCCGCCTACAGACCGGGCGCCCAGTACCCGTTCAGACACCAGAACGCCGCCGAGTGCCAGGCCGGGGCGATCACCATGACGAGCGCGCCACCGGCGAGCGGCGGTGGCGCACCACGACGACATTGGCGACAAAGGCCCCAGAAACAGCCGGCGAGCGAGTGCAGCGCCTCGCGGGTCCCGGTGAGGCTGACGCCGTAGGCGATGATGCATTCCTGGGCGATCGGGAGGGAGAGCACGAAGGCAGCCAGACCGATCAGGCGGTGCACGATGGGCACCGGGTGCGGCGCAGGCCCGGCAGCTGGCCGTACATCCACAGCGCGAGGAGCAGCTGGACCAGAGTCAGTCCCAGCAGAGCGCTGCCCAGCTGGGCCTTGAGCAGGAAGACGCCGTGGCCCAGCACCCCGAAGCGGCTGCGCCGGTACTCCGGGGTGTGCACTCGCCCGTACCAGATGAGGACGGTCACCGCCAGGGGCAGCAGCAGCCCCAGGAGCTGCCGGGGTTCGGTGCGCGAGGCGAGGCGTGCCATGTGATCAGCCGCCCCCGCCGTCGGCCTTGCCGCCCCGAGGGGCGCCGGCCCGAGTGGACGCAGAGCGCGGCGGGCCGGTGATCAGAAAGCCCACGAGCGAGGTCACAGCGCCGACCGCCTCGGCGATCGCGCTGCCGGTCCTCTTCGTCCCCCAGAACGGCTCGTACATGTTCGGCAGCGGACCGAGAGCGCCCACGTTCACGTACCCATAGAGCAGCACGGCGCCCAGCGCGGAGACGGACACCAGGAAGGCGAACGCCCACACCGGCCGCCGGCGACCGAGGAGCAGGACCAGCAGCGCGGCCAGGGACGCTACGGCGGCTTCGAGGCGGAACAACGTTCCCTGGCTGATCTGCTGCCCGACCCGGTCATACGGAGAGGCGAGGCTGGCGTGCACGTAGGCGTCCACGGCCAGTGCGGCCGCAGTCACCACTTGGAGCAGCACCCGGATGACCGTGTGGTGGCGCGGGCGGACGCCGGGTCCGGGAGCCATCGCTACTGCCTGGTCGCGGTCGCGGCGGCGCTGCCGGGGGCCGGTGACGCCGGGCCGTTCCCGCCGACCTGGAGGTGGGTGTCCATGCTGAGTTCCCGGTGTTTGTGGATGGAGCACCACAGTTCGTAGCTGCTGGCCTGGAGGGTGACGGTGAGCCGCGCCTGGCGAAACTTCACTCCGCCGCGGGCTGGGCGCGGAGATCCGAAGCAGTGCACGGCCATGTTTGGCGGACGTCCCTTCCGCGACAAGACTGGCCCACGTTCCCGGCCGCGCCAACGCCGACACTCTCCGCGGGCGGGCCATCACCCGATCGGGCCGCCGCGGCCACCATCAGCAGTGAAAGGGCCGCAGCCCGAACTGCGGCCAGTGACCGGCTGCCCCGCGCAGGCGCCTTGGGAACGGCCCGCAGAGCCCCGCCGCCCTCACCCCCGCCTGTGTCCGGCGGGGGTTTCGCAACGTCCGTGCGACGGCGGCCCGTTCGGCGGCCGCACCGAAACCGTCCAGGCCGGGCCCGGGACGGCCTCCCGGCTCGAAGAAGCACCGGGCCAGGCCGGCAAGACGGTCAAACGCGCCGAGTCGATCAAGGAACACCAAGCCCGCCGAGGATAAACGCCAAGCTCAGTGCACAGACACGGGCTACCTGGGCTGACCGGCGGCTCGAACGGCCCGCCGGTTCCTTCTCCACGGGGTCAGCTCGCTTGGCTGGCCCGCCACTCCAGGGCCTGAGGCACCTCGGTGAACTCGACGAGGTGCTCCCCGGCATACCGCGCATCACGCACCTGCGCCGGGGTGACGCGGAAGTCAGGTCTCAGAAGTCGCGTTACTGGAAGGCCCTCTCGAACCTCGTGTTCTCTCCACGCTCCTGGAGCCCTGATGTGGGAGCCGTCGATGGCCGCATCGTCCATGCCCAGCAGGCCGGTTGCCCGCAGCTCGGCCAGGAGTGCCTCATGAAGGCGAGGCCAGAGGCAGCCTCGGTCCAGTCTCGCAGCCCACGCCAGGCAGTCACCCCCGAGCAGCCGACGACCTGGGCTGGGACGTCGCACCAGGCCACTCCCTTGCGCAGCACGTACACGATGCCCGCCAGCGCAACCCGGTCCGGCACCGGCAGCCGTCCGGGATGACGGTGACGTCGGGGCGGCCGCTCTGGCAGCAGTGGAGCTATTCGCTTCCACAGGTCGTCGGAGACAAGATCGATAGACACCAGCCGGACCCTGCCCAGGAGGACCTTCAACCACCAGCCGACACGCCGATCTAACCTGAAGTCCTCAGCGGCCCTCTTCCGGCGCTGACCGCCGGTCGGCGAGGCGCTCTTGGTCGGTGGCGTTACCGGCACGCGCCTCGGTGCGGTGACGCCGTGCCAGGTAGTCCCGGACGATCAACTCGACGGCGTCCTGCGGGCTCCTGGTGCCGGCCAGCAGCATGACCTCGATGGCCAAATCGCTGTCCAGGCTGATGGTGACCTTCGCCATGACACCTCCTGAAGGGTTCCCGCGGAGCCCATCCAAGCGGCTAACGGTCGGCGATGGATAGGTTGCCGCACCCGGGAAAGGTCGCCCTGCTCGCCAGGAACCCCGGCACCGCCGTCTCTCGGGAAACGCTGATGGCGCAGGTGTGGGACGAGAACTGGTTCGGCCCCACCAAGACCCTGGACGTCACCATGGCCGGCCTGCGCCGACGCTCACCCAGGCCACCGAGGAGTCCGGCCGCCCTTGCCGGTTGCCTCATATCACCACGCTCCGAGGGCATGGCTACCGCCTCGAGCGCTGCGGCTAGAGCGATGGGGCCGGGACGAGGAGTTGACTGGCCCTCGCCTGTTCGCGCTGGAGGGTCTGCACTCATTCGGCCGACGCCATCCGGTCAGCGACTGCCCTACGAGAGTCTGCGGACATGCCCGGGCTGCCGCAGGCGGCCCTGGCCGAATTGCGGTCCGCAGCTCGTCGGCGTGTGCCGAGGAAGCGCGGTTGTCCGCGCCGCCTCGGCACACCGAGCCCGTCGGCCGGGTGGCCGGCCAGGCGCTGTGCGGTCTGTCAGCCCATGTCCGTCAGGAGGGCGTTGAGTTCCTTCTCCTGCTGCGCAGGCGACATCGGCGGGTTCGAGTGATCGATGCCGAACGTCTTGAGCATCTTGTCCATCTGGGCGTCGATGGACGTCCAGCCGGTCTGGTCCAGCGGCTGCAGCGAGGCCTGGTCGGCATCCCACAGGTCACGCAGTGACTGTGCGGCCGCGTGCGCGCCCGTCGCGTTCCCCGAGCGTGCGTCCTTGAGCGAGGTGGAGGCGAGGGTCTTCAGCGCGGCGACCTTGGCGGGCGGGAACTTCTTCACCGCCTGGCCGGGAGCCATCTGGACGGCGGAGGTGTTGTCTTCCTCTGCTGCCGGGCCGACGTGCGGCTGGCCGTGGGCCCAGACCAGCAGGCCCGCGGTGGCGAGGGCGAGCAGTCCGAAGCCGGCCAGCGCGGTGCGTTCCTTGCGGGGGTTGCTGGTGGCCGGTGCGGCGTGGGTGGCCTCGTGGGTCTCGGTCACGTCCGAGCGCGTCACCGTCAGGTAGACCACCGTCGCCAGGATCAGGCCGAGGAAGATCAGGCTGGTGGTGAACGTGCCCAGCGCGAGACCGGTCGGGTCGCCCGGGTTCTGGGCGACCTTGGGGGAGGCGAGCCAGTCGCCGATGTTCGCGCCCAGCGGGCGGGTCAGGATGTAGGCGAGCCAGAAGGACAGCACCGGGTTCGCGCCGAACTTCCACAACAGCGTGATCGCCGCGATGAGGCCGAGCGGCAGCAACACGGAGACGCCCGGGCTCCAGCCGGTCAGCTCCAGAGTCCAGTCGCCGGTCGCGGTGCCGAGCGCGAAGGTGACGAGAACGGCGAGCCAGTAGAACGACTCCCGCGGCAGCGTCGTGACCGAGTGGATCGACAGCGTGCGCTCACGCAGCCACCACACACCGAAGACCACCGCGAGCAGCACCGAGAAGACCGCGGAACTGATCCACAGCGGCACATTCAGCTGGTCGGTCAGGATGTCGGTGTACAAGGTGCCCGTGACGCTGACAACGACGACGGTCAGCCAGTAGGGGAACGGAACGTACCGCTTCAGTCGCAGCTGGACGGCCAGGACCAGCACGAACACCGCGGTGAAGATCCAGGCCGTGTTCACCAGGCCGACGCCCAGCTTCATGTTGATCCAGTCGGCGAAACTCTCACCGACGGTCGTGCACAGGACCTTGATCACCCAGAACCAGATGGTGACCTCGGGGACCTTGTTGAGCATGAGGCGCCCGCTGCGGGTGCGTGCTTCCGTTGTCGTTGTCATGTGGGGAGGTTTACGCGGGGAATCTGCACGTAACCTGACTACGTGGTTGCACGGGCGGCCGGGAGTGTCACCTCGACGTGACCGCGGCCGTCCGCGACCGCGCGGACCTCCGCACCGGCCGAGGCGGCGATGCGCCGGACCACCGGCAGCCCCAGCCCGTACCCGTCGCCGCCGGTCACACCCGCCTCAAAGACCCGGTCGACGTCCGCGGGATCGAATCCCGGGCCGTCGTCCAGGACATCGACCACGATGGCCTCGTCCTGGTTGCGCGCGGTGATCCACACACGCGACCGCGCATGCCGCAGGCTGTTCTCCAGGAGGGGCGACAGTAGCGACACGGCGACGTCGGCCGCCACGGCGACCTCGACCTTCGAGGGAAAGGCGACCTCGACCGCGCGGCCGGCGATCGCCTGCCGCGCGGCGGAGCGCAGATCGCATCGGGTCCCCTTGTCCGTCCGTGCGCGCGCGGCACGCAGGATCGTCGTGATCGCCGCATCGAGGCGGTCGACCTCGCTCAGCACCGCCTCCGGCGGCACTGGCTCGCCGGACAGCTGTGCCAGCTGCGCCTCGGCCCGCAGGACCGTGAGCGGTGTCCGCAGCTCGTGGGCGATCTCATCGGTGAGCCGGCGCTCGTCCGCCAGCGCGTTGTCGACGCGCTCCAGGAGATGGTCCAGGGTCCGCCCCAGTTCCCCGAACTCGTCGCGGGGGATCCCGAGGTCGAAGCGGCGCCCGGGTTCGTGATGGCCCCATTCGTCGGCCAGGGCGGCCATCTCGTGCACGACCCGCAGCGCGCGGCGCACCACGATGTGTGCGACACCGCCGGCGAGGAGGATCGTGAGGCCGCCCAGTATCAGGGACAGGGTCAGGCTGCGCTGTTCGGATGTCTCGTAGGGCGTGAGATCCACCCGGACGATCACCATGACGTGGTGGCCGTCGATCGGGACCTTCCGCGCATACAGGAGGTAATCGCCGACCGACGCGGTCTGCGATCGCCCCGAGTCTGCCAGCTCCTCGACGCGATCGACCAGGCTCGGCGGCACGTTCCCGTCGAGCAGGCGGCCGTCGGCATACACCCAGGCGACCTCGTCCAGCGCCTCGCTGCTGTTCTCCGTGAGCACGACACGGCCGCCTTTGGCGGTGACGTTCGCCGCGACCGCCTCGGCGCGAGTACGTGCCAGATCGTGCGCGTCGGCGTCCGTCACCCGGCTCAGCAGCACGTGCGAGACCACGACCAGGACCGCGACCACGGCGGTGGCGATCAGCACGGTGAGTGCGACGACCCGTTTACGGAATCCCGTCACTGCCATCGGTAGCCCACGCCGCGGACGGTCGCCAGACGCTCGGCCACACCCAGCGCACTCAGCTTGGCCCGCAGCCGGCGCACATAGGAGTCGAGGGTGTTGTCGCTGACCTGCGCCCCGTGCGGCCAGCCGGCAGCGATGAGGGCGTGGCGGCGCACCGCGTCGCCCTGCGAGGCGATCAGGCGGCCCAGCAGCCGGAACTCGGTCGGGGTCAGGCTCATGCTCACCGAATCGTAGGTCACCGCGTGCTTCGCCGGATCGAGGACGACCTCGCGCGGTGCGGGCGCCACGGTGGCCCGGCGCAGCAGCGCGCGGACGCGGACCAGCAGTTCCGGGATGTCGAAGGGTTTGGTCATGTAGTCGTCGGCGCCGGCCTCGAAGCCGCCCACCTTGTGATGCAGGCCGTCCAAGGCGGTGAGCATCAACACCGGCGCGTCGACGCCGCGAGCCCGCAGGGCCAGGCAGACGTCGCGGCCGTCGGCGTCCGGGAGTCCGAGATCCAGGACGACCAGATGGGGCGCCGGTGCGAGCTGCCGCAGCAGGCTGTCGGCCGTGGCGGCGACGGAGACGGTGTGGCCGTCGTGCTCCAGGGCGCGCTTGAGGACGTCGCGGACCGCCGCGTCGTCTTCGCACACCATGATGAAAGCCACGCGCTGACCCTAGATACTCCCGTCCCAGTTCTCCATCTCCCCTGGTCAGCCGCCTGACGATCGGGAACAGCCCGCTGCTGCCGCACGGCCTGCCCCTGCCGTGATCACTCTTCACCGTTACGGTCGCAGCCATCGACGCCTGTCGCACCCTGGGAACAGGCTGCGACAGCCTGCGCGCACCGGTGTCCTGCGGTTCCCGGCGTCGGGCCGGGGACCGCGATGTTCTAGGCAATGGAACGCAACCCCCTGGAAGGCCCGACCCGTACGACTCGGTTGGCGACTGTCTTCTGGAGCAGGCCGTAGGCGAGGACCGGGAGCAGTAGGTGGGGTTTGTCCGGGAGCACGGCGGTGATCAGTACGGCGCTGGCGCCGCTGTTGTTCATGCCGGAGGCGAGGGTGAGCGAGGAAGCGGCGGGCGGGCCCAGCCGCAGCAGCCGCGCCGCGCAGCGGCCGAGCACGAACGACAGCTGGCAGACCAGTGCCGCCACGACCAGCGCGGCGCCCAGCAGCAAGGGGCGTGGCCGAGCGACGAAGGAGCCGAGGGCGCCGCTGGCGTTGACGTACGTCAGGACGAGCGAGCCGGCCAGGGCCGCAGGCACGACTGCGCCCAGCGCCCGGCCGCGCAACGACGCGGGCAGGGCGAGCTGGACCAGGGTGCCCGCCGCGCAGGGCAGCCCCACACTGACGAAGGCGAAGCCACCGCCCGCAGTGTGGACACTCGCGGCGAGCGAGCCGGCGTAGCCGCCACTGAGCAGCGGAGACAGCAGCTCGATCACCAGCGGTGTGGTGAGTGGGCTGATGAGGGTAGAGGCGAGGACCAGGCCGACCATGGTCGGCCTGGTCGCCGTCCCCCTTGCCGGTCCACACCGTGGCGCCGGCCGCCACGGGCATCGCCACGATCAGGATCATCGCGGTGACCAGGCCGCTGTCGCCGTCGGAGTCGGGCGAGGCGTGCAGCAGGACCGCGACGAGCGGGATGACCAGCAACGGGATCGCCAGGTGCAGCGCAAGCCCGCCGAGCAGTGCACTCGGGCGTCGCAGGACCCCACCAAGCCCAGCGAGGTTAAACGCCAAGCTAAGAGGTCCTAACAAAGCGGTTGGACGTGTCGGTGTGTGATGAGGCAGGTGGCGAGGCCGAGGAAGGCTTCGTGGATGTCGTCGCGTCTCTCCCAGCGGATGCGCAAGGGGCGGAACGCGCACTGTACATACACCTGCCCAAGGACGGCACCGGCCACAACCTGAACGAGATCTTCCCGGAAGGCGGAGGCGTCAACACGCTCACCGGTCCCCAGGGATCAGGCCGAGGCTGCCGAAGGCGTGGAGGAGCGAGCGCTTGGAGGCCGGGCTGGAGGCGTCGGCCAGGCCGTCAGCGCGCCGCTACGTCGCGGCTGCGACCTTCGCCCGGCCTGGGCGGGGATCAGGCCGAGGCTGCCAAATGAGCGTTAGGGGCCTGGCGTGGGGTTACTCAGTGGGTATGGCGAAACTGCATCCAGGAAAAGACGCCGACCGCGATGACGAGGTGCCTGCACCGGAGGAGGCCGGTCCGGCCCCGGAGGTCGAACAGCGGGCACCGGATGCCCCGACCAAGTTGCACAAGAGGTCGTGGAGCAAAGTCCTCAAGGGGACGCTGAAGGAGTTCAAGGACGATGAACTGGCCGACCGCGCCGCGGCCTTGACGTACTACGGGGTGCTGTCGCTGTTCCCGGCGCTGCTGGCGCTGGTCTCCCTGCTCGGCATCGCCGGGAAGTCGGCCACCGACACGGTGCTGAACAACCTCAAACAGTTCGCCCCCGGCTCCGCCCGCACCATCATCACTGGGGCCGTGGAGCAGTTGCAGGGCAATGCCGGTATCGGGTCGGTCATGGCCCTCGTCGGTCTGGCACTGGCGATCTGGTCGGCGTCCGGCTACGTGGCGGCGTTCATCCGCACCTCCAACGCCGTCTACGACATGCCCGAGGGCCGCCCGGTGTGGAAGGTACTGCCGGTGCGGGTCGGGGTCACGGTCGTGCTGATGGTGCTGGCCGTGATCAGCGCGCTGATCGTGGTTTTCACCGGCTCGCTGGCCCACCAGGCCGGGCAGGCGCTGGGGGTCGGGGACACGGCGCTGACGGTGTGGTCGATCGCCAAGTGGCCGGTCCTCGTCGTTCTGGTCACCGTGATGATCGCGATCCTGTGCTGGGCGAGCCCCAACGCGAAGGTGAAGGGGTTCAGGTGGGTCACCCCGGGCAGTTTCCTGGCCCTGGTGATCTGGATGATCGCCTCTGCCGGCTTCGCGTTCTACGTCGCCAACTTCGCCTCGTACAACAAGACCTACGGCACGATGGCCGGGGTGATCGTCTTCCTCATCTGGCTGTGGATCTCCAACCTGGTGATCCTGCTGGGCCTGGAGTTCGACGCGGAGACGGTACGGCAGCGGGCTGTCGCTGGCGGGCATCCGCCCGAGGCTGAGCCGTACACCCAGCCCCGCGACACCCGTAAGTGGGACGAGGAGGACCGGCGTCGCCTGGACGAGACCTGACCGCGCGGCAGCACCGACGCGGGTTCCGCGCCGCATGGCTGATGATCGACGGGATACCCGCAGACTATGGACGTGATGGCAGGGATTCGTGAGACAGACCGGAGCCTGACCAAGCGACTCGCTGCTGTGGTGCGGCGCGGCCGCATGGGTGGCCGGCGCGGTCGCAGGGCCGCCGCCGCGGGCCTGGGTGCTGTGGCCGTGGCGCAGCTGGTGTCCAACGCGGTGTGCAAGCAGTTGGCCGAGCGTCCCCGGCCGCCGAAGGAGTGGTTCCCGCACGATGAGGTCGAGGACCGTCCCGACTCCTCGTCCTTCCCCTCCGGGCACACCGCCGCGGCGGTCGCCTTCACGGCCGCGGTTGCCACGGCGTGGCCGCCGGCCGGAGTGCTGTGCGCGGTGCCGGCCGCCATGGTGGCCGTCGAACGTGTGCAAAGCGGCGCCCACTACCCTAGCGACGTGGCCGTCGGTGCCGCCATCGGCCTGGCCAGCGCCTGGCTCAACGGCCGCGCCCCGCGCCTGGTCTTGCGCTCTTGGCTCTAGCGGCCGTTTCCCGTGACCCTGCGGCCTGACGGTGACGACCGGCCGGCGGCCGGGTCACCAGTACCGCCAACGACACCGCCCGGCCGGGGTCTTCTGCCTGCGCAGGCCCGCTCGGAACTTGCGTGAGCGGGCCTGCTTGTGTGCCCGGCAGCCTCAACTGCCAGGCGCACGCGGACAAGCCGCCAGGCCACCGCCGCGACGCACCCGGGCCGCAGCCATGCGGGTGTCTCGCGACCCACGGCTCAACCCCTTCGCTCGCGTACCGCGCCGAGGCGGTGTCCTGATCCGGCCAGTTCGGGGTACCCGCGTGCTCACGCGACGGGCCCCCTGCACGGCCCCGTCGTTGGTCAGAACAGAGAAGACGGGAGGTGATCGTAGTGTCGACCATCCAGCCACCCTCTGGCGGGCGCAGTGGCACGCACGGCACCGACGAGCCGGTGAGCGAGCTGGTGCAGCGTGCGTCGCAGCAGTTGACGGAGCTGGTGCGCGGCGAGATGAGGCTGGCGCAGGCGGAGATGAAGGAGAAGGGCAAACGCTACGGCAAAGGCGGTGGCCTGTTCGGCGGCGCCGGGGTGGTCGGCTTCCTGATGCTGCAGGCCCTGGTGGTCACCGCGATCGCAGCCCTGGCGGTGCCGCTGCCGGTATGGGCGGCGGCGTTGATCGTCACGGCGGTGCTGGGGGTGATCGCCGCGGTGATGGCCCTGAGCGGCAGGAAGCAGTTCAAGGAAGGCGCGCCGCCGACGCCCGAACGGACGGCCGAGAGTGTGAAGGCCGATGTGGCCGAGATCAAGGAGAGTGCACAGCGATGACCCAGCCGCCCCACGAGCAGATTACCGGCTCCAGCCCTGAGGAGTTGCGCGAGCAGGTCGAGCACACTCGCGAGGAACTCGGGCAGACGGTCGAGGCGCTGGCCGCCAAGGCGGACGTCAGGGCCCGCGCCCAGGAGAAGGCAGCCGAGGTCAAGCAGCAGGCAGCTACCAAGGCCGGAGAGCTGAAGGCCAAGGCCGCCCATACGGCAGCCCAGGTGCAGGAGAAGATCCCCCACCCGGTGAAGGACATGGCCGCATCCGCTGTCGGGCAGGCCCGAGCCAAGGCCGCCCAGGCCACCCGACTGCTGCAGGAGAAGGCACCCGAACCGGTGCGGCAGAAGGCGGCCCAGGGGGCACAGGCGGCGCGGGACAACCGCACCCTGCTGCTGACAGCAGCCGGTGTGGCCGTCCTGATGTGGCTGGCGTGCCGCCGCCGGAGGGGGTGAGTGGATGAAAGCCTCGAAGATCGCCTACAAGCCGGTCGGTCTCGCTCTAGGCGCCGTGAGCGGCATGCTCGCCGGCGCCGTATTCAAGCAGGCGTGGAAGATGCTCGGCCGCGACGAGGACGCCCCCGACGCCACCGACGAAGACCACACCTGGACAGAGGTGCTGCTCGCCGCCACGCTGCAGGGCGCGATCTTCGCTGGGGTCAAGGCCGCCGTCGACCGAGCCGGCGCCGCCACCCCCCGCCGTGTGACCGGCACCTGGTCCGGCTGACGTCAGGTGACCAACCAGGGGTGCCGGTGTGACGTGGATACCGGCACCCCCGTCCAGGTCTTTCCCCGCACGGAAAGGTTCCACCGCCGTGTCCGCTTCCCACGCGATGCCCGTCCTGACCGCCGAAGCCGCCATCGGCCTCCTCTTGGCCGCCCGGTGGGCCGCCACCCACCCGAAACCGACACGAAAGAGCCTTGCCGCCAGCTCCGCCCGCCCCCCCCGTGGCGCAGCACCGCACCCGCACCGGATATGACCCCGCTTTCCGCGTCGGACGAGTCCGCAAGGGCAGCCGTGAAGGACGCCGAAGAACATGTCCAACACTGCTGGCTGCAACTCCAAGCTCACCCCGAACGGCCCGAGTGACCAGATGCGCCGCACCATGAACACCGGCCATCGGCCGGCGATACAGCGCTGGTTCCAAGACGCCCTGTCCGCTGGAGTTCGGACAGTGCCGTGCAGGGCTGTTCAGACGGTCTTCTGAAGGTTGTGTGTCAACGTTGCCGGCCTCTTTTTGCCTGCCAGAGCTCAGGCAGGCTGAGGTCACAGGTATGGGGCACAGCCACGGACGGCAGGCTGATCGACGACGTGGGCGAGGTGGACTTCGCAACGCTGCCCCGGCTCAGGGCAGAGCTGGACACCGCCGTGGCCAGCGGGGCCTAGTTCCAATGCCGGTGACTTTGCCGCCTTCCAGAGCTCGGCCGTGAGGGTACAGCCGCAGGTCAAAGGCTTGCGCGCGCCGTTAAGTCAGTGGCATTGGGCCTAGTTCGACTTCCGCCGGGATCAGTTCTGCGACTGCTCGAGCCTGTCCGCCCTGCTGGATGCCCGTGCTCGCGCACTGCGGGCAGGGTTCTGCTTCTGTGTGCGCGGCCCGGTCGCGCCCGTGGTCTCCCAGTTGTTCCAGCTGACGAAAACAGGACCGTCGCTGCTGAAGCGGGCAGCCTGACGTAGGCCGCCGGCTGCCCCTCTATGCGCTACGGCATTCACCGTGCTAGGTGTTCTGTCCACGGAGGTTGGTGACGCAGGTCTCGGCTGAGAGATCTTGAAATGGGTGAGGGCCCTCTGGCCTGGTGTGGATTGCGACATCTGCACCAGCAACAGAAAGGCCCTCGTGCCCCACCGTAATGCACCCCTGACCGAGACCGGCCGTCTGCGCCTTGCCCGTTGCGTGGTCGAGGCGGGCAGGCCCAGTACAGGGCCGATGCGGGCCGGGCCGAGCTTGCGGGCCTGCCGCAGCCGCCGGCAGACGCGGGCCTCCACTGCTGCCGCAGACGGTGGGGAGTCGTCCGGGGGCGGCTGGGCCGGTCGTGCAGCCCTTGATCGCCTTCTGTCCGCCAGTGGCGGATCCACTTGTGGGCCGTGGCCCGCGAAATACCCATCGCGGCGGCCACATGTGCGACCGGGCGGCCGACGCGGACAACGCTCGTGATCAATACACCTAGGTGGCCGGAGCATCTTCGTCATGCCATCCGGGTCCCGCCGTCGGACGGCCACAGGGGGTGGGCGCAGCACAGCTCTCATCGATCCAGCCCGGCCGCCGCCGTGGCCCCAGCACGCCTGCTCTTGAGGGCGCGTGCTGCGCAGTCACGCGCGGGACGCCCTCCCAGGCTCGATCAGCCTGGCGTTTGGCCCCCGCGGGGCCCGCTGCCTAGGACCGGCGGACCCGGCGTCTGGGAGGGCGCCGACGCGGGGTAAACGGAACGTACGCCTCCGCCTGGACTGATCGGAAGCCTCACTGCTGTGTGTCGTGTCTCACAATCGATACGCCTTCGGTGACCTCCGTGGACGGGCGGGGGCCCCTTTACGGCATACGCCCGAGTTGCTGGTCGAGTTCGGCGGCGCGCTCGGGACGGTACTCGTGCCGGAGCCGGTAGCGCTCGGTGGCATCGCACGGCAGATCAAGGGCGAGGGCTTGGACTCCGTGCGCCAGGCGCTGCGGGCCTGCCTCGCCCGGATGCCTCAGTGGACCGAGCGCAGCCTGCGGACGCTGGCCGAGGTGCGGTACGCCTCGCACGGGACCATGCGGCCAGAGGCCGTCGCTCAGCGTGAAGCGTTCGACCAGGCGGCCACGGGGCGGACCCCGCGGCGGCCGATCGCCTCCAGCGGACCGTGAACGACCTTGAGGGCCAGGCGCTGCGGGGCTGGCTGCGGGAACAGAAGGCCGCCTACCTGTATATGACGGATCGCGTCGCCGCCCAGCAGGTGCTGGCGGGCGCGCTGGACGAGAACCAGTTCGTCCTGAAGCCCGTGGGCGGCGTGGCGCCGGCGCAGATCAAGGCGACCGCCGTTCAAGCTCGCGAGGCCGCGGAGTTCCTGTCCGCTGAGTACGGCGACGGCGTCAACCTGGTCCTCGGGGTGAAGGCGATGCTGGAAGAAGGTGCTGCGGCGCGGTGAGGGTGATTCGACCTGCCAGCGGGAGACGAATGTACGCAAAGGCATAGTAGTCCAGCCATAATGGGACTGTTCTATGCCAACCGGTCACGGCAGTGCCCGGGCGCTCACGGGCGGCCGAGCACCGAAAGGGGTCCCCTCATGGCAGACGTCAAGGTCGGGCTGTACGTATACATCGAGGCCAAGCCCGGCAAGGAGGAAGAGGTCGCCGACTTTCTCCGCAAGGGCCTTGACCTCGCGCAGGAGGAGCCCGACACCGTCGCCTGGTTCGCCGTGCGCCTGAGCGCGACCGCCTTCGCGATCTTCGACGCCTTCCCCACCGACTCCGCACGTCAGACCCACCTCAACGGCCGGCTGGGCAAGGCCCTGATGGAACGAGCCAGCGATCTGTTCTCCCAGCCGCCTTCCATCGAGCGACTCGACGTTCTCGCCCACAAACTTCCCTGAAGACCGGACGCGGCTGGTCGGCCCGGCGTGGCCGCCTCCACCCCCGATGCTCGCACTCTCTGACCACTCTCGGTACCTGCCGCGAGACGTTGACGGGCAGGGTGAATCCGGTGCTTCGCACGGGCGGGTCCTTCACCCACGTCGTGTACGTCCACGAGCGATGCGGTCCCTCCGAAGTCGTGCGTATGGGGCACGACTTCGCCCCGGCCGCGCCCGTCTAGGGCTACGGCACGCTGACGCCCTCAGCAGTAGGGCGCTGGGGGTATCAGCGCGGAACCGTGGCTTCGAGGATCAGTGGGCGTCCGCTGACTCCATGGCCTCGGTGCAGAACCGCACCTGGTCATGGAGCAGTTGCACACCGAGAAATGCGGGTGTCTCCAGCTCGTAGTCGTCGCCGAAGGACTCCTTCTCGCGGAGCGCCATTTCGAGAGCGGGGCGGCGCTTGGGTCTCCGGAAAAGGCGCGCACGCGCTCGATCTTCCATCCGGCGGGGAGTCCTGAGTTCACCGGGACATGGTTTTAGGAGGCCGTCCGTCACAGCCACTCGTTAAGGGCCGCGACCAGCACGGTCGCCTCGTACCGGACGGCGAGCTTGTCATAGCGCGTGGCGACAGCGCGATGTCTCTTGAGGTGGTTGATGCCGCACTCGACCGCGTGGCGCATGGCGGTAGTCGACCGGGTCGAAATGCGACGGCCGGCCACCGCGGGAGCCGAGCTTTCGGCGGTTGCGGGCGTGGTCGGCCTTATCGGGGATGGTGCAGCGGATTCTGCGACGGCGCAGGTAGGCGCGGTTCTTGCGAGAGGCGTACGCCCTTGTCCGCGCGGACCCGGTCGGGGCGGAGGCGTGGCCGGCCCGGCCCGAGGCGAGGCACGCGAACCTTCTCCAGCACAGATTCGAACTGGGGCGAGTGCCCGCGCTGTCCTGCCGTGATTACGATCGCCATGGGCTTCTGGCCCTGTTCGACGGTCGGTGGAGCTTTGGTGGTGAACCCGCCGCGTGAACGTCCCAGCCCGTGATCTCCAGGCTCGGTGAAGACTGCGCTGACGGCCTGCTCGAGGCGTACTGGCGTCGACCCCGGGCGTATCGGGAGGATCACGTGCGCCGTGCTATGTCGGTGTGGGCGAGGGTCGGGCCGGAGGCCGAACAGCGGGCGGTGCGAAGCCTCAGCGACGACCTCGACTCCGGCCGGTGCGCCGAGCGCAACAGCGACCTCGCCGACCTCGACGCGGCAGATCTCGGCCTCCGCCTGCTCATGGCCTGACCCGCCTCGCAGGTTCAGCGAGCAATAGTCGCGACGTGGGGATGAGCTGTGTGGCTCGGATCATTTCCTTGGCTGCGTGATGCTGGAGACGACGTGTCAGGTCATTCGTTGAGTGCTTCGACGCGAATGGGATCAGATCCGCCCAGGTAGAGCATGTACCCCGCGTACTCCAGGTCCACGTCCATCCTGTCCGGTGGTACGACGTAGAGTCCTGCGGTGGGGGCTGGAGACCAGCCGAGGTTGCGTGGAGGGTGGTACTCCTCGTAGTGCCCCACGTAGAGGATGGTCGGCGGGATGAATACGGCGCAATCGTCTCCAACGCGGAGGGTGGAAGGTGCCGGCTTGAGACGAAATGGGCTCCATTCCTCGTGGGGCTCGCCGTGCGGGAGTGCGACCTGCCCGTTCCATCGGAAATTAGAGGAACTGTCGATCGCTCTCCATGGCCATTCCAGCGTAATGTAGCGATTTACCCCAACCACACGAGCGGCTGCTGGCTCACAGGAGACGAGCACGTGGTCGCCGATCCGAGGAACCATGTCTGATCACCTTTGTTCCGAGGGTGGATGTGGGAGGGGTGGTTCATCCTCAGGTTTACGCGGCCTGCTCTTGGCGCTCCACCAGGACGCCGTTCTCGAACCTCGCGCCTGCGCGGACCAGGGGCGCCAGGTGTGCTCCGGTGGTCGTCCGCCAGAGGGCCTGGGCGGACTTCACGAACCGCTTGGGCCGGCTGCTGCAACAGCTGGCCCTCGCCTGTCAGCTGAAGCCCCTCAGCCTGCGGCCGCCCCACCAGCTCGTCGATCAGCTGGTCGTCCACGGACTTCGCCGACTGCAGCACAGCCACCTTGGTGGTCACGGGCTCGGTCACGTTCTCGCTGGTCATCGACGCATCTTCCTTGATCAGGAAGTACACCGAATTTTACAGTCCCCTTGCCACACGGCACTGGCGCGACCGGCCACGCCGTCCGTGCCGGATTGCGTGGCCGGGGTGTGCGGTCAGCAGGTTACAGCTGTGGCTGTGGCATCCGCTGCCAACTGAAGGGGCCGAACGTGGTATCAGTCACGAGGTGGTTGGCGTTGGGGTCAGCGGTCAGTTTGAGCCATTCCAGCGGGGTGGTGCTGCCGTGTACGACGACGCGGTGGAAGTTGGGGACGTTGTAGTACGGGTGCTCGTTCCAGGCGTTGTTGCCGGGATCGTGGGCGCATACGCTGGCGCCGGTGGCCGGGTCCGTCTCGCCGGTGCAAGTCGCTGTGGGCGAGAGCGGGTTATCCGAGCGGTAGAGGTGGGAGTCACCGTTGAGCAGGAGCACCGGCCGGTGGAACTCGGTGGTCTTCGCCGCCATTTCGCTGATGATCGGTTCGTAGTTCGTCAGGTGGTCCTTGGTCTTGCCGTCAAGATCCCACATGTCGGCCTGCACCGAGACAACTACCGCCTTGGCATGGTTGCCTTGGGCGTTGGCGAAGGCTGCATCGAGCCACCGGACGTCTGCCGCCGTCCGGTTGGTCCGTTCGTCGGTCTGTGCCTGAGTGGCGGTCGGCACCTTGTACCAGGGGTCGGTGTCATTGTTTGAGCCGCCGGGCACGTTGATGGTCACGAAGACGATGTCGTTCTGCGCCCACATCACGTTCTCGGCATACTGGGCGTCGGCCGGGTGGCTCGGGTCGTGGGCGGTGGCCTGGGACACCACGTTCCGTGTGCCGCTGCCGAGGGTGTGGCCGGGCTGCGCGAAGAAGTCCTGGCGCACCTTTGCGAGGTTGTCGAGTGGGTTGCCGCAGCGGTAGCTGACGCAGTCCGCGGGGTTGGTGGACACACCATTGGTACCGATGTAGTGGATTGCGTCGGATGTCGGGTCGTAGAAGCCGCCGCCCTGGCCGGGCGAGTTGAGGCTCGACGCCTTGTGGCAGTCGGCCCACTCGTTGTCGCCCGGAGTGTAGACGAGCGGCTTGGTGAAGCTCTGCCACGCTGATGCGATCGAGGCGTCGTAGTCCTCGGTGCAAAACTCCTTGCCCGAGTGGATGTCGCCCACCTGGATGACGTCGCTGACCGTGGGATTGCTGTTGATGGTGCCGATGAACGCAGGGGTCTTCTGGAACTGCAAGGTGTCGGCGGTCTGGCCCGCGGGCGTGTACGCCGACTTGCCGTACGGCGAGTCTCCGAACACGGCGAGCGTCAGTGGGCTGTCGGCTGCCGATGCTGTGGCGGCCGGCAGTACGGAAGAGGCAAGGCCGACGGCGACGAGCATGATGAGCCCGCGTTTGCGTATGCGTCCCAACGTGCGTCCTCTCTCAGGTCCGGTTGGGGGGGCGCTCCAGTGGACTGGATCGCAGCGAGCACGGCATGGCATCAAAAGCAATCTGGAGATGACGGCCCAGTGAAATTCCGACGGTGTCCGCAGACCGGCAACCGCTGAACACACCCCCGCCGTCGCCGCACTTGCCGCTGTGGGTGCTGTACCCGCCAGTGCCGGGACGGTCAATCCGATGGGGTTGCCCGCCCGACCGGGGCTACGACTTCTCGGGCAGCTACACATATTACAGGGACATGGAACCCCGTTCCGGCGCGGCGACAGCGGCACGACGATCAGCATCACCTTCCACAAGGGGAAGGCGACGACGTCGACAGTCGGCGGGGCGGTCTCCGGCGAAGCCAAGGTGGTGTTCGTCAAGGCGTCGGCTGAGTTCGACTACATTTCGCCTGGCAGTGGACGAACAGCTCCACCTACACGTGGTCGTGGACGGTGCCGAAGACGATGAAGCACGGCTACCTGCACGCTGGAGTGAAGGTCAGATACACAAAGTGGAACTAGAACACCACCGAGCCCAACTGCAGCACCAAGGTGCTGCACAACGGAACGGCGCGGCTGGTCTACAACGGCCGCGAGACGTGGCACGGGAAAAGCTGATGCGCAGCGCAGGGATCGTTCTGCTGGTGGTGTCCGCCGCTGTGGTGTCCGGGTGCAGCGGCGGGAAGAGTACGCCGCCTTCGCCGAGTCCCTCGAAGGCGGCGCTGGTGTCCGATCCGGACAATCCTGAGACGGGCGCTAAGAAAGCGGGCCGGCTGGGTCCGGGGACGCTGAAGCTGCCCGTGGCTGCGGACCGGATTGCCGCATTGTCCGTGCGGTATGACTGTCTCGGTCCCTCGGGTGGTCTGAAGGTCGGTAATGGGACAGCGCTGCGCGCCGGGATCGAAGTGTGTGACGACAGCGCCACCTACGGTGCCTCGATGAAGGCGAAAGACCTGGATGGCCGGAAGTTCGGCGGCACGGTCAAGATCGAGGTCGACAAGCGGACGCGGTGGCGCGTTTCCGTCAGCATCACCGACAAGGACGGCGTCAAACAGACAGTCCATAGCTGAGCTTGACTCTCTCGGGGATCTTGGAGTTGCCCGGTGCGTCGGCGTGATTGGTGGGCATGCTCGGGGTGTTCCGAGAGCCTATGCAGTTGTCGAGGCGTGTGTTGTCGCTCCGTCCTCGTTCGGGTGAGCAAGTCCCGCTTCTGACCGCGCAGATCGCGCAGGCGAGGTGGTACGGCGGCGATGTGGGTGAGAGACCGCCTGGACGGGTTGTGGCGTGACGAGGACTTCGCTGACTGGTATCCGCGTGACGGGCGTCCGGGTCTCTCGCCTGCCCAGCTGGCCACTGTCTGTGTGCTGCAGTTCGTGCTCGGTCTGTCGGACCGGCCGGCCGCCGAGGCGGTGCGCTGCCGCATCGACTTCAAGTACGCCATGGCCATGGAGCTGGACGCGGCTCTGCATCTCCCGCTGGCAGGGGGAGGGGGATCACTTCCATCCGGCGTTGAACAGCGCGCATTCGAGCAGGTCGGGGGCAGCACCAGGCGGCCAGGCGCCGGTGGAGGCCAGCTGACGGGCGGCTGCGTGCATGAACGAGAGTAGACCTCGTAGCGGTGGAGCGACCAGTTCCAGTCCGGCCACACCCAGGCAGCGAACAGGCGCTCAACGAGTTCGCGCGCAAGCGGTCTCGGGCCCTGCGGGTACCGCAGTGTCGCGCCTGCGAAGTACAGGAACTTGGTGAAGAAGGACGGCCCGAGCTCGGGAAGCCGCTGTCGGAGTGCCGCGTACGCCTCCCAGGCGGGCCGGCATGCATCGCCATCCAGCGACCGTTCGCGGGGGAGTGTCGCCCCTGAAGGGCTCGAAGGAGTCCGTCTGTCACTCAGAGTGGCCGCATCACAGAAGTTGTGCCAGAACCCGAGACTCGACTGCAGTTGTTCACCACTTCGGGCGGCGCTGAAGTTGTGTCGCTTGTGCCGTGTTCGGTGTTCGTGGGCAGCGGCAGTACCGGCATCGACGAGGCGGGCGGGCGAAGGCCGTTGTCGGCCAGGATCAGCCGGTCAGGTCCCGGGTCTTGAGCGGCGAGCCGGTGCTGATCTGGCACACCCGCCGACGTGCGGCATCCCCACACCGAACTTCCGTCACCCCTACCGGTCTTGTCCTGGCCGCCCGGAGGGGTGGGGAAGTCCTGCCGCAACGCGGCGACGGTGCTCGTCCACGCTCTTCCGGGAGGTGATCAGCAGGGCGTAAGGTCCTTGCCGCGTACAAGATCTTCACGCCGGGGGTCAGGGGGAGATGGCATGCAGCACCGTTCCACACCGCTCGCCAGAACCTTGGGAGCGGCGGCCCTGCTGTCGGCAGCCGGCGCATGGGGCATGGCCTTGATCCGCAACGGCGCCGGCCCGCGCCTGGACATACTCGCGCCGCTGACCCTGGCGGCGCTGTTCGTCCTGGGCTGGCTACTGGTCTCCCGGTCGGCACCCCCGGTGAAACCGCTGCCGGCGACCGCTCCTGCAAATGAGAAGATCCCCGGCAAGCTGGGAGCGTTGCGCCGCGACTGGGGGCTCGTGGCCGCGGCCTACCTCACCGTGTGGGCACCCTGCGTGGCCGCCTGCGCCGCCAACGAGGGCCGTGAGTCGATTGTGGGTGAGCTGTACGTCGTGCTCACCTTCCTCCTCGGCGCCGGGCTTTCCCTGTGCAATCTCTGCCTGTTCCAGAGCTACCTCGATCGCGCGCAGCGCATGCTCAGGCAGGACGCCGCCGCGGGCAGCGTGCTTGCCGTCCGCGTCCGGTTCGGTACCCCGGTGCGGGAGACGTACCGGCACCCGACAGGGAGGGGTGCCGGCCAGACCGGCGTCACATTCCTTCGCTACATCGAGTTGGTGCCCGAGGACGAGACCGGCAGGCAACGGACCGTCCGGCTGCACGCGACGCACGTGGGCCACAGCATCGTCGTCAGCGAGAAGCACCTCACCCATGCCGCTGCCCGGCTCGTGGGTCACGACGGCTGGCTGTGCTGGCCAACTAGGTGGCGGGAGATCGCGGGCACGGACAAGGAGCGGAGGGTATCCGCTGCCTTCGTCTCTGATTCCGGCCATGTGGTCTGGGGCGTGACGCAGGAGGAGGACTACGCGGACTTCCTGCGCAACGGTGCCGCATCGGTGTGCGAGACCGACGCCGCACTCACCGTCACACCGCTTCCCCGGCCGTCCCGGTACTTCCCCCAGGTGCACGCCGTGCACCTGGGCATCGCCGCGGTCGGCGCCCTCCTCGCCCTCCCGTTCCTGCTGGATGTCGTCCCGTACTGGGCCAGGCTGCTGCTGGGCGTGCTCTCGGGGGCCTTGGGGCTCTTCGCAGGGATGACGATGGACGGTGTGGGCGTGGACCAGGAACCGTGGACCGTACGCGAGAGGTCGCATCCGTCGCTGCAACAAGCGCAGCCTGCCGCGGACGAGTAGGCCCCAGATCGCCTCGGGCTCGCGCCACGTCGGGCGTGTTGCGATTCGCCGGCCCGCGCCCACGGCCTCCGCAACCGATGGACCAACGCTGCCCCTTCCGGCGAACGGAGCCTCCCGGGCCTCCAACTCCTCACAGCGAGCCCATCAGCCCCGCCTCCTCCACCGCCACGGTGGAGACAGCAAGACCCGAGTACACCCCGATCGGCCTGGCCGGGCAGCGCGGTCGGTTCCTGTGACGGCTGCCGCTTCGACTTCAGCTTCAGCAGTGTGCGGAGTTGGGAAGGGAACCCGGTCCAGCGCAGACTGTCCGGGAGATGGCTCATGTCGTTGTAGACCAGGACGGCCGCCGGCCGGGCCAGGAGGTAACGGAGGACGGTGAGCGCCGTGTTGCCGTGGTTGAGTTCCATCCAGCGCCAGGCCGGGGCGTCCATCGCGGCGCGCACCAGCCAGGCGATGAGGTACGCGTGGGTGACGACGAGATCGTGACGAGGTGCATTGCCCGTTCGGCTCGGTGAGGTCCGTGACCGCCTGGCGGGCCGGCTCCGCGCCGCGTGCACGCTCCTCAGTCGGCACCGAGGCGAAGCGCGCCAACATGGCGTCGGCGGTCTGCGAGGGAAGCTCGCCGCGCTCCGGGATGTAGGGAACGTAGTCGCCGGCCGCCTCGGACTCGCGCAGCGGCACCTCGCCCAGCTGCTCTGCGACCAGCCGGGCCGTCTGTATTGCGCAGGGGGAGCGGGCCATGGTGGACGGCCGTCAGCGGCACGCCGTGCAGGCGCTTGCCCAGCAGCTTGGCCTGCCGTCGCCCAGCCCTGGTGAGCTCGCCCTCGTCGGGTGTGGCCCCCGGATTGCCGACGAAGCCGGTCTGACACTGATCCAGCTGGCACTGGCGTTCGCCACTACCCACCCCGCAGTCACCGCGGCGGACATCGGCTCCCGCACCGCCGAGCACCTGCACAGCGAGCTGGGCGCGGCGGACATCGTCCTGGAGGGCGCGGTACTGACCGCGTCGACCGCTTCGTGGCGCCCGGAGTTGACCTCAATCCCGACGACACTGGCTACGGTGGGCCGTCCTCGCCGATCCCAAGCGTGGACGCTGCGCAGTCTCCTGGTGAACCGCGGCGGTTCCAGCCGGTCTTCAGGGCGGGGAGGTTACTGAACCCCCACTCGCGGCCGCTTCAACCCCCCGCCGTGGCCATGCGGCTCCCCGCTGGTGGTTACTTCGTGTGTGCAGCGTGAGGTCATCCTCGGCGGTGCTCGCCCCACAAAGGCAGGATCGGAGGCAGGTCGCTGAGCCCGCGAGCTGGCCGCTTGGGCATCGGCGACTCCCCATCGTCCCCGTCCCAGCGGCGCGCGTATTGGTCCGGAAGGCTGCCCCAGCCCCAGTAGGGGACCGGCCGGTCAGGTGCCTCGCCGAGTTCGTCGAGGGGGTCGATGCGCTGTTTCGCCACCGTGCACAGGTGGGCCCAGTCGTCGCCCATGTCGAAGACATAGGCGAACTGCTCGCCGGCCTGCAGCCTGCTCAACTTGGTGGCATGGCCGTCCACGGTGCCGTCCGGAGCCTCGCCGTCCCACCACTCCAGAGGGCTGACCCGGGCGCCGTCGGACAACGTGAACAGGTGCAGATGGGCCAGGTCCCAGCGGGCGAAGGCGAGATCGATGGCCGTGGCGAACTGGGCGAAGGAGTGTGAGCGCGCGGCGGCGAAGACCCGGCCGGGGCGAGGCCACAGGTCCGCACCGTGCCCGGAGACCAACTCCACCCGGATGGAAAGCCAGGTACGTGCCACGATCACAACCCCTTCATGCGCCAGGTCCCCGAGCCGACACCGAGGCTACTGAGTGCGACTGCCAGGCGGGGAATCGAGCATTCCCGCCGACGGCGGCAGGTTGGAGACCCAGAGCACCGTCGCCTCAGCTACGGCGGACGCCAGCGTTCAACTCCGCGAGCAGGCGCTGTACCAACTACACGTCTTGGCAGATGCGGATCTATGATTAATTTGGCACGGACCGTCCGCAAGTCCCACACCACCAGCCCCGCCGCCTTCACCTCACCAGCAAACGGCCCGATCGCGGAGAACCGGGGCGGATGGCGGGCGGCCTGCCATCCCGCGGACCGCTGGTCGGCACCCCCGACCGTGAGGCGCGCGTCGGGCTCTACACCGTCACCCTCGGCGACAACGGCACCCTGCTCGACCTGTGGGACGGCAACTGCGACGGGCTCGTAGTCGCGGCCTTCGGCGTCGGCCACGTCCCGGAGCGCCTCGTCGAAGGGCTCACCAAGCTCGCGCCCCGCGTCCCCGTGGTCCTCGCCTCCCGCATCGGCAATGGACCCGTCCTGTCCGACACGTACGGCTTCCCCGGCTCCGAGAAGGACCTCCTCGGGCGAGGGCTCACCGGCGCCGGAGACCTCGGCCCGTACCAGGCGCGGCTCCTCCTGCACGCTCTGCTCGCCCAGGGCGCCGACGGGGCGACGGTCCGCAAGACCTTCACCACCGCCTCCGCCCGCTGATCCCACCCCGCAGGAGACACCCGCACATGCGTGCTCACGAGCTGACCGTCGGCCGTACCTTCGGCGTCACCTTCGACCACGGGGAGGACTTCTTCGAGGCGCTGTCCACCTTCTGCCGGGACAACGGCGTACGGCAGGGCTACATCCCGTCGTTCAATCGGGGCCCTCGCGGAGGCCGAGATCGTGGGCTCCTGCGAGAAGCTCGCGGACCCGGACGCACCGGTCTGGGCGAAGACGTACGCCACCAACGTCGAGGCGTTCGGCGCCGGCACCCTCGTCATGCCCCGGCCACCGGCGAGATACTCCCGCACATCCATGTCTCCGCCGGCCTGAAGGCCCAGTCGGCCGATGGCAGGACGAGCCACCTCCTCAGCGCCGAGGTCCAGTTCCTCAGCGAGCTGCTGATCGTGGAGGTCACGTCGCCCACGATGACCCGGCCCCGGAACCCCGACCTCTACGACGTCCCGCTGCTCACGTTCGGCTGACCGGAAGAAGCCGGCGGAGCCAGGGGTGGTTGGGCGCGATCACCTCGATCGCGTCTGCCAGCCATGCGCGTGTCGGAGCGTCGAGCAGCGGCAGTACCGCTTCGAAGTCGATTTCGTCCTTCTCCCGGGTCGCCTTCGCCTTGTAGAAGAGCTGCACCTCGGGCGCGAGATACGGGATACCCGCCTTGCTCGTCCGCCCGAGCCGGTCGATCGCGAGGCGGATCGCGGGGTGGCGCCGCGAGACCCATTGAGTGCCCTCGGCCTCGTCCAGCATCAACTGCACGGACCAGGGCGCATCCGGCTTGCTCCGGCACCAGATGTCGTGGAGCGGAGGCCGAAGGACCTCTCCAGGACGCCACGGTCGCAACTCCCCTTGGCCGGGCGGGTCCGCCACGTACAGGTCCCATCCGGCGAGGAGATCCCGTACGCGGTTTTGGTCATGCCGAAGGAAGAGGACGTCGAGATCGCCATGTGCGCGCAGCTCGCGGCCGACGGCGAGTTCGATCGCGTAGCCACCGGCGATCCACCACGGGAAGTCCGCCTTGGCGAAGACCGCGGCCACATCCTCGGGACGATCCGGTACCCAGCGTCCCAACACGTCAGCACTCACCCGCCCATACTCCCAGTGACCAGACGGGCGAAAACGAAGTCCGGCGGCGGGTCGCTGGTCTCTCTGGAGCGCCCTGTCGCTCGCCCCTCTGCGCTCCTAAACGCCCATGAGCATCACGGGCAATGGCGGCCATCGTCGAGTGCGTGACTCGCGACCGGCCTCGTGGCTGGTGTTTGAGCCACGATCCTCCCGGGGCCGCGCGCCCGAAGGGTGCTTCCTGCGGCTGTACGCCTCTCACCGGCGTGCCTGGCGCACTTCCGCGACCACGTCGCGGCCCCGGGAGGCGGCTTTCGACGTCACCCACAGGAGGTCCGCCGCCCGATGATCAGTGCGCCGTCCGCCGCCCTCGGCCTCGTGCACCGCTGGACCGACCACACCATCAACCCGACCGGCGAAGCCCGCGCGGGCCGGCGACAAGGGCGCCGACGTCATCGCCCAACACCGGCGCCTGGGCCGCATGGTGATCCAGGCAAAACACACCACGGTCGCAGCCCGCGTCGGCTCCCCTGTGATGTACCAGGTGAGAGGCACCGCCGGTCCCGTGTGCCGCGCCGACATCGCCGTCGTTGTCACCAACGGCCGCATCACGCGCGATGCCAGAACCTGGGGTGAGCGTCACCATGTCCACTGGGTCGACCGGGACCGACTCGGTCAGTGGGCCCAAGACGGTATCCCGCTGACCCAACTGCTGCGGCTGCCTGCCAGGCGGGGGTGCAGGGGGGTGCCCGCCTGGCTCGAGGCACTGCGACTTCCACATCCGCAGCGGGCTGAGCGCGCAAAGGGCGGCCTCCGATGCCTTCGGCGCCCGGCGCGCTGGCCGACCCCCGGTGTGGGTGAAGACATGCAGGCCTCACGGCATCCCGCTCACGCTGTGCCCGCGTGCTTGAACACCTGATCGTGATGCCAGCGGATGTACTCCCGGCCGGGGGCGGAGTGGCCGGGGCGAGGCGCAGTGAGGGGTTGCTGGTGCAGAGCGTCAACGGTGCCTCCAGCGTGACTGCGGGCGACGTACAGCCGGGAGACGCTGATGCGCAGGTCGTCTGTCAGGCCCAGGACGCCGAGGTCGAAAAGGGTATGGTGCAGGGCGCACAGAGCGAGCGCGTTGGTGAGGGCGTCGGGGCCGTCTTGGCTGTGCCAGCGGATGTGCGCGGCTTCCAGGCCGACTGGGTTGCGGCCGAGCATGCCGTCGTACCCGCAGAATGCGCACGCGTAGGCATAGGCGCGCAAGACCTCCTCGGCGAAACCCGCTCGCCGGGCACGGCGCGTCGGGGTGACCGGTTCGCTTGCCGCGCTGTCGAGCAGGGTCGGCTCCAAGCCGAGGGCAGCACACAAAGACGGCTGCAGATTGGGCGTGAAGTGCTGATCCAGCAGCAGCCGCACGGCTGCGGCCAGCGTGACGGGATCCGTCAGCAGCCTCTCGATGTCGGGCTGCAACCTGCCGTGGGCGCCTGCCGCGCGGAGCCGGGCACCACGCTCGGGCACATCCGGGCCCAGCTTGTTGCCGGCGTTGTCGTGCAGTTCCCACAGGGCGCGCTCGAGATGCACGAAGGGCATCGCAGCACGTTCTCGGGCCCGGGATGGGCTGGCGAGGGTGGGCCCGAAGTCATTGATGAGCCGGCTGACCGGCTCTTCGGCCTCTTCGTACGACACCGCGCTCGTGCCGCAGATGTGGAAGCGGGCGAACAGCCACAGCAGCAGCAAGGGCTTGTGCGGGGCCCTGCGCAGGCCTATCTGCGCGCGCCGAAGCCGCGTCAGATGCGACATGAGATCTTCCGGACTCACGCCCCACACCCTGTCACAGCTCCCAGAATGCCAGGCTGCCTGGCCGGCATTGCTGTGGGGGAGTGGGCACGGAAGGTTTCTTTGCCTTCGGCCACCCCAGCGCCAACCCCAACCCCGGGCGCTCTAGCGGCCATCGAAGTAAATCGCCACGGCAACCCACAGAGGGAAGCCGATGGAGCAGATCAGCGCGAGCACCAGCCCCGCCAAGCAACCCCACTCGGTCAGACGGGCGCTGGTCCTCGCGTAGTCCTCGCTCTTCTGCATGACCTCATTCAACCGACACCCTCGCTCCACCCGCTCCCTGCCCCGAGACAAGCACACCTGCCCGGGGCGGTAGCGGCCCCAGGGCGGGGCCCTGTCCACTGGAGCGCGGTCCGCCGTCGTTGATGAGCATCGGCACCTGTCGCGGCAGATTTGCAGCGGGCTCCACCCCCTCACTGTGATCTGCACCTTTCCCTCAAGCTCTCGCTCTCGGGGGACGCCTGGCGGAGCCAGAGCCAACTGACCGGAGTCGTCGTTAGAACGCGTCCTGCCTGTTGTGCCCGGGTTTCTGGATTCAGGCTCTGGGCCCACCGCATAGGCAGGAACATGGGTGGGGGTCGGGGGCGGCCGTCGGGACAAACGCACAGGGAGGGACAGGCGATGCCGGGGGCAGAGGAGTCGGTGTTCGTCAGCTACGCCGGAGTGGACCGGGCCTGGGCTGAGTGGGTGGCGTGGCAGCTGCGGGAGGCCGGTCACCGCGTGGAGCTGGACGTGTGGGACTGGCGCACCGGCGACAACTTCGTCGAACGCATGGACCAGGCACTGCGGCGTGCCACCGCGGTGGTGGCACTGTTCTCCAACAGCTATTTCGATCCTGCGCGCTGGACTCGTGAGGAGTGGACCTCCATCGTCGCGGGCCGACGTCGGCTCATCCCGTTGACGATCGAACCCCTCAGCGGCAGCGACATCCCCGACATCCTGACCGCGGCGATCCGCAGGGACCTGCACGGTCTGGACGAGCAGGCCGCGATCAGCGCACTGCGGGACGCCCTCGACGGCCCCACCGGCCCGCTCGCGTCCCCGCCGTTCCCCGGAGCTGCAGCGGTGGCGCCTGCCTCCGGCGAGGAGGCTCCCGGCACGCGTCCGCGGCTGCCCAGCGGCACGGGCGTCCCGGGGGTGTGGAACGTGCCGGCCCGCAATCCGCATTTCACCGGCCGCGAGGCGATGATGACGCGGGTACGGGAGGGGCTGCTGGGCGGCCGGCAGGCGGTGGTGCAGGCCCTGCACGGCCTGGGCGGGATCGGCAAGACCCAGCTCGCCCTGGAGTACGCCCACCGTTTCGCCAGCCAGTACGACATCGTGTGGTGGATCGACGCCGAACAGGCCGACCAGATCCCCATCCACTACACCGAACTGGCCACCCGGCTGGGCATCGCCAGACCCGAGGCCGGAGCCGACCACACCGCCCGCTCCCTGCTGGAGCATCTGCGGACCCGGGATCGCTGGCTGATCGTCCTGGACAACGCCGACGACCCCAGCGCCTTCGAGTCCGTGCTGCCGACCGGCCCCGGCCACGTTCTGATCACCTCCCGCAACCCCGGCTGGAAGGACATGGTCCCCAGCCACGGACTGAACGTGTTCACCCGCAGCGACTCTGTGGCCTACCTGGCCACCCGCATCCCCGCCATCGCCGCGCAGCAGGCCGACGTACTCGCAGACGACCTCGGCGACCTGCCCCTGGCCCTCGCTCAGGCCGCCGGCGTCATCACCACTGGCATGACCCCGGACCGCTACCGCCACCTGCTCACCGGCAAGACCGCCGCCCTGATGGCCAGTGGCGGCCCGCCCGGCTACCCCGCCTCCCTGGTGGCTACGGTGGACATCGCCACCGTCCGCCTGGTCGCCGACCACCCCCAGGCCGCCGAACTGCTCCGCCTCGCCGCGTTCCTGGGCCCCGACCCCGTCCCCACCGCCTGGTTGGAGACCAGCCGTGACCGGCTGGCCACGCTTACTATCGATCCCGACGACTTTATGTGGCCCCAGACCGCGCTCCAGCCGCTGGCCCGCTCCGGCCTGGCCGGTGTCGACCACGAAACCTTCCAGATCCACCGGCTCACCCAGGCCATCGTCCGCGACCACACCAGCGAGGCCGACGCCACCGCGGCAGAAGACGACGTCACCACCCTCCTGACCGCCGTCACCCCCAACGACACAAACGCCCCAGCGGCCTGGCCGACCTGGGCCGCCCTGACCTCCCACCTCACCGCCCGCCTGGACGCCGCCGCTCAACACCCCCCACTGCACCAGACACTCATCCGCGCCGCGCGCTACCTCTGTGTGAGCGGGCAGGCGCGCGCCGGCCGCGACCTGGCCAGCACCCTCCACCCCACCTGGGTCACCACCCTGGGCGAGGACCACCCCGACACCCTCGGCATCGCGCAATACCTCGGCCATGCCACCGCCGATCTCGGGGAGTACGCCGAGGCGTGCCGCATCATCGAGGACACTCTCGAACGCCGTCGCCGCGTCCTGGGCGAAAACCACGCCGACACCCTGCAATCCGCCAGCGACCTCGCCGCCACCCTGGGCCGTCTCGGGGAGTACGCCGAGGCGCGCCGCATGGGCGAGGACACTCTCGAACGCCGTCGCCGCGTCCTGGGCGAAAACCACGCCGACACCCTGCAATCCGCCACCAACCTCGCCACCACCCTGGGCCATCTCGGGGAGGAGGAGGAAGCGCGCCGCATGGGCGAGGACACTCTCGAACGTCGTTGCCGCGTCCTGGGCGAAAACCACCCCGAAACCCTCCAATCAGCCAGCAATCTCTCCGCCACCCTGGATCGTCTCGGGGAGTACGCCGAGGCGCGCCGCATGGGCGAAGGCACTCTCGAACGCCGTCGCCGCGTCCTGGGCGAAAACCACCCCAACACCCTCCAAACCGCCATTAGCCTCTCCGCCACCCTGGGCCATCTCGGGGAGTACGCCGAGGCGCGCCGCATGGGCGAGGACACTCTCGAACGCTGCCGCCGCGTCCTGGGCGAAAACCACCCCGACACCCTCCAATCCGCCAACAACCTCGCCACCGCCCTGGCTAATCTCAGACAACTCGCAGCGGCAGAGCGACTCCTCAAGGACGTTCGTACCCGAAGCCGCCGCGCCCTGGGCGAAAACCACCCCGCCACGCAAAACTGCACGGAGAACCTCGCCTGGGTACTTACCGCCCTGGGTAGACCATTTGAAGCCCAGAAAATGCGCGCATCTGGTGGTAAAGCAGGCCAGCGCCGAGCGCGGCGGAAGCGCCGCTAGAGGACCCCGCCCCACCGCCGATGCCGCGCCCCGGGCCGCGCGACCTGACCCCGCTCCCCTTTTCCAATCCATCGACCGTAATAGCGTAGTTGCGGGGATCACGCTCATAGCGGGGGCTGAGTCGGCGGTAGCCGGACAGCCACGACATGGTGCGCTCGATGACCCAGCGGCGGCGCCCTAATCGTTCGCTGGACTCGATGCCTTTGCGGGCGATGCGGACACCGATGCGCTTGCCTCGGAGCCACCTACGCAGGTCAGCACGGTCGTAGGCCTTGTCTGCATGCAGGCGCTGGGGTTTGAAGTGGCGGCCGCGGTAGGGGTCGTCTCTCGTTTGGTGACTCTCCACCATGGGCTTCAGCCCTTCGCTGTCGTGAGTGTTGGCGGCCGAGACACCGACGAGGAGGGGCAGTCCGTTCGCGTCCGACAGGACGTGCATCTTGGAACCTGGCTTGCTCTGGTCCACGGGGCTCGGACCTGTGTGTTCGCCCCCTTTTTGGCCCTGACATGGGCGGTGTCGAGCACGACGCGGGTGACGTCAATGAGGCCGGCATCGTCGAGCTGGTGCAGCACGGCCTCGTGCAGCAGGCCCCAGAAACCGGCTCTGGACCAGATGAGGAACCGGCGGTGGGCAGTGGATTTCGATATGCCGAAGCAGGGCGGCAGGGCCCGCCAGGCGCAGCCGCTGACTAGCACATAGATGATGGCCGCGAACAGCGTCTCGTCCGGTGATTCCGAAGAACGCGCCCAGCTGTTGTCGTAGTTCCTCGTCGGATGGGCCCGCTGCGGATCCGAGTTCAGCGCGGACGGGCTGCTTCGGTGGACCGGGCGGAGATCTCCGCGGGCTCGGTGAGAAGCTCCATGTGGCCCTCCGACCGTGTGGAGCTCGGCCGTACGAAGCCGGGCCGTGCGGCCAGCAGGCCGCATACGAGTTCCAGTACCAGTACCAGCACCAGCAGCAGCCAGATCGACACCCCCCAGCCGCCGGTGACGCTGTGCAGCACGCCGAAGGTTAGCGGGCCGGAAGCGGCGAGGAGATACCCGCCGGACTGGGCCATGCCCGAGAGCCGCGCCGTGATCGCGGCATTGGGTGAGCGCAGGTTGAGGAGCGTAAGGGCGATCGGGAACGCGCTGCCCGTGGCGACCCCAAAGATCGCGATCCAGACCCATCCGGCCTGCGGGGCCAGGAGCAGGCCGCCGAGTCCGATCACCATCAGGGCAACGACCCCGAGGACGAGCGGCTGCTGGTCGCGCAGGCGGGCGGCGACCACTGGTACGACGAAACCCAGGGGGATGCCGATGATGATGACGACCGAGTTCATCATCCCGGCGGTGGCGGGCGCGAACCCGTGATCGCGCATCATCTCGGGAAGCCACGCCGTCAGCGTGTAGAACATCATCGACGTCATGCCCATGAAGACCGTTATGGACCACGCCAGCGGCGAGCGCAGCAGCGACCCCTTCTCTACATGAGCCTCCGTCCGAGTCTCCGCGTGAGTGTCTGTCTGGGGTTGCGCCCGAGCGGTGGACGTGGATATGGAGGCGTGGGCGGCCGGTTGTTCCGGCGGCCGCTTCCGCCCGCAGAGTGCGAGCGGGGACCACGCCAGGGCCGCGATCAGAGACGGGACCGCCCACACGACCAGAGCCAGCCGCCAGCCGCCCACGTCGTCCAGCGGGACGGCCAGGCCCGCCGCGGCGGCGCCGCTGACTGACATCAGCATCATCGCCAGGCCGGTGAGCGATCCCACGCGGCGGGGGAACACGCGCTTGATGACCGCCGGCACCAGCACGTTACCCGTGGCCATCCCGGCTCCGGCCAGCACAGTGCCGGTGAACAGCGCCGCCTGGGCGGGGACCACACGCAGCAGGAGCCCGATTGTGATCACCAGGAGCGCTCCGGTGATCGCCGCCTCGGTGCCGATCCGGCGGGCGAGCACGGGGGCGAGCGCGGAGAAGATGCCCAGGCACAGCTCCGGCAGGGCGGCGAGCACGCTGACCTCAACGCCGGTGAGCCCGAACTTGTCCTGGAGCTCGCCCAGGACCGGGGGGATACCGGTGATGGCCGCCCGCAGGTTGAGGGTCAGCAGCACCAGGCCGATGAGGGTCCAGATTGCTGTGAAACGAGTGATACGGGGAGTGGTCATTTCGCCTTCGTCCTGCGCAGCAGCGCGTCGAACGTCGGGTGCGGGCAGTAAGAGGAGCGCTCCGGTCTCGGCACACCGATGGATCGTTCCCAGAACGTCCGGGTGATCCGTGAATCAGAGCGCCGGGCGCGCCCGGCCTCGATGCGAAGGTGCGTAGCGGCGAGGGGCATGACGGAGACCGCGCGTCACGAGCAGCACTAACGGCCGCAGTGGGGGCACTGGATGTCGTGTCCGCCCGCGGCGAGTCCCTTGCCGTCGGTGCCGTAGGGAACCAGGACCATCTGAAACCGTCCGCAGGCGCAGCAGCTCCAGTCCACGGCGCTCTCGCTGGTGGTGTGCCGGGAAACGATGGTGTTCGTGTTGGTGTCCATGGCAGCAGGATGACTCCGCACGACCGTTGCGGTCTATTGCACGTTTTGCGGGTGATGTGTGCAAAATGTTTTCATGATTGACCTGCGCCGACTTCACATGCTCCGCGTGGTGCACCAGCAGGGCACAGTCACCGCGGCCGCCGAGGCCCTGCACCTTACCCCGTCGGCGGTCTCCCACCACATGCGCGAGCTCGCGCGCGAGCTCAAGGTCCCGCTCCTGGAGCCGCAGGGCCGCGGCATCCGGCTGACCCCGGCCGGGCGCCTGCTCATCGACCACGCCGACGCGCTGCTGGCCCGGTGGGAGGAGGCGCAGGCGGAGCTGGAGTCCTACCGGGCGGGCATGACCGGACCGCTGCGCATCGCGGGCTTCACCACCGCGATCAGCGGCCTGATCGCCCCCGCGGCCGGGCGGCTGCGACACAGCCATCCCGACCTCCTGGTGCAGGTGCGCGAGTGCGACACTGTGGAGAGCATGGACCTGCTGGTGGCGGGCGAGGTAGATCTCGCGGTCGTGGAGCCCATCGAGGGCGGGCCGCCGCCGGATGACGCGCGGTTCGAACAGAGCCCCCTGCTGGAGGAGCCGCACATCATGCTGGTGCCCGCCGACCACGCGCTGGCGCGGGCGGTGTCGGTGCGGCTGGAGGACGCGGCGGCCGAGGACTGGATCGTCGCCGACCCGGGCACCTGCGATCACGCCCAGCGGGTGCGGGTGCTGTGCGCGGCGTCCGGGTTCTCGCCGCGGATCGTGCACGCCGCCACCCACTGGCCGGCGGTCTGGTCGCTGGTCGGGAACGGGCTGGGCGTCACGCTGGTCCCACGGCTGGCCGAGGGCCCGGCGGGTCAGGCGGTGGTGCGGGTGCCGGTGTCGAGCGAGAACATGCCGACGCGGCGGATCCTCACCTGCGTGCGCCGGGGCAGCCAGCGGAACCCGCTTATCGCCCTCGGGATACGGGCGCTGGAAGAGGCGGTGCGCGACCACCAGACCAAGGACGACTGGCCTCAATCCGCCTGACGGCTCACCCGCTGGGTTAGCCTGGCCCCGGACGCCCTCGAACTAGTGTGATGCGCCGGAAATCGTGGTCTTAAGTCTCTGGCTGGTTCTCGGTGGCTGGCGGAGTGACCTTGGTGAGGTAGTCGGCGAGGGAGTTGAGGATCTCGTCGGCGGTTTTGGTCCAGGTGAAGGGCCTGGGGTTCTCGTTCCATCCCTCGATCCAGGCCTTGATGTCTTGCTCCAGTGCCTTCACGGAGGTGTGGACGCCGCGGCGGATGAGCTTGTCCGTCAGCAGGCCGAACCACCGCTCGACCTGGTTCATCCACGAGGAGCCGGTGGGGGTGAAGTGGACGTGGAAGCGGGGGTGCTTTCCGAGCCACGTCTTGATCTCGGCGGTGTTGTGGGTGGCGTAATTGTCACAGACCAGGTGGACGTCGAGGCCGGCGGGCACGGCCTTGTCGATCGTGACAAGGAACTTCTTGAACTCGATGGCCCGGTGGCGGCGGTGCAGTTCCGATATGACGCTGCCGTCGGCGATGTTGAAGGCGGCGAACAGGCTGGTGATGCCGTGCCGGTAGTAATCGTGGGTGCGCCGCTCGGGCATGCCCGGCATCATCGGCAGCACCGGCTGGGACCGGTCCAGCGCCTGGATCTGGCTCTTTTCGTCCACGCACAGCACCACCGCTTTCTCGGGCGGATGGTGGTACAGGCCGACGACGTCGACGACCTTCGAGATGAACTGCGGGTCGGTGGAGAGCTTGAACGCGTCCTGGAGATGAGGCTTGAGGTCGAACCTCTTCCAGATCCGCCCGATGGTGGACTTCGACAGCCCGGAGTGCTTCGCCATCGAGGCCCGCGACCAGTGCGTGTCCTGGCCCGGGGTGGACTCCAACGTCGCAGTGAGCACATCCTCGACCTGGTCCAGCAGGATCGAGGGCGGCCTGCCCGGACGCGGCTCATCGCTCAGCCCGTCCAGCCGCAAGCGGATGAACCTCGACCGCCAGCGGTTCACCGTTCCCTGCGACACACCGAGTTCGGCGGCGACGTCCTTGTTCGACCCGCCCTCCGCGCACCGCAGCACGATCCTCGCCCGCAGCGCCAGGAACTGCGCGGTCTTGGCCCGCCGCGCCCAGCGCGTCAGCTCCGCCCGCTCGGCCTCGGTGAGCATCAGCTCCGACTTGCGCCGACCCGGCCGCGGCTCGTCCACCAGGCCCGCCATCCGCCGGGCCACGAACCGCGAGCGTCACTTGCGCACGGTCTCCGTGGACACCTCGAAGTCCGCCGCTACAGCGGTATTTGAGGCACCCTCCGCACAGGCCAGAACGATCCGGGCCCGCTCCGCCACACGGGCCGACACCACGCCACCCGCCCAACGTGCCAACTCCACACGCTCCTCGGCAGACAGCACGACTTCGACAGCGCGAGGACTCCGAGACACCATGAAAACAGCCTACAGACTTAGAGCCGCTATTTCCGGCGCATCACACTAGTACTCCAGCAGCGTTTCGCTATCTGGCCTGGTCAGAGGGCATCGTCCGGAGTGTAGTTGGCTGGTGGTGTGTCGGGGGCGGTCTTGCCGGACCGCCCCTCCAACGAGTGGCACCGAGCACTGTCCGAGTTGCGATGAGGGCAGCCTCCCCGCGTGATCGACGACCTTGCCGACGCGACCTGGGACCGTGAACTCAACGACCTCTTCCTGCGCATCGGCCACCGTTTCGGCCGCGCCGACCTGCGACACCGCATGCGCGACTACGTCCGCGCCTTGCTCGGCCCGGTCGGCCGCAAAAACGGCTGGCAACTGGCCGAACACGCCGGCCACCGCACCCCCGATGGTCTGCAGCGGCTACTGAACAGGGCTACCTGGGATGCCGACGACGTCCGCGATGACCTGCAGGCATACGTCCCGACACGCTCGGCGAGGCCGATCGGATCCTCATCCTCGACGACACCGGCTTCGTCAAGAAGGGCACCACCTCCGCGGGGGTGCAGCGCCAGTACTCCGGCACCGCCGGGGCTTGAATTTCAATTAGTGCCTGTTCAGGCGAAGTTGGTGGGACGGTGGACCATGACCGTGCGTCCACCCGTCTCCGCCTTACGGGCCAAGTTCGATCGGATCCTGCCGCATCTCGACGAGCGCCTCCGTCGGCTCTACCTGGCTAGCGAGGCCGCGGCCATCAGCCACGGCGGGATCACTCTGGTTGCTGCCGCCTCCGGGACCAGTTCCGCCACGATCGCGCGTGGCGTCACCGAGTTGGCCGGGGACCCGGTGCCGACGCGAAGGGTGAGGGCTGCGGGAGCTGGCCGCAAGCCGTTGACCGTCACCGACCCCGGCCTGCTGGCGGCTCTGGAGGCGCTGATCGAGCCGCACACCCGGGGTGATCCCGTCTCCCCGTTGCGATGGACCACCTTGTCGCTGCGGGCCCTGGCCTCGACTCTGACGTCGCAGGGCCATCCGGTCAGTGCCGCAACCGTCGGGCGCCTGCTGCACGGCCTGGGCTATAGCCTGCAGGGCACCGTCAAGACCACCGAGGGCGCCGGCCATCCGGACCGCGACGCCCAGTTCGCCCACCTGAACGCCACGGCCACCGCCTTCCTCGACGACGGACAGCCGGTGATCAGCGTCGACACCAAGGCCAAGGAGTGGCTCGGCAACCGAGACCGACCCGGTCGCACCTGGCGGCCGGGTAAGGACCCGATCAAAGTCGACTGCCACACCTTTACCACCAGCGACCAGCCCGTCGCCATCCCGTATGGGATCTATGACGTCGCCACCAACACCGGCTGGGTCAACGTCGGGACCGACCACGACACCGCCGAGTTCGCGGTGGAGTCCATACGCCGCTGGTGGCAGCGCCGCGGACAAGTGCACCACCCGGACGCAACCCGGCTGCTGATCAACGCCGACGCCGGCGGCTCGAACGATCCCCGCCGCTGGACCTGGAAGAAACACCTGGCCGCCTTCGCCCTGGAGAGCGGCTTGGAGATCGCGGTCTGCCACTTTCCGCCGGGCACGTCGAAATGGAACAAAATCGAACACCGAATGTTCTGCCACATCACCGCGAACTGGCGCGGCCGACCACTGACCAGCTACCAGGTCGTCATCGAAACCATCGCCGCGACGACCACACGCACCGGGCTGACCATCGACGCCGAGCTGGACACCGGCAGCTACCGCCTGGGCACTACGGTGACCGCCGCCGAGTTCCAGGCCCTGCCGATCACGCCCGACGCGTTCCACGGCGACTGGAACTACACCCTGGCGCCGGTCCCGCCCCGAACGCCACAGACGCCGGCGACCGCCCGGCGGATCGACCCCGACCTGACCACGATGCTCAGCAATCCGGCCCTGACCGGCATGCCACGGTCCGACTTCGAACGCCTGGTGGCAGTCTCCGAGCCGTACTGGGACGCCCTGGCCGAAGCGGCCTTCCAGCGACGCTTCCACCGTCCGCGCAGTTACCTCCACCCGCAGACCAGCAGCCTGGACCACTACCACCGCCTCCTGGCAGCGCTCTTACGCCGACGCAGGGCGGTCACCAGCACTCTCCTGGCCCAGCTGCTGGGCGTTACCCGCACCAACCTCTCCAACCAGTTCCAAGACGGGCACCGGCTCCTGGACCTGCATCGCATCGCCGTTACACCGCTGCCTGGGTCGCCCGCCCGGACCCTCGAACAGCTTCGAGTTCGCTTGCCTGACGAGGACCATCCGGAAGATCAACCCTGACAGTTATTCAGAAACAAGCCCCCGGGCGGACGGAGAACTGCCAGGTCGGTGTCTGATCGCCGGCGGCCTCTGTCATCCACAGTGATGCGGACAACCTGGGCTGCACGGCACCTGCCCCGTACGTCTCAGGGCATCCCGCCTGTGGCGCCGAGACCGCCGGTGGAGTGACCTACCGTTAGGGCTTGATTTGCCGCCGCCATGGGCACAGGGCTATGTCGGTGGCCTTCTGCAATGACTCGCGGATCGCGGCTGGGTTGGCTCGGTGCTCCGGGTCCTCCATCAGCGTGCTCAGGGCGCCGGTAGCCGCGCCGACGAAGGCGCCGACCAGGGCGGCGGCGCTCACCGCGTCGAGCCGGTCGGGGTAGGCCGCAGTCAGGTGTCGGGCGATCTCGCGCTGGCTCTCCCACTGCAGTTGTAGGGCACGGCCCCGGACCGCGGCCACCTCCATGGTCAGCCGGATTCTCAGGGCGGCGAGCGGGCCGGTCATGTCCTCGCTCTCGTCGTTGGCCTCACGGAGCGCGCGCAGCAGGACATCGGCGGGCTCCTCATCCGGCGAACGGTTGGCGATCGCGTCGACCGCGACGCGCACCCTGCGGTCGGTCTCCGGGAACAGCACATCCTCTTTGCTTGGGAAGTAGCTGAAGAAGGTGCGGGTGCCGATCTCAGCGGCGGCCGCAATGTCGGCGATTGTGGTCGCCTCATAGCCCTTCCGCTCGATCAAATCGACAGCGGCGTCGACCAGCGCCTGCCGGGTGCGGGCCCGCTTGCGGTCGCGAAGTGACATGGAGACAGTTTACCGCATGAAATGCTAGATGGCGTCCATTGCAATTATGCATTCAGTGCATTTACGCTCAGTGTCATGCGGACGGTACTCATCTCCGGAGCCGGCGTTGCGGGCTCGACCCTCGCCTACTGGCTGGCCCGCGCGGGGTCCCGGCCGACCGTCGTCGAGCGGGCGAACGGGCAGCGTTCGAGCGGCAACCCGGTCGACGTGCGCGGCCCGGCTCTTCCGGTGGTCGAGCAGATGGGGGTGGTCGACGCCCTGCGCGCGGTGGCCACACAGGCGACCGGCATGCGGTTCGTCCACCCATCTGGTCGACTGAGCCGCCGGATGTCGATGCCCGCCAAGCGCAGCGCGGCCGGCACCCCGGAGGTCGAGGTGCCGCGCGCGGATCTCGCCCGGATTCTGTACGCGGCGGCCTGCGACGACGCCGAGTTCGTTTATGGCGACACCATTACCCGGCTCGACCAGGACGCAGGCGGGGTCGACGTCACCTTTGAGTGTGGCCCGGCCCGTCGGTTCGATCTGGTCGTCGGGGCGGACGGGCTGCACTCTGCGGTGCGCCGACTCGCCTTCGGCCCGGAGGGCGACTTCGTGCGTCATTTCGGCGTCTACGTGGCCACCACACCGCTCGGTGAGCCGCCCGAGGAGTCGCACGACGTGCTGCTCTATAACACGCCGGGCCGGCTCGTGGCGGTGCATCCGGCCCGCGGCAAAGCGGGGGTCGCGTTCATCTTCCGGCATCCCGCTGTCCCGGGCTTCGACCACCGCGACTCTGCCCAGCACCGGCGAATCCTTGCCCAGGCGTATGCAGGGGAGCGTGGCTGGCGGGTGCCCGAGTTGCTGGCCCGGGCCCAGCGGGCGGACGACCTCTACTTCGACGCGGTCAGCAGAGTGGTGCTGCCGTCTTGGTCGGCCGGGCGGGTGGTGTTGCTGGGCGACGCGGCGGCCTTGGTCTCGCTGTTCGGCGACGGTTCGAGCATGGCCATCGCCGGCGCCCGTACGCTGGCCGCCGCCCTCACCGAGGGCGACCATGTCGCCGCATTCCGGCGCTACGAGGCCGAGCACCGGCGCCACACCGATCCCCGAGGGCGTGGCGCCGGTCTAGCGGCGGCCATGCTGATCCCAAAGAGCCGGGCGGGCGTCGTTACCCGCAACGCGCTGGCCAAGCTGCTGCCGCCCGGACGGTGATCGCTTCTGCCGCCTCCGCGCGCATGTGGCAGATCAGTTGGCGGACGCGTGTTGCAAATGAGTCGACGGAGGACAACCGCGCGGGGCCCTGCTGAGCTGGGTGGCTTCTGCGATCGATCCCCTAATGCATCTTCGGGCTAGGACACCGCGCAACGCTCGGCGAGTTCGGCGAGCTGGTCTGTCAACGGCGGGGTGGTGATCACCTTGTCCGGCCGCGCTGAACGCAGCCGCCATCGTCTGTCGTTTCGCCGGGACAGCAGTACAAGGTCTGAGACTTCGTCCTGACCGGCGCTCTCTTGATAGGTCCAACGAGTGTGCGGCGGTGGTTGGTTCCGGATAGGGATGTGATGTTTCGCCGAGCCCGTCGACCTGTCGCAGACACCGTGACGGCTCCATACTCCAGGACCTGACGCACCGACGGGCGAAAAAAGGAGCACGGTGAGCGCAGCGGCGACAGCAGGGACCTGGAAGCTCGGGGACCTGGAGGTGAATCGCATCGGCTACGGCGCGATGCGGCTGACGGGTAACGGCATGATGGGGAACTCCGACGGCACGCCAATCGACCGCGATGCCGCCGTCGGCCTGCTGCACAGTGCGTTCGAGCAGGGCGTCAACCACATCGACACGGCCGCCTTCTACTTCTCACCAATGCGGTCCGCGAACGAGCTCATCAACCGCGCCCTGTCGTCCTGGCACGGCGACGTGGTCGTGGTGACCAAGGTGGGCCCGGGACGCGATCCCTCCGGCGAGTGGATCACCAGGGCCCGCCCCGACCAATTGCGTGGCCAGGTCGAGGAGAACTTGCGACAGCTTGGCCGGGACTACCTCGACGTGGTGAACCTGCGCGTCAACGGCCCCCTCACGGCCTCGGTCGCCGAGCACTTCGGCGCCCTCGCCGAACTGTGCGAGGCCGGCCTGATCCGGCACCTCGGTCTCTCGGGTGTCCTGCCCGAGCACGTGACCGAGGCCCAGACGATCGCGCCCGTGGTCTGCGTGCAGAACTCCTACGGCCTGGACTGGCGCCGCGCCGACGATAGTGGGCTGGTGGACCTGTGCGGGGAGCAGGGCATCGCCTTCGTCCCATTCTTCGCGGTCTCCGGCCTGCGGCGCGAGGCAGCCGCAGGCCAGGAGCAGGACGCCCGCGTCCAGTCCGTCGCCCGCGCCCACAATGCGACGCCGGCCCAGGTGCGGCTCGCCTGGACCCTCCACCGCGGTCCGCACGTACTGGCCATTCCCGGCACCACTAACCCGGTACACCTGGCAGAGAACATCGCCGCCGGAGGCCTGCGCCTTACCGAGGAGGAGTTGGCCGTCCTCGACAAGCCGATCAGCCCCGCGACTTCACCGCGAACGCACGGGTGAAACCACTGATATCGGGACAGCAGACCCGTGGGTTTCCTCTGATACCCCTTCAGCGTGTGCATCACATCGTCGGCTCTGTACCGGGCGGTATCGGACCACGGTCATGTGCGGGGGGAGGGGTGGAGTGGCCGAGGCGCCGCGACCGCTGTTGCTGTGAGTGTGTCCACGGCCGTTGCGACCGCTTCGGGGTTGGAGATCATTGTCAGGTGTCGGGCGCCGGGTATGAGTGTCGGGGGTGGTGCGCCGATGCGACGGGCGGTTTCCTGCGGTGTCTGCCGGGAGAGCACGGTGTCCTGGGCGCCGAATACCACCGACTTGGGCAGGCGCACCCCGGCGAGCCGGGCCACCCGGTTGGCGGGCAGACCCGGCACACCTGCGGCCAGCATGTCCCACAGGGCTCTCTTCGCGCCGGGCACCCGCAGCGGGCGTCGCCACTGATCCAGGCCGGCGGCGTCCCGGCGCGGGCCGGCGGGGCCGCACTGTGTGTCGTACACCTTGCGGATTACCGCGTCGGTGCCGAGCCCGAGTCGTAGCAGGCTGGTGCGGTACGGCTCGATCAGCATGTATGTGAAGGCCGGCGGCGGCCCGGCGCCTGTGTCGAGGGCGTCGCCGTCCACGTGCGGGTCGCCTGTCGTCACACCATTCGTTCGACGACAGTTCGGTGTGATGGGCGCGGGCGCGGTCGGTGGGGGATTGTCAGTCGCTGGAGTGCGGTGCGCGCGTGGGTGTGGGGGTGGATGGGGGTGCTGGTGCGGGTGCGGGGGTGTGGCTGCCCAGGAGGCGAGCAGGCGTAGGTTTTCTTCGGATGGCGTGCGGGTTGGGCGGTGCAGATGGTGAGGGTGAAACCGGGTTCGGCGGCCGTGTCCAGGCCTTCGTAGGCGGGGGTGAGGTCGCCGACGGCGTGGTGGTGGAAGCGTTTGGTGCCGGTGCCGGTGCCGGTGCCGGTGCCGGTGCCGCGGTGGCGGACGTCGTGGCGCCCCAGCGGGTGCGGAAGTCGTCGCTGCGGGTGGAGAGTTCGCCGACGAGGTCGTGGAGGTCTTTGTCGTGGGGGGTGCGGCCGGCTTCGGTGCGCAGGATGGCGACGGCGACGTCCGCGGCTTGCTCCCAGGCGGGGTAGAAGCGGCGGGAGGTGCATTCGCGTTGGCGGGAGGGGTACGCCGTCCGCCAGCGCGGCCGTCCGGTGGGCATCCCGTCGAGGCCGATCCCCGCGGCCCGAGTTCGGGCCCTGTCGCCCCACGATCAGCCGGCCTCCGCACGGGCCCGGGATGTCAGCCGGTGTTTATGGGCGTTGTGATGGGAGGGGTGCGAGTGTGGGCCAGCGAGCGAGCATTCGTTGACGCAGGTGCGTGCTGAGCCGGCTCAGGCCGCTCAGGTCGGCGTGGCCGGCAGTCATCTGGCCGACGACACCCAGCCGGTGGACAAGGCGTTGCCGGGCGGTCGCGGTGCCCCACTTCCAGTCCCGGACCGGGATCCGGGCCAGGTGGTCAGTGGTTCCGCGGTGGGCCCTCTCGACCAGGGCGTCGCCTCGCAGCAGCCAGGCGGCGCACGCGTCGGCGAGATCGTCGTGGAGTTCCGTGCCGGTCGCGGTGCGCCAGGCCGTGCGGTAGGCGGTCTCTGCCCGGTCCAGCAGCGGGGCGGGCGCCGCAGTGACACACCAGCACGTTGGGAAGCCGATGCGCAGGTAGGCGAGCTCCACCAGTCCGCTGCCCAACGATGCCTGTTCGAAGTCGATGAACCTGATCCCGCTGATGGTGTGCAGGTCATTGCCGGGACACGGGTCCCCGTGGAGAAGGGCATGCCCCGACGCCTGGCCAAGCCGTTGCACGAGGTCGTGAAGCTCGTCGGACACGCGAGGCGCGACGGGGACCTCAAGAGCCCTGGCCAGCCTGAGGAAGGATGCGACGTCGGCCTCGTCGGGGCCCAGCCAGCGGGGGAGTACTCCGCCGTCCTCCGGCCCGGCAGTGGCATGCAGCCGGGCCAGGGCCGCCGCGTAGTCGACGATCCAGTCGCTGGATGGGCGCTGGTGGTCCAGATGCTCCAGGACCAGCACCCGCTCGCTGGGATCGGTGCCCAGCAGTGCGGGCACCACAGGCGCCTCAGCCCGGGCGGCGAGCTGCAGCGCGGCCACCTCGCGGGCGTACCGCTCGTGGGCGTCAGGACCTTCGATGATCTGCTTCACCACCGCCAGTGTCCCGGCCAGCTCCACGCGCCACACACGTGAGCGCGGACTGCTGCCCAGACGCCGAGAGCGCCTGGGTGAGCCCAGCTCGGCTCGTAACTCATCCCCGAACGGCAGTCGCGACCACATGGCCTCATCGTTCCACGAGGGGCGAACAACTCTGCAGCTGCCACGGGTAACTGGCGGCCGTCCACGCTGCAGTTGCTTGCGAGCGTTCGGCCAGTACGCCGCGTGCGAAGCGGGCCCCCGCACCTGCCCACCCCGCGTGATCGGTTTCGACACCCACCTGTCCACCGTCTTGCGCGCCCTCAGCCAGCTCTACAGTGCCCCCGAAGCCCGTCCAAGGCGCCGTCGCATCGACGCCTATGACCTACTACGTCGCTGATACCGTCACCCGCCGCTACAGCGCCATCCTGGCATCGAACTCCCGATCCCCGAGCCCCTCTTCGCTGAGTGAGTCGCGTGGCTCCTTACCGCGACGCCGCCTCGGACAAGGCGTCCGGGGCCCTCCCGTCCCTCTGAGCCGGTGCTCCCTGCCCGCCGTTCGGCGCGTTCTGCCGGTGGCGAGGCGTGTGAGCAGGCGGTGGTGGCCGGCAGGGGCCGCACAACTGCGGCAGGCGGGCAGCCAGCAGGGGGGATGGCTTTCGAGGAGGCGGAGTTCGTCGACGTATACGTGGTCCTGTACCGGGGACCGCCCGAAGGGGGAAGGACTCCTGACACTGAGGCCGTTCGTGTATTGCCTGGCGGTGAGGCCTACGACGCCACTGGCCGGTCTTCGTGAGGGGGTGTCGAGTCGCTTCTTCTCCATCGTCGTACAGGGGTTGGTCAGGCACTGGTGGCCCAGTTCAGTGTGCGGCTTTCTTCACTGTCAGTGGCCGGTTTGATTTCTTCGCTGGCGGCCACTTCAGCTCCCCGCCGTGGCCGTTCGATGCCCCGCTGGTGGTTACTTCGTGTGTGCAGCGTGAGGTCATCCTCGGCGGTGCTCGCCCCACAAGGGCAGGATCGGAGGCAGGTCGCTGAGCCCGCGAGCTGGCCGCTTGGGCATCGGCGACTCCCCGTCGTCCCCGTCCCAGCGGCGCGCGTATTGGTCCGGAAGGCTGCCCCAGCCCCAGTAGGGGACCGGCCGGTCAGGTGCCTCGCCGAGTTCGTCGAGGGGGTCGATGCGCTGTTTCGCCACCGTGCACAGGTGGGCCCAGTCGTCGCCCATGTCGAAGACATAGGCGAACTGCTCGCCGGCCTGCAGCCTACTCAGCTTGGTGGCATGGCCGTCCACGGTGCCGTCCGGGGCCTCGTCGTCCCACCACTCCAGAGGGCTGACCCGGGCGCCGTCGGACAACGTGAACAGGTGCAGATGGGCCGGGTCCCAGCGGCCGAAGGCGAGATCGATGGCCGTGGCGAACTGGGCGAAGGAGTGTGAGCGCGCGGCGGCGAAGACCCGGCCGGGGCGAGGCCACAGGTCCGCACCGTGCCCGGAGACCAACTCCACCCGGATGGAAAGCCAGGTACGTGCCACGATCACAACCCCTTCATGCGCCAGGTCCCCGAGCCGGCACCAAGGCTACTGAGTGCGACTGCCAGGTGGGCAATCGAGCCGGCCGTACGTCGGGGCGTGCCAGGTGCCGGCCCGACGCGCCATGGAGCGCGATGACGACGCGGTGGCCCAGTGGGCAAGGAGGTGTGGCCCTGCGCGGAAGGCCCGCGGTGGCGCGGAGCCCGGCTCATCTTCGAGGACGAAGCCGGATTCTCCATGACGCCGCCGCAGGCGAAGACCTGGTCGCAGCGCGGCCGGAGCCCTGTGGTTCGGGTTCGTGGCCGGGCCCGCAGACGCGTCTCGATCGCGGCGCTGACCTGGAACCGGCCAGACGCCGGTCTTGGGCCCCTCTCGCAGCTGGCGCCAGGCCTTCGTCCCGCGGGTGTCCACGGTCTGAGCGGCGATCTCGCGCCGGGCGAGACCGGCTCGCAGCACGTACGTGGCGCCCGGCGCCCCGGTCCACCAACCGCCATTCCCTATCGGTGAACGAATCACCGCTGCGGACACGACGGTCGATGCCTCCGGGCCCGGTGACACCACCCCATTTTGTGGTCGTAGGCGGTCGGCGCGCATGACTGGCTGGCCGCGCATGCACCTGGCTCCCCTCACAGGCCCCCTTGGAATCCATCATCTAGGCTGGCGCGGTGACTGATGGGCAGGAGCGGTTGCAGCCGTCGGGAGTGTGGGCCACGGCGGTGGGGGTGGCCAGGGTGCGGGCGCTGGAGACCGAGCGGGAGAACGCGCTGTTCCGTGATCCTCTGGCACAGGCCTTCGCTACCGCCGGCGGCCTGTGGCCCTCCTCGCCGCTGCCCGATGACGAAGCCGCGCAACGCCGCCGGCGGGCCGTGTCGTTCTCCATCGTCATCAGGACGAAGTTCCTTGACGACCTTTTGCAGCAGGCCTCTTCGTCCGGGGTCCGGCAGGTCGTGCTGCTCGGCGCCGGCATGGACAGCCGGGCCTTCCGGATAGACTGGCCTGAGGGCACTCGGCTGTTCGAGGTCGACACCGCTGCGCCACTGGACTTCAAGGCTTCGGTGCTGCGCCAGGAGCGGGCCATCGCACGCTGCGAGCGGATGACAGTCGCGGTGGACTTGCGTGAGGACTGGCCAGGCGTGCTGGCCGCCGCAGGGCACGACCCGGCCGTGCCGACCGCGTGGATCGCCGAAGGACTACTGATCTATCTGCCCGAGGACGCGGTGGAGCTACTGCTGGCCCGGATCAGCGCGCAGTCGGCGGCAGGCAGTCGGATGGGGCTGACTTTGGGCTCGCGCGGCGTGATCGAGCGCTTCGGCGGGGACGCCGCGCCGGGATCGGCGGCGTCCATGTGGGTCTCGGAGATGCCCGACGACCCGGTGGGCTGGCTGGCCGGGCACGGCTGGGAGGCCGACAGCCATACCCTGCGCGAGCGCGCTGCCGCCTACGGCCGCCCGATCAGCAGCCTGCCGCAGCGCGGGGAGCGGCCCGGCGGACTGATCTCGGCGCTCCGCCGGTAGGGCGCCTGACCTGTGGGCCGCCTCCGGCGGCCGCACGCCTCGCTCGAACGTCTTCGTCCTCAAGAGCCCTACGTGTAGCGGATTTGGGCCACCGGACCCTGACCGCTTTCCAGTCTCGGACCGACGAGCCGTCCAGCCCGCCAGGCCGTCCGGTGAGTCGCTCGAGGGCCCTGTTCACCGCCTCAGCCAGGTGGTTGGAGCTGTAACCGTGCTCCTCCATCTGAGCGTGTGCTTCGAGGTCCGCCCGCACCGGGCCGGAGACGGCATCCCCGAACGCGACGCGAGCCACGTGGGGATGGTCCGGCGGGGGACGGCCCGGCTGCGGTACTGCGGTCTGGAGAGACTGGTCCACGACACCACGCTCATCGTCTCGGAGCTGGTCACCAACGCCGTCCAGCACGGCAGCGGCACACGGGTCACCTTCACCATGACGGTCCAGGACGGCTTCTTGAACCTGGCCGTGCACGACGAGACGCCGTCGGCGATCCCGAAACCGGAGCGCCCGGGCGCCGATGCGGAGAGCGGACGCGGCCTGTTCCTGGTGGACCTCCTCGTGAGGGAGCTGGGCGGGGGTTCACGGACGACGGCACCTGCGCCTGGTGCACTCTCGCCCTGGCCAAGGAGGTTCGGTGACCGCCACCGTGCAGCTCTGGAGCCGCCCCGTACCGGCGTGGACGCCGCCGCTGCAGCGTGACGCTCTACAGGCGGTGCTCACGAGTATCCGCCGGTGGCAGCCGTTCGACGGCGGCGCGCTACTGGACGACACCGGAGATGTCCTGCACGACTCCGCGCCGGCCGAGGAACAGGTGGACGAGCTCGCACAGCGCCTCCGCGGCCACCTGATGCGCCTGGTGGACATGGCCGTCGCTACCCAGGCCGGAGCGCGAGACAGCGAGGCTGCCCGGCTCGTCGGGCACGCACCCGGCGCTGCGAGGACTTGCCCGGCGACCACTGGAAGGCCGTCGGGCACCTGCGCCGGATGGGCTGGGCCGTCAACGAGCTCCACGAGCAGCTGGTGGCCACGAAGCGCTTGAAGGAGACGGCATGACCACCGCGGCCGCGACGCCGGTACGCCCCACCACACCTCCGAGGAAGAACAGCGTGCACACCCCCGCCGACCCGGCCGTCATCCCCTACGTCGTACAGCGAGAAGGGGAGGAAGCCGCCCCCGACAACCTGCTGCTGGCCAGCGTGGGCGCCGACCGGTACCGGCTCTACTACGCGGACGAGGACCCCCGGGACAGGACCTGCGCGGAGTGCTGTGGGCGCGCTGCTCGTTCAACCCGGTGGACGCCGACCGGGTGCCGACGGGTAAGCCGCAGTGGCGCATGATGCACCCCCAGCGGCAGATGTCGACGATGCAGGCCCTGCACTGCCAGATCTGCGCCCGGCGTGCGCGCACGCCCCTCGGGTGGATCTTCCTCGCCGAGCCGGAAGCCATCACCCCCGAGCAGGCCCCCGTCCTGACGAACCAGCCGCCGGTGTGCGCCCGGCACGTGCGCGCCGCCGCACGACTGTGCCCACACCTCGACGGCCGGCCCACCGTCTTCCTCGCACAGAGCGCGCCCCTGTACGGGGTGCACGGCGTGGTGTACGGCATCGGCGACCAGGGCGTCAGGTCATCGCCCGTCCCGACGAGCCCCTGCCGTACGGGCACCCAACCTCCCGACGTTCCTTGCCTCGCAGCTCGTACGCTGGCTCAGCAGCTTCCGCACCGTCGACATGGACGAACTGATGGAGGAGCTGGACGGCAGAGCCGCGTAGCTCCTGCCCGGCGGCCCGGCTGGTCCCGTGGCCGTGGCCGTCGGGCAGCGCAAGCACCCGGCGCCGCCCCTGTCTCCGTGTCCTCCGTATCCCTACGGCAGCACACCCAGCGCCGGGCCCAGCCCCCCTCGCCGCCCGGTGATCCCTGCAAGCGGCGAAGGACAGCGCGGGGACGAGCACATGCCCGCCTCCCCGCAGGCCCCTCCCCCTTCCCGCTGCAGGGTCAAGACGAAGAATTGGAGAGGCATCGTGCACGACCTGATCGCAAGCCCGTTCCTGGAACAGCACTTGCTGCTTCGGCCCGGCCACAGAGATGGCTTTCTCCTGCCCGAAGCGCACTACGAGGAGCTGCGCACCCGCGATCCCGCGCAGCCCGCGCCCACGTGGCTGGCCGACGCCGTCCGTGGCCGGTGGGGCATGGACGTGGCCGGGCGGCCGGCGGGTGACTTCCTGCTCGTCCGGCAACCGTCCCGCTGGGGCTACTTGAAGGCGAGCTGGGAGGTCAACCTTGGATGCAACTACGCCTGTAAGCACTGCTACCTCGGCCTGAAGGTGAACAGCGGCATGCCGCGGGCGGACAAGCTGCGCTGCCTGGAGACCATGGCAGGCGCCGCGGTGCTGTGGCTCCAGATCACCGGTGGCGAGCCGACCATCGACAAGGACTTCATGCGCTCGTACCGCCACGCGTTCGAGCTCGGCATGATGCTCACGATCTCCACCAACGGCTCACTGCTGTGGCGCGAGAACCTGCTCCGCCTCTTCGAGGAGTGTCACATTCAGCAGCGTCGTCCGGCTGACGACGATGTGCAGTATGGCGGCGAGCCGCGCACCGGCACGGCCGGCCAGCGCCAGGGCAATGGCCTGGATCAGGGTAGCCAGCACGACAGTGCGGCGTCCGTACCGGATGGTGAGTCCCTCGACCTGCTCAACGAAGGTTGCGACGCGCACAACTGGCGACATCGCAGAACAACCGCCGCACCGACAGGTCGATGGCCACTGGACGCCCGCCCACGGCGGCATCCGCCAGACACCGTCGATACCAACTGTGGACCCGGACCGAGGAAACACCGCAGTCGGGGAGAACCGCCGCGGGTGCGGGCTTGGACCCGCACCACGCCGTCTTCCACGCGCACTTGCTCCACCAGCACCTTCTCCAGGTGCGGAAACACGATGTCCAGCAAGTCGTCACACACTGCGGACCATGCTACCGAAGTGAGGGTCAGTCACCCCGTCACGGAAATCTTGACTGAGTCTCTCGATGACGCCGCCCGCCGCACGGACCTGGGCCAAGCGCGGACACACACCCGTCATCCGGGTACGGGGACGCTCTCAGCGCCGCTTCTCCGTTGCCGCTCTGGCCTGCTACAAGCAGGGTGAACGCTTACGGCTGATCTACCGGCCCAAGCGGCACGTCGATCACAAACGCGGCGGCAGAAGCAGTTTCACCTGGACCGATTACCGCGACCTGCTCATCGCCGCGCACCAGCAGCTCGGCGCACCCATCGTGCTCGTGTGGGACAACTGTGAGACTCATGGGGCGCCGTCCGGGGCCAGGGGTCTGACCCGTGGGACAACTGGCCAGGCTGCCTTGTTGAGGATCTGTCGGCCTGTGGCCCGGGTGGTGCTTGCTGCCGCCGGACCGGCGAGCGTGTCTCGATAGGGGCCTTGCCGCACAAGGCACCGTCACAGTTCCCTGACCGCCCACCGGCCCGACGTCGGCCACAGCCCCGTGCCGATTGAGGAGCCGCGTGACCATCACCAGCATGCTCCAGTCGACTCTGCCTGCACAGCCGGAAGAACCGCCGGCCGAAGACGTGATCCTGGGGGTGGACACCCACAAGGACGTGCATGTCGCTGCCGTGATTACCGTGCTCGGGGCGCTCCTGGCCCACCAAGAGTTCCTGGCCACGGCCGTCGGATACCGGCAACTCCTGGCCTGGGCATGCTCTTTCGGCGCCCTGCACCGAGCGGGCGTGGAATGCACCGGATCCTACGGAGCGGCTCTGGCACGCTTCCTCAGCCGGGAGAACGTGCAGGTCGTCGAGGGCAATCAGCCGGACCGCGCCATCCGCCGCAAGCGCGGCAAGACCGACGCCGTGGATGCGGAGGCCGCCGCCCGCGCAGTGCTGTCCGGACGCGCTGACGTCACACCCAAGACCGGTGAGGGCCCAGCGGCCGACATGCGCGTGCTGTGGCTGGCGAAGGAGTCGTTCGAGACCGGGCGGGTGTTCACACCGCGGGTCGACCGCTACAGCCAGGTCGCAGTCCGCACCAACCGCTACTCGGTGCCCGTCCGGCTGATCGGCAGGCGGGTCAGGGTGATCCTGCATGCCTCTCACCTGGTGGTTTACGACAGGAACGTGGAAGTGGCCCGCCATGAGCGGCTGATCGCCAAGGGCAGCTGCCGCCTGGAACTGGACCACTACCTCGAAGCCCTGATCCGCAAGCCAGGCGCTTTCCCCGGCGCGACCGCGCTCGAGCAGGCCCGGTCCGCCGGCAAGTTCACCCCGGTCCACGACGCCTGGTGGGCCGCAGCGGTCAAGGCACACGGCGACACCGAGGGCACCCGGGCCTTGATCGAGGTGCTCCTGATGGCTCGGCACATCCCGCACGAGCACCTGGTCGCCGCTCTGGCGCCCGCGCTGCGGGCCGGGGCACTGATCGCGGATGCGGTCGCCCTGGAGGCCCGCAAGGCCGCCCAGACCGAGGACGAACCCGTTCCAGCCGCCTCGTCTGCACAGTCACCGGAGAGCCGTCGGCGACCGTGACGTTCCTGCACGAGTGGAAGCTGAACCACCTGCCGCCGGAGACCAGACCGCTGCCCTCGGGGACGCCGTACGAGCAGTTGCTCCGACGTCGTCGCGCCAGCGGCGGTGACCACCGAGAGGGGGAAGCACAGTGACCCTGCCCCGCCAGCGAGGATTGACCGAGCAGGCCGCCACCACCGCCATCGACACCGCCTGCCGTCTGCTGCGGCTGCCGTCGATCCGCAACGAGTTCGCCGACATCGCCGACCGGGCCGCCAAGGACCAGATGACCTACCGCGGCTTCCTCGCCGAGCTGCTGATGGCGGAGTGCGACGACCGGGCCCGCCGGCGCTCGGAACGGCGGATCAAGGCAGCCGGGTTCCCGAGGGAGAAGTCGCTGCGGACCTTCGACTTCGACGCCAACCCCAACATCGACGCGGCCACGATCAACACCCTCGCCAGCTGCGAATGGATCAAGAAGGGGCAGCCCCTCGGCCTGATCGGCGACTCCGGCACCGGCAAGTCCCACATGCTCATTGCCCTGGGCACCGAGGCCGCCATGAAGGGCTACCGCGTCCGCTACACACTCGCCACGAAGCTGGTGAACGAACTGGTTGAGGCCGCCGACGAAAAGCAGCTGAACAAGACCATCGCCCGCTACGGCCGCGTCGACCTCTTGTGCATCGACGAGCTCGGCTACATGGAACTGGACCGGCACGGCACCGAACTCCTGTTCCAGGTCCTGACCGAGCGCGAGGAGAAGAACAGCGTCGCCATTGCCTCCAACGAGTCGTTCGGCGGCTGGACGACGACGTTCACCGATCCCCGACTCTGCGCGGCCATCGTCGACCGCCTCGCCTTCAACGGCACCATCATCGAGACCGGCACCGACTCCTACCGGCTGGCCAGCACACGAGCCCGCGCCGAGCAGGTCGAAGCCGGCTGACTGACGTCTTCATGCTGGTCCGCTGCCCGTTGCGGCGGGTCAGCCAAGCTCACAGCCCGCAAGGAGCGCGAACGAAGCCCGCTCTTGCCACTTCGCACCGTCATGCACCATGAGGTCAACTGACGAGACTCGGGACGTGAAGGGGAGTTTGCTGAGCAGTTCGGCCTCAATCTCATCCAGAACTGCATCGTCCTGACCGTCAGCGACGGTCAGGTGGGGCACGATCTCGGTGAACTGGCCCCCATAGGGAGGGGCTTCGGGCCACCGGTCAGCGATCACCTCGGTGAGCCGCCGCAACTGCGAGTCTGGCTCGGGAGCGAGATACAGCACTCCCGGAAACCGTCCACAGCTCTCAAACCGCAGGTCAAAGGCATGATGACTGCCGAGCACATCAGTGAGAGCCGAGTAGACATGCGCATCTATTCGGTTCTCGTCGAGGAACGGGAACAGCACCGTGACATGTGCTGGTACTCCTGCTTGGGCTGATGGATCGAACCGTTCCCGCCATGCGCGGACGGCCGGCTCAGCGTCCGGGATCCTGACGATGAGTCCTGTCCGGCCTACCTCAAACCTACTGGTGCTGTCATCTGCCATGACACCGCATGCTGCCACCTCGGAAGCCGACGACCGCACTCATTATGCGCCCGTGATCACGAGCGATCCGAGGCACGAAACAAGCCGGGAGTCGACGCCGCCGGAACACGACTGCCGTCATTTCCCGTGAACATCCAGACAGCCAACGATCACCAAGCGCCGCCGGAACCGATGAACAAACGCTGTCGATTGCAGTGAACGAAGCCAGACCGTCGACTACGGGAGTTCATCGACACCCACGACTGGATCACCTGCTACTTCCTGCCGGCCTACGCACCCGACCTGTCGAGGGCATCTGGTCCCTGCTGCGACGCAGCAGCCAGGTCAACACCGCCTTCACCGACCCAGACCACCTCATCAGCACACTCCGACACGGTCTCCGCCAGATCCAGTACCGCAGCAACCTCATCAACGGATGCCTCGCCGAAACCGGCCTCACCATGACGACACCACGTCAACAAAGTCAGTAACCAGCCGTATCCGGTGGAAGCCGCTCGGGGCCCTGGCGTGTTTCGCGCCGGGGTCCGAGCCGTACGTGGAAGACGAGTAGCGTCAGCCCCATGCGCTTGCTGTGGGACTGGTTGCGCCCCGTGATCCAGGTGCCGTACGTGCCGACGATCGGCCCCGTCCACCCCGATGCCCTGGCCCCGGGCCTGTTCGATGACGTGCTGCGCGTCGCCAGCACCGGCGCGTTCCTGCCCTACGACAAGGACCAACGCTGGGCCGACACGAAGGACGAGACGGTGCTGCCCGATCACATCGAGCACACCAGCGCCCAGGGTGACGCGGTGGCAGGGCGGGCGGCCTTCCGAGCCGTCCTTGTACTGGATCGTCCCGTAGGGCGTGACGTTGCTGTTGGTGTACTCCACCACCCCGTAGTCGGACTGGTTCGTGTCGTTCCCGTAGACCCAGTCGGTGACCCTTCCGAGGGGTATGTCCCCGCTTCTGCGGTGCCAGGTGACAGCGCCGCCGTTCATACAGTGGCCGGCGGTGAGCATGTACTTCTTGCCGCTGGCGTTCTGCACGTTGAACCCGGCGGTACAGGTGGCGACCCAGTTCGTCCCGCCCGAGGTGTATTCCGATGTGATGCCCACGCCGCCGCGCATGGTGTAGGCGGTCGATTCGATCTTGCCAGATTGTTCGGTTATGCCGACTGCGTCACCGTATCCGGAGACGGCCTTCTTAGAGGTTACGCGGATAGGTGCAGTTGGGGACCCCGGCAGCAGAACGGGCACAGGTCCCGGTGATCATGGAGTTGCGAAGCTCTGTGATCACTGAGGAGGCCTGTGCCCGCGCTTCCACCATGGCTCACCGAACCGCTCTGGGACCAATTCGTGGGCCTGCTGCCCGAGCGGCCGGAGTTCCACCCGGACCATCCGCTCGGCTGTCACCGTCGGCGGATCAGTGACCGGATCGTCTTCGACAAGATGCTGCAACTGCTGCGCTTCGGCTGTTCTTACGAGGCGATCGCCGACACGAACTGCTCGGCCACCACGATCCGCTGCCGCCGCGACGAGTGGATCCGACTCGGCGTGTTCGCCCGGCTCAAGCAGATCGCGCTGGACTCCTACGACCGGATCGTCGGCCTCGTCCTCGATCAGATCGCCGTGGACGGCTCCATCACCAAGGCGCCCGGAGGCGGTGAGGTCGCCGGCCGCTCACCGGTCGACCGCGGCAAACAGGGCCTCAAACGTTCGGGCATGACGGACGGGTACGGCATTCCGCTGGGTCGTGTCCTGGCCGGTGCCAACCGCCACGACTCCCCATTGCTCGCCCCTACCCTGGACCGTCTGGACGACCTGGGGCCGTTGCCCGACGACATCACCGTGCACCTGGACGCCGGCTACGACTCGGACAAGACCCGCGCGCAGCTCAGCGAACGCTGCCTGCGCGGGCGCATCGCGCACAAGGGGGAGAAGGCACCCATCCAGGCCAGTCAGCGTTGGCATGTCGAACGCACCCACGCCTGGCAGAACGCCTTCTACCGGCTCGCCCGCTGCTACGAGCGGCGCACCGCCGTCATCGACGCCTTCTTCGACCTCGCCGACACGGTCATCACCGTACGTAGCCTGATCCGGCAGGCATGGACCACTCACCGCTGGGACGAACGCCCAAACCGCCGGCCATCACCGCACCCGTATCCGTGCCACCTCTAAGCCCCGGACGACTCCAGCAGTGGTGCAGCGGCACAACGCCGGGGATCCGCCCGGTAGGCAGCGAGATCCTCGCTGGTGGCAAAGGTTATGAGGTGGGCCTCGACCTGATCGTCCAGAGTGCGCAGTCGGCGCTCAAGAATCCCTCCATACTCGGCGAGGAGAGGCAGGACAGCGCCTTCATAGGCGTCGAAGGCGTCCAAGCCCCCTTCAGGTAGCCGCGCGAGCATCAAGTAGGTGACGGCCATGGCTCCCTCATAACGGTCTGTAACCGGTGATCTTCTGGGCCTATCTGGAGCACACGCCCTCAACGCCGCCCCAACGGCCGCCTATCCGTGCGGCCTCTTAATTCGAGACCGGTCGGCGTCGGAAACCCCGTCGTAGAGCTTCACTTCCACCCGGTTGCTGCGCTGGTCGATACTCCAGGCAGTGTTGGGTATTGCTGTCAGTTGATCCAGTTTCGCCTTGGCGGAGCTGAGCTCGGCCGTGCTGTGCGGGACGACCTCCGCTACCGCCCCAGCACTTCGCACGGATTCTGCCGCTGCCTGATCGGTAACGGCCACAACGAGTCGTTCGTTCCGGTAGTAGACGCCGGCTGTGCGCTGGTTGCCCAGTTGATCGGCGGTCGCCACTGCCTTGGCAGGATCGGTGAGTGGTTCCGGGGCTGCTTGGGCGGCGGTCAGGGCGGTCAGCGTGAGAACCCCGCCGAGCGCCGCCGCGACTATCCCCCGAGATGCGTAATGACGTCTTCGCACGTGTACTCCTCAGTTTTCGGAGTTGGACTGCATTTCCGTTGATCGACGCGCTTGGGCGAGACCCGCGACGGCAGGCAGCCGTCGAATGAATTGGACATGATAATTCTGTTTTGGTGGCATGTTGGCCTGAATCCACGAGCTGTGGCCGGAAAAACCCCGCGGCAGAACGTATTGGCCCCGCCATCCGGATGGCAGGGCCAATACGTTCTGCGGACGCTACAGCTCGATCTCGATCTGCTCGGTGTCGGTGAACTTTCCGAGCAGGCCGTACGCGCGGGTGTTATTGGCGCGGAAGTGCATCTGAGCGAGGGCCTCGGCCGCGATCTGCTGGAGCTGCTGCTCGGTAGCGCCCTGCTCCCGGGCAGTGATCATGCGGTCAGCGAACCCGTCTTGCGCCCAGGGCCGGCCACGGCTCGTAGTACGGCACCCGGCCCCGGTTGCGCTGCCTCGGCTTGCCGGTCCCGCCCTTCGCAGTGGCCTTGATCGCCTTCAGCGCCAGGGCCGGGCCGACCTCCTTGGAGTGGGCCATCGCGTCCAGGAACTCCTGGCCGCCCATTTCGTGGTGACGCCAAGATCGGCCCTCGTCGCCGCGTAGGCGTCGCACAGCCGCTTGGCCGACGGACATCCGCGGCGCGATCATGCGGGAGACGATCAGCTCGAGCACGGTCCCCTCGCTCGTGCTGCGCATGCACGGTGCCCGCGGCCTGGCCCAAGCAGAACCGCCCTAGCGGGCAGGTCCTGACCACCATCGGCGGCTGGCTCAACGCATCGGAGCTGGTCCGCCTGACGGACCACAAGGACGGCACGGCGTCCGGGCCGGTGCTGGGCGGGTACGTCAGTTTCATGCTCGCCCGCCCTCACGCCCCCGCTCGGCCTGCTTCCCGACTTCAGCGCGGGCAAGGAGCGCGAGACCATCATCGGTGCCCGACGTCCTGGACGACTGGATGACCCGGTACGTGCGTGGAGCAGCGTTCCGCTGATCGCTGGAGGAAGGTGTGGCTACCCGATTCTACCGGCGGTAGAATCGACGGCATGAGCAAGCCGACGAGCATCAAGACCACCGAGGCGGTGCGTGACCGGCTACGGACCCTCGCAGCCGAGCGCGGCATGACCATCACTGAACTCGTGGAGGACCTGGCCGCCCGGGAGCTTACGGACGCTGAGCGTGAACAGCGTGCCATCGAGGCTGCCCGTGAGCTCGGCGTCGAATACACCGCGCACGTCCAGCAGGCGGGGAAGGACGCCTGGGAGAAGATCCGCGCCCATCAGGGCGGCGCGGCTGCATGAACCTGACTGCCATCCTGGACCACACAGCTCTGTCCGCCCTCTATGAGGCGGATGCCTTCTTCACCGGCTTGTACATCGAGGCCTCACGTGGCACCGGGCGGCTCCTGATCCCCTCCCTGTCCGTCCTGGCCGCCGAGCGCCGGACTCCAGGAGCCGGCATGCACGCCGCGGCACTCCGCTTCGCGGAGAGCATCCCCTTCACCACCGATCACGCGCGCGATGCCATGGCCTGGCCCAGTGCCCAGTGGCCCGCAGTGCATCCGGCCGCCATCGCGTGGCAGGCCGCCAAATCCGGTGAGCCGCTCACCGTCCTCTCCACTGAACCGGAGCTTTACACCGGCACGGGTATTACTCCGCTCAACCCCACCTGAGCGGCACTGATATCCATCGGCCCTCGGACCCTCCACGCCCCGAAGAACAGCGGGCCCCCTCGGCCCGGGTCGAACAGGCACCGGGGCCAGGTGCGCTGACCGTGACGTCGTAGTCGGCCCTCCGGGGACGCCTACGCGGAGTGGCGGGGGTGTCCCAGGCCCGCATCCCGTGCGAGAGCCGCTGCTTCCGTGCGGGACCGGGCGTGCAGTTTCGCGAGCACGTCGCTGACCCGATTGCGGATGGTCTTCTCGGACAGGGAGAGGCGACGGGCGATGGACGCGTTGTCGAGGCCGCGGGAGATCAGGTCGAGGGTCTCGCGTTCCCGGTCGGTGAGGTGAGGAAAGGGGAGGGGGGATCGGGCGGCGGGTGGAGTGGCGAAATGGGCCAGGACGCGCTCGGCGATCCGGGGGCCGAAGACCGCTTCGCCACGGGCGACCCCGAGCAGGGCGCGGTGGACGTCGGCGCCGTCCGACTCCTTGAGCAGGTAGCCACGCGCGCCGACGCGCAGGGCGGCGAAGACCGAGGCCTCGTCCTCGTCCATGGTCAGGATGAGCACGGCGATCTCCGGATGGGCCGTGGTGATCCGGGCCGTGGCCTCCAGGCCGTTGAGGTTCGGCATGCGCAGGTCCATGAGCACGATTGTCGGCCGCAGCCGGTCGGCGGCCATGATGGCTTCGGCACCGTCGGACGCCTCTCCGAGGACCGTCACATCCGGGAGATCGGCGAGGACGGTGGCCATTCCGGCCCGGAAGACGGGATGGTCGTCGACGACGAGGACGGTGACCGGGGAGGGGACGGGGACGCTCACCGCTGGTCCCCCACCGGGAGGCCCGCTCGTACGACGGTGCCTCCGCCGGGCGCGGTCGTCACCTCAAGCCGGCCTCCGACCTCGGCCGCGCGCTCCCTCATGCTGCGGAGTCCCACACCGGCCCTGTGCTTGGGCGGAATACCGCGCCCGTTGTCGCGGATCGACAGGATCAAGACGGTGTCCTCCAAAAGGGCGGTCAGTTCGAGGCGGCCGGCGGCGCTGTGCCTCACGGCATTGGCGACCGCCTCGGCGGCGATGGCGTAGGCGGCGACCTCGACAGCGGCCGGCAGGCTGTGGCAGGCGCCGTCGATACTGCTGTGGCAGGCCGGTGTGTCGTATCCGGCCAGCAGTTCCCGCAGGGCGCCGGGCAACCCGAGCTGGTCGAGGACCGCAGGCCGGAGCCCCTGGACCACGGTGCGCAGATCGGTGACGGTGGAGCGGAGCCTGTCCCGGAGTGTCCTGAGGCATCCCGCGAGGTGGGGGTCGTCGATGCGCCGGGCGAGGGCGTCGAGTTGGTGGGCGGTGCCGGCCAGGGAGGGGCCGATGCCGTCGTGGAGGTCCGCGCGCAGCCGCCGTCGCTCCTCCTCGCGCACGGACAGGATGCGTGACCGGCTGCGGGCGATGTCCTCGACGAGACTGGCGGCGTAGGCGAGTGTTCCGGCGCGGTCCGCGACCTCTTCGACCGCGGCCTGCTCCTTGGCCGTCCAGGGATCGTTGACGCTTCGCCGCCCTACGCGCAGTACACCGAGTTCGCGGCCCAGGGCCCGGCAGGGAAAGGACCGCCAGCCCGCGCCGGCCGCCGGTCTGCCGGAGGCCGCCGCCACGGCGGGGCTCTCGAAGGCCGCGTAGGGCAGACGCAGCGCGGACCGCAGGGCGTCGACGAGGTGCTGCATGGCTTCCGCTGGCTCACCGGCCGGAGCGACACGGCGACCGACGTGCGCGACGACGGCGTACGGATCGTGACGGTGCCCGAACAGCGTCCGGTCGACGGCCGCCTGGACGGCGCCGCGACCGTTGGCCGCGATCAGTGCGGTGAAAGCGAGCAGACAGGTCCCCGTCAGGGACCCGGGCGCGACCAGCCGCGCGCCGGCGACGACCCCGGCGTACACCCCGAGGACGAGCGCGCTGAGGACTGTGAAGACGATGGCGCGGCCGAGGACGAGCTCCACATCGAACAGTCCGTGCCGAAGCATCGCGACAGCGACACTCGCGGGCGGGCCGAGCAGCCCGATCAGCATGAGGAGATCGCCGACCAGAGCCGGCTGCTGGAGGTCGTCCAGGAGGAGGGAGAGGAAAGAGAACGCCATCAGCAGCCCGCCCAGCATCAGCCACTGCAGCTGGGCCCGCTCGACGCCGGTCGCCGCTCGGGTACGCAGGACGAGGAGGACGGCGGCCACGAGGGTACCGCCGAGCATGGTGGTCGCGGCACAGGTGAACATCACGATGTGCAGCCACTCCCAGCCCGCGATCGCGAGCGGATTCGGGACACCGGGGACGGGGTCGGTGCCGCTGGGCCGCAGCATCGTCGCCAGCGTTCCGATCCCGGCGACCGTGACGACGGCCCAGGCGCACGCCCGGCGCGGCGCCGTTTCCAGGCGGCCGTACGGGAAGAGCAAGGGCACCAGAGGCGTGGCGAACCAGTAGCCGACGAAGCCCCAGCAGCCGACCCAGGCCCCCACCTCCCAGCCGGGAAGGGGTTCCTCGGCGACGAGGCGGCTGTAACCGGTGTAGTAGGCCAGCAGGTGGTACGGCCCGATCATTGCGGGTAGCAGCATCAGCCAGCAGACGGGATTGCGCGGCTGGCCCCTGGCGACGACGGCGCCCACCAGCGGCCAGACCGTGCCGAGCACGAGGTCGGACCAGAACAGGGGCGTGACGGCAATGCGTTCAGCCAGCCAGTCGTGCACGGGCACCGTTGCCACGCAGCTCGCCGTGCCCAGCCCCGCGATGCCGTACGCGGTGTGACGCAGTATCCGATCCCCCCGACTCACACCCACATGTTCCCGTAATGCGGGCCCTTACCGGGCGTGATCCGGCGAAACCGTCCCGATCGTACGGGACCGGCGTCCCTGGGCTGCGGGACTCGTCCTCCGCGACAGTCGGATCGGTAATGGACCGTTCCACAGGGAGTTGAGGCGTATGACCACCATCGATCCGGATGCCCGCCCGGGGCGCGTGACGCTACAGGACGACGACCGGAGGGCCAAGTGGCCTCTGTACGGGGTCGGAGCGGGCGCGCTCGGAGTAGTCGCCACGCTCCTGGCGGACGTCCGGGCCGGCACGGTCGAGCGGACCCCCGTGGAGGCCTCGGTCCTCGACGACGTGAGCCGTTCCGTGGCGCATCTCGGTCTCGTCGCCGGCTTCCTGACGGTCTCCCTGCTCCTCGCTCTGGCTGCGGCATGGCGGCGTCAGGTCGAGCCGCGGGTGCCCTCCAGCACCGCCGCCTACGTGGTCAGCGGCGCCCTGACGGCCTCGGCCGCGGGACTGACCTACGGCTACGGATGGAAGGGCGCCCTGGCCATCTACCTGCCGGACGGCTTGAACGAGCGGTCCTTCGGCCAGGACGGGATGTTCGTCTACTTCATGCTCAACGACTTTGGCGGGTACATCGGCTGGCTCGGCGTCGTGGTCGCGGCCGGTGCGGTGGCCTGGATGGCGTTGCGTGAGCGCACGATCTCACGGTGGATCGGCTGGTTCAGCGTCGTGCCCGTACTGGCGGTCGTCCTCTTCGCGGGCATCACCGGCCTTCCCGGCTTCCAGGGCGTCGTCGGCCCCGTATGGATGCTGGTCACCTTTCTCGGACTGGCATGGGGGCGCAGCGCGATCGTCCGCTGACACGACCCTGTCTCACTCGTACATCAGGAGGCCCCCATGCTGTCCCTCTCCCATGCCGCCCGCCGCGGCGCCGCGTGCGCGGCGATTCTCATAGCCGCGCTGCTGACCACGAGCGCCTGCGGGCTGGACTCCCCGCCGCACGACTCCGGAGACCATTCGTCTTACGACTACACGGAGGAACCGACGGACGAGCCCACGGAGGAACCGACGGAGGAACCGACCGAAGAGCCCACGGAGGAACCGACCGAAGAGCCCACCGAGCTCATCGAGCCGGTCGAGGCGTCGGTGCCCGACAGCGTCGTCGGTGTCTGGTGCGGCGGCAGCAACGCCGAGGGGCACTGGACGTATGAGTTCTCCAGTACCGGTGAGTTCATGGCGAGCAGGGGCGGCGCGGGTTTCTCGGGTGTCGTCGTCAGCGACTCCCAGTCCATGACCTTCCACGTGCCGGGGGAGTCACCTTTCGTATCGTCCTGGCAAGTGGTCCAGGACCCCGTCCTGGGACCTCTCCTCTTCCTCGACGGCTACAGCTACCTGCCCGGGAGCTGTAGCTCCTAGGCGCCTGACCAGGGACAGCCAGCGCGGCAGGTCGATCTCGGCCAGGATCGTCTTGCCGGGCGGGACGCAGTCCTGGACCTCCCAACGGTCGGCGAGGGCGTCGACGAGGGTCCGGCTGCGGCCGTCCTCCGCGAGGGGGTGGACCGGGTGTACGGCGCCGGGGCCGGGCGGGTTGCGTTCGGCGCGGGTGTCGGTGACCTCTCAGCCGTCCGTGGCGGGGGCAGGGAGAGAGGCCAGACATCGGCTAGTGCGGAGCTTCCGCTTAAGCACGGGACTGTCAAACGAGTGGTGTAACTGCGGTAGTTGAGGTTGCTGACGGGCCGCCGACAGGCGGCCGTCGAAGGTGATGTCGAAAGCGTTCAGGGCGGTCTTCCAGCGCATGGTCCAGCGGGCCTGCCCCTTGCCGGTGGGATCGAGGGACGTGATCGCCATGTAGACGCATTTCAGGGCGGCCTGCTCGTTGGGGAAGTGTCCGCGGGCCTTGACCGCCCGGCGGATGCGGGCGTTGACGGACTCGATCGCGTTCGTCGTGCAGACGATGCGGCGGATCTCGGTGTCGAACCGCAGGAACGGGGTGAACTCCTCCCAGGCGTTCTCCCACAGTTTCACGATCGCCGGATACTTCCGGCCCCAGGCGTCGGCGAACTCGGCGAACCGCTCCAGGGCGGCCTCTTCGGTCGGCGCGGTGTAGACGGGCTTGAGAAGCTTGGCGATCTTGTCCCAGTCCTGGCGGGCGGCGTAGCGGAAGGAGTTCCGCAGCAGATGCACGACACAGGTCTGCACGATCGTCCGGGGCCAGACGGTCTCCACCGCTTCGGGCAGGCCCTTGAGCCCGTCGCAGACCAGCATGAGCACGTCGCTGACGCCGCGGTTCTTGATCTCCGTGAGGATGTGCAGCCAGTGCTTGGCGCCCTCGCCGGCCCACAACCCCAGGATCTCCCGCCGGCCCTCGGCGGTGACGGCCAGGGCGACATAGACGGGCCGGTTGGCGACCGCGCCGTCGCGGATCTTCACGTGGACGGCGTCGATGAAGAGGACCGGATAGACGGCGTCGAGCGGGCGCCCCTGCCATTCGGCCATGCCCTCGAGCACCTTGTCGGTGATGGTGGAGACGGTCTGGCGGGAGACCTCGGCTCCATAGACCTCGGACAGGTGCGCCTGAACCTCGCCGGTCGTCAGGCCCTTCGCGGCCAGTGAGATGACCATCTCGTCGACGCCGGTCAGGCGCTTCTGCCGCTTCTTGACGATCTTCGGTTCGAAGGAGCCGTCACGGTCGCGGGGCACGGTTATCTCCACCGGCCCCACGTCGGTCAGCACGGTCTTGGAGCGTTTGCCGTTGCGGGAGTTGCCGCCGTTCTTGCCGGCCGCATCGTGCTTGTCATAGCCGAGGTGGTCGGTGATCTCGCCCTCCAGGGCGGACTCCAGCAGCCGCTTGGTCAGTTGCTGCAGCAGCCCGCCCTCGCCGGTCAGCTGCAGACCCTCGGCCTGGGCCCGGTGCACCAGCTCGTCGATCAACTGGTCGTCCACGGCCTTCGCCGACTCGACAGACTTCGGCTCGGTCACGTTCTCACTGGTCATCGATGCACCTTCCATGATCGGGAGTTACACCGAACGTCTTACAGTCCCGCTCCAGGCGCTGCACAAGGGAACGGCGCGGCTGGTCTACAACGGCCGCGAGACGTGGCACGGGAAAAGCTGATGCGCAGCGCAGGGATCGTTCTGCTGGTGGTGTCCGCCGCTGTGGCGTCAGGCGTAGCCCTTGCGCTGTACGGCGCGCAAGGCCAGGGCGCCCAGTGGGACGTTCAGCCAGAAGGTGAGCAGCCGGTAGACGAGCACGGCCGAGGTGGCTGCGCCGGCCGTGACGCCTAGCGCGGTGAGACCGGCGATGAGGCCGGCTTCGAGGGCACCCAGTCCGCCGGGGACAGGAGCCGCGTTGGCGACGAGGCGTGCCGCCATGTAGACGGCGCCGGCCTGGACGAAGGGAAGATCACCGCCGAACGCGCGCACGCTCAACGCGAGTCCCACGACCTGGATGAGGGGCAGGCCCAGCGCGCCGGTGACGAGGAGAGCCAGCTTGGCGGGATCGGAGGCGACCCCCGTCACAGTCGACACCGCCGCCCGCAGGAACGGCCACACCTTCTCGCGGAGGAAGCGCCGTCCGGCCGGGGTGACACCGAGCAGACCCCCTGCCGCGAGGGCCAGGGCGAAGGCCGGCAGCACATACCGGCCTGCGGGCACGTGCAGGCGCACTTCGGTGTGGTGGCGTCCGACCCAGGCGAAAAACCAGGCGGCGAGCACGGCGTTGGAGACGGCGCTGACGAGACTCTGCAGGCCGACAGAGGCCGTGGCGGCCCCGGTCTCGATCCCCGTCTTCTGCAGGTAGCGCAGATTGAGCGCCATGCCGCCGACATTGTTCGGAGTGATCCGGTTCAGGAACGAACTGGCGAACTGCACCTCGTACGTGGGGCCGAACGGCAACCTGGCCGGAATGGTGCCCATTTGAAGGCAGGTGGAGAACACCTGGGAGATGAAGGTGACAGGCAGCGCCGCGAGCACCCACCACCAGTCGGCCTTTCGCAACGCGGCCACCACCGCTGGGGCACTGGCGAACTGCGGCAGCACCAAGTGCAGGACAAGGAATGCACCGACCAGGCCGAAGATGGTCTTCCAGGTGAAACGCGCGAGGGGCGCGAGGGACGCGGGCTCGGCACCGGTCGCCTCCACGACCGCGGCAGAGAGGTCACGCAGCAGGCTCGGGCGGCCGCCGGGGCGCACCGCGCGCCGCTTGGTGCCCGCTCCCGCCGCACGAGCGCGGGCCTGGTCGTGCCGGGCGACCTCGCGCCGTGCGGGGCCGAGCAGCGCGAGCGGCTGCAGGTAGGGCAGGACTGTCGCCAGCAGCGGCGGGCCGAGGCCGGCCAACGCACACTGGGTGGCGCGCGGCACCCCTATGCGTGTCGCGGTAGTGGCCAGCAGTTCGGCAATGTCGCTGCCGAGCGCGTCGGGTGTGGCGCCCAGCCGGGCGCGTGCGAACGCGATGAGCCGGGACGCACCGTCCGGTTCGACGAGGATGTGTTCCGGGCGGAGCGCCCGGTGCGCCAGTCGGTGCTTTTGGAGGCGGGCCACGGACGTCCATACGCCGGTGAGTATCTGGTCGGTGATCTCCTCGCCCGGGAACGCGGACAGCGGACGGGCGGCGTGCTCGATCGTCACCAGGAGTGCGCCGCCCTTGGCCACCGGGTACGCGATCACCGGCTCGGCCGCCCGGGCGCCGGTACGGCCTGCGAACACGAGCATGAGGAGTTCGTGCTCGACCGCGGCGAGTGGGGTATGCGCGTCCGTGTCGGTGGGGTGGCGCAGCAGCGCGAGCCGGGCCAGCCGGTGGAAGAGGTCGCGGGTGCGGTCCTCGGGGCCGAGCACCTGTACCGTGAGTCGCGCACCGGTGGTGGTCTCGGCGCCGTAGCCGACCCCTTCCCCGGAGCGCTGATCCGGTGGCGGCGTCTCCCGCAGCGCGGCGAGCGGGATCCCGCACGCAACGAGTGCGTCGGCGACCGCCTGCGGGGCCGGCCGGTCCGCCGGGGCTCCGGCCAGCAGCAGCACGGCAGATCCGGCCATACCTCCTACGGCCAGCGCGGCGACTGCCTCGAGTGGCATGAGGGCGGCGGCTGTGATGCTCAGCCCGGCGCACCCGACGGTCAGCGTCCACCATGTCCGTCGCAGACGCGTGTCCAGCCACGGACCTGCCGCAACGACCGCCGCAGCACACGCGGCCAGATACGCTGCCGGCGGCCAGTCGGCATCCACCAGCGCGCCCCGTCCCGCCAGCACCTGCGGCCATACGCCTGGTCTGCTACGCGTCATGGCCAGGTGGGTGACGAGCCACGAAAGCAGCGCGCCCAGCGCCGCCGCGGGCACGATCCGGAGAATCGCGTCGCCGCGCCGCCGGGCGACCAGTACGCCGACGGCCACCAGCGGCGCGACGACAGCGACCACCTGCACCGCCCCGACGACACCATCGCGCAATCCCGTCGGTAGCGCGGTCGCCGCGTCGAGCAGCGCCTGCTGCATCCTGCGGGTGGGTGCGAGCGCCGCGACGGCCGGCAGCACCGCCACCACCAGCACGGCGCCGGAGACGAGCAGCCGCGACAGATCGGCCGCCCGGCGCACCTGGCGCGGCGGCGGAGCGTCCATCAGCGGCGTCGCCGCGGCCTGAGCACCTCCGGCAGCAACGGAGAGTGGGAGGATGCCAGGGCGTTCACTCACAGCCGGCCGCCCAGGCGGATCCGGCCTTGGTCATGTCGGCTCCTCGTCGGCGGGCCGAGGCCCGAGGCGGGCTCTGGCGGGCACCGCCGCTTCGTCCGGCCAACTGATGCGGGCAGACGGGTCCGCTCTTCCGTCATTCGAGCGCGTCTTAGAGCGGTCCGCAAACCCACGCCATCCAGAGCACGTGCTGGGGTGCTGATCGGCCTTTGTCGCGCCTCCTCTGCATCGTGCTCGCCATGTGTCCCGCCCTCGGAAGACAGCGGCCTCGAAGTCCTGGCCGGGCAGTCAGGGTGTAGGGCAGGTGCGTCACCCCTCGCTCTGCCAGAGGCTGTCTTGCGGGGAAGTGGATGTCGCGGCGGTTCAAGGGCAGTACGTGACCGTCCGACGGCCCTGGATCGGATTGGCAGCGCATCCTCGAGGCCCTCGCGGACCGGCACGGGCTCCTCAACGGGTTCGAGTCGTCGGTGCAGTTCTGGCACACCCGCTCCGCCCTGGAAGACATCGACATCGCCGGCACCACCATCCCCAAGTGGGCGCCGATCTTCCTGGCGTACGGCTCGCGCGCCGTCATCACCCCCGACGCATGAGTCCGACGTGTCAACCCGAACGGGACAGCAGGACATGTGCTGTGGGCGCTGGCGCGGGGCGGCCCCGGGAACTCCCATCCTGAGCTCCCGCCGAGGGGCTGTCCCCATGAGTAGCCGGAGGAGCTTGTGCCTGGAATACCTCGTGCGTCACACCCCCGCCCTCTCCAGCGAGCAACATGAGGCTGATCGGGTGACGATGGAAATAGACGGATGTGACGACGCTGCTCGCGAAGGAGGCAGGTGCCATGACAGCTCCTTCACATTCCTCCGGCCCCGTTTCCCCACACGGCACCGAGCCGCAAGAGGGCCCCCCGACCGAAGGTATGGCAGCACTGGCGAACCTGGGCTGGCAGTTCCTGCTCACCATGGGCCTCGCCACCATCGCCCTGGGCGTCGTGGCGCTGGTCTGGCCCGGTGCGACGCTTCGCGTCGTCGGCGTGCTCTTCGGCGTCTACCTGGTTGCCACTGGTGTCTTCCAACTCGCCGCCGCCTTCGGCACCCACGTCCCCCGGCATCTTCGCGTACTGCACTTCATCACCGGCGCGGCCGCCATCCTGCTGGGACTGATCTGCTTCAAGGGCACCCTCGAGTCGATCTTTCTGCTCGCCCTGTGGATCGGCTTCAGCTGGCTCATGCGGGGCACCCTGGAGACGGTTGCCGCAGCCTCCGACCAGACCATGCCGGGGCGCGGCTGGCACGTGGCCTTCGGCATCATCGGCACTATGGCCGGCATCGTGATGATCATCATGCCCTTCGCATCTATCGCGGCACTCACACTGGTGGTGGGCGTCATGGCCATAGTTCTGGGCCTGACCGAGGTGGTCCGCGCCATCAGGACACGCGTCGAGATCGGCCATCTCGCTCCCGGCACGGCCACCCAGCGGCGCTCTCGGTTCCACGCACGTGCGCACCCCCAGCACTGATCGGCCGGCGGGGGCGTTCTCGGGTATCGGCTCATCAGGGCCGTACTCACGTACCGCCCGAGTCAGAGGAGTGGAGAAGTCGTCCACGATGTGACCACCACGGCGGCGGCATCGGAGCTGCGCGGATCAGGGACCGAGCGCGCTGGACATTCGTGCTCGGGCTGCTGGCTCAAGGAGCCACTCAAAGACTGCTGAGGCCTTGGGGTACGAGTACTGGGTCGATCTCCTCCCCGTCCCGGCCACAAAAAGCACGAATAGCGTATGAGCGGCTCGAGTGACACGGGCAGGCTCGGCGAGCATGCGTCTGTTGGGTCTGCCTTGCGAGGGCGGATCACCGACTGCGTCGGCCGAAGAAGCCCGACCGCCGAAATGTGCCGAGTCGCACGGCGGACGGATGCGGGGTTCCGGCGGATCAGGCAGATGGGGTCCGAGGAACGGGGGAGTGGGGAGACCCGGTCGTGGCCGTCGGGTGCGGCCCCTTCACCGGCGGACGGCGGAGGGCTTGCGGGTGCGGCAGGCGGGTGACGGTGCTGAACCGTGCTGCGCGACGGCGCAAATGCCGGTGGCCGGGAGCGGGTTCGGGGGGACCGGGTGGCCGCGTGGTCCGGTAGAAGATCCGTTTGCCGAGCTCGACGAGGAGCAGGTAGACGACGACCATGGCGGCTACCGCGGCGAAGAAGGCTGTCGGTAGGGGCTGGAAGCCGAGGACATTCGCCAGCGGGGTGGCCGGCAGGCCGGCGCCGAGGGCGACGACTCCCAGCGCGGTCAGTGTCAGAGGCAGGCTGGGGCGGCTGCGCCAGAACGGTATGCGGCGGGTGCGGATGGCGAAGATCACCAGGGTCTGGGTGGCGAGGGACTCCACGAACCAGCCGGTGTGGAACTGGGCGGCGTCGGCGTGGAAGACGCCCAGCATCACGGCGAAGGTGACGAAGTCGAACAGGGAGCTGATCGGCCCGAAGCAGATCATGAAGCGCCGGATGAAGGCGATGTCCCAGTGCGCGGGGCGGCGTACCTGCTCCTCGTCGACCTCGTCGGTGGGGATGGCGAGCTGGCTGGTGTCGTAGAGAAGGTTGTTGAGCAGGATCTGGGAGGGCAGCATCGGCAGGAAGGGCAGGAACAGTGAGGCTCCGGCCGCACTGAACATGTTGCCGAAATTGCTGGATGTGCCCATCAGGACGTATTTGATGGTGTTGGCGAAGATTCGCCGTCCCTCGGCGACCCCGTCCGCCAAAACCCCGAGGTCCTTCTCCAGCAGGATCACGTCGGCGGCGTCCTTGGCCACGTCGGTGGCCGAATCCACCGAGATGCCCACATCGGCGGCGTGCAGTGCGAGGGCGTCGTTGACGCCGTCGCCGAGGAAGGCGACGTCGCGGCCGGTTCGCCGCTGGATCCGCACGATGCGGGCCTTGTGCTCGGGGCTGACCCGGGCGAAGACGGTGGTGTCGCGGATGGCGGTGGTGAGCCGCTCGTCGTCCATGGCGTCGAGGTCGGTCCCGGTCAGCACGGCGGCGTCGGTCAGCCCCAGGTCGTGGCAGACCTTGGCGGCGACCGCGGGGTTGTCCCCGGTGACGATCTTCACCGTGACACCGAGCGCGTCCAGCTGCCCCAGTGCATCGGCCGCGTCGGGTTTGGGCGGGTCGAGGAAGACCAGCAGGCCGGCCAGACGGAGGTCCCGCTCGTCGGCGGCGCTGAGTGCGGTGGCCCGGTGGGCGGGCCGGGTCGCCACCGCGACCACGCGGTTGCCTGCGGCGAACTCCGCGGCCAGCGCCTCACGGACTGGCCCGGGCACCTCCACGCAACGTTCCAGCACCGTCTCCGGGGCTCCCTTGGTGATGAGCACGGTGTCACCGGCGCGATCGGTGACGGTGACGGACACCATCCGCCGCTCATGGTCGAAGGGCAGGACGCCGGTCCGCGTCCAGCCGCTCAGCCACGAGCGCTGAGCGGCGGCGGCCGGTGAGTCCCACAGGGCGTCGTCGAGCGGGTTTCCGCCGACGGGTCGGCCCTGGCCGTCCACGTCCGATTCGGTGCACAGCAGCCCCCGGCACAGCACTTCCTCCGCTGGGGTACCGGCGACGGGTACGGCCCGCATGAAGTCGATGCGGCCCTGGGTGAGGGTTCCGGTCTTGTCGGTGAACAGCACATCGACGTCGCCGAGGTCCTCGATACACACCAGCCGTTTGACCAGCACCTTGCGCCGGCTCATCCGCCGTGAGCCCGCGGCCAGGCTGGTGGAGACGACCGCGGGCAGCAGTTGCGGCGTGATGCCGACCGCGATGGCAAGGGAGAACAGCAGGGCGTCGATCAGCGGCTTGTGCAGTGCGACGTTGATGATGAAGATCGACGTGGTCAGTGCCCCGGCGACGTAGACCAGGAGCATGGAGAAGCGGCGCAGGCCCACCTGGAACTCGGTCTCCAACTGGTGTCCGCTCAGCCCGGCGGCGATCTTCCCGAACTCGGCTTCGGCACCGGTGGCGACCACGACACCGCGGCCGCTTCCAGCGTGCACCACCGTGCCCATCAGGGCGCAGCCGGACAGGTCCGCCAGCGCCGTGCCGGCCGGCACGGCAGCGGTGTCCTTCGCGACCGGCAGCGACTCACCAGTCAGCACCGACTCGCTGCACTCCAGTCCCGCGGTCGCGAGCAGCCGCAGATCCGCGGGCACGATGTCGCCCAGCCGCAGCTCGACCACATCACCCGGGACCAGGGCGGTGACCTCCACCTCCTGTGGTCGCCCGTCGCGCAGCACGACCGCGCGGTGCCGGATCTTCGCGTGCAGCGACTGGGCGGTCTTCTCCGCCCGGTATTCGTTGACGAAACCCAGGCCGACGGAGAGCGCGACGATCACCGCGATGATCGTGGCGTCGCCGCGCTCTCCGACGAAGTACGACACGACCGCCGCGGCGAGCAGCAGGCCGAGCAGCGGCGACCGCACCTGATGCCACAGCACCAGCCACGCCCGGGCCCGGTGGGAGTGGACGGCGTTGGGGCCCCAGCGCTTCAGCCGTCTTGCCGCCTCCTCCGACGACAGGCCGCCTTCCGGCACCTGGAGATCACGGAGCACCTGCGCGGTGGGCAGGGCGGCCGCCGAGACGGCACGCCCCGCGGCCACCGGCCGCGCCCCGACAGTGGTCACCATCAGCGCCCACCACCCGGGCGTGTGCCCTCCCGCACAGGGAAACACACATGGCTGAATGACGGTCTGACAGTGCTGAAACGTCTGACAGTGCTGAGCGGACGGGAGAACGGGCCCGCGCCCGGATCATCTGGCAGTAGCCTCACCATCCCACCCTCCACCCTTCACCGGTCACGCCCCCATGGACCGTCGGGCCCTGTCTCCGGGACCTGCTGCCCACCATGCAGCGTGCTCCGGTCAGTCGGTGTGACGGCCATGAGACCGCCCGACGAGTGAGGCCGCCCGCTGGACGACGGCCCATCCCGGCGGCCGCCATCCGGTGGGCGAGACGCCCGGCCGATGGCGGGGAACCCATATCCGAAGCGTCCGGGGACTGATCCGGCACCGTACGGGAGTGCGCAGGGTGACGGCTTCGCCGTCCAGCCCGACGGGGACGACCGGGGGGTCGGCGTGGATGACGACGTCGTCGGGTGTCGCCAGACGGGTCAGTCCGTGCATCTGCCCGCTTCGCAGCCTGGCGGCTGTTTCGGCGGGCGTCTCCGCCCTGGCCGCCAGTACTCCCAGGAGTCCGGAGTCGAGCTGCGCACGCCTGTCGAGCCCGGCCGGGTCGTCGATCTGGTAGGGGTTGTTGCTCACCAGTACGGCGTCCGGCCGGTCCACGGTGAGCAGCCCTGTGCGTACCACCAGCTCCGGACCCTGGTGGCGGGCCAGGAATTCCGGGAGGATCCGTACCATCGTGCCGATCTTGTCCTCCCGGTAGGCGGGGTCCTGCACCAGGGCGGCGTACGCTCCGAACGACACGTTGTTGACGAATGCCCGCTCGCCTGCGTACCCGAGATCCACGCGCAGCTCGACGCCGTCCCTGAGGGCGTCCAGCGCGGCTGAAGGGTCCTCACGGTTCAGGCCGAGATCCATCGCGAAGTGGTTGCGGGTGCCCGCCGGAATGACCATGAACGGCAGGCCGCTTTCCGCGGCCACCTCGGCGACGAGTGCCTGCGTGCCGTCTCCACCGGCCACCCCGAGCAGATCCGCACCGTCGTCCACGGCGCGTCGTGCGACAGTCGCCAGGTCCTGGGGCAGGGAATGATCGATCAGGAAAACCTGAGCTCCGAACGCACGGGCGCGTTCCGCGATCCGGAACCGGCTCGCCTTCCCTCCCCCTGAATGCGGGTTCACGATCAGATAGGGCCGTCGCGCGCCGGTCGCCGGTCGCGACGCGTTCTCAGTCACGGCATGTACCGGCAAGCCGCATACATCAGCCCGGCGCACATCCCAGGCGACAGCAGGGCTGCCGCGAACACACCCGCAGCCGGGGGCGCCTTCCCCCACCGGGCCGACGCTCCGGCGATCCCCCGTGTGGCCACCGTTACCATGACACTTCCTTCGACAGTTGCGGCCTACGGCACCAGCTTGCAGCGGGGCCTGAGCATCCGCACCTGGGACGTAGGTGGTCGACCCGCCACCGTCGTTGATCCACCGTGCCATGGACGGGTCCCCGCAACGCGTTCACCGCCGCCGCCGGATCCCCGCCTCTCCCATCCTGCCGTGCCCCGGGGTCGGACGGCCCACGGATCAGGATGCGGATGAGCCATGGAAGCACGCTCACACAGGGGGTTCGCTACCGCTCCCACTGCACGGCATCAGCCACCAGGCCAGCGCCTGGGGTGATGGGCGGCAAGCCCTAGAAGTGCTCCGCGGACTGCTCGGTCGAGACGTTCAGGTGCCGACCAACATGGGGACGATCTCCTACCGTGGTGCCCACTTCAGCCGGGTTGCGTACAGATGAGAGCTCGGGGCCTTCTCCAGCGCCAACCGATCGAGGCGGCCAATGCGCAGGGCGTGACCGGCCTTCCAGCGATTGGTGTCAGCCGCCGTAGCCGGACACGGCCGCCTCGGTGGCGCTCCATGGGGATGGGCGAGGCATCCGCTGGTTGTGTCCACCTACTCCCATGTCGGCTGGCGGCGACCTGGCGCAGCCCGTGTCAGAGGCCGGCACGTGTGACAACGCAGGGAGATCACGTTCCTCCGAGCGATGAGGGCTCCTCGTTTCCCGAGACTGCGGCTGGGCACCCAGTGCCCATGGCGACGCGTCCGGTTCCGGTGCGAACCATCCTCGCCACCATCGGTCTGGTACTCGCCACCTACGTCGTACTCGAGTTGGTGGTGCAGGCTCGCCGGGTCTTGATCTGGGCGGTCATCGCGTTGTTCTTGGCCGTCTCCCTTCATCCCGCGGTCGAGGCGCTGCAGCGACGGGTGCCGCGGTGTCGACGGTCGGTTGCCACCTTGCTGGTCTTTCTGGCAGCGGCCGCGGCCGTTGGCGCGGTGGTCGCCCTGTTCGTCATCCCCCTGGCTCAGGAGGGAAGCCGGTTCGCCGGTCGTCTGCCCGTGATGATCAGGGACGCCCGGGGCGGCCGCGGGCCCGTCGGTAACCTGCTGGAGCGGACCCATGCTCTGCGGTATGTCCAGCTGCATCAGGCACAGATTCACGCGTTCGCCACCGGGCTGAGCAGGCCTGCCTTGAGGTTCATCCGCAGTGCTACGACCGCCGTGACAGGCGCTCTCACCATTTTTGTCCTGGCCTATCTGATGGTGTTGGAGGGCCCCAAGGCCATAGATCGGTCCCTGGCGCTCCTGGACGAGGCGCCCGCGGCCCGCATACGCCGCGTCGGGGCCGCATGCGCCCGTACTGTCAACGGCTACCTGACCGGAAACTTGCTGATCAGCGTCATCTGCGGGCTCCTGACCTACGTGGTGCTGCTGGTTTCCGGAGTGCCGTTCGCCGGCCTGTTGGCCCTCTTCGTTGCCGTGACCGACCTCATTCCCTTGGTGGGGGCCACCATAGGGGCTGTCGTCGCCTCCTCAGTAGCGTTCGTTCATTCCTTGCCGGCCGGCATCGGAGCCATCGTCTTCTTCATCGTCTATCAGCAGGCCGAAAATCACCTCTTGCAACCGGTCATCCTGTCTCGCACGGTCAAACTCAACCCCCTCACCGTGCTGCTAGCCATCCTAATCGCCGCCGAAGTCGCCGGGATACTCGGTGCCCTGCTGGCGATTCCCGTCACCGGCATCATCCAAGTCGTCCTCGGTGACATTTGGGCCCACCGCGGCGGTCGGCGGTTGGGACTGCCGATGCGGCCAGACAACAGCCCCGCGAACGCCGACCGGTCCGACGCTGCCGAATGACCGCAGTACGGAATCCGGCCGCCATAGGGCAGCGCTTGGTTGTCCCAGGTCAGGTCAGGCCGAGCGCTGCTACGTGACCTCCAACCAGGTACCGGAGCAACGTGAGTGGATGTTCCAGCACAACTCACCGATGACGGGAGCGCGTTCCATCAGCTCCAGATGAGCAGCCCGTCGTCCGATTTCGAGCAATGCTCAAGACCTGTGGATCAGCCCCGGGAGGAGGGCACGTGGAGGGCGTACCTTCCCGAATGATCCTGTGATGGTCACCGAGTAGGCCCGCGTTCGCAGCGCGGGTCGGGAAGGCACGCCCGTGCTCCGTAGTCACTGCCGACGGTTCCACCGAGTCCGGCTCCCTGATCGACGAGATCGTGCGCGAGGGCGCCCGGCGGATGCTCGCTGCCGCGCTGGAGGCGGAAGTCAACCAGCACATAGCTGAGTTGGCCGCTGAGCGGGACGAGCGCGGGCGCCGCCTGGTGGTCCGCAACGGCCACCACCAGCCCCGCACCGTGGTCACCGCCGCAGGGCCCGTCGAGGTCACCGCGCCCCGGGTGAACGACCGCCGCGTCGACGAGACCACCGGCGAGCGCAAGCGGTTCTCCTCCAGGATCCTGGCCCCGTGGTGCCGCAAGTCCCCGAAGATCTCCGAGGTCCTGCCGCTGCTCCTGCACGGACTGTCCTCGGGCGACTTCGTGCCGGGGCTGGAGCAGTTCCGCGGCGGCGCGGCCGGACTGTCGCCGGCGACGGTGACCCGGCTGACCAGACAGTGGCAGGAGGACCACTCCGCCTTCCAGCAGCGCGACCTGTCGAACCGCGACTTCGTCTACGTGTGGGCGGACGGCGTGCACCCGAAGGTCCGGCTCGGCCAGGCCCACTCCTGCGTGCTGGTGCTGCTCGGGGTGCGGCTGGACGGCACCAAGGAGCTGATCGCGCTCGCGGAGGGGCTGCGGGAGTCCACCGAGTCATGGGCCGACCTGCTGCGCGACTGCCGCCGCGGCATGCGCGACCCCGAACTCGTCGTCGGCGACGGTGCGATGGGCCTGTGGAAGGCACTGCGGGAGGTGTTCCCCGTAGCCCGTCACCAGCGGTGCTGGGTGCACAAGGCCCGAAATGTCATTTTAAACGCCTTGCCGAAGTCCGCACAGCCGGGCGCGACAAAGGGATGCAGGAGATCTACAACGCCGAGGACCGCGCGCACGCCGAGAAGGCGATCGAGGCGTTCGCGAAGACCTACGGCGCGAAGTGGCCCAAGGCCGTCACGAAGATCACCGACGACCGGGAGGAACTGCTGGCGTTCTACGACTTCCCGGCCGAGCACTGGATCCACCTGCGAACCACGAACCCGATCGAGTCGACGTTCTCCACGGTCAAACTGCGGACCAAGGTCACCCGCGGAGCCGGCAGCCCAGCCGCAGCCCTGGCGGTGGTGTTCAGGCTGGTCGGGTCAGCACAGGCCCGCTGGCGCGCAATCACCGGTGCCCACCTCGTCGCCCTGGTCCGCTCGGGCGCCAGGTTCGAGAACGGCATCCTGGTCGAGCGCGAGGAGGCCGCCGCAGCCTGACCGAGCTCAACTGATTCGCAGTTATCGACAATTACGCGTTGTGTCCGTGGTCTCCTTCAGTAGCAGGTCCGTCCGGCGCCGACCGCTGAAGTCGGTGGAGGAAACCCGGTTGAGCGAAAGGACGCGAAGACGTGGATGTGTATGAGGCTGTCGACAGTCGCCGGGCTGTGCGGGCGTTCAGCGATCAGCCGGTATCCACGGAGACACTCGAACGAGTGCTGACTGCGGCGACGCGGGCTCCGTCCAGTGGGAACCTCCAGCCGTGGCACGTATACCTTGTAACCGGCGAGCCCTTAGCCGAACTGAAGCGGCGCGCGACGGCCAGGGCGCTGGCAGGAGACGACCCCGGCGACGAGCGGGAGTACCCCATGTACCCGGCCGAACTGACATCGCCGTACCTGGACCGCTTCTCGGCCGCGGCCGCCCAGCGGTACCAAGCCCTGGGGATCGAGCGCGACGACCCCGACAGGCCCAAGAAGATCGCCACCTTGAACTCGGAGGCGTTCGGGGCGCCGGTCGTCCTGTTCTGCTACCTCGACCGGACGATGGGGCCCGGACAGTGGGCTGACGCGGGGATGTACCTGCAGACGGTCATGCTGCTGCTGAGGGCGGAAGGGCTGCACAGCTGCCCCCAGGTGATGTGGACCATGTACCGCAAGACCGTCAGCCAGGCGGTCGGAGCCGATGACAGGCTCGTGTTGTTCTGCGGGCTCTCGGTGGGGTTCGAGAAGGACGGCGTGCCACGCCTGCGTACCGGGCGGGCAGACCTGACCGAGATGGTCACCTTCATCGGAGTGTGACCGCCGGGCGGTCGAGGTCCAAGGACTCCACCAGCAGGTCATCACGAGGGGAACTTGGCCGGAGAGCGCCGGCCTGACCATGAGAAGGCCGATGCCGAGCTGTACAACGAAGCTCTCCGCGTTCTGCGCCACGCCCGCAACCAGATCGAACGCCTCCCCTCCACCACCCGAGGAAAGGGCGAGGAAGACATCCGAGACGTCCTCCTGGTCGCGCTGGGCGCAGCGTTCGCCGGCCGCTGCACTGCGGAAAGCCTGAACGGCGCAGGGAAAACCGCTCTTCTGCTGCGGATCGATGACCGTAACGTCCTCGTCGGCGAGTGCAAAATCTGGAAGGGTGCCTCGAAGTTTCACGAGGCCATTGACCAGCTGTTCGGCTACCTGACCCGCTACGACCGCTTCGCGGTGCTTCCGCTGTTTATCCACGCGGCTCAGCCGAAGCCGATCGTGGAGAAGGCCGTTCAGTTGCTGGCCAAGCACCCGCGCTGCGTCTCCGCAGCTGTTCCCGATACCGACGGCCGCCAGTACAGCTTCGTGCTGAGGTCCCCCTCGTCGACGCCGTGGGATGTGGAGGTGGCCCTGATTCCCTTCGTGATCAGCTGGGCGGTGCCACTGGGGAACCGAGTAGTGGCACGTCCCACGCGGAGCGAACAACGAGCCGCCAGCCGGCGAGTCGGGTGGACCGCGCCGCGGCCGAACCGGGCCGACGAACCAGCCTGAGCAGCCCGACCAGCTCCACCTCTTCGGCCTGACGTGGGCCTTCGAGACCTGGTTGTGGTCTTGAAGGCCGACCTCGTCGTGTGGGGTGCGAGTGGATGTCGTTGCGGCCCACGGGTCTGGGGAGGTCCCGGCGGAGACGGTGCCGGTGGCGCGGCAGCGCTCCCGAGGGGAAGCCTGGCACTCCGGCTGCTGGGCGAGTTGGGCCGCTGTTCCGCGACGCGGAGTTCACCCGTCCCTTCCCCGCGCGCGGTCGGCCTGCCTGGTCGCCTGCCGGGCCGGCGGTGGTGCCGGTGCCGCAGTTCGTGGAGGGGCTGACCGATTCGGTGACCGGCGCGGCGCCGCGGTGAACTGCTGAGATCCCCGGCCGTGGTCCGGTCCACCCCCGTCCGGCAGACCCGGCCCGATCTCTTGCACCATTTCCCGATGTTCGATGGGTGTTCGATGGGCATGTGTTCTAACCTCCTGACGATCCGTAATGGGGCGATGACCGCGTTGGCGAGGCGGTCGGCTGTGGCGTGCGCGAAGCCCGGCCGACTGGTCTTTGCCCGCGTTGCAGAGGTGCTGCGCGTCATCCGAGCAGTCAGCGCGCCATGAGAACGGCCCTGATGTGAAGGCGACACCTGCCCATGACCGAGCACGGAAACAACCCCAGCGGAGCGATGAGGCGAAGAACCGTGCTGCGTGGTGGTGGCGGCCTGCTCGCCACGGCCGCGGCGGGCCTGCTCCCGGGGTGCTCCGGGTCCGGCGGCGACGACTCGGGAGCCAGGACCCCGAAGAAGGGCGGCGTCCTGCGCGTCGGCTGCACCGGCGGCAGCGCAAAGGACACCCTCGACCCTCACAATCCCGTCATCTGGCCCGACCACGCACGGGCGGTGAACCTGTTCGAGCGGCTGTTCGTCCATGACGAGAGATACCGCGTCAAGCCCCTGCTCGCGGACTCGATGGAGCCGTCCAAGGACGGCAGGGCCTGGACGCTGAGGCTCCGTTCCGGGGTGGAGTTCCACAACGGCAAGACCCTGGACGCCGACGACGTCATCGCCTCCCTGCGCAGGATCGCGAACCCCAAGGCGCCCGCCGCCGGGGCCAGCAGCCTCGCCGTGGTCGACGTCGCGGACCTCAAGCGGATCGACTCCCTGACCGTGCGGATCCCGCTGAAGACTCCGTACGCCCTGCTGGAGGACCTGCTCGCGCAGACCGTCATGGCTGTCGTCCCGGCGGACTTCGACCTCAGGAAACCCATCGGCACCGGCCCGTTCGTCTACAAGTCCTTCACCCCCGGGGACGAGAGCGTCTTCACCAGGTTCGACAACTACTGGCGTCGCCCGGCCCATGTCGACCAACTGCACATCATCGACTTCCCCGACGACACGGCCAGGGTCAACGCGCTGCTCAGCCGAGAGATCGACGCCATGGACAACCTGCCGCTCGAGCAGATGGAGCTGGTCGAGGCCCAGGGCTGCAAGGTCCTGATCTCGGAGCCCGGGGCCTGGACCCCGCTGACCATGCGCCTGGATACCGGCCCCTTCGACGACGAGCGGGTCCGCCAGGCGATGCGGCTGATCGTCGACCGGCCGCAGATGGTCCGCCAGGTGCTCAGAGGACAGGGACGCATCGGCAACGACCTCTACGCACCCTTCGATCCGGCGTACAACCACGATCTGCCGCAGCGCGTCCAGGACCTCGACAAGGCCAGATTCCTGTTGAAAGCCGCCGGGCACGAGGGGCTCAACGTGGAGCTGGTCACCTCCAACGGCATCGGCATCGGCGCGGTCGAGACCGCGCAGCTCTTCGCCCAGCAGGCCAGGGGCGCCGGGGTGACGGTGCGGGTCCGCAAGACCGACTCCGCGACCTTCTACGGCGACAAGTACCTGAACTGGCCGTTCGCCATGGACTACTGGTTCACGCGGAACTACCTGGCGCAGGTGGAACAGGGATCGATCAAGGGCGCCCCTTACAACGAAACGCACTGGAGGGACCCGGAGTTCGTCTCCCTCGTCAACCAGGCCCGCGGCCAGTTCGACGAGGGCAAGCGCAACGAACTGCTCAAGGCGGCCCAGAAGATCGAGTACGAGCGCGGCGGCTACATCGTCTGGGGCTTCAAGAACCAGGTCGACGCGTACGCGGCCGGGGTCGGCGGACTGGTCCCGACCCGCAGCCACCCCTTGTCCGACTACCGGTTCCGCGACGTCTCCGTCGACGGCTGAGGGCCGAAGCCGTGCACGGGCGCCGCCCGGCAGGGCAAAGACCGCCGCCCGAGCGCCGGGCTCCTCGAAGGCCCGGCCCCGGACCGGCCGGCACGCCCATCGTCACCGTTCTCTCTGCACGACGCTTGAACCCCACGGGCAAAAAGGCTGTAGTCTCCGCCCGTTCGGACAAGCGATACAGATCAGCACGGCAACTCACCCAGGCAACAGAGCAGCTTGCCCGTACGACATCGTTCCGGAGGCTTGGTGTCCCCGCACAAGGTGGAAGCAGCGGAACAGGCACGTCGGGGAGCGCGGGTTCGGCGAAGGGCCGACGTGTTCCTCGACCGCTGGCCGTTCCAGCGCAAGCTCAATGTGCTGGTGATCCTCCCCGCCGCGGTGGTCGCCGCCATCCTCGCCTACGTCATCGCGGGCCAGGTCGCACAGGCGCAGTCTGCGGCGCGCACCGCGGCCCTCGTCCGCAGCAGCGAGCAGGTCGCCTCCCTCGTCGACGACCTGCAGAGGGAGCATCAGCAGGCGATTCTGCTCTCGGTGCGCTACCAGGCCGCGGAGCCCGGTGGGCCCGCGCCGTCGCCGCGGGACTACCGCCGGGCCCAGTGGGCAGTCGACCGCCAGGTCGCCGAGGTCCGCTCCGCGTTCGGATCCCGCCTTCCCGCGGCGGAGACCAGGGCGTTGCGGGGCGTCGCCGGGCTGACCGGGCTGCGCAAGACGGTCGAAGGCGCCTACCTCCCGGCCGACAGCATCGACCCGGCCTATGACTCCATGGTGTCCAACCTCATCGACGGGCTCGGCCTCGGCGGATCCGCGGGCGGTGCGGTGTCGTCGCCCGAGAACGTCCTGGACACCCTGCTGCGCGCGGACGCCGCGCATGCCGCGTTCGAGACCGGTGTCTTCTCCGCCCAGACCGGCGACTCCAGCGCGCTCACGGAATTCACCGGCGCGGTGGGCAGCCTCCAGCTCTACAACCACCACGCCCAGCGCTTCAGCCAGATCGCCTCGGTGGCCCAGAGCGGCCGACTGGCCCGGATCGAGCGCAACGCGCACCAGAACGCCATCCGGTCCGAGTTCGCGTCCCTCCAGTTCGATCCCTCCTCCCTGGAGGCCAGGGACCTCGAGGAGGTGCGGGCGGCCGTCGACAAGGCCATCGCGGCGTATCCGACGTACGAGAAGCAGGCGTCCACCCGGCTGGAGATCACCCGGTCACTGATCCACCAGATCGCGGACGACGGCGACCAGGCCTCTTCCGAGGCCTGGTGGCGAGTGGGGTGGCTGCTGACCGCGGTGCTGCTGATCTTCGCCTTCTGGCTGCTGCTCTCCCTCCTGGTCCGGCGCTCCGTCGTGCGGCCCGTGCGGATGCTGACCGCCGCGGCCCAGCAGGTGGCCAAGGCGACCGGGCAGGAGCTCGCGCGGGTGGCGGACGACGAGGCCGAGGACGACGGCCGGCTCAGGCTGAACGCAGTCCCGGTGCGGGCACGCGACGAGATCGGCACGCTGGCGGAGGCGTTCAACGAGGTACAGGAGGCGGCCGCCGCCCTGCTGCAGCGCCAGGTGCTCAGCCGGCGCAATGTGGCGGAGATGTTCGGCAACGTCGGGCGGCGCGTCGGCAACCTGACCGCGCGCCAGCTGGCGCTGATCGATGCGGTCGAGCGTGAGGAGACCGACCCCGCGCTGCTCGACCAGCTCTACCACATCGACCACCTGGCGGTGCGCCTGCAGCGCAATGCCGACAGTCTGATGCTGCTCGCCGGGCTGGCGGAGACCGCTCTCGAGGCCCGGCCGACGGCGCTGACCAACGTCGTACGGGGCGCGCTCGCCCAGATCGAGGAGTACCAGCGGATCCACCTGCGTGTGCTGGACGAGGTCACCGTCGCGCCCGACATCGTCGGCGATCTGACCCTGATGCTCGCCGAGCTGATGGAGAATGCGGTGGCGTTCTCCCCTGCCGAGAGCCCCGTCGAGGTGCGGGTGCGCTCCCAGGGCGAGGCGGCGGTGGTCGAGGTCGTCGACCACGGGCTCGGCATGAGCGCCGAGCGTCTGAAAGAGGAGAACGAGCGGCTGGTGCGCCGCGAGCGGCTCGACCTTGTCCCCACCAAGGTCCTCGGGCTCTTCGTGGTCGGCCGGATCGCCCGGCGCTGGGGCATCAGGGTCACGTTGACCGCGACGATGGGCGGTGGGGTCACCGGCAGGGTCTTCATCCCCTCGACGCTGCTCATGCCGTTGAGCCACGTGCCCACGGTGTTCGCGGGCGAGGACTTTTCCTCGTCGGTCCTCCCCACCCGGAGTCGGCCCGTGGGGCCCGCCAAGCCCCCAGCGCTCACCGGGCCTGCCGTCACGTCCGCCGTTCCCCAGCAGCATCCCCAGCCCTCGCGGCGAACCCGCGCGGATGGCGCACCGCGGGACAGCACCGGGAAGGAGCCCGCACCGTTGCCGCGACGCGTCCCGCGGACCGCGCACACGGTCGGTCCGCCCCCCGAAACCCGGTCCGCGAACACCGCCGAAAGGGCCGCAGCGCAGGCGCAGGAACACCCGGATGGCGAGGCACTCACCCCGGCACCGGCCGCGCCGCCGCTACGGCGCCGCGTGCGCGGCGCCACGCTCGAGAACGCCGCGGCGGCACGCCGGCCGACGCCGACGTCGCGCCGGCCGCTCGACGCGGAGGCGGTCCGCTCCTCGATCGAAGAGTTCGAGGAGGCGGTGGCCCGGGCCGAGCGCGAGAGCGCGCAGCCGGGACAACAGCCGTCTCGGATGCCGGCATCACCAGAATCCCCGCAGGGACCGGAAGGAGTGGGGCAGTGACCACGTCGACAGGTGGAACTCAATTCAACCCAGTGGAGCCCGTTGACCTGCGTGCCGCCGCAGAGGACTTCACCTGGTTGCTCAACCGATTCGCGACGGAGACCGCGGGCGTGGTGGATGCCATCGCCGTCTCCTCCGACGGTCTGCTGATAGCGGTCTCGCGGCTGTGCGACCACGCGGACTCCGAGCGTCTCGCGGCGATCGTCTCGGGAATCACCAGCCTGGCCGCCGGCGCTTCGGGCAACTACGGCCTCGGCGCCCTCAACAAGGTGATCATTGACCTGGAAGGAGGCCATCTCCTCGTCTCCGCGATCGGCAGCGGATCCGTGCTCGGCGTCGTCACCTCGAACGAGGCGAAGCTGGGAAACGTCGCCTACGAGATGACCCTGTTCGCCAACCGCGTGGGCGCGGCCCTCAGCCCCGAGCTGGTCCTCGAGCTCAAGAACAGCGTCGGTTCCCCGGCCACCGGGTGAACCGTCCGCCACCACATGCAGCAGGAAGGAAAGACCCAGAATGGCGTCCGAGGGTGGTCAGCACCACCCGGGCTCCGGCGGTTCGGGATCCGCCGGCCGCCCTTCGGCGATCCGGCCGTTCCTGCTGACCGCGGGAAGGGTTGCGGGCAGCGACGCGGTAGCGCCGCTCCCCATCGAGACCCAGGTCGTGACCACCTCGTTGGGCTTGGCCACCCTCGAAACCCTGGCCTTCGAACACCGCGACATCGTCGCCGTGTGCCGGCGGCCGCAGTCGCTGGCCGAGGTCGCTGCGAAGCTGCACCTGCATCTGAACGTCGTCCGTGTGCTCGCGGCCGACCTGCGCGCCCATGCGCTCCTCGCCGTATACGTGCCCAGTGCCGATGCCTCCCGCGACGTCTCCGTTCTGCGAAGGGTGATCGATGGTCTCCGTGGCGTCGCCGAATCCGAAGGGATACACCGTGACAGCCAACGGGATTGACGCACCGTGCGTCCCACACGAGACCGAACGGCCGCCCCTTCCCGTGAAGATGGTGATCGCGGGCGGGTTCGGCGTCGGCAAGACCACGACGGTGGCGTCAGTCTCGGAGATCGAACCGCTCACCACCGAGGCGTCGATCACCGAGGTCGCGGCGGGCGTGGACGATCTCAGCCACACCCCTCACAAGACCACCACCACGGTCGCCATGGACTTCGGCTGCATCACCCTCGATCCGACCCTGAAGCTGTACCTGTTCGGGACGCCCGGCCAGGAGCGTTTCGGCTTCATGTGGGACTACCTGGTGGAGGGCGCCCTGGGCGGATTGGTGATCGTCGACACCCGCCGCCTCGACGACTGCTTCGCCGCGGTCGACTACTTCGAGCACCGGGACATCCCGTTCGCGGTGGCCGTCAACGCCTTTGACGGCGAGGTCGCGCACGAGCTTGACGAGGTGCGCTGGGCGCTGGACGTCAGCGACCACGTCCCGCTGTTCGTCTTCGACGCCCGAGAACGGGGCTCGGTGCTCGACGCACTGCTGGTGGTACTCGACCATGCGCTGAAGCGGGCGGAGGCGTAGGCGGTACACGCCCGTCCGCAGGTGGTCGGCGACGGTGACGGCCGTCTCCACCGCGGCACGTGCTGGCCTGCCCGCTGCGCCCGCCGCACCCAGCGGCGACCGCGTCGTACGGCGCCGTAGCCGCCGTACGGAGACCACCACGACCACCATCAGCAGCAGGGCGGGCGCCGCTTCGGTGCGGGCGCGCTCGTCGGCGCCCGTGCGGCGGGCCTGGTCGGCGGCGCGCTGCTGAACGAGGTGTTCGATGACGACGAGCCGGAAGTGGTCGTCAACAAGTGCCACGATTCCTAATGTCCAGTCCAAGAACGCTGACCAGCTGCCGCTCTTCTGGATCGCTTACTCCGTCATCGTGATCGTTGGGACGTGGCTATTCATGTACGTCCTCGGCTGACGAAAGCGGTCCCTGTTGCCCCGCCACGTTGAGAAAGCCTTCACGTTGCCCGGGGAGGAGAGTCCAATTCGCCCTTTCCGTAGGGCGATCCAGGGACGAAGGAATATCTAGTCCCGTAAGATCCACCACATGTCCTTCACACCTCCTCCCATACCTTCGGGCCACCCTCCCATGCCTCCGGAACCTCCCGGGCCTTCTAGCGAAGGGTCAGCTCCAGAACATCCAGGAGGACCTCAGGGCCTCTGGAACAGGCTGCCGAGACAGGCCCGAGTCATCATCGGATCTGTGGCCCTCGTCCTCGCTGTGGCAGGCGTGGCCGCCGCTGTACGCGCCGCGACCACAGAAACGGATGGCACCGACACCTCCGGCACTACCGCGACAGACTCGGCGGATAGCACTGACGACTACGCTCAGGCGCTGCAGGCTTGTGCAGTCAGCTGGAACCTCCACAGCCCCATTAAAGAGTCGGCAGGCGAGGTCGCAACTACGTTGCAGAAGCCAGACGCAACCGGGTACGCCACGGTGGGCTTCAACGCGAGCTTTCCTGATCGCTGCATGGTCACCGTTGCCAACCCGCAGATCATGTCCGCAGAGCAGTACATACAGGACGGGCGCGATAGCTGGCCCTACGCCGTTTCCTGGTATGGGTCGGTCGACCAGGTCGACCCCTCCCTCCTGCCGTGGAACGCGACAATCAACCACGAGGGCATCGTCACGCTGAACGCCAGGTAGTAGCTCGGGTCTGATGCAGGTTTGGGTGACAGGTTCGGTCACGCGGCCTAAAGGGCCGGTGTGGTCATGACGGCCTCGAATTCGACGGGTGTCATCCGGCCGAGTGCGGCTTGTCTGGGGCGCCGGTGGTAGGTCCTCTCGATCCAGGACACGATCGCGGTCCGCAGTTCTTCACGGGTGGCCCAGGTCCGGCGGTGGAGGACGTTCTTCTGCAGCAGGCTGAAGAAGGATTCCATGGCCGCGTTGTCGCCGGCTGCCCCGACTCTCCCTATCGATCCGACCATCCGGTGGTGGTCGAGGGCCCGGACGAACTGCCGGGAGCGGAACTGCGAGCCGCGGTCGCTGTGCAGGATGCACCCGTCGACGTGTTCACGCCGGGCCACGGCGTTGTCCAGCGCGGCTACGGCGAGGCGGGACTTCATCCGCGCGTCGATGGAGTAGCCCCAAGATCCTGTTGCTGAAGACATCCTTCGTCGCGCAGAGGTGCAGCTTGCCTTGGCCGGTGGCGTGTTCGGTGATGTCGGCGAGCCACAGCCGGTTCGGGCCGGTCGCAGTGAAGTTGCGGCTCACGCTGGCGAGACACGGCGCGCCAGGAAGATCAGTCAGAACGCGCTGAAGTCCGCGCAGACGGTCACGCTCGACGCGGGCCGTAGCCGCCTGGACGACCAGGCTCCGCAGGTTGCAGCAAAGTACGCGGGACTGACCGGACGCCGGATCACCGGCCACTCCGGCCGACGTGGCCTGGTCAGCACCGGCCGCAAGAACGGTAAACGCGCGGAGAAGCTGCGCAAGCAGGGCGGCTGGTCCACCAACTCGCCCGTGTTCTGGGAGTACATCGACGAGGGCGAGATGTTCGAGGACGCCGCCCCTGACTGAATCGGGCTGTGACCACCCGCGACGGACGGCTGGCGGAATTGGCCATCGGCTGTGCCGCGATGTGGGAGTGGCCCCTCTTCCGCCGTGCGGAGTACGGCCTCGGGACTGGTGGGCTCGCATGTTGAGGTGTCGCGTATTCGTAGCTGAGGTCGGCAGCCCCATGGCGCTGAGTGAGCCGGCAGGGGCGGTCGATCGCAGTGGGATGATCGCGCGGTGAGTGATGCGAGGGTGTTGGCCGCGGAGGCCGTTGAGTCACATGTCCGGGCGTTCTTCGAAGGGCACTCCGTGGAGGTCGTCGACTACGACCTCGGGCCGGAACGGCGAGAGGTAGCGCCCGACCTGCGAGTTCTCGTTGTGGGTCCCGGTCCCCGCAGCGACGGCTGGGCCTATGTGACCGTCGGGTGCTGGGCCGCGATGGAGAAGGACGGTCACGGCCTTGAGTTCGTCATGACCGCCCACGTCCGCGACCAGCGGTTCATCGAGCTTATGGCGATGATCGCCTACTACCACTGCGGAGGACATCAGCTCGACCTGGAGCACAGCATGCCGATCGGGGAACCGTGGGTGCCCGGGTCAACCTGCGATCACCTTCTGATCAGCCTGCCCTATCTCCACGGACCAGACCTTGAACACTGTCTCGTTCCCGGGGGCCACGCCCGCATCCTGTGGACCCTGCCCGTAACGACAGCCGAGATCGAGTTCCGCAGGCGTCACGGGCACGAGGCGTTGGAGCAGCTCTTCGACGAGGCAGAGATCATCCCAACCGATCCTTTTAGGGCGTCGGTTGCCTGAGTTCCGGCCTCCGGCGGTCACCGATTGTGGTCGCCAGGGGCGTATCGGCTCCAGGTTCCTCCGGATTCGGTGACCAGCCGGGTGGCGGTCTTGTCGTGATAGCCGAGTGCCTTCGCGATGACTGGGGCCGGGGCCTGCAGGACGAGCTGGCGGATCGCGGAGGCTCTGCCGCGCTGTGGCGGGACGCCGATCTCACGCAGATGGGCTTGGAGGCTGACCGGGTTCATCGGCTGTCCGGGTTGGCGGCCGGGGAAGAGCCAGCGGGAGTTTCTGCTGCTGGCGTAGGGCAGATGCTGGCGGGACAGGATGTATGCCCGCATCAGGTCCGCAACGGGCTCGGGGAGCGGGGAGGGCGGATCGCCCAGCCGGACAGTGACAGTGATTCCGTCGTCGGTGATGTCGTCGACGGTGAGGCGAACGATGCGGCTGACGGGCTGGGCATAGGCAAGAACGAGTGCGGCAACGATGCGGCTCCGCAGAGGTAAGGAGTCGTCGTTGAGGACCCGTCGGAGCATGGCGAGTCGGCGGTGCTGGTGCAATGGCGCCTGGTCCTGGGTGATGACCTGGGGCGGGAGGGTGAGGCGGGGCATGCGGTCCGTCTTCATGCACCAGCGGAGGAACGTCTGGGCTGGGCGCCGGGTGGCGAGGTTCTCGGTGTGCCAGGCGTCGAGGTCGGCCTGCCGACAGTGCTCGATGGTGCGGCCTCGGCCGGCGAGCCAAGCAAGGAAGGCGCCGGCCTGGGTGGTCTCCTGCTTGGTCTGGTGCGTCTGAGAGCGTCCCAGCGGCCCCTTCTCCGCTGTGGCCCGTAGTCGGCGCATCTGGTGCCAGGAAACGAGGTGCCGGACAAGTCGGTGGTGTTCGGGGTCCTCGATGGTGGCGAGCCGTTCGGCCAGCCAGCGCTGGTAGAGCAGGAGCTGACGGTCGACGCGTGGGAGGACACTGCTGTCCATCAGCAGGTCGCGCAGGTGGGTAACGGTACATTGCCCAGGCAGAACACCACGGTTCCCAGGACCGAGAGGACTACGCCCCGGCCTGTTCCGGAAGCGAGGTCGAGGCCGGTGAGGTCGGGCCAGAACACGATGCCGATGCCCAGCAGGCCCACCGCACCGCCGGCCGGGACTCGTCCAGCGACGGTGCGGCGGAAGAACAGGCGCGCGAATACGGTGTTCACCGGGAGCGACATGGCGAAAATGAGAGAGACGAGTCCTGTGGCGAGGTCCTGCTCGGCGAAGTAGAAGCACACGAAGTTGGTGGAGAACGTCAGCGCGCCCGTGAGGGCGAACTGTGCATGGACGCGCGGCGGGTAGCGCAGGGGCAGACCGCCTAACTGATTGCTTCAGAATGAAGTCCGCAGGCGGTGGAGGCAGCTGAGGCTGTCGGCCGGTTCGAGTAGGACCGTGGACGCCCGGGTCCTAACGCAGCGCGGCGGCGACCAGGCCGTCGAGAGCCTCGCGCGGTACTTCGCCGCCGTTCACCAGTCGGTCGAAGACCAGTCCGTCGATGCAGGTCAGCAGAGTGTGAGTGCGGTTCTCGACGTCCGTGATGCCGTGCGTGGTGAGGAACAGCCGGACGGCCTCGCGGCCGGCGTTCTCGCGGGGCACGAGGATCTCCCGCAGCTCAGGGTCGCGCACGCTCTCGACGGCGCAGGCATGGCGGGCGAGCGAGCGGCGGCGGCCCTCGCCGGTGAGTCGTTGTCGGGTGAGCAGCACCATGCCGTCCACCAGTTCCTCGACGGTGCGCAGGGGTGGAAGCTCTTCGGCCATCGTTTGAAGTTCCGCCTGGTCGAGGTGGACCAGGCGGGTTACGAGTCCGGTCAGCAGCGCGGCACGGGTGCGGAAGTAGGCCGAGGTGGTGCCGGGCGGCATGGCGGATTTCCGATCGACCGCGCGGTGGGTCAGGCCGCGTATCCCTTCGTCGACGAGCACGTCGAGAGCCGCGTCTGCCAGAAGAGTGCGCCGATCCGAAGCCATGGCCCCTTTCTACACCCGTAGAGAATGGCGATAAGGTGCGCTTCTACAGATGTAGAAGAAGGGGGCTCCGGCATGGGGAACACGGCAGTGGTGGTCGGAGGGGGCATCGGCGGGCTGGCCGCCGCGATCGGCCTGGACCGCATCGGATGGGACGTGACGGTCCTCGAGCGCGCGTCCATGCTTGAGGACGCGGGGGCAGGCATCTCACTGGCTGCCAACGGCCTGCGGGCCCTGGACGAACTCGGGGTCGGCGACGCGGTTCGGGAAGCATCGCGAGGCCAGTACAACGGCGGCACCCGGACGCCCCGGGGCGGCTGGCTGGCCCGGATGGACGGCTCGACGCTGGAGAAGACGGTGGGCACACCGATCATGGGCATCCCCCGCTCCGCCCTGCACCGACTGCTCCGCGACGCCCTGCCCGCCGAATCACTGGTGACCGGCTCGGAGGCGGCCGGGGTCGAGCAGACCGGCCCTGGGACGGTTCAAGTCGACTGCGCCACCACCGTCCTGAACGCCGATCTGGTGGTCGCGGCCGACGGCATCGGCAGCAAGATTCGCAGCCGTCTTTTCCCAGACCATCCCGGCCCGGTCTACAGCGGCTCGACGGTACTGCGTGCCATCACCGAGCGCGCGGTCGATCTGCGGACCGACTTCGAGCTGACCTGGGGCCGCGGCGCGGGATTCGGGCACATCGCCTTCCGGGACAGGCGGGCCGAGTGGCACGCCGTCCTCAGCCACCCCGCTGGCACGCGGTTCGCCGACCCATTGGCCGAACTGCGCCGACGGTTCCACACCTGGCACGACCCGATCCCCGCCCTGCTCGACGCGACCCGGCCCGAGGCCGTGTTGCATCACGACGTGAACGAACTGCGCACGCCACTCCCCTCATACGCTGTCGGTCGGATCACGCTGCTCGGCGACGCGGCCCATGCGATGACCCCCAACCTCGGACAGGGTGCCTGCCAGGCACTGGAGGACGCGGTCACCCTCGCCGCCGCCCTCGCCACCGAATCCACCGTCGAGGCCGCGCTCGCCCGCTACGACGCCGAGCGCCGGCCCCGCAGCCAGGCCGTCGCACGGGCTGCCCGGCAGGCCGGCAGAATGGGCCAACAGCTTTCTCACCCACTGGCCGTCCCCCTGCGGAATACGGCGATGCGACTGACTCCATCCCGGGTCGCCACACGTATGATCCTGCGTCATCACACCTGGGTTCCGCCGTCGCTGAACTGATCTGGTTCGTGCCCGCCACCTCACGACCAGACACTTTCTGGGCCAAGTAGAGCTGCAGGTCTTGCCGTTGACGGTCCCGGTGGGCGGGCTGTCCGGGTGCGTGCTGATCTTGTTCCGGACGATCTGGGGGATCGCGTGGTCCCGCTGCTGCCACCCACTCCCGAACGGCGCCGTTGCCACCCCGGGCGCCTGCGCGTTCCCGATCGAGTGGCACTCGCTGGCGTGATGTACGTGCTGCGAACCGGTGTCGCCTGGCGCGATGTTCCGACGGAGTCCGTGGGTTGCTCCGGTGTGACGGCCTGGCGCCGACTGCGGGACTGGACCGAGGCCGGCGTCTGGCCGCGCCTGCACGCCGCGTTGCTGACCGAGCTTCGCCGCGGGGGCCTGGTGGAACTGGACGACTGCTCCGTGGACGGATCGCACGTCCGGGCCCTAAAAGGGGGGACCTTGTCGGCCCCTCACCCGTTGACCGCGCCCGTCCCGGCTCTAAGCACCACCTGATCGTCGACCGCCACGGAACCCCGCTCGCCGTTACGCTCACGGGCGGCAACCGTCACGACGTCACCCAGCTCCTGCCGCTGATGGATGCCATCCCATCGATTCGGGGACTCCGGGGACGCCCCCGCCGCAAACCCCGGCGTCTGTACGCCGACCGGGGCTACGACTTCGACAAGTACCGCCGCCTGCTGGGGAAGCGCGGCATCAAACCAATGATCGCCCGACGCGGCGTAGCCTACGGTTCCGGCCTGGGCAAAGTGCGCTGGGTTGTCGAACGCGCCTTCGCCTGGCTGCACCAGTTCAAACGACTACGCATCCGCTACGAACGACGCGCCGACCTCCACCAGGGCCTGCTCGAACTGGCCCGCAGCCTCATATGCCTCCGCCGCCTGCGGACCTCATTCTGAAACGATCAGTAAGGCGGCCCATGCCAGCATCACCGCGGCGGCCAGCGCGAACCGGTAGGCGATCGAAGCCGTCGGGTGGACTTCTCCGAGCTGTCCCTTGATCGCCAGCCAGGTGGAACCCCAAACCACCGTCAGTACGTACAGGCCGCCGTTCACATGCATCCTCCGTTCCGGCAGGGCCGCCGACCGCCGGGGACGACGGCGACGGGATCGGGTACTGGTCGGTGTTGCCGCGGAAGGCTGGGCAAAGGCCGGCGCGCAGGGTCCGCCTGCCGGGTTCAGTCGTCGGCGACCACGGCGGCCTCGCCGCCGGTCAGCTTCACCAGCTCCGTGAACGTGGTACGGAAGACGGTGTGCGGCATGCCGGCGCCCGCCCAGAGGTGCGGATACTCCTCCAGCGCGGCATCGACCAGCGTGCGCACCGGCCGGGGATGGCCCACGGGCGCCACGCCCCCGACCTCCTGGCCGGTCACCGCCAGGACGAACGCGGGATCGGCGCGGCGGATCCTGCCGCGGCCCACCCCCAGGAGACGGGCCACCAGGCGGGTGTCCACCCGGTGGGCTCCGCTGGTCAGGACCAGCAGGGGCTCCTCGTCGACGGAGAAGACCAGGCTGTTGGCGATCGCTCCCACCGCGCAGCCGAGCTGGACGGCTGTTGCCGCGGCAGTGGGTGCCGCAGCCGGGAGCTCGACCACGTCGCCGGTCATGCCGTGCTCCCGCAGGACAGCACGCACTCGTCGTACCCTCTCGTGCACAATGACTCCCGTTTCGCAAGGTTGTTGAAGCGACGGCGTGCCTGCCGGGCGAGGCCGTCGCCGGTCACCGGTCCAGGGCTCGCCATTCGGGGGCAAGGACCGCCCAGAGCTGCTTGTCGTAGCGCACGCCCTGGTACGGCCATGCCTCGCGGCGCACCCCCTCCAGCGTCATGCCGAGCCGCTTGGCCACCGCCGAGCTGCGGTCGTTGTCGGCCCGGCAGTGCCATTCGGCCCGGTGCAGCCCCCGAGACGTGAACGCCCAGTCCAGCAACGCGCCGCACGCCTGCGTGACCAGACCGTGGCCCTCGGCGGACGGCTCAAGCCAGCAGCCGATCTCACACGCGCCGGCAGTGGCATCGAACGCGGTGAACATCACGCCGCCGACCAGCAGTTGGTCCCGCCAGATGCCGTACAGGCGGGCACCGTCGCCGGCCTGGCGTTCGGCATACCGCGTCAGTGTGGCCCGCGCCCCGCTCACGTCGTCGGTGACGAACGCGGAGCCGACCCAGGGCCGAATGTGCTCGCGGGCCCGGTCCAGATGATCGGCGAATTCCTCGGCATGCCAGACCTCCAGCGGACCGAGGTGAGCACCGTCGCTCAGCGACAGCGAGAACATGCAACCCTCCCCATTCACATAACAAGCGTTACGACAATGTACCGTGGCAGCATGCCACGCACCAAGGGGGATCACGAGGCCCGCCGACGCGACGTCTCCGCAGCGGTCTGGCAGGTCATGGCCAACCGCGGCTTCGCCGGCCTGACCCTGCGCGCCGTCGCCGCCGAACTCGGCGCGACCACCGGCCTGCTCACGCACTACTTCCCGACCAAACACGCGCTGGTGGAGTACGCCCTCGGCCTGCTCGAACAGCGCACCGTCTCCCGCCCCCGCCGCCACACGGGCGAAGGTCTGGCCGCCCTCAGGGACGCGCTGCTGGACATCCTGCCGCTGACCCCCGAGGCCACCGACAGCAACCGCATCTGGGTCTCCTCCTGGGACACCGCACTCTCCGACCCCACCCTGAGCACCGACTACGCCCGCAAGTACGCGCAAAGCCGGGACCGGCTGAGCGAGCGGGTGGCCGCGGCCCAGGAGCTCGGCGAACTGCCCCCCGGCGACCCCGCCCAGATCGCGGCCGGGGCCCAGGCCTTCATCCTCGGCCTGGTGGTCCAGGCGTTGTTCGACCCGGGAGCGTTCCCGCCCCAGCGGCAGGTCGAGCTCCTGGACGGCTACCTGGCCGCCCTGACCGCCTCGCGCTGATCAACGACGATCACTCGGCGCGGGCCGGCGGTCTCCTCGACGCCCACTGATCACCGGCGCCGTCACCGTGTCCTAGCCCGGCGCGACCAACGGCACGTCGTCGGCACAGTTCCGGCGAGATTCCGTCCCAACGGGATCGGTGGAGGCGCCCATCACAGGGGGCGTCCATACCGTGTGCGTAATCGTCCTCGTGGCAGCCTTGGTCAGCCTCGTACTGGCCGCCTTTCCGCCACGCAACGGCACACGCCACGCTTCGGCAGGGGCAGGGCGCACGGAGTGGCCGGGACGTGTGAGGCGTCGCAGCCTGGATACGCGGTGTGCACGGACACCACGACCCGTCCGGAAGACCCCCTGCCATGACCAGCGAAAAACCGCTCGACCCGCACTCGGAGATCACCCTCCGGGTCAACGGCAAACCCCATACCCTGCTCGTCGACCACCGGCGGGTCCTGCTGGACCTGCTCCGCGAGGACCTGGGCCTCACCGGGTCCAAGAAGGGCTGCGACCACGGCCAGTGCGGCGCCTGCACCGTCCTGGTGGACGGGCGCCGCGTCAACGGCTGTCTGCTGCTCGCCGTCACCCTCGACGGCAGCGAGGTCACCACCATCGAGGGCCTCGGCGGCGACGGCGAGGAACCGCACCCCCTCCAGCGGGCCTTCCTGGAACGCGACGCCTTCCAGTGCGGCTACTGCACACCCGGGCAGATCTGCTCCGCCGTGGGCATGATCGCCGAGGCCGCTGCCGGTCACCCGTCCCACGTCACCGACCCGGCGGAGCCCTCCGGCCGGCCCGTGCCGCTGGACGGGACCGAGATCCGCGAGCGGCTCAGCGGCAACCTGTGCCGGTGCGGCGCCTATCCGCGCATCGTCGAGGCGGTGGAGGACGTGATCGGGTGAAAGGCTTCGGATACCTCAGGCCCACCGGCGTCGAGGAGGCCGTCGAGGCCTACGCGGCCCACCCTGGCGCCCACTACCTCGCCGGCGGCACCAACCTCGTCGACCTCATGAAACTCGGCGTGGAGACCCCTGGCGTCCTCATCGACGTCGGCCGGCTGCCGCTGGACTCGGTCGAGGAACTGCCGGACGGCGCGCTGCGCGTAGGCGCCACCGTCCGCAACAGCGATCTCGCCGCCCACCCGCTGGTCCGCGACCGCTACCCGGTGCTGTCCCAGGCGCTCCTCGCGGGCGCCTCCGGACAGCTCCGCAACGCCGCCACGACCGGCGGCAACCTGCTCCAGCGCACCCGCTGCCCCTACTTCCAGGACCTCGACAAACCCTGCAACAAGCGGCAGCCGGGCAGCGGCTGTGGTGCCCGCGACGGCGTGCACCGCGACCACGCCGTGCTGGGCCACTCCCCGCACTGCATCGCCACCCACCCCTCCGACATGGCCGTCGCCCTGGCGGCCCTCGACGCCCGGGTCGAGCTGTACGGCGCCGAGGGCGGGCGCAGCATCCCGGTGGCCGACTTCCACCGGCTGCCCGGGGTCCGTCCGGAGCGGGACACCGAGATCCGCCCCGGTGAGCTGATCACCGGCGTCCTGCTGCCGGCCGCCCGGGCCGGTGTGCCCTCCGCCTACCGCAAGGCCCGCGACCGTGCCTCGTACGCCTTCGCCCTGGCCTCCGTGGCCGTCGTCCTGCGGGTCGCGGACGGCGTCGTGGACCAGGTGGGGCTCGCCTTCGGCGGCCTCGCCCACCGGCCCTGGCGAGCCCACCACGCGGAGACGGCGCTGCTGGGCGCGGCGGCGGCCCCCGAGGCCTTCGAGGGCGCCGTGGCCCTGGAACTGGACCGCGCCGAGCCGTTGCGCGACAACGCCTACAAGGTGCCCCTCGCCCGCAACCTCGCCCTGGACGTCCTGAACCGCCTCGCCCCCGCACCCGCGACGGCCTGACCTCTTCCGGACCCGGCCGACCCCAGGAGAACCGATGGCGAACGACCCCCCGGAGCACGGCGGCCCGCTGCCCGGGACCGATCTGCCGCACGACGATCCGATGGCCGCCACCGGACCGGCCCGGGACGATCCGCGGGCCGGCGCCGCTCTGCCGCACGACGACCTCGTCACCCGCGCCGCCTCCGCCGCCTCGGGTGAGTCCGGCGAGGGCCGGCAGCCCCGTACCGGCGCCCTGGAGCAGGACCCCCACCCCACCCCGCGCACCGGCACCGCCCTCGGGGCGCCCGCCGGGCGGCGGGAAGGGCGGGAGAAGGTCACCGGTAACGCCCGTTACGCCGCCGAGTACCCGGTGCCCGGCCGCGTCCACGCCTGGCCCGTGCCGGCGGCCGTGGCCCGGGGCCGGGTCACCGGCGTGGACACCTCGGCCGCGCTCGCGCTGCCCGGCGTCCTCGCCGTGCTGACCCCCGGCGACGCCCCGCGCCTCGGCGAGACGGACGACGCCACCCTCGCCGTCCTGCAGAACCGCCACGTGCCGCACCGGGGCTGGTGCGTCGCCCTGGCTGTCGCCGAGACCCTGGAGGCGGCCCGCGCCGCCGCCCGGGCCGTCCGCGTCGGCTACGTCACCGAGCACCACGACGTCGTACTCCGCCCCGACCACCCGGACGCCTACGAGCCCGAAGGGGGCGCTCAGCCGGGCCGCCTCGAACACGGCGACCCATACGGCGCCTTCGCCGCCGCCGACGTCCGCCTGGACACCGAGTACCGGGTGCCGCCCCTGCACAACCACCCCATGGAACCGCACGCGAGCACCGCGCACTGGGACGGCGACCGGCTGACCGTGTACACCTCCAGCCAGGGCAGCACGACCGTCCAGTCCGTGCTCGCCGGTCTCTTCGACCTGCCCGAGGAGCACGTCACCGTGGTGGCCGAGCACGTCGGCGGCGGCTTCGGCTCCAAGGGCACCCCGCGCCCCGACGTCGTCCTCGCCGCCATGGCCGCACGGCACACCGGCCGGCCGGTCACGGTGGCCTACCCCCGCCGGTACATGCCCACCGTCGTCGGCCACCGGGCCCCCACCCTGCACCGGCTGCGCCTCGGCGCCACCGCCGACGGACACCTCACCGCGGTGCTGCACGAGGTCACCACGCACACCTCGCACGTCAGGGAGTACGTGGAGCAGGCCGCGGTGCCGTCCCGCGTCATGTACACCGCCCAGCACCTGCTCAGCTCCCACCGGGTGGTGCCGCTGGACGTTCCCGGCCCGTCCTGGATGCGCGCCCCCGGCGAGGCCCCCGGCATGTACGCCCTGGAGTCGGCGGTCGACGAACTCGCCGGGGCCCTCGGCGTGGACCCCGTCGAGCTGCGGATCCGCAACGAGCCGGAGAGGGAACCCGGCAGCGGCAAGCCGTTCAGCAGCCGGCACCTCGCCGAGTGCCTGCGCGAGGGCGCCCGCCGCTTCGGCTGGGACCGGCGCGACCCGCGCCCGCGCTCCCGGACCGAGGGCCCACTGCTCATCGGCACCGGAGTGGCCGCGGCGACCTACCCGGTCCTGATCCGGCCGTCGACCGCCACCGCCCAGGCCCTGCCCGACGGCACCTTCCTCATCAGGGTGAACGCGGCCGACATCGGCACCGGCGCGCGCACCGTCCTCGCCCAGGTCGCCGCCGACGCCCTCGGCGCGCCCCTGGACCGGGTGCGCACCGAGGTGGGCCGCAGCGACCTGCCCCCGGCGTCGCTGGCCGGCGACTCCTCCGGCACCGCCTCATGGGGCTGGGCCGTGCACGAGGCGTGCGCCGCCCTGGCGGCCCGGCTCGCCGAGCACCCGGGTCCGCCGCCCGCCGAGGGTCTCCTGGTCCGTTCCGACACCGCCGGCCGGGCGGACGCCGACTCCCCGTACGCCCGGCACGCCTTCGGCGCCCACTTCGCCGAGGTCGCCGTCGACACCGTCACCGGCGAGGTACGGGCCCGCAGGATGCTCGGCGTCTTCGCCGCCGGGCGGATCCTCAACGCCCGCACCGCGCGCTCCCAGTTCGTCGGCGGCATGATCATGGGCCTGGGCATGGCCCTGACCGAAGGCAGCACCATGGACGCCCCGTTCGGCGACTTCACCGAGGCCGACCTCGCCTCCTACCACGTGCCCGCCCACGCCGACGTCCCCGGCATCGAGGCCGACTGGATCGAGGAGGACGACCCGCACCTCAACCCCATGGGCAGCAAGGGCATCGGCGAGATCGGCATCGTCGGGACCGCCGCCGCCCTCGGCAACGCCGTCCACCACGCCACCGGCATCCGGTTCCGCGAACTCCCCCTCACCCCGGACCGCGTCCTCACCGGCCTGCTGGCCGAACGGTGACGACCGCGACGAGGGACACAACAGCGGCTGTTGGTGATTATTGGTTCATGCGAGCGGCGGACCTGTCGCGCTTACTGAGCGTGGTGAGAGCGGTGCGTGCCGGGTCTCTTGCGC
>NZ_JBIBWT010000019.1:0-72356 GCF_043081525.1 Streptomyces sp. NPDC014864
TAACTCACCCCGGAGCCGTTCCACCTCCCCCAGCCTCATGCCAGGAAGATGCCCACCACCAGACGAGATCACCCAAGGTAACGAAGCACTACTAGTCCCGGCCGGTCTCCGCGCCGCCCGGGCGGCCGGGCGTGTCGCTGCCGTCCCCGGAAGGACGCTCCGGGGTCGTGCCGGTTCGCGACCCGATGTTGCCGTGCGCGGGGATCTGGTGCGGGGTCAGCCGGTCACCGCTCCTGGGCACCTCGTCGGGCTCGCGGTGCTCCATGACCTCGCCGACCGGACCGCCGTCCGGCAGACGCGGCTGCTCCTCCGGCCGGGGCGGGGCGGGCTCGCGGCGGCGGACACGGAAGCCCAGCACGAAGGCGCCGATCAGCAGGGCCACCACGACGAGCCCCACGATGAACGGCCCGGCACCGGCCAGGAAGCCCTGGGCGGCGATCTCCAGCGATGCGGTATCCATGATCCGCGGGTACCCCCGGCCCGCGCGGTGAACCCGGTCACCACGCCGGCGCGGGCCAGGACGGGGACCGTACCCCCTGGGGTACCGGGTTTGACGGGGTCGGCACCGGCAACCCGCGCGATGTGACTACTACACCAGCGACGACATCGCAACAGGAACTGATTCGTTTTCTCGAAGACCGCTTCGCCTGTGCGCAGGCGTGTTCGGAATGCGCCCGCGCGTGCGCGCTGCGTGCCAGCGCGGTCGATCCCGGGGGCACCGACCAGCAGGAACTGGTCCGGCGCAAGGGCATCATGTGCGCGGAGGTGTGCGACGCGACCTGCCGGGTGCTGTCCGAGCAGAACGGCCTCGACGAGGCCGGCATCCGGGCTCAGCTCGAGTGGTGCCGCACCGTCTGCCTGGAGAGCGCACACGTCTTCGACGGTTTCCCCGGCGCCGAGCAGACCGCCGAGGCCTGCCGGGCGTGCGCCCGCGCCTGCACCGAGTTCATGGCCACGCTGAGCTGATCGGGCCACCGAGCCGACCGAGGAGGTGCGCGGACGGGGCCACCGCACGGCATTCCCCATTTTTTGAAACGCGTTCTGCGATATGCGCCGTCAGGGCCGCTCCGGGGCCCCTGGAGGCGCCGGCGTCCAGCGGGAGATCATCTCCTGTTCGGCCCGGGGACGACCGGGTCGGCGTTAGCCTGCCGGGGTGGAGACGACACGTCCGGCCGACCCCGGACTCTTCGGGCCCTCCTCGGTGACCTGGCAGATGCACGGCGACCCGATGATGTGGGTGGCCGGCATCCGCGCGCTGTACCTCCAGGCACTCCACCCGGCCGCCGTCGGCGGCGTCCTGCAGAACTCCGACTTCCGCCGGGACGCCTGGGGCCGGCTGCTGCGCACCGCCCGATTCGTCGGCACGACGACGTACGGGACGACCGAGGCCGCCGAGCGGGCCGGGGCCCGGGTGCGCAAGATCCACAGCATGCTGTCGGCGACCGACCCGCGGACGGGACGGACGTACCGGGTCGACGCGCCCGAACTGCTGCTGTGGGTGCACTGCGCCGAGATCGACTCCTATCTGCACGTCCTGCGCCGCTCCGGATTCCCCCTCACCGACGCACAGGCCGACCGCTACCTCGCCGAGCACCGGGAGAGCGCCCGCCTCGTGGGACTGGACCCCGCGGCCGTGCCCGCCGACCGCGCCGCGATGGCCGCCTACTTCGCCGCGGTGCGCCCGGAACTGGCCGCCGGAGCCGGCGCGCGAGAGGTGGACGACTTCCTGCTCCGCCCCCCGGCGCACCCCCTGCTCGTCCCGGCGCGTGCGGTGCTGTGGCGGCGCGTGGCCCACCTGGCGTACGCCTCCCTGCCGCCGTACGCCCACGACCTCTACGGCAGACCGGCCCCGCCGCCCGCCGTCGTGACCCGCCGGCTGCGGGTCACGGGCGCCCTGCTGCGCCGCGTCCCCGCACGGCTGCGCTGGCAGCTCCCGCCCCGGCAGATCCTGGGGGCGATGGCCCGGCTCGGACCCGAGTCACGTCCCGCACCGTACAAAGTCGGACGATAGCCCGCCATACTGGGCGAGGACCCGCCTTCGGGATCAGGCGGACGCCGGGGTACGGTCGCGGGGCGGTCCAAGGGGAGGTCCCGGCCGGGGGAGGGCGGGGCGGACGGCGACGGGGGCGACGGCGCGAGATGGCGGACACCGGACTGATCCACGGCCGTTACCGGCTGCTCGACCGGATCGGGCGCGGCGGCATGGGCGAGGTGTGGCGCGCCCGCGACGAGTCGCTGGGCCGTCAGGTCGCCCTGAAGTGCCTCAAGCCGCTCGGCCCGCACCACGACCCGTCGTTCACACGGGTGCTGCGCGAGCGGTTCCGGCGTGAGGCCCGGGTGGCCGCCGCGCTCCAGCACCGCGGGGTGACCGTCGTCCACGACTTCGGCGAGTCCGACGGCGTCCTCTACCTGGTGATGGAGCTGCTCGACGGCCTCAACCTCAGCCAGCTCCTGGAGGGAAACGAGCACCGGCCGCTGCCGGTCCCCGACATCGTCGAGATCGCCGAACAGGTCTCCGCCGCCCTCGCCTACACCCACCGGCAGGGCATCGTGCACCGGGACCTGAAGCCGGCGAACATCATGCGCCTCGCCGACGGCACGGTGAAGATCTGCGACTTCGGCATCGCCCGGCTCGGCCACGACATCGGCTTCACCGCGCGGCTGACCGGCACCGGCGTCGCCATGGGCACCCCGCACTACATGTCGCCGGAGCAGATCGGCGGAACCGAGGTCGACCAGCGCAGCGACCTGTACTCGCTCGGCTGCGTCCTGTACGAGATCGCCACCGGGGCACCGCCGTTCGACCTCGACGACGCCTGGGCGATCCTCGTCGGCCACCGCGACACCCCGCCGACGCCGCCGCGCCGCCACCGCGGCGAGCTGCCCGCGTACCTGGAGCGGATCATCCTCGACCTGCTCGCCAAGCGGCCCGAGCAACGGCCCGGCGACGCCCACGAGTTGTGCCGTCGCATCATCGCGGGCCGGACGGCTCCGGGGTACGTGCCCACGGTGGTCACGGCCCGGCCGCGGCCGGGCACGTCCGAGCCGGGCGCGCGCGGAGGCCGCCTGCCGTCGTGGACGCACGGCATGACCGACGGCCCCAGGGCCACCGGCGCCGTCCTGCGCGCCACACCCGCGGACCCGGACGCGGGACTCACCGGCGCATGGACGGTTCCCCCCGGCACGGACGGCACCTGCACCCCGGTCCCGGGCCCCCGCGAGCGGCCCGCGCCGCGGCCGGAGGGCCCGCCCGCACCGCCCCCGGAGACGCTCACCGCCCTCGCCGGACGGCACAACGCGGGCCTCGGCCTCGGACGCCTCGGCCGCTGGGCGGAGGCGCGGGAGGTGCACCGCGCGGTCGCCGCCGAGCGGGCGGCCCTCCTCGGCGCGGACCACCCCGACACCCTCGCCAGCCGCTTCGAGGTGGCCTTCACACTCAGCCGCACGGGCCGGGCCGGCGAGGCGCTGCGCGCGTACAAGCACGTGACCGGGGCCAGGATCCGGGTGCTCGGCGCCGACCACCCGGACACCCTCGCCGCCCGCCAGGAGATGGCCTACGTCCTCGGGCAGCTCGGCCGCCACTTCGACGCCCACCAGGTGTACCGGTCGGTGCTCGCCGCGCGGGAGCGCACCATGGGCGCGGACCACCCCGACACCCTGCGCTGCCGTCACAACCTCGCCTTCAACCTCAGCCGCCTCGGCCGCCTGGAGGACTCCTACCGCATGGCCTGCGAGGTGGCCGCCGCGCGCGCCCGCGTGCTCGGCCCCCTGCACCCCGACACCCTGGTCACCCGCTACGAAGTCGCCTACGCCCTCGGCCAGTTGGGCCGCTGGACCGAGGCCCTGCAGACCTACGGCGAGGTCGCCGAGGCGCGCGCCGGGGTCCTCGGGCCCGACCACCCCGACACCCTGGCCGCCCGCTACGAGGTCGGCATCAGCCTGGGCCGGCTCGGCCGCAGCGGGGAGGCGCTCCGCCTCTACCGCGGCCTCGTCGAGGACCGCACCCGGGTGCACGGCCCCACCCACCCCGAGACCTTGCGTGCCCGGCACGGCCTCGGGGTCAACCTCGGCCGGCTCGGCCGCTGGGAGGAGGCCCTCGACGAGTCCCGTGACGTGTGCGCCATCCGCGAGCGGGTGCTCGGCGCCGACCACCCGGACACCCTGGTCAGCCGCCGCGAGGTCGCGGTCGGCCTCGGCTGGCTCGGCCGCTGGGCGGACGCGCTCACCGAGTACCGCCGGGTGGCCGCCGCCCGCGAGCACGTCCTCGGCCCGGACCACCCCGACACCCTGGCCAGCCGCAACGACGAGGCGCACTGCCTGGAACAGCTCGGCCGCGGCGCGGAGGCCGTCGAGGTGTACCGCAGGGTGGCGGTGCTGCGCCAGCGGCGGGCGGCGGGCGGCCACTGACACCGCCGCCTCGTCCGCCGCCCCCTGGCCGTCGTAGATCATCACGTGTTAACAAGAACCATGACCGCACTCGAAGGACACGGGACGTACGACGTCGTCATCGTCGGCGCAGGCCACAACGGGCTGGTCGCCGCCGCCTACCTGGCGCGGGCCGGACGGTCGGTGCTGGTGCTGGAGCGGCTGGACCACACGGGCGGGGCGGCCGTCTCCACCCGCCCGTTCGCCGGCGTGGACGCCCGGCTGTCCCGCTACTCCTACCTGGTCAGCCTGCTGCCGCGGAAGATCGTCCGGGACCTGGGCCTGGACTTCCGCCTGCGCACCCGCACCATTTCCTCGTACACGCCAGTCGAACGGGACGGCCGCGCCACGGGCCTGCTGGTCGGCGGCGGGGAGCAGCGGACCCGGGAGTCCTTCGCCCGGCTGACCGGCTCCGACCGCGAGTACGCGGCCTGGCAGCGCTTCTACGACATGACCGGCCGCCTCGCCCAGCGGGTCTTCCCCACCCTCACCGAGCCGTTGCCCACCCGTGACGAGCTGCGCCGCCGGGTCGACGACGAGGAGGCCTGGAGGACCCTGTTCGAGGAGCCGATCGGCGTCGCCGTCGAGGACCGCTTCACCGACGACCTGGTGCGCGGAGTGGTCCTCACCGACGCGCTCATCGGCACCTTCGCCGATGCCCACGACCCCTCCCTCCAGCAGAACCGCTGCTTCCTCTACCACGTGATCGGCGGCGGCACCGGCGACTGGGACGTGCCCGTCGGCGGCATGGGCGCCCTGACCGATGCGCTCGCGGACGCCGCCCGCCGCGCGGGCGCCGTCATCGCCACCGGTCACGAGGCGGTACGGGTGGCGACCGACGGCCGGGCCGCCGAGGTGACCTACCGGCACCGGGACACGCAGGGCACCGTCGGCGCCCGGCACGTCCTGGTGAACGCCTCGCCCGAGGCACTGGCCGCACTCACCGCGGACGCCCCGCCGGAGCCCGCCGAGGGCGCCCAGCTGAAGGTGAACATGCTGCTCACCCGGCTGCCGCGGCTGCGGGACGCCTCCGTCGATCCGCGCGAGGCGTTCGCCGGCACCTTCCACATCGCCGAGGGCTACCGGCAGCTGGCCGCCGCGCACGCCCAGGCCGCCGCCGGCGCGCTGCCCGAGGCGCCGCCGTCCGAGATCTACTGCCACTCCCTGACCGACCCCACCATCCTCGGCCCCGACCTGGTCGAACGGGGCTACCAGACGCTCACCCTCTTCGGCCTGCACACGCCCGCCCGGCTCTTCGCCCGGGACAACGACGGTGCGCGGGAGGACCTGCTGAAGGCGACGCTGGCGCAGCTCGACGCCCACCTGGCCGAGCCGCTCGCCGACTGCCTCGCCACCGACGCGGACGGGCGCCCCTGCATCGAGGCGAAGACCCCGCTTGACCTCGAACGGGACCTGGGGCTGCCCGGCGGCAACATCTTCCACCGAGCCCTGAGCTGGCCGTACGCCGTCGAGGGCACCGGCCGCTGGGGCGTGGAGACCCCGCACGCCAACGTGCTGCTGTGCGGCGCGGGGGCGGTCCGTGGCGGCGGCGTCAGCGGCGTGCCGGGGCACAACGCCGCCATGGCCGTCCTGGAGGCGGCCCAGGGCGGCTGACGGCCCGTCGACGATGCGTCCCGTCCGACGCCCGGGGCCCGGACGTGCGCTCAGGGGCCCCGGATCTTCCGGGGCCCCTCGGCTTCGGAGCCCCGGCGGCTAGAGGCCCGTGACGGTGTCCGGTGCCCCCGCCGCGGGCAGCGCGTGCAGCGTGCCGCTGGACGAGGCGGCATGGACGCTCCGCCCGCCGGGGGCGCAGGCCACCGCCAGGATCTGGCCACCGAGGTCGAAGCTCTGCAGCGACGCCCCGTCCGCCGCGCCCAGCAGGTGCAGCCGCCCGCTCCACCCGCCCGCGTAGACGGCGGCGCCGTCGGTGCACAGCGCGAAGAACTCCTCGTGCTCCCCGTACGGCGCGCTCCAGACGGTCTCGCCGGTCGCCGCGCCCAGACAGTGGACGGTGCCCGCGGCGTCCCCGACGATCACCGTGCCGACCCCGCGGACCGGCGCGGCCACCACCGGCCCGCCGAGCCGCACCTCCCACACGGTCGAGCCGTCCGCCGCGGCCAGGCACCGCACCCCACCGTCGCTGTCCGCTGCCAGCAGCCCCTCGTCCAGCGGCAGCGGCGGCGCCAGGACCGGCGCGGGCAGCCGCGCCGGAGCCGCCCAGCAGACGCCGCCGTCCTCGTCGTCGACGGCGAGGATCTCCCGGCCCCTCGCGGCCGACAGATACACGTGCCGGGCACCGGCCGCGACCGGCACCGCCGGGTCGCCCGAGCCGCCGGTGAGCGGATCGGTCCGCCACCACACCCGTCGGGTGACCGCGTCGAAGTGGTGCAGCCGGCCGATGGCGTCGCCGAGGAACACGCTCTGCCCGCGCAGCAGCACCCGGGCCTCGGTCAGACTGCCCGCCGGCACGGACCACCACAGCCGGTGCTCCCGGGCGTTCCACGACTCCAGCCGGCCACCGGAGTCGCACACCAGCAGCACCCCGCCGTCCGCGCACAGCTGCACCGGAGCGGTGAAGTCCGCGCGGCGGGCCGTCTCCCGGCCGGTGGCGGCGTCCAGCCAGCGCACCGCGCCGGTGCCGTCGGCGGTGACCACGCCGCCCTCGTCGGTGGCCACCACGCTGTGCGGCCACTCCCCGACGTCGACGCTCCAGCTGCGCCGCCCGGGCCGGAACGGCACGGTGAGGTCGGCGGCGTTGCCCGCCGACGCGAGGAGGTCACGCAGCCGGGCACGGTGGTCGGCCAGCAGGCGGCCGGTGTCCTCGGGCAGCCGCAGCGCGCCCGGCCGGCCGAAGCCCTCGGCGACCTCGTCCAGCCGCGGGCGGTCGGCCGGATCCTCCGCCAGGCAGGCGCGGAGCAGCCGGCCGGTGGTGTCGTCCGGCAGCCTGGACAGGTCCGGCGGGCCACCGCCGACGCGGCGCATCAGCATCGCCCGCGCGTCGCTCTCCCCGGTGTACGGGGGATGGCCGGTGAGGGCGTACAGGACGATGCCCGCGATGCCGAAGACGTCGGTCGCAGCCCCCGTCCTGGCCAGTCCCCTGATCTGTTCGGGCGCGCAGAAGTGCGGGTGGCCGATGACCGTGTCGAGGGTCAGGGTGACCCGCTGGCCGCGGATGCGGGTCAGCCCGAAGTCGATGATCCACGGCCCGTCCGGTGTCAGCAGGATGTTGCCCGGGTGCAGGTCCCGGTGCAGCAGACCCTTGCCGTGCGCGGTGTTGAGGGTGTCCACGAGTTCGGCGGCGATCGTGTGCACCGTGTCGCGCGGCAGCGCCCCGCCGTGCGACTCCACCACGCGGTACAGCGACAGCCCGGGGATGAAACGGGTGGCCAGCGTGGGCCGGCGCCCGGCGCCGAAGTCCAGGGCGAGCAACTCGGGGATGCGCGCCCCCTTGCAGCGCTCCAGCGCCTTGCTCTCCTGGTGGAAGCGCTGCATGTGCTGCGCGTCCTCGGTGAACTCCCGCTTGAGGAGCTTCACGGCGGCCAGGGTGTCCGGGCCGTGCCGGTCACCCGGCCGCCGGCCGAGGTAGACAGTGCCGAAGCCGCCCGTGCCCAGCCGGCTCAGCAGCCGGAAGCCCGCGGCCTCGGGCGGATCGGTGGCCGGGTCCAGCGGCATCACCATGTCGACGTCCTCTCTGCGCTGCGGCTCGGGGGTGTGGGGCGCGACCGCGTCACCGCAGGACGGCGGACTGGCTCTCCGTCTCGTGGGAGAAGCCGATGCCGCACAGCACCGTCGACTTGCCCAGGTCGCAGGTGCCGGTGTCGCGCAGCCGCTCCCCTCCCGGGCGCGAGGCCTCCCGCTCGCACCGCAGAGCGAGCACCAGACGCCCTCCCTCCTGCCGCCCGCGTACCGTGATCCGGGCCCGCACGTCGCCGGCGTCCGTCTCCTCGGTGACCTCCCGGCCGCGCAGGAGGACGGTCTGCCGGCTGCCGGACCGCAGATCGGTGACGACCAGCGCCCCGCTGAGCTCCGGGTTGCGCCGCTTGTAGAGCCGCCAGGCCGCCGCGGAGCCCAGCAGCAGCACCAGCAGGACGAGCGGGTAGAGCCAGCCGGGGGTACGCCCGGGCACCGAACCCCGCAGGTCCAGCTCGGTGACCACCGGCTCGCCGGTGGAGAACTTCGGGTCCCCGAGGGAGCCGCGGACCGTCGTCGTCCACGGCGAGGAGACCTCGGCGCGCAGGCCCACCCCCGCCTGGAAGTCCCGGGTGACGGGGACCAGGCTGAACCGGGGGTCCTGATGCCAGGTCAGCGTCATCCGCACGGTGCGCTTCTGGCCCGGCGCCAGGGTGACGGGCCCGGTCGGGGCCAGCCGGGGGCCGCCGGGGCCGCCGGCCGCGCTCAGCCGGACGCGCAACGGCACGTGCCGCGCCCTGGAGACCACGGTGACCTCCAGCGTCCGGGTACGGGCCCCGGTGCCCCTCCCGGTCCGCACGGTCACCCGGCCGCCGCCGGCGTCGCGCACTCCCTCGCCCGCCACCGAGACCGCGACGGTGCCGCCCCGGTCGGCGCGCAGCAGGCTCACCGCCTTCTGGGTGCGCACCTGGTCCTTGGCGCCGCTGAGCTGGGAGCCGAGGGCCGCCGGGTCGACCGGCAGGATGCGCGGGGCGCCGAAGGCGCTGCCGAGGACCTCGGAGACCCCGGTGCCCTCGGCGAGCGGGAGGCCGTAGCCCATGAGCTTGTGGTCGGTCCCCAGCGCGTCGTAGCGGTCCTTGAGGCGCTGCCAGGCCGGGCTGCCCAGGCGGGCGTAGGGGCTGCCGGGCGCGTTGACGGCACCGTCGGTCAGCATCAGCACCGCCCCGACCGGGGCCTTGCTGCGGTCGAGCTGGTCGGCCGCGGCGTCGAGGGCGGCACCGTGATCGCTGGCCGACTCCTTGGCGGAGTCCGGGAGTTCCCTGTCGAGGAGGTGGTCGGTCCGGTCCGCCGGGGACATCGGGTGGACCACGCTGGTCGCCCGCCCGAAGGTGACGACGGCCACCTGGTCTGCGGGAGTGAGCGACTTCAGGAAGTCGGCGAGACGCCGCTTGACCGTGGTGTACAGCGGTACGCCGTCGGGGCCGCGGTCCTGCATCGAGCTGGAGACGTCGACCAGGACGACGTAGGCCGCCGGTACGTCGTCGACCTTCAGCGAACGGTAGATCTCGTCGCGCGGCACCGGAGTGTCCGCGGCCACGGCCGGAGCGGCGCCGGAGACGGCGAGCACGGCGGCGAGGGTGAACAGCGCGGCGCGGCGCGCCGTCGCCCGGATGGTGAACATGAGGTGGGTCCCCCTGGGTTGTGCGGGAGCGGGCTGCCGGCCGCGGCGTGCCGCCGGGCCGAAGCGGGTCGTGGGGTGGTCGGGGTCTGCCGGCGGCCGTGGGCGGCTGCCGCCATGGGTGGTCCGCGGTCGCGGTCAGCCGTGGGCGGTCGGGATCAGCCGCGGCCGTGGGCGGCCGTGGCGTCGAGCCGGCGCAGGCGGCGGATCTCCTGCTCGCACCTCGACTGGTCGTCCTCCAGCTTCCGGATCTGCTGGGCGCGGTCGGTCTTCAGCTGTGTCAGCCGCCGGATGGCGTGGTCGCGGTAGTGCTGCCAGACCCGGCGGTCCGTCCCGCCGCGGGCGAACGCGCTCTCCAGGTCGTCGCGTTCCTCGTCGGCGCGGCTCGCTCCGCCGAAGGCCACCCACTCCCGGTGGTAGGCGTCCAGGACGGTGAGCACGCGCTCGCCCACGCGCCCCTGCGCGGCCCAGGCCTGCAGGGCCGCGCAGAGCTGGTCGTTCTCCGCGCCGGCGCGACGGGCCTCGCAGGCCCGGGCGGCCAGCGTCTCGCAGTCCTCCCGGGTCTCCCCCGCCCGGGCCGCCGCGCGATGCACCTCGCGCACGGCCAGGTCGGAACGCAGCTGTGGCAGACGGGCGGTGAGCCGCTCGAGCCACCGCCGGTCCTCCGGGCCCTCCTTCCAGTGCGGGGCCCCGGTGGCCAGCCGGTGCACGGCGTCGAGGACGAGCTCCGCACACGGACCCTGCCAGTCCAGGATCCGCAGGGTCAGGTCGTGGCCGGTCGGGCCGGGTCCCTCGCCGGTGTGCGGGTCGACCGCGAGGGCGTGCTCCAGCAGGAGCTCGACCACCGCCGGGGCGTGCGGGCGCAGGGAGCGCAGCTCCAACTCGGCCCGCAGGGTCGCGGTGTAGGTGCCGACACGGCCGATCGGGCCGCCGGAGCCCGGCAGTTCGGCCGCCGACGCCAGGGTGCCGAAACCGGAGGGCGCAATCCCGGCCAGGGCGCACAGCACGTCCCAGCGGGCTGCGGTCTCCGGCCGCATCCCGGCGGGCGGCCGCTCCAGCGCGTGCCGCAGCCGCGCCCGCGACGGATCCTCGGCCGCGGAGGACGCCGTACGGGCCGCACAGCCGGTCAGCCCGTGGAAGAAGTCCGCGTGCAGCAGGCCGTCGGTGCGCCCGCAGCGGGCGGCGGCCTCCAGTAGCCGGGCCGCCGCCTCCGGGTGGCCCGCCGCCCACTTCCTGGTGGCCCCGGGCGGGCAGGTGCCGGTGCTCAGCAGGTCGTGCAGCAGCCGCAGTTCGGGGTTGTACTCGACCTCGGGCGCCGCTCCGTCGCCGAGCCACCGCAGCCAGGCGAGTACGGGACCGGCCGGGTCCGGGCCGTCGCACAGGGCCCGGACGAGACGGCCGGCGAGGCCGGGCACGTCGTACAGCAGGCACTGCGTGAACTCCATGGTCCCCTCGGCGAACGGGGCCACGGCGGGCAGGAGCAGCTCGGTCACCGGATCCGGCTCGGTGTCCGCGCGGGTGGCCTGGATCCGCCCGATGGCGAAGGCGAGGATCTCGTCGAGGGGCTTGAGGTCCTCCTTGGTGAGGGAGGTGGCGGCCCGCGCGCTCTCGAAGTTCCGCAGGGCGACCTCCTGCCTGCCCTCGAGCAGATCGGCGATGAGCCGGTCGCGGAACGCCTGGGAGACGCCGGGCTCCGCCATGTGCGCCGCCAGCGGCCCCATGTCGGTGGACTGCCCCGCCAGCTTGCGCCCCGCGAGGACCTGGAGGGACCCGGGGTCGATCCGGGGCCGGCTCAGCGCCAGGTCGATCCGGTCGTTGTCCACGTCGCGGCCCTCGCTGACCTCGTGGGCCACGGCGACCGCGGGGTCCAGGGCGTTCAGCACCCGCAGCGCGTCCGCGTGCGCCGTGGGGCCCGTGACGTCCAGGGGCGTGCGGGCGGCGGCCAGGTGGCGCAGCACGGCCTCGCCGCCGTGCACCGTCCAGTTCTTGATGATGAGGTCGTGGTAGGTGCGCGCCTGCGGGGAGAGCGCGCCGAGGTCCGGCAGCCCGCCGCCCCAGGCCAGGCAGGTCAGCCCGGGGGAGTCGTCGGCGGCCCCCCAGTAGAGGCGCATGGGCACCTCGGAGCCGGAGGAGGTCCAGGTGGCCGCGGACAGGCTGCCGCGCATGCCGTACGGCAGCAGGGCGGCCACGCAGTCCAGGACCAGCAGCAGTTCGAGGGGCTCGTAGTGCCGGTCGCCGGTCACCACCACGGTGCCGTCCAGCAGGTGGGCCGCTGCGGCCGCCAGCCATCCGGTGATCTCCGACACCCGGGGCGTGACCCGGGGGCCGATGTCGGTGAGCAGCCCGCCGTCCTCGGGGACGGGCAGTTCGGCGGGCCCCGTGCCGCCCTCGGACAGCCGTGGGGCGGCGTCGAGGGCGGCACGGGCCAGGCCGCACCAGCCGAGGCCCGCCTCACCGACGTCCGTCACGGGGACGGCGAAGTGACTGATCCGGTAGATCGGGCGGTTGGTGCGGTCCACGGCGGCCGTGCCGTCGAGGAGGAAGACGCCGACCGTGCGTGTCCCGTCCGGCCCGGTGGTGCACCCGATGGTGATCCACGGCAGTTGGTCGCCAGGCGCCGGTGTGCCGGGTGACCAGTGGTGGACGGCGGTGTTGAAGTCGGCGCTCCGGCCGGGCGGGTGGGCGGCGAGAACCCGGTAGCCGCTGTTGGTGTGGGGCTCCTTGCCCCACAGGGCCCAGTCGGCGATCAGCCCCGGTGCCATGGTGGTGTCCTCTCTCGTGCGGGTGTCGGTGGGCGGATCAGGACTGCGCCGGGCCGAAGCCCCGCAGGAAGAGGAACGGCTCGAGGATGTTGACGGGCTGGGGCGGCGCGACGAAGCGGACGTCGTCCTCGACGGGGTTCACCAGCGACGGATTCTCGAAGTCGAAACCCCGTTCGGGATCGACCCAGAATCCGACCGCGGAGCAGACGAAATAACCCACGCGTTCGGGCGCGAAGAACAACTCGATCTGCTGCTGGATCTCCCGCAGACTGCCGTGCGGGAAGGCCTGGCACAACCCGTCGAAAAGGCGTTTGGCGTCCGCCACCTCGGGCTGTCCGGTGCGCGGATTGACCCGGACGTTTCCCTGTTCGCAGGCGAAGCGGAAGACCCGGTCGTCGTCGAACTTCGCCAGACAGACGGCGATGCTGTGCGGCAGCAGATTGCCCTCGCGCTCGCCGCGCATGTTGATCTCGGTGGCCACTCCGGCGAGGACGTCGGTGAAGAAGTCCGCGTTCTGCCGGGCGTCGTCGTTGACCGGACCGTCCTCGCTGTTGACGTGCCACTCCCGGACGGGGTCGACGACGTAGACCATCGCCCGCGACGCCCCCAGGTCCTTGATGAGCTTGCCGCCGAGAGCGGCCCCGGTCTGCGAGTGCAGGTCGAACGCCTCTCCCGGCAGGTCGCGGACGGTGACCTTGAACTCGGTCAGGTCGCGTTCGCGGTCGGCGCCGCGGCGCCACCGCCTGCGGCCGGCCTTGGAGAACCGGGTGCCGGTCAGGTCACCGGCCAGGGTGAAGCGGACCGGGCGCTGCTCGGTGAGGGTGGCGTTGGGGAACGTACGGTCGCGGTAGAGGATGCGCGCCAGGTCGCCGAGGAACTTCTGCGAGGCGTGGTCCTCCGGCCACATGCTCCACTTCCCGTACAGCGGGTCCTGGACCGCGCGCGACAGCGCGGCCAGCAGCGTGGACTTCCCGCTGCCCATGCCACCCCAGAGCGTGACCGTCGACTCGGGTGCGGAGGGCCGGCCCTCCGGCTCCTGGCTGTCGGCTCGTTCTCCGGCGGCCTTCCGGCCGGCTTTCGCGGGCTTGGCGGTCCGGTCGGTCCTGTCGGCCCGCTCGGCCCGGTCCTCCCGGTCCGCTCGCTCGGCCCGGTCGGTCCGGCCGGAAGGCGGGGAGACGCCGGGCTCGTCGAGCTTCTCCAGGAAGACGCTGGGCACCGCGTCGTCCCGCGGAGGGGCCGGAGCCGGAAGGGCGACGGGCCTGCGAGGCTTCTCCTCGGCGGGGGCCGCGGGCGCCGTCCGGGGCAGCGGGGGCGCGGACCCGTTGGCGGCCGGCGGGGCGGTGGCCTGCGGCGGTGGCAGGGCGGCCAGACCGCCGACGAGGGTGGACGGATCCCAGACCGCGAACGGTCCGTCGGCTCCCCGGTCCTCCCTCTTCTTCCGGTCCGGCCCGTCGTTCTTCCCGTCGTGGTTCTCGAGCTCGGACCGGCTCTCGCGCTCGGACCGCGCGTCGTCGTCGACCATGGTGGGGCTCCCGCTGGACGGGCGGCGGAAGTCGTCCGCCGCGCGGTGGTGGTACGGGTCCGCGCGTGCCGCGCGGACCTCGGGTTTCTCGTGTCGTTCGTCAGCCGGCCGCGGCGTGCCGCCACTCCCCGGCCGGGCCGTCGGCCACGACCAGCCGGATGGGCGCGCCGTCCGCGGGCAGGCACAGCGCAGGCGCGGCGACGGCCGAGGCGATCAGGCGGGGATCGTGGCCGGCGCTGAAGCGGCCCTCGGCGCCGAACGCGTCCCACGCGCCCTCCGCCCAGTGCGCCAGATGGGGCTCGCGCTGCAGGTCGTCCATCCAGGCCGGTTCGTCCACCACCGCCACGCACACGACGCCCTCGTAATGGCGGGCCGCGTGCAGTTCCTCCCGCCATTCCAGACGGTCGGGGCAGATCCGTACGGCCGCGCCGCGCCGCAGTACGCGGGGCGGGCGGGTGCGCGGATACGGGGGGCGGGATCCGACCACCAGGAGCACCCGGTGGCTGCCCGGCCGCCACAGGTGGCGCCAGGCGGACAGCTCCCGGGGGACGTGTTCGAGACCGGTGGCGAAGTCGTGCCGCAGGGGGTGGGGGCGCCAGGTGCCGAGGGTGCGTCCGGCGTCCGGCGCCGCCGACATCTCCGTCCGGTGCACGACCGGGTCGTGGTCGCCGGGCCGGTCGAGCGGGGCGTGGTCCCGGTAGCCGATCAGGCCGACCCGCAGGACGTCCTCGCCGCCCACCGCGTCCTCGACGGCGGTGACCACGGCCGCCGCCTCCTGCAGGCGCTCGTCCACCGCGGTGCCCCCGTCGCCTCGCGGTCCGGCGAGCTCCACCGCGACCACCAGGTCGACGGGCCGCGGCCGGGAGAGCTGCCGGGGGGTTCCCGAGGCCAGCGCGCTCCACGGGAACGCGTCCGGCTCGTGGTGGCCGTCGTAGCGCAGTTCGACGCGGTTGCGCCCGCGCAGGGCATAGCGCAGGACCGTGCGGGAGCCGGGCGGCAGTTCGAGCCGGTCGAGCCGCAGGGAACGCCAGCGGGAGGCCGGCTCGTCGAGTCCTGCGGCGACGACGGCGGCGACGCTCTCGCCGGTGGTCGCCCCGTGCGGCGGCGCCGTGACCGGCACGCGGACGACGGGCGCCGCGGCGCCGAGGTCGTCCGCGCGGCTGCCGGCCGGGAAGAGCGGCCGGCGCACCAGTCGGACCGTGCCCGAGCCGCCGTCGACCTGGGCGGCCGCCAGCCACACCGTGCGGCGCAGCGGCACCTCGGCGGCCAGGTCGTCCGGGGACGGCGGCCAGTGCGCGGACAGGCGCAGGCACAGCAGCGCACCCGTGTCCCTGCGCGCCTCCTCGGCGGCCTGTTCGACGGGTCCCCAGCCGGAGGCCCGCACCACCACCGCCAGTGGTCTGCCGTCGCGGGGGCTGACGCGCAGGAAGGTGTCCAGGGCCGCGCGCAGCGGTGCCGTGACGGCGGGCGCCACGGGGTCCGTCTCCGCGCCGCCCGCGAGCAGGAACAGCCGGCGCGGCCGGTCGTGGGGGAGTCCCGACGCGGCGGGCGCCAGCTCCGCCCACGAGGACTCGGCGAGCCGATGCACCTCGGGACCGGTGCCGGTCCCGTCGTAGGACAGCCGGCTCAGCCGCAGGCGTTCGCAGCCGATCTCCAGCACGTCCAGGGCCGGGAACGTCCCGGCGGCGAGGCGGGTGAGCAGCCAGCCCAGCCCGGCGCGCGAGAGGCGGGCGCGCTCCTGGGCGAGCACGTCGTGCCAGCCGCCCTGCAGGGCGTTGTCCGCGCGTGAGGAGTCGGCGTCGGCGACCATCTCCCGCACCCCCCGCAGGTCGGGCGGCGGGGGCGGGGCGCCGTCGCCCGTGCCGTCTTCCCCCACGGCTCCCGCGGCGCGCGCGGCGGGGCCCCCGGCCAGCAGATCCGCCACGCGGAGCGCGGCACGAAGGTCGGCCGCCCGGGTGTTCACCCCGATGTTCGACTGCACTGTTCCCCCACCCCCCGATGCGGTCACCGGTCCCTGTACCGGATGCCGGGCGACCGCGGCTGAGCATGAATCGGGCATGGAAAAGCCCCGGTGAAAGGCGGCCATGTCCGATCCCAGATCCCGGAGTCCCCACTCCGGTTGAGGCTTCACATTATCGCCCCGCTGAGCGGATGGAACCCTGATCGTGAGCTTTTGTTGCCGCTGCTGCCCACCGGATCTCTTTTCGAAAGAATTCGAAAGAAAGAGAGTGGAATAGCGTCGATATTGGTGCCTGAGTGACCCTCCAAAAGGCGTGCGCCAGTGGAAATTGCAAGAAGCTGACCGGGTGTGACCCTTCATGAGGGAGACGCCGGACGTGGTCCCGGGCCGCCTAGTCCCCGGAGGCCGCCCAGCCCGTCGCCTCGACGAGGGCGGCATCCCTCGGGCGGGAGTCGTCGAAGAGGACGCCGCCGCCCGCTTCGACGCGCAGGGCGTCGACATAGGCGCCGCGGCCCACGTACAGGCGGTCGGTCGTGCAGCGCCAGCGCAGGACCAGGCGGCGGTCGGCGGGGAGGGCGGCCGTCAGGCGGTGCCAGGCGCGGCCGGACCAGCCTGTGGCGGTGCCCGCGGGATGCTCCTCGGGCTCCTCGCCGGGGCGCACGGTCGTGAAGGGGACCGGCTGCCAGGTGGTGCCGCCGTCCGTCGTGCACTCCAGTGCCAGGACGTCCGAGACGGGCTCGGTGTCCCACCACAGGGCGCAGCGCAGCCGCGCGTCGCCGGCGGAGGTGTCGAGCGAGGGTAACGCGAGCGTCGCGTTCGTGGCGTTCGCCATCCCGGAGAACCAGGCGGTACGGCCCCGCACCGGATGGACCGGGACGGCGCGCGCCAGGTTGTTGCCGGCGGCGACCCGGGGAGCGGACCCCGAGCGCCAAGCACGCACCGGATGAACCGAGTTGCCGAGCACGATCAGGAACGAGTCGGTCGTCGGGTCGAGCACCAGCGAGGTGCCGGTGAACCCGGTGTGCCCCGCAGTGTGCGGCGTGGCCATCGCGCCCATGTACCAGTGCTGGTAGAGCTCGAAGCCGAGGCCGTGCTCGTCGCCGGGGAAGGCGGTGTTGAAGTCGGTGAACATCAGCTCCACCGACTCCGGCCGCAGGACGCGCGCCCGTCCGTAGGAGCCGCCGTTGAGCAGCGTGCGGCCCAGCACCGCGAGGTCCCACGCGCAGGAGAACACCCCCGCGTGCCCGGCGACACCGCCCAGGGAGAACGCGTTCTCGTCGTGGACCTCGCCCCACACGAGGCCCCGGTCCAGTCCCGACCACGGCGTACGGGCGTCCTCCGTGGCCGCGATCACCGGTCTCCAGGACGCGGGCGGGTTGTACCGCGTGCTGTCGAGCCCGAGCGGCCCGGTGACCTCCTCGTGCAGCAGTGTGTCCAGCGCCCGGCCGGTGATCCTCTCCAGCACCAGTTGCAGGGAGATCAGGTTCAGGTCCGAGTAGAGGTACGCGGTGCCGGGTGGGTTGAGCGGAGCCTCGTCGAGGACGAGCCGCACCCTCTCCTCGTACGTCGGCGCCTTGTACAGCGGCAGCCAGGCGCGGAATCCCGAGGTGTGGGTGAGAAGTTGGCGGACTGTCACGTCCTGCTTGCCCGCGTGGCCGAAGTCGGGCAGGTACGAGGCGACCCTGCCCTCCAGCTCCAGTGCGCCCCGCTCGATCTGCTGCACCGCCAGGATCGAGGTGAACAGCTTGGAGAGGGAGGCCAGGTCGAACACGGTGTCCCGGGTCATGGGGAGCTGCCGGTCGGCGGGGAACTCGACCCCGGTGTCGGTCGTCTCGTCGTACGCCGAGTAGCGCACCGCCATGCCGATCGGCTCGTGCAGCGCCACCGTGCCGCCGCGCCCCGCGAGCAGCACGGCGCCCGCGTACCACGGGTGCTTGGGGTAGGGGCCGAGGAACGCCTCGGCGTCGGTGACCAGTTGACGCAGGGAGGCGGCGAGCAGCCCGGCGCGCTCGGGCGAGCCGTGCCGCAGCGTGGGACGTCCGCCCGTCGCGGCCTTCGACGCCGTGCCGGGCGCCGCGTCGGCCGGACCCGCCGGCAGCGGCGCCAGGGCCAGCGCGCCACCCAACGCGATGGAAAGACGCCCCACGTGACGGCGGGTGAGTCCGCCCCTGTCACCGCTGCCCGCCGTGCCGTCGGTCATCCGGAGGCCTCCCGTCGCACCGCCTGAAAGTATCTTTCGTGACGTGCCCTGCGGGATGAAACTTTCGTGTCAGACGTGGTCCGTGTCAACGGGGCGTGCGCGCGTTTCCCGACCACCGCGCCCACCCGTCCGGCCGGCCGCCGACCCCACGAACCGTCGACTTCGTCCACCCGTACCGGAAGGACCGCACCCGCCCGGCGCGTCCGGGACCGCCCTCACCCGCGCGTCCGGGGCCGTCCTCGCCCCGCGCGTCCGGGGCCGCCCTCGTCCCGCGCGTCCGGGGCCGTGCCCCCCTTGACCTCGTCGCGTGGGCCGTCGAGGATCGCGTGGCATGACGCCAGGACACGGCAGCACCGTCGACGGGGTGCTGCGCCGCAGCGCCCGGCGCACACCGGCTCGCGTGGCCGTCGAGTACGGCGAGCGCGCCTGGACGTACGAGGAGCTCGACGACGCCGTCTCGCGCGCCGCGCGCGTCCTGCGGGACCAGGGACTCGCACCCGGCGACCGGGTCGGCGCCTTCGGGCACAACTCGGACGCCTACCTCATCGCCTTCCTCGCCTGCGCCCGGGCGGGCCTGGTCCACGTGCCGGTCAACCAGAACCTCACCGGCGACGACCTCGCCTACATCGTCGGCCAGTCCGGCGCCGCGCTCGTCCTGGCCGACCCGGATCTCGCCGGCCGGCTGCCCGGCGGCGTGCCGACGCTGCCGCTGCGCGACGCCGGCGACGCGCTGCTGAACCGGCTGCGCACCGCACCGCCGTACGACGGCCCCGAACCGCGCGCCGAGGACGTGGTGCAGCTGCTGTACACCTCGGGCACCACGGCGCTGCCCAAGGGCGCGATGATGACGCACCGGGCGCTGGTCCACGAGTACCTGAGCGCCATCACCGCCCTCGACCTGAGCGCGGGGGACCGGCCCGCGCACGCACTGCCGCTGTACCACTCGGCGCAGATGCACGTGTTCCTGCTGCCGTACCTGGCCGTGGGCGCGACGAACGTCGTCCTCGACGGCCCCGACGGCGACCGCCTGTTCGACCTGATCGAGGAGGGGCGCGCGGACAGCCTGTTCGCCCCGCCCACGGTGTGGATCGGCCTGGCGAATCGCCCCGACTTCCCCGCCCGCGACCTCGGCGGCCTGCGCAAGGCCTACTACGGGGCGTCGATCATGCCGGTCCCGGTCCTGGAGCGGCTCCGCGCCCGCCTGCCCGGCCTGGCCTTCTACAACTGCTTCGGGCAGAGCGAGATCGGCCCCCTGGCCATGGTGCTGGGGCCCGACGAGCACCAGGGCCGGCTGGACTCCTGCGGCCGGCCGGTGCTGTTCGTGGACGCCCGGGTGGTCGGCGAGGACGGCAAGGACGTGCCCGACGGCACACCCGGCGAGATCGTGTACCGCTCCCCGCAGTTGTGCGAGGGCTACTGGGACAAGCCCGAGGAGACCGCCGAGGCGTTCCGCGACGGCTGGTTCCACTCCGGGGACCTCGCGGTGCGCGACCCGCACGGGTACTACACGGTCGTGGACCGGGTGAAGGACGTCATCAACTCCGGTGGCGTGCTGGTGGCCTCCCGCCAGGTCGAGGACGCCCTTTACACGCACGACCAGGTCGCCGAGGCGGCCGTGGTCGGCCTCCCCGACGACCGGTGGATCGAGGCCGTCACCGCGTTCGTGGTCCCGCGCGGCGAGGTCACCGAGGCCGGGCTCGTCGCCCACGTCCGCGACCGGCTGCCCCACTTCAAGGCGCCCAAGCGGGTGGTGTTCGTCGACGAACTTCCGCGCAACGCCAGCGGGAAGATCCTCAAGCGGGAGCTGAGGGACCGGTTCGGCGGGCGGTAGGGCCCGCCGCCGGGCCGCGTCAGGGCCGCAGATCCACGATGCGCCGGATCTTGCCCACCGAACGCTCCAGGGACTCCGGTTCGACGACCTCCACCGCGACCGACACCCCGACGCCGTCCTTCACGGCGGCCGCGATCGTCCGTGCCGCGGCCTCGCGCACCTCGGGCCCGGCGTCGGGGCGGGCCTCGGCGCGCACCGTCAGGGCGTCCAGACGGTCCTCCCGGGTCAGCCGCAGCTGGAAGTGGGGCGCGACGCCCGGCGTGCGCAGCACGATCTCCTCGATCTGGGTGGGGAAGAGGTTCACCCCCCGCAGGATCACCATGTCGTCGCTGCGGCCGGTGATCTTCTCCATCCGGCGGAAGACCCGGGCGGTGCCGGGCAGCAGCCGCGTGAGGTCCCGCGTGCGGTAGCGGATGACCGGCATGGCCTCCTTGGTGAGCGAGCTGAACACCAGCTCCCCCTCCTCGCCCTCCGGAAGCACCTCGCCGGTGATCGGGTCGACCACCTCCGGGAAGAAGTGGTCCTCCCAGATGTGCAGGCCGTCCTTGGTCTCCACGCACTCCTGCGCGACGCCCGGCCCGATCACCTCCGACAGGCCGTAGATGTCGACCGCGTCTATCGCGAAGCGCCCCTCGATCTCCCGCCGCATCTCCTCCGTCCAGGGTTCGGCGCCGAAGACGCCGACGCGCAGGGAGGTGCCGCGCGGGTCGACGCCCTGCCGCTCGAACTCGTCGAGGAGCGTGAGCATGTACGACGGCGTCACCATGATGATCCCGGGCCGCAGGTCCTGGATCAGCCGGACCTGGCGGGCGGTCATGCCCCCGGAGGCCGGGACGACCGTGCAGCCCAGCCGCTCCGCGCCGTAGTGGGCGCCGAGCCCGCCGGTGAACAGGCCGTACCCGTACGCCACGTGCACGATGTCCCCGGGCCGGCCGCCCGCCGCGCGGATCGAGCGGGCCACCATGTCCGCCCACAGGGACAGGTCGTTGTCGGTGTAGCCGACGACCGTGGGGCGCCCGGTGGTGCCGCTGGAGGCGTGGATGCGGCGGACACGCTCACGGGGCACGGCGAACATGCCGTACGGGTAGTTGTCGCGCAGGTCCGCCTTGGTGGTGAACGGGAAGCGGGCGAGGTCGGCGAGCGAGCGGCAGTCGTCCGGGCGCACCCCGGCCCTGTCGAAGGACTCCCGGTAGAACGGCACGTTCTCGTAGGCGTGCCGCAGCGAGGCCCGCAGCCGCTCCAGCTGAAGTGCCCGCAGTCCCTCCGCGTCGAGCCGTTCCCCCGCGTCCAGCAGCTCCTTCGCGGCATCCGCCATCGGAAGTCTCCCTCGCCGAATGTGACAATCCAGGCGACCGATCATTCGGTCAGGTGCTGAGGATCAGTTATCCAGCCGCCCCGGCCCCAGGCAAGCCCCGAAGCCCCACTTTCTCGCCACGCGACCGGCGGCACGGCCGTTCTGCCCTCGGCAGAGCGGGCGCGGTGCGCGCGGTGCCCGCGGCTAGCGTGCCGGCATGGACATGGAGCCGCGCACCGTCGTCGCCAACGGCATCACGATCGCCTACCGCGTCTGGGGGCCCGAGGACGCCCCGCCCGTCCTGCTGCTGCACTGCCGCGGCGCCGACGGCGCGGACTGGGCGCCGGTCGCCGAACGGCTGGCCGCCGGGCCGGAGCCGCGCCGGGTGTACGCCCCGGACCTGCGCGGCCACGGCCGCAGCGACTGGCCGGGCAGCGCGCCAGGCGCGGGCCCCGAGGTGTACGCGTACGCCACCCTGCGCGACGACGTCCGGGCCTTCCTCGCCGTGCTCGGCATCGAGCGCGCCGACGTCGTGGGCCACTCGCTCGGCGGCGCGGTCGCCTACCTGCTCGCGCAGCACACGCCCGGTGCCGTACGGCGTCTCGTCCTGGAGGACGTGCCCGCGCCCGTGCCACTCGATCCGCCCCGGCCGCTCGCCGAACGCCCCGACGGCGACCTGCCGTTCGACTGGGTGATGGTGCGGGCCACCGACGAGCAGCGCAACGCCCCCGACCCCGCCTGGTGGGACGGCATGGCCCGGATCACCGCGCCGGTGCTGCTCGTCGCGGGCGGCCCGGACAGCCTGATCCCGCAGGACCAGATCGTCACCCTGGCCGGCCTGCTCCCCGACGCCCGGACGGTGACCGTCGACGCGGGGCACCTGGTGCACGCGACGCGGCCCGGGGAGTTCCTGGCGGCGGTCGGGCCCTTCCTGGCCGGCTGAGCACCGGCCCGGCCGCTCGGACCTCCGCCGCCACCTCCCGCGCCCGGTGGTGGTCCGTCTTTCCGCTCGGCGGGCGCCGGACCGCCGCGACTCCTGAAAGGCAGCCCTCACGTGGCCTGTCGGCGGTCGGACACGATCGCTAGGCTGGCCGCGGACGACGAGTCGGGAGGAGCACGGACGTGGCCGAGACCATCACCCAGCAGCACCCCCTCGCGGGATGGGACAAGCCGGAGCTGGACCTCAGCAACGCCGAGTGGCAGTCCAGCAGCCGTGGGCGGGGGGATGTCCAGATCGCCTTTGTCGAGGGATTCATCGCGATGCGCAACAGCGGTCGGCCGGAGAGTCCCTCCCTGATCTTCACGCCCGCGGAGTGGGGCGCGTTCGTGTCGGGAGCCCGGGAGGGCGAGTTCGACCTCACCTGACAGGGGCCGGCCGGGAGGAACGGCAGCGGGCCCGCCGGACCGGTCCGCCCCGGGGCGGATTCCCCTCCGGATGGTGGCCCACCGCACGTCGCGCCGCGGGCGGAGCCACGTACCATGGCCGCATGTCGTTCCTCCGTCGCCGCAGCGCCACGCCCGCCGGGCCCGACTTCGACGTCCTGGCCATGGACCCGGGCGACTGGCCCGGCAACCTCGGAGCCGGGCTGCTGCCCGCGCCCGACGGCACCTGCCAGGGCGTGTTCCTGCGCTACGACCTGTTCGGCGGCCGCGGGACCGCGATGATCATCGGCAACCTTCCCGAGGGCTCCCCGGCGCGTGAGGTTCCCGACGGCGAGGTCCCCTTCGAGGTGGCCCAGCTGCTGCTCGCCCTGGAGAACGACGAGGAGGTCACCGTCTCCGGCGTCGAGGACATGCCGGTGCTGCAGGGCGACAACCTCATGATCGTGCGCCGGCTGAAGCTCTCCGAAAGCCGGATCTCCTGCGTGCAGTTCGACCGCAGCGACGGCGTCCTGGTGACCATTGCCGCCTGGGACCGCCCGATCACCGACGACCTGTACGCCTTGCTCAAGCCGTTGCCCGCGGAGCTCTTCCAGCAGGGCTGACACCCGGCCCCGCGGTACCGGGTACGACGAGGGCCGGCCCCGCGGGGCCGGCCCTCGCCCGGTTCACGCGCCTCCTACGACCCCGACAGCGTCACCCGCACGTCCGCGGCCCGCACGAACGCCACCCGGTGACCGAACTGGATCTCGTAGTACAGGTCCTTGCCGACGACGACCCGGTGCGAGTCCGTGGTGAAGGTGACCGAGTAGTAGTACTCGCCGGGCACCTCGTCGCCGACCACGTACTTCTGGCCGGCGAGCAGCTGGTACGGCAGCGGTGACACGGACTGCGCGGGCACCCCCGCCGGGTAGGCCGCCGCCTCCGGGTAGGCCCGTCCGTACACCGGCACGCTGTCCACCCCGGCCCTGGGCGTCACCACGACACCGGCCGCGTCGACCGCCGTCGGCCGCTTCCCCGGGTTCTGGAACCAGGCCTTCTGGCCCAGGTACCAGATCGCCGTCCAGTCGCCCTGACGGTCGGCGACCGCGAACTGCTGACCCGTCTCGGCCCGCGAGCCCGTGTCGTTGACGTCGATCGTCGAGGCGCTGCCGTCCGGCCTCAGACCGATGTCCTTGATCAGCGGGGAGGCCGTGTCGGGCTGCGAGTACAGCCGCACCTCGCTGGAGCCGTGCGCCGGGCACGGGGTGCCGGAGCCGGAGCAGCCCGTGTACTGCGGCTGGTTGGCGGCGTAGTCCGGCCGGATCGTCACCAGCCCGCCGTTCTTGCCCGCGGTGGGCTCGAAGGGGTGGTCCAGCAGCTCGAAGTAGTGCCGCCAGTCCCAGAAGGGGCCCGGGTCGGTGTGCATGCCGGGGATGGTCGAGGTGGTCGGGCCCGGCACCGTGTCGTGGCCGAGGATGTGCTGCCGGTCCAGCGGGATGCGGTACGTCCCGGCGAGATACTTCACCAGCCGCGCCGAGGAACGGTACATCGCCTCCGTGTACCAGGCGTCCGGGGAGGCGAGGAAACCCTCGTGCTCCAGGCCGATCGACTCGGCGTTGACGTACCAGTTGCCCGCGTGCCATGCCACGTCCTTGGCCTTCACATGCTGGGCGATGTGCCCGTCGGTGGAGCGCAGCGTGTAGTTCCACGACACGTAAGTGGGGTCCTGGACCAGGTTGAGGACGCCGTCCCAGCGCCCCTCCGTGTCGTGCACCACGATGTACCGGATGCGCTGCGACGCGGGCCGGTCGCCCAGGTCGTGGTTGCCGTAGTCGTCGCTGCCGAACTGCTCGTACGGGGCCGGCACCCATTCGCAGGACACCGAGGACGGGCACTCCGTGCCGGCCGCGGAGACGTGTCGCAGGCCGGTCAGCCCCAACTGGGCCGCGTCCGGGGCCAGCCCCGGCCGGGCGGCCAGGACCATCAGCTGTCCGGCGTCCGTGGTGCGCCGCTCCCCGGACCGGATGACGGCGTACACGTCGTTCGCGTACGCCGCCGCCGTGGCGGTGTCGTCCGCGCCGGAGAACAGGGCCACCGCCCCGTACCACTCGGCGGGGTCCTCACTCAGCGGCTCGCCGAGCTCCTTCTGGGTGGCGGCCAGCAGTGCCGCGCCGCCCGCCACGTTCGCGGCCCCGTCGCCGCGCAGCCGCTCGGCGGGGATCCCGGTCAGTCGCGCGGCCCTGGTCAGAGTCTTGAGGCGGTCGGGCAGCACGGAGTCGTCGGGCACCTTCGTGACGGGGCGCAGGGCGGTGCGGGCGGCGTCGCCGCGCGCGTCCTCGGAGCCCTCGCTGTGGTGCGGAACCCGGCCGAGCGCGGTGCGCGCGTCCGTCAGGTGCATCGGGCCGTAGCCGCCGGTGACGCTCGCGGCGCCGCCGTGCGCGTCCCAGCGGGACTGGAGGTAGGAGACGCCCAGCAGCACGCTGAGCGGTACGTGGTACTCGGCGGCCGCGGTGTCGAACGCCCGTTGCAGCCTGCTGCCGTCGGACGCGCCGGGGCCGGTGGCGCCGGCGGAGGGCGCGGCGCCCAGCAGCGGCAGCAGCAGGGCCGCGGAGGCTACCGCGCCCGCGGTTCTGCGCGCGCGTCCGCGGCCCGGCACGGGTCTGGGGTCGGTGGCGGATCCTGGCAATGCAGCCTCCTGGGGCACGGGGGGTGGCGGGGCGTGCGGGGCCGGCGTGGGTCAGTGGTACCGGCTGTCCGACGATCCGTCAATCATGCCCACAGCAAGGCGATTTCCCATGTCAAGCGGGGTCCCGGCGAGTTTCGCCGCGACGCCCCGCGGGCCTGCGGGGCGTCAGTGGAGTACACCAATGGCCCCCTCCGGGACCCCGCCGAAAGCGGGACACGGCAAAGGTCCGCGGTGCGCCGCCCGTGGCGGGCGCCCCGCGGACCGTCGTCCCCGTCAGCGAGTGCCGACCGCCGCGCGCACGGCCCGCCGGGCCAGCTGGCAGTCGTCGTGCAGCCGCCGCAGCAGCAGCCGCTGTTCCTCGCCGGACGGCGCGGCACCCGGGTGGGCCGGGCCCGGCGCCGCCGGGGCCGCGTCGTGCATCGAGCGCTGCACGGCCGTCTCGTACGTGCGGATCTCACGGGTCAGCACGAGCATCAGGTTCACCAGGAAGGCGTCCCGCGCGGCGGGCCCCGCCGACTGCGCGAGCTGGCTGATCTGCCGCCGCGCCACCGGCGCGTCGCCGAGGACCGACCACAGCGTCGCCAGGTCGTAGCCCGGCAGGTACCAGCCCGCGTGCTCCCAGTCCACCAGCACTGGACCGGCCGGTGAGAGCAGGATGTTCGCGAGCAGTGCGTCGCCGTGGCAGAACTGGCCCATGCCCTGCCGGCCGGCCGCGTGCGCGATGCCGTGCAGCAGCTTCTGCAGGTCGCCCATGTCGCGGTCGGTGAGCAGCCCCAGCTCGTGGTACCGGGAGATGCGCGCCGCGTAGTCCAGCGGGGCGTCGAACGTGCCCGCCGGCGGGCGCCACGCGTTCAGCCGGCAGATCGCGCCGAGCGCCGCCCTGATGTCCGCCCGCGGCGGGGTCTCCGCCGGGTGCCGCTGGAGCGCCGCCACCCGGCCGGGCATCCGCTCGATCACCAGCGTGCAGTTGTCCGGGTCCGCCGCGATCAACCGGGGCACCCGCACCGGCGGGCGCTGCCGGACGAACGAGCGGTATGCCGCTATCTCGTGGCGGTAGCGCTCGGCCCAGGCGGGGGAGTGGTCGAGTAAGCACTTGGCGACGGCCGTGCTGCGCCCGGTCGTGCCGACCAGGAGCACGGACCGCCCGCTGCGGCGCAGCACCTGCACCGGAGAGAACTCCGGGCAGATGCGGTGCACCGAGGCGATCGCGGTGCGCAGCTGGGCGCCCTGGGGGCCGGACAAGTCGAGTCTCCCGCTGAGCGGTGGCGTGCCGAGCCCCGCGGGGCGCCGCGGCCGTCCCGCACCGAGTACGGGGGCCGGCCCCGGCCGGGCGGGGTCGATGTAGGGGCCGCCGGCGCCCGGGCGGGCGCGCAGCGGCCGGGGCGGGGCGGACACGGAGGACGATGCTGCGTACATGGGAGAGACAGATCCCTTCGTGTGCCTGCTGCTTCGGTGCGCGGCCCGGCCCGGACGCCCGGGTGCACCCTGGGGAATGTCCCTCGGCGACCGGGTCGGGGTGGCGCGTTCCTACCTGACACCTGACGCCCCGTGGCACACCATCTGGCGCACCCTGGCGAACCGTGGCGAATAGTCGCCCGGCAACTCTCGGCGGGTCTACTGTCAACTCAGCCGAGTACCTGGGGGCTTGACGTGAGCGGACAACCCAACACCCGCCTGGCGGACCTGTTCGGCCTGGCCGGCTGGTCCAAGGGCGAACTCGCGAGGCTGGTCAACCGGCAGGCGGCGGCCATGGGGCACCCCCAGCTGGCGACCGACACCTCCCGGGTGCGGCGTTGGATCGACATGGGAGAGATCCCGCGCGATCCGGTGCCGCGGGTGCTGGCGGCTCTGTTCACCGAGCGTCTCGGCCGTGTCGTGACCATCGAGGACCTTGGTCTGGTACGGCACGGGCGTGCGGGGAAACGGCAGGGCGACGGGAATGCGGAACATCCCGACGGAGTGCCGTGGGCGCCCGAGCGGACCGCCGCGGTCCTCACCGAATTCACGGGAATGGACCTCATGCTCAACCGACGCGGCTTGGTGGGCGCGGGCGCCGCGCTCGCCGCGGGATCCGCACTCAGCAGCGCCATGCACGACTGGCTGCACACCGATCCGGCACTCACGGCAGACGCCCCGAAACTCGACCATCCCCTGCACGCCGACCCCGCTGGGTTCGACCGCTACGAGGCCGCCCCCATCGGGTCGCAGGAGATCGAGGAACTGGAACGCTCGGTCGAGGTGTTCCGGGCCTGGGACGCGGCCCGCGGGGGCGGGCTGCAACGCAAGGCCGTGGTGGGCCAGCTCAACGAGGTGGGCGGAATGCTCGCCTACCGTCACCCACCGCACCTCCAGCGGCGCCTGTGGGGCGTCGCCGCCAACCTGGCCGTCCTCGCGGGCTGGATGTCCCACGACGTCGGCCTGGAGCCCACGGCCCAGAAGTACTTCGTCATCGCCGCCCATGCCGCGCGCGAGGGCGGCGACCGGCCGCGGGCCGGCGAGGCGCTCTCCCGCGCCGCGCGCCAGATGGTGCACCTGGGCCGGCCGGACGACGCGCTGGACCTGATGAAGCTCGCCCGGTCCGGCTCGGGCGACGAGGTGCTTCCGCGCACGCGGGCGATGCTCTACACCATCGAGGCCTGGGCACAGGCCTCCATGGGCAAGGGCCAGGCCATGCGCCGCACCCTCGGCCAGGCGGAGGACCTCTTCGTCTCCGACAAGAGCGACGTGCCGCCGCCGAGCTGGATGCAGACCTTCAAGGAGGAGGACCTGCTGGGGATGCAGGCCCTCGCCTACCGCACGCTGGCCGAGCACGAGCCCGCCGCGGCCGCGCACGCCCAGTACTACGCGGACAAGGCCCTGGCCCTGCGCAACGACGGCCGGCAGCGGTCGAAGATCTTCGACTTCCTGTCCATGGCCTCCGCCTGCTTCATCGCCGACGACCCGGAACAGGCGGACCGGTACGCGCGACTGGCCCTGGTGTCGATGGGGTCCAACTCCTCCCACCGCACCTGGGACCGGCTGCGCGAGATGTACCGGCTCACCGCCCAGTACTCCGGCTACCCGAAGATCCACGAGCTGCGGGAGGAGATCCGGCAGGCGCTGCCCAGGGCGAAGGGCAAGGGCAGCGGCGCTCAGGTGTAGCGCCCGGGTACGGGAGGGCAGCGCACGGGTACGGACGTGCGGCGCGCGAGCGGGAGCACCTGCTGCCCGTTCGTGGCTCAGGCGATCCGGGCGGCGAGCACGCAGGCGTCGTCCTCGCGCTCGTTCTCGCCGAACTCCTCCACGACGGTCCGTACACAGTCCTGCGCGGTGCGCGCCTCGCCGAGTCTCGGGGCGAGTCCGAGCAGTCGCCGCACGGTGGCGGGTCCGGCGCGCCGCGGCCCCAGGCCGTCGGTGTGCAGCAGGAGCAGGTCGCCCGCCTTCAGGGTCTCCTCGGCCTGCCCGTACACGGCCGACGAGGTGGCGCCGAGCAGCACGCCGTCCGGTGCGTCCAGCACGCGTCCCGTCCCGTCGCGGAACAGCAGCGGGGCGGGGTGGCCCGCCTGGGCCCACACCAGGGTCCGGGTGGCGGGCCGGTAGCGGCAGCAGACGGCACTGCCCAGGGCGGGCTGCGCGGTGGCGTCCAGCAACTGGTTGAGCAGGGCCATGAGCCGGCCGGGTCCGGTGCCCGCCATGGCCATGCCCCGCAGGGCGCCGAGGAGCATCGCCATCCCCGAGGTCACGGTCGGCCCGTGCCCGGTCAGGTCGCCCACGCTGAGCAGGGTGTCGCCGTCGGACAGCTCCAGCGCGTCGTACCAGTCGCCGCCGATCAGTGTGCTGGTCGACGCCGGGAGGTAGTGGGCCGCGAGATCCACACCGGGGTGCCCCCGGTGCGGTGGCCGCGCGGAGCCGCGCCACGGCGGCAGCACGGCCTCCTGGAACTCGACCGCGAGCCGGTGCTCGGTCTGCGCGCGGTGCCGGTGGTGCTGGAGCGAGTCGCGGGTCTCGCGTTCCGTCCGCTGGCTGCGGCGCAGTTCGCTGACGTCGCGCAGCACGGCCCACATCGCGTCGGTGCCGCCGTCGGCGCCGAGCACCGGCTCGCCCATCATGTGCACGGTGCGCAGCGCGCCGTCGGGCCGCACGACTCGGAACTCCCCGTCGATGGGCTTGGCGTCCACCAGGCAGTCCGTGACCATGACGGTGAGCCGGGGCCGGTCCGCGTCGAGCACCAGGGAGGGCAGTTCGTCGAGGGTGAGGGGCGGGGTCGCGGGGTCCCGGCCGAGGATCTGGTAGAGCTCGCCGGACCAGATGGCCTCGTCCGTCAGCAGGTTCCACTCGGCGCTGCCGACCCGGCCGAGCGGTTCACCGTGCGGCGGTTTGCCCGGCGCGGCGGGGGTCGGAGCCTCCGCCCCGGCGGAGGCGGCCACCGGGAGCGGCCCGTCCCGCAGTTGGGCCAAGTGCTCGTCGAGATCGTTGAGCTGATGCAGGGCCAGATCGCACAGCGCGCGCTCCCAGCGGCCCCGCGGGTCCGATCCGTCGTCCTGCGCGTCCCGCCGCACGGCGTCCACGTCCCCCTTGAGGCGGCGCGCCTGCGATATGAGGGCGTCGACCGAGCCGCGTCCGGGCGGCTGCGCGGGTGGGTGGTCCGCGGAGAGGTGGGACGGCATGACGCACTCCGAAGGGACGGGTCGGCCAAGGCGGCGGGAGGGACCGTTACGACTGTTGCACAGCCCGCGACGCCCCGTAAGGGATTTGGCAACACCCGATACGGTGGTGCTTCTGGCATATGCCACAGTCTCCCCGGCCTCATCGACCGCCCCCTTTTCGCTACCCGCCCCGTCGGTCAAGTCGTAGGCGGCCTACGTGATTTGAGGGGTCGTGTGGGGTTTCCGGTGCGCGTTCAGGCGGGTGTTCGACGGCACTGTGTTCCCTTCTGGTTCGCAGTGCGGCATCCGAGCCCGGGAGGGTGACGCAGGTCACAGCAATTGGGTCGGGCGGAGGCGTAATGCAAACGGCTCCTGCGGACTCCTAACAGCACACGGCACAGCCGGCCGACCTCCGACCCGCAGGGGAGACCGACCATGGACGTCACGCTCGAACAGCCCGCCCGCGCCCGCCTGATCACCGCGGACGAGCAGGCGCTCCCCGTGCCCGTCACACTGCGCTACGCCTGCGCGGACCCGCTGGCCGTGCACCTGGACTTCCCGCCGGAGGTCTGTCTCGACGGCGGCCCGGTCTCCTGGACCTTCTCCCGGGCCCTGCTGGCGGAGGGGCTCGGGCAGCCCGCCGGAGCCGGGGACGTGCACCTGTGGCCCTGCGGAGGCGGCCGTACGGTACTGGAGCTGCACTCGACGTCCGGCCTGGCCCTGCTCCAGTTCGAGACGGCGGCGCTGCGCCGCTTCCTGCTGCGCAGCTACGCCGTGGTCGCGGACGGCGAGGAGGACGTGACCGCCGAGGTCGACCGCGGGCTGAACGCCCTGTTCGGTGCCGTGTGAGCGGTTCGGGGCGCGAGCGCGGCCCCTGAGCGGGCTCCGGCGCACGACTCGGCGGCCCCCCAGGGTGCGCCGGTCGTGCCGGGCCGGGCGCGCCGGCGGCGGTCAGTGGCCGGGCACGGCGTACAGGCCGGGGCGCGGGGCGAGTTCGACCGTCGCGCGCCGTCCGTCGTCCAGCGCCCGGACACCCGCCTCGGCCACGACCGACGCGGCGTAGCCGTCCCACGCGCTCGGGCCGGTGACGCGCCCCCGCCGCGTGGCGTCGACCCAGGCCCGCACCTCGCGGTCGTAGGCGTCGGCGAACCGCACCAGGTAGTCCTGCGGTACGTCCTTGCCGGCGCCGCCCCGGGCGGTGACGACCATGGCGTGGTCCTCGCCGATCCGGGCGCTCCCCGCCTCGCAGACCGCCTCGCAGCGCACCTGGTAGCCGAAGCCGCAGTTGACGAAGACCTCTACGTCCACCAGCGCGCCGCGCTCGGTCTCGAACAACACGAACTGCGGGTCCGCCAGGCCCTCGGGCGCGCCCGCCGACGGCGCGGGACGCAGCACGGTCACGGCGGTCAGCTCCTGGCCGAGCAGCCAGCGGGCCGCGTCGATCTCGTGCGAGACGGAGCTGTTGATCAGCATGGCGCTGGTGAAGTGGTCCGGCGACGACACGTTGCGGTGCGTGCAGTGCAGCATCAGCGGCCGGCCCAGCCGTCCGCCGTCCAGCAGGGACTTCAGGCGGCCGTACTCGGCGTCGTAGCGGCGCATGAAGCCGATCTGCGCCAGCCGCCGCCCGAGCCGCGCCTCCGCCTCCACCACGCGCAGGGCCCCCGCCGAGTCCGGCACCATCGGCTTCTCGCACAGCACCGGCAGCCCACGCGCGAAGGCCGCGAGCAGCGCCTCCTCGTGCGCGGGGCCCGGCGACGCGATCAGTACGGCCTCGACGCCGGGCGCGTCCAGGGCGGCCACAGCGTCCGTGTGCGCCGAGGCCCCCTCGATGCCGCCCAGAGCCTCCTCGGCCCGGGCCGTGTCGGGGTCGGCGACGGCGGCCACCCTGGCCCCGCTGACCACCCGGTGCAGCCGTCGTACGTGATCGGCCCCCATCCGCCCGGCACCCAGCACCGCCACGCCCAGCAGGTCACCCACGTGCGCACTCCCCTGTCCGCCGACTGTCCCGCCGTAGCGTAGGACCTCGGCGCGGGCGGCCGCCCGGGTGCCCTCAGTAGCGCAGCACTCCGGCGATCCCCTGCGCGTCGCCCAGGGTGCCGTCCGGCATGAAGCGGACCTCGGCCCCGGTCTCCAGGCACCGCTCGACGATCTCGTCCACGATGTCCTCGCGGGCCTTCGGGTCGCCGCTGTCGGCGGGCACCAGATGGTCGCCCAAGTCGTCGCGCACCCGCACGCGGAAGTTCTCCTCGACGGCCAGCAGCCCCACGCGGCCCTCCCGGGCGTTCTGCCAGATCTCGTCGACGCCCGCGGCGTACTCCTTGCGCCCGCGGGCGCTCTCCAGCTCCCGGGCCACGGCCGCGGCGCTCTCCCGGGCCTCCGCCTCCTGGACCGGCCGGATCACCCGCCACACGGCCTCGCGGTTGCCGTGCGCCAGCCCCCCGTGCGGAACGTGCACCGCGTCCCGCGCGACGCTGCCGACGTCGTCGAGGACGGTCAGTGCCTCCTTCTCGCCGGTCACGTACACCGGGCGCGGATGCTCGCGCAGGAGCGCGCCCAGTGCGCCGTCCGCCTCGCGCAGGAACTGGCGGGTGTCCTGGTCGCGGAAGGTGCTCGGCGCGTCGCCGATCTGCTCCTGTCGCTCGGCGTCGAAGTTCTCGGCGAGATCCCTGGTGAGCGGGAAGCCGCCGATGCGCTCCTCCGTGACCCGGCCGGAACCGCCGCTCCACAGCGTCACGCGGTCGGCCGAGACCGACAGCACCCAGAACGGGCGCTCGGCGCTCTGCGCGGAGACCAGGTTGCGGGTCAGGAAGGTGTCCGAGAGCACCACGCGCTCCGGCACGGTGCGGGCCAGCGACCACACCTGGTGCTCGCCCGGGGCGGCGAAGATCGCCAGCCCGTCCTCGGCGAAGGCGAGGTCCACCTCGGAGAGGGCCTGGTCGAGCTGCCGGACGACATCGGTGCGCCGCTCCCGGCTGATCGCCGGGTCGGCCTCCAGCTGCTTCTTGGCCTCGGCCACGACGTTGCGCAGCCGGACCGGATCCTGGGTGTTGTCCGGCTCGCGGCGGTGGGTCGGCGTGAGCACCGACACCGCGGGGTAGGGACGCGGACGCCGCAGCTGGGCGAGGGTGGCGGGACTCAGATCGTGCTCCATGACAGCACCATAGGACCGATTCGCGGATCAGGCATTCGGGGCAATTCGATTCGCCGCGCGGGGTGGTGCGGTGTTATGGGCGGTGCCGTGCGGGGCCGGTGCGCGGGGTGGCCCGGTGCCCGTGACGGGCGGGTTCCCGTACCGACGGGAGGCCGTCAACCTCACACGGGCACAGGGAGGTTGAGGAAGTCTTTACCCATGGCCGAAATCCCCGCGGGCCGCCCCGGTGCGCGGCCCCGCGCCGTCTGTCCCGGAGGCAAAACGCGGCCGAAACTGCCGGGGTCGCCTCTCCCGGCCGGGTTACCTCCGCGTTGACCGCTCCCGCGCCGGTGATCCACGCTCATGGTCCAGATGCTCGATACAACCGGTTCGCCGGGCCCCGGCCCCCGCCGTGTCCACGCAGGTGAGCGGCCCCACCGGCGAGCGGGACGGCGGGAGGTCGGACATGTGCGGCATCACCGGCTGGGTCTCCTACGACCGCGACCTGCGCACCGAGGCCGCGGCCCTGCACGCGATGACGGAGACGATGGCCTGCCGCGGCCCCGACGACCGCGGCGTCTGGACCCACGGACCCGCCGCGCTCGGCCACCGCAGGCTCGCCGTGATCGACCTGCCCGGCGGCCGCCAGCCGATGACCGCGGGCACCCCCGACGGCACGGTCGCCCTCGTCTACTCGGGCGAGAGCTACAACTTCACCGAACTGCGCCGCGAACTCACCGCGCACGGCCACCGCTTCGGCACCGACTCCGACACCGAGGTCGTCCTGCACGGCTACCTCGCATGGGGCGACGCCGTCGCCGAACGCCTCAACGGCATGTACGCCTTCGCCGTCTGGGACGGCCGCCACGACCGGCTCGTCATGGTCCGCGACCGCATGGGCATCAAGCCCTTCTACTACCACCCCACCCCCGACGGCGTCCTCTTCGGCTCCGAGCCCAAGGCGATCCTCGCCAACCCGCTGGCCCGCCCCCGGGTGCGTCTGGACGGCCTGCGCGAGCTGTTCACCTTCGTCAAGACGCCGGGCCACGCCGTGTGGGACGGGATGCGCGAGGTCGAGCCCGGCACCGTCGTCACCGTGGACCGCACGGGTGTGCGCACCCGCGCCTACTGGCGGCTGGAGACCCGGCCCCACCCCGACGACCGGGCCACGACGATCGCCACCGTCCGCTCCCTCCTGGACGACATCGTGCGCCGCCAGTTGGTCGCCGACGTACCGCGCTGCACCCTGCTCTCCGGCGGCCTGGACTCCTCCGCCCTGACGGCCCTCGCCGCCCGGCAACTCGCCGAGGACGGCGAGCGGGTGCGCAGTTTCGCCGTCGACTTCGCGGGCCGGACCGACCACTTCGTCGCCGACGACCTGCGCGGCACCCCGGACGCGCCGTTCGTGCACGACGTGGCGCGCGCGTCGGACACCGACCACCAGGACATCGTGCTCGACGCGCACACCCTCGCCGACCCGGCGATCCGGGAGAAGGTGATCCGGGCCCGCGACGTGCCGATGGGCTTCGGCGACATGGACGCCTCGCTCTACCTGCTGTTCCGCAGCGTCCGTGACCACTCCACCGTCGCCCTGTCCGGCGAGTCCGCCGACGAGGTCTTCGGCGGCTATCTGCAGTTCTTCGACGAGAACGCCCGCCGCTCCGACACCTTCCCCTGGCTGGTGCGGTACGCCCGGGACTTCGGCGAGGACACCGAGGTCCTGCGTCCCGACCTCACCCGGGCCCTGGACCTCGGCGGATACATTGCCGACGGCTACCGCACCGCCGTGTCCGGCATCGACCGCCTGGACGGCGAGAGCGACTTCGAGTACCGGATGCGGCGGATCTGCCACCTCCACCTCACCCGCTTCGTACGCGCCCTGCTGGACCGCAAGGACCGCATGAGCATGGCGGTCGGCCTGGAGGTCAGGGTGCCCTTCTGCGACCACCGGCTGGTCGAGTACGTCTACAACGCCCCCTGGTCCCTGAAGTCGTTCGACGGCCGGGAGAAGAGCCTGCTAAGGGAGGCGACGGCGGACCTGCTGCCGAAGTCCGTGTACGACAGGGTCAAGAGCCCCTATCCGTCCACCCAGGACCCCAAGTACGCGGTCGCCCTCCAGGACCACGTCAAGGACCTGCTCGCCCGGCCCGGCCATCCGGTCTTCGACCTCGTCGACCGGGAGCGGGTGCGCCGGGCCGCGCACCACGACGCCCCGGTGAGCACCCAGGCGGCGCGACGCGGCCTGGAGAAGACCCTCGACCTGGCCCTCTGGCTGGACCTGTACCGGCCGGAGATCGTCGCCGGCTGACCCCCGCCCCCTGCCTCACCCGCCCGTCCCCGTCGCCCGATTTGCCGGGCAGGAGCTGCCGCTGGGCGGCAGGGAGCCGTACAGCAGGAAGTCGTTCACCTTGCGGTGCACGCACTTGGAGGACCCGTATCCGGTGTGCCCGTCGCCCTTGTTGTCGAGGACCACGGCCGACGGGCCGAGCCGCTTCGCGGTCTCCACGGTCCAGCGGTACGGCGTGGCCGGGTCGCCCCGCGTGCCGACCAGGAGCATCTTCGCGGTGTCGACGTCCTTCACCTTCTCGCGGATGTAGTCGGTGCCCCGGGGACGGCCGAAGCACATGAGCAGTTCCGTGAGCCGGTACGTGCCGAAGACCGGCGAGGCCTCCTGGTACTCGGCGCGCAGCCTGCCGAGGTCCGCGGTGATCTGCCCGGCACTCGGCCGGTCGGGGTCGTCGGCGCAGTTGATCGCCATCATCGCGGCCGCGAGGTTGTCCAGCGGGACCTCGGCCGGATCGGCCAGTCCGCCGTCGTGCCGCTGCGTCCGCCGCCCCCTCGGCAGGGCGACACCGCCGGGGGAGAACGCCTCGATCGCGCGGGTGTCACCGTCCTCGATCAGCGAGGCCACGGCCCGCTCCAGCGACGGCCACATCTGCCTGCTGTAGAGCGCCTGTCCGATCGCGGCGACGAGTTCCTGGCCGGACAGCCGGCCGCCGGAACCCGTCAGCACGGGGTTCTCGTCGAGCGAGCGGACGAGCTGCAGTACCAGGCCGCCCGCCCGCCGCCGGTCCTGCCCGAAGGGACAGGCGACGTCCTGCACGCACCAGCCGAGGAAGTCGTCCAGCGCCGTCTGCTGCCCCTCGGCGGCCACCCTGCCCTGCTCGGCGAGTGGCTCGGTCAGGGTGTCCACCCCGTCCAGCGCCAGCCGTCCCACCTTGCCCGGGTACTCGGCCGCGTACACCGCGCCGAGCCTGCTGCCGTAGGAGAAACCCAGGTAGTTCAGCTTCCTGTCGCCGAGCGCCTGCCGTATGACGTCCAGGTCCCGCGCGGCGTCCACGGTGCCTATGTGGGGCAGGACCGGGCCGGAGTGCTGCGCGCACGCGGCCGCGACCTTCCGCCAACGCTCCAGGGTCGCCCGGGGATCGCGCAGGTCCAGGGCGCCCTCCGCGTCGGACGTGGCCGGATCGGCGCCCGCTCCGCAGCTGACCGGGGAGGACCGGCCCACGCCCCGCGGGTCGAAGGAGACCACGTCGTAGCCGTTGGTCAGGTCCATGAACTCCTTGCCGTCCGTCGCGAGGGCCGTGACGCCCGAGCCGCCGGGCCCGCCGAAGTTCAACACCACCGAGCCCCGCGAGGGCCCGGTCGCGCGGTAGCGGGCGAGGGCCAGCTCGAGGGTGCCGCCCTGCGGCCGGGCGTAGTCGAGAGGGACGGTGACCCTGCCGCACTGCAGGTCCTCCGGCAGACCCGCCTCGCACGCCCCCCATGTCACGTGCTGCCGGTAGAACCGGGCCGGATCGGGCCGCCCGTCGCCCGCGGCCGCCGCCGGAAGTCCCGCCCCGAGCAGGGCCAGTGCCACGAGCCCCACGCCCGCGCCGCGCCGGCCCGTGGCTCGCCTCGACAGCTTGGCCTGCATCGATGCCTCCAGGGACGCTCCGCTGCGGACCGGGATCCACGCTCCTGCTCACCTTAAGCGGGCCCCCTGGGCCGCGCCTCCCGGAGATCGACGTCGACGACCGTCGCCGGGGCCGGTTCCGGCGAGCGGCACGGGCGGGCGGTCCGGGCGACCGGTCCGGGCGGGCGGTGCCGATGGCCGGGGAGCGGGGCGGCTGCGCGGGGCGGTGTGCCCGTCCCGGCCCTCGCCGGCGGGGCGGGTCTTCACCCTCCGGGCGGTTTTCGTACGTCGTTCGATCGCCATGCCCCCCAAAAGGGTGAAAGGCGGTCAAGCCATAACCGGAATCGTTCACCAGCGTTTTACCCGGTGCGGGTGAGCGCCCGCGACCATGTCTGGAAGGCAGAACACCTATGAAACGGCTTACCCGAAACGGTGTGATCGCCGTCGCCGCCGCCTCCGGCGCGATGGCCGTGGCGGGTCCGGTGTATGCCGACGCGGCGGCGGACGGCACCGCGGCCGGCTCGCCCGGCCTGATCTCCGGCAACACCATCCAGCTTCCCGTGCACGTCCCGGTGAACGTCTGCGGCAACACGGTGAACGTGGTGGGGCTGTTGAACCCCGCGGCCGGTAACACCTGCGCCAACGCGTCCGCCGGGGCGTCCTCGACCGGGGGCGCGCAGGCGCAGAGCACCACCCAGGACTCGCCCGGAGTGGTCTCCGGCAACGGGGTCCAACTCCCCGTGGACCTGCCGGTGAACGTCTCCGGCAACTCGGCGAACGCGGTGGCAGTCGCCAACCCGGTCTTCGGCAACAGTTCGACGAACGGCTCCGGCAACCCGACGCAGCCGATCACGCCGGCCACGCCGAACACGCCGAACACGCCGGCCACCCCGAACACGCCGAACACCCCGAACACGCCGAACACCCCGAACACGCCGGCCACCCCGAACACGCCGACCACCACCACGCCGCCGACGCGCACCAAGCCGGAGCCGGCGCCGCGCCCGGTGCACCAGGCGCCGCAGCCCGCTCCGCGGGCCGAGGGGTCGCTGGCCCACACCGGCGCCGACCAGACGCTCCCCGCCGTCGCCGCCGGCGCGGCGCTCGTGCTCGGCGGGGCGGCCCTGTACCGGCGCTTCCGGCCCGGCGCGAGCCGCTGACCGACGTGTGAGCACGGCGGCGAGCCGGCCCCACCGGATCCGTGACCGGTGGGGCCGGCGCCGTCACGGCTGCCGCGGTCCGACGGGCCGCGGCTCCGGCCGGGGCGGGCCGGCCGACGGCAACCGGCGCGAAGTCGCCGTGACGCGGCCGCACATGATCCGCGAGGATGCATGCGTCGCAGCCGCCCCACGGAATGGAGCACCGATGGCCTCTCCGGCTCCCGAGGACCTCGTCGTCACCCGGGCCACCCTCCAGGACTGGCCGGTGATCAGCGGGTGGGCCGCCGAGGAGGGGTGGAACCCGGGGCTCTCGGACGGCCCCGCCTTCTTCGCGCAGGATCCGGACGGCTTCTTCCTCGGGCGCGTCGACGGCGACCCCGTCTCGGCGATCTCGGTCGTCCACCACGGCACCGACTACGCCTTCCTCGGCTGCTACCTCGTCCGCCCCGAACTGCGCGGCCGCGGTCATGGACTGGCCACTTGGAAGACCGCCCTGGCCCACGCCGGGACCCGCACGATCGGCCTCGACGGCGTGGTGGCCCAGCAGGACAACTACCGCCGGTCCGGCTTCGAACTCGCCCACCGGACCGTCCGGTTCAGCGGCCCTGCATCCCGGACCGCGGCGCCTTCGGACGTCCGGCCGGCCGGGCCCGCCGACCTCGAGGCCGTCACCGCGTACGACGCCCTCTGCCACCCGGCCGCCCGCCCGCGGTTCCTCGCCCACTGGCTGACCACCCCCGGGCACCGCGCCGTCGTCCGCGGCTCCGGCACGGGGATCACCGGTTACGGCGTCCTGCGCCCCGCCCGCGACGGCCTGCGGATCGGCCCCCTGTTCGCCGACACCGCCGAGGACGCACGGGCCCTGTTCGCCGCGCTGACCGCCGGCGTCGAGGGCCGCCAGGTGTCCGTGGACGTGCCGGAGACCAACCGGGCCGGTATCGCGCTGGCCGAGGACGCGGGACTCACGCCGTCCTTCGAGACGGCCCGCATGTACACGGGCCCGGTCCGCCCGCACGCCCGGGAACGGATCTTCGGGGTCACCACCCTCGAACTCGGATAGGGCCTTTCCTCCGGATCGGGCCGGCCGCGGAATTCCGTTGCCGCCGCGGTGCGCCTGTGCTCAAGTGGGCGCATGGATCGCGCCGCCGTCCTCGCCCTGTACGACCGGGACCTGCGCCGGGGCGCACGGCCCGACGGCCCCGGCGCGCGCGTCGAGCGGGCCGGAGGCGTGGTGCGCCAGATCGGCACCGGCCAGGACTGGAACGGAGTCCTGTGGTCGGCGCTGGACGCCGCCGACGCGGACGCGGCGATCGCGGGGGAGATCGCCCGCTTCACCGGGCTCGGCCTCGGCTTCGAGTGGAAGCTCCACGGGCACGACCGGCCCGCCGACCTCGGACGGCGGCTCCTGGCCGCCGGATTCACCGCCGGGCCCGAGGAGACGCTGATGGTCGGCGAGGTCTCCGGCCTCGCCCTGGACGCCGAGCCGCCCGAGGGGGTGCGGCTGCACCCCGTCACCGACGCGACGGGCGTCGGCCTCCTGGTCGAGGTGCACGAGCGGGTGTTCGGCGCGGACGGCTCGCGACTGCGCCACCGCGTCCTCGCCCGGCTCGCGGCCGCCCCGGACACGACGGCCGCGGTCGTCGCCCTCGCCGGTGACGTTCCGGTGAGCGCGGCCCGAATGGAACTGGTGCCCGGCACACGGTTCGCGGGCCTGTGGGGCGGCGGCACCGTCGAGGGCTGGCGGGGCCGCGGTCTCTATCGCGCCCTCGTCGCCCACCGCGCCCGCATCGCCGCGGACCGCGGCTGCCGCTACCTCCAGGTCGACGCCTCCCACCAGAGCCGCCCCATCCTGGAACGCCTGGGTTTCGCACCGCTGACCACGACGACTCCGTACACGTACGAGTGCGCGGACCAGGACATGCACGAGCGCGAGAGCTGACGACTGCGCACAGGGGAGAGCCGGCCGCGAGTGGTGACCCGTGGCCGGCCGCGCGCCGTCGACAGCCCCGGTGCCGCACCCGGCGTCCTCGACGGCCCCTCGACGGCGTCCGGTTCAGCGGCGTCCCGCCATCGCCCGGTCCAGGGCGGCGACGCCCACCGCGGCGAGGCCGATCTGGATGAGCCACTCGATCCAGTCGACGCCGTTGGTGTCGGCGACGCCGAGTCCGGCGGCGATCGCCGCGCCGACCAGCGCGGCCACGATGCCGACGACGATCGTCCACAGGACGCCGATGTGCTGACGGCCGGGAACGACGAGCCGGCCCAGGACACCGATGACGATGCCGATGACGATGGCGCTGATGATGCCCGTGATCTCCATCTTCACCCCTCAGTGAGGTAATCCGCGCTCTTCCTTTGCCCGCTGGTTCCGGAGGCACTCCGTCCGGGTCGTTGCCGGGACCTTCTGTTCACCGGGTGGTCATGCCATGTACCTTTCAACAAAGTGACGCGTGTAGAACCCTCAACTTCGCTCTACGCGCGCAGACTTCGCGCCCGCACCGCTCCCTTCACCCCACTCGGAGGTACGCCGGATGCTCGGATCCAGAAGCTTCCGCCACAGAGTCACCACCGCCCTGACCGGGCTCGGACTCCTCGTCGGCTCGGCCGCCCTGCAGGTCGGCGCCACCGCCGCACCCGCCCACGCGGCCACCACGCACCGCATCCTGTTCGACAACGCCCACGCGGAGACCGCGGGCAACGCCGACTGGATCATCTCCACCAGCCAGCCCGACCCGCTCGGCCAGAACTCCTCCCCGTCCGCCGAGACCGACTGGACCGGCGCGCTGTCCTCCTGGGGCGTGGCCCTGCAGAAGGCGGGCGGTTACAGCCTCAAGACCCTGCCGTCGGGCTCCAGCCTGTCCTACGGCGGCTCGTCGTCGACCGACCTGGCCAACTTCGACACCCTGGTCCTGCCCGAGCCGAACACGATGTTCACCAGCGCCGAGAAGACGGCGATCATGAACTTCGTGAAGAACGGCGGCGGCCTGTTCATGATCTCCGACCACACCGGCGCCGACCGCAACAACGACGGCTACGACGCGGTCGAGATCCTGAACGACCTGATGAGCAACAACAGCGTCGACTCCACCGACCCCTTCGGCTTCTCCATCGACTCGCTGAGCATCAGCTCCGACCACCCCGCCGCGATCAACGACAGCACCGACCCGGTGCTGCACGGCTCCTTCGGCAACGTCACCAAGAGCCTGATCGCCAGCGGCACCACCGCGACCCTCAAGCCGGCCGACAACGCCGGCGTCAAGGGCCTGCTGTACCGCACCGGGTACTCCGGCAACACCGGCGCCTTCTTCGCCACCAGCACCTTCGGCAGCGGCCGGGTGGCCTTCTGGGGCGACAGCTCGCCCGTCGACGACGGCACCGGCCAGTCCGGCAACACCCTCTACGACGGCTGGAACGACTCGAGCGCCACCAACGCGCCCCTCGCCCTCAACGCCACCGCCTGGCTGGCCGGTGCGGGCACCAGCGGCGGGGGAGGCGGCACCGGCTCCTGCACCGCCGCCCAGCTGCTCGGCAACCCCGGCTTCGAGTCCGGCAACACCACCTGGAGCGCCACCACCGGGGTCATCACCAACGACACCGGCGAGGCCGCCCGCACCGGCTCCTACAAGGCCTGGCTCGACGGCTACGGCACGGCGAACACCGACACCCTCGCGCAGACGGTGACGATCCCCTCCGGCTGCACCACGGCCACGCTGAGCTTCTACCTCCACGTGGACACGGCCGAGACGACCACCACGACGGCGTACGACACCCTGAAGGCGCAGGTGCTCAACAGCAGCGGCACCGTGCTGTCGACCCTCGCGACCTACTCGAACCTCAACGCGGCGAGCGGCTACACGCAGCGCAGCTTCAACCTGGCCGCCTACGCGGGCCAGACGGTGACGGTCAAGTTCACCGGCACCGAGGGCTCCCAACTCCAGACGTCCTTCGTCCTCGACGACACGGCGCTGAACGTGGGCTGACACCCCGTACGGGCAGGGCCCGGCACCCGGTGCCGGGCCCTTTCGTGCGTCCGGGGCACGACCGGATGGCCCAACCCGGCACGCGCCCGCCGGGGACCGCGGTCAGAGTGGGCAGCATGACAGAAGCTGGCGAACGACGGCGCGGGACGGCATCGGCACCGAGGCGCGGGCGCATGGTGCGCGGCGCCCAGGACGCCGCCCGGTGCGCCGCCGAGGGGCTGGTTCAGCTCGTCAGCCACCGCCTGGAAGGCGTGTCCTCGGTGTGCCGCAGCGAGGACGACGGCTGGCTCGTCAACGTCGACGTGCTGGAGCTGGCCCGCATCCCCGACACGACCAGCCTGCTCGCCACCTACGAGGTCGAGCTGGACTCGGCGGGCGAGCTGCTGCAGTACCGCCGGATCGCGCGCTACCGGCGCGGTGCCCAGGACTGACGACCCGGGCCCTCGGCCCGCCTCCGGAAGGACCGCTGCATGATCACCTATGACGACGAGGTCGTCTGCGCGCCCCGCGCCGGGACCCTGTACGACGTACTCGAGCTCATCCTCGACCGCGGCATGGTGATCGACGTCTTCGTGCGCGTCTCCCTGGTGGGCATCGAGATCCTCAAGGTGGACGCCCGGATCGTGATCGCCAGTGTCGACACCTATCTGCGGTTCGCCGAGGCCTGCAACCGCCTGGACCTGGAGCACGACGTCCGCACCAAGACCGTGCCCGAGCTGTTCGGCGGAGGATCGGCCAAGAAGGCCGTCGCCAAGGCCGGCGCCAAGCGCGGCGCCCGCTCCCTGACCTCGAAGGTCCGGGAGATGCTCATCCCGGAGGAACGGGAGGAAGAGGAGGAGACGGAAGAGGAAGAGGAGGAACCCAGGAGGCGCCGCGGCGAGCGCGAGCCGGAGCGGAAACGGCCGACTCGCCGCCCGCCCGAGGAGGGCCGCGGCGGCTCGGGCCGCCGCAGCGGTGACGACGAGCGGCCCCGTGCCCGATCCCGCCGCAGCGACGGGGAGGACTGACCGTGACGGACACCGCCACCGCCCTCAGCACCCTGTACGTCTACGGCATCACGCACGCCGGGGTTCGGGCCCCGGGCACGCCCGGCGTGGGCGGCGCCCCGGTACGCCTGGTGACCGAGTCCGGCCTGTGCGCCGCCGTCTCCGACCCGCCCGGGCAGGTCCGTGCGCGCCGCCGCGACCTGACGGCCCACCAGGCCGTGCTCGGCGAACTCGCCGCGCAGGGCCCGGTCCTGCCGATGCGGTTCGCGGTGGTCAGCCCCGACGCGGACACCCTGCGGGCCCAACTGCGCGCCGACCAGGACCGTCTGTCGGCGCAGCTCGAAACGGTCCGGGGCTGTGTGGAGATGAACGTCAAGGGCTCGGTCGTGTCGGGCTACTTCGCCGAACTGGTGCGCCGGGACGAGAAACTGCGTGCCCTGGCCCACCGGACCCGGCGCAGGCCCGACTACGAGGCCAACGTGCGGCTGGGCGAGGCTCTCGCCCGCGGGGTCCGGCGCGAGGCGCGGCACGCCGCCCACGAGGTCCTGGCCCGGCTGAGTCCGCTGGCCGTGCGCACGGTGCAGGGGCCGCTCGACGACGATCTGGTGCTGAGCGCGTCCTTCCTGCTGCGCGCTGCCGACGAGGAGCGGTTCCGGGAGGCGGTGGCCGCCCAGGCGCGCGGCTTCGGGGACCGGCTGGCGCTCAGCGTGACCGGGCCCCTGCCGTGCTACAGCTTCGTCGAGGCGCGTCCCGCCCCGGCCGGGCGGTGACGCGGTGGGCATCGTGAGCGAACTCCTGCTGCTGCCCCTCGCGCCGGTGCGCGGCACGGTGTGGGTCGCCGACCGTCTGCTCGAGGAGGCCGAGCGCCAGATGCGCGACCCGCGGGCGGTGCAGGCCCGGCTGGCCGCGCTCAACCGGGCCCTGGACGACGGCGCCATCGACGAGGAGACCTTCGAGAAGGAGGAGGAGCGCCTGCTCGGCCTCCTCGGCAGCCCCACCCGTCCCCTGGTCGCCCCTGCCGCGGGCTACGTGCCGGTGGCCCCGCGGCGAGTACGAGGGGCAGCGGGCCGCGCACCGGGGAGGCGCCGGTGAGCGGCGACCGGGTGGCCCTGGGGGCAGCGGTGGCGGCGGGATACGCCCTGGGCCGTACGAGAAAGGCCAGACTCGCCCTCGCCGTCGGCACCTACCTCGCCGGACGGGGCCTCGGCGTGGCACCGGGCCGGGCGTCGGCGGACCATCCCCGGGGGATGCCGCAGCTCCAGGAACTCGTCGACCAGGTGCGCGGTGAGCTGCTGACCGCCGGCCGCGCGGCCGTCACCGCCGTCGTCGACCGCAGACTGACCCGCGCCGCCGACACGCTCCGGCACCGCACCGACGCGCTCGTCCGCGGGGACGCCCCCGGCCGCCCCTGCGGAGAGCGGTCCGACGAGCGGTACGCGGAGCGGTACGACGAGGAGTTCGGCGAGGAGTACGGCCACTCGGCCTCCGGCGCGCGGCGGGGGCGGTGAGCGCGGATGACGGGCACCCGGGCGCGGCGCGATGAGCGGCCGGGCGGCCCCTCGCCCCTTGACGACCTGACGGACGCCCTGGGCGGCTACCTCTCCGCACTGGGCGGCAGCCTGGTCGTGAGGGCGGGGGAACGGATCGGTGACCTCACCGACCGGCTCGCGGACGTCGCGGACGGGGGGCGGTCCGGCGGGCCGGGGGCCCAGCGCAAGCCCCGCGGGGTGAAGGACGCGGTGCTCGGCAGGGTGAGGTCACTCGCCCGTGGCCGTGGTCGCGGCTCGCGCGGTGGCGCGGCGGGAGGCAGCGTCAAGGCGACGCACATCCTGGAGGCCGTCGACGTCGGGGTCCCGCTCCGCAGGGCCTACGACCACTGGACGCAGTTCGAGGACTTCAGCCGTTTCACCAAGGGCGTCCGCAGCGTCAGCCGGTCCGACGAGGTCACCTCCGACTGGAACGTCAAGGTCGGCCCGTCGAGCCGCAGTTGGAAGGCCCTCGTCCGCGAGCAGCTGCCCGACGACCGGATCGTATGGACTTCCGAGGGGGCCAAGGGCACCACCCGCGGGGCGGTGACCTTCCACGAACTGGCCCCCAGCCTCACCCGGATCGTCGTCGTGGTCGAGTACTACCCGGCCGGGTTCGTCGAGAGGACCGGCAACCTCTGGCGCGCCCAGGGCCGCCGACTGCGGCTGGACCTGAAGCACTTCGTGCGTCACGTCACCCTGCACGGCGACGAGGAACCGGAGGGCTGGCGCGGCGAGATCCGCGACGGGGAGGTCGTCCGGTCGCACGAGGAGGCGTGGGGGGACGAGGAGGGCGAGGACGCGGAGGAGGGCGCCTACGGCGAGGAGGACGAGGACGCCGAGGAAGAGGACGAGGACACCGAGGAAGAGGACGAGGACGCCGAGGAAGAGGACGAGCACGAGTACGCGGAGGACGAGCCCGCTGACGAGTACGACGACGATGCCCACCGCGACCGCGTCCCCCGGCGCCGCTGACTTCCCTGGAGCACCCCGTGACCGACGTCGCCGCCTGGCACACGAACCCGGTGCCGCAGAACTACGCGCCCGCCACCACCAACCTCGCGGACCTCCTCGAACGGGTCCTCGACAAGGGCATCGTGATCGCGGGCGACATCAAGATCGACCTGCTCGACATCGAACTGCTCACCATCCGCCTGCGCCTGTTCATCGCCTCGGTCGACACCGCCAGAAGGGCCGGCATCGACTGGTGGGAGACGGACCCCGCGCTCTCCTCACGGGCCGCGCACGACGCGCTGGCCGAGGAGAACGCACGGCTGCGCGAGCGCCTCGACGCCCTGGAGAGCGCCGAGGACGACGCGGAGGAAGAGGCGGAGGAGGAAGCGTGAAGGACACCCTCACCTACGCGTTCGCCGTGACCCGCACCCCGCCGCCCGGCGACGCGCTGACCGCCGCGGCGGGCCACGGCGGAGGCGGCCCCCTGCGCGTGCTGCGCGCCGGGGCCCTGTGGCTCGTCGTCCAGGACGTGCCGGCGGAGGAATTCGGCGAGGCGTCGCTCGGCGAGCGGCTCAACCGGCCCGAGGAGCTGGAGCGCTGCGCCCGCAGCCATCACCGGGGCGTCGAGACGGCCGCCCTGTCCGGCCCGGTCGTCCCCCTCCCCATGGCCACCCTGTACCTCGGGGACGGCAACGCGGTGGAGTCCGTGTCCGCCCGCGAGGCGGAGCTTTGCGAACTGCTCGACCGGCTGCGGGGCCGCACGGAGTGGGCGGTGAAGGTGCACGCCGTCGAGGCGGCCGGCTCCTCGCCCGGGACCGACGGCACGGGAGAGGACGATGCCTCCGCCGAGCGGGACCCCGGCGGGCGGGCCTATCTCGGCCGGGTCAGCGCCCGGCGGCGTACCCAGCGGGACGCGCGGGAGCGGGCGCTCGCCGCGGCCCACGCGGTCGACCGGGAGCTGCGGCGGTACGCCGTGGCCGCGACACGGCACCGGCCGCAGAGCGAGCACCTGACCGGCCGCAGCGCCCCGCAACTGCTGAACGCCGCCTATCTGGTCGACGACGCGGAACGGGCCGCGTTCACCCGGGCGGTGGCCGGGTTCGGCACCGGACGCGTCGGCACCCTGGTGGAGACGACCGCGTCGGGGCCCTGGATCCCGTACTCCTTCGCCAGGCTGGACCAGGAGTGGAACACCGGGGAACACGAGGTCCGCGCATGACCGTGCCGACAGCGCTCGAACCCGGCCGGACGAGCGTCCCCTGGGACGGCCCGGAGCCCTACGCGCCGATCGGGGTGCCCCTGGTCGACCTGCTGGACCGGGTCCTGGCGACCGGGGTGGTGATCAGCGGCGACCTGGTCCTGGCCATCGCCGACGTACCGCTGGTGCGGATCTCGCTGCACGCCCTCCTGGCCTCGGTCAGCGACCGGATCCCGGCGCCCTGGTCGGACAGCGGGCCGCTGTGACCGAGCCGCGCACCCATGCCCTGGACCTCGACCCGGAGACGGTCGCGAACGACCTGGCCGCACTGGTCCTGGCCGTGGTGGAACTGCTGCGGCAGCTGATGGAGCGCCAGGCGGTGCGCCGTTTCGACGAGGGGTCGCTGAGCCCCGACCAGGAGGACCGGCTAGGCACCGCGCTCATGCTGCTGGACCGGCGGATGGACGAGCTGTGCGCGCAGCACGGGCTGCGCCGCAGCGATCTCAACCTGGACCTCGGTCCGCTGGGCCCGCTCCTGGCCGACCCGGACCCGTGACGCGCCGCCCCGGCCCCGCGACAACGCCGGCGCGCGCGGCGAGCGGGCGGGCCGGGGGCCCGGCCGCCGGCACGGCGGAGCCGGTCCGCCTCCGCGGACCGGCTCTCGTGACTCCTTCCCGCCGGCTCCGGGCACCACGGCCCGGTGGTGTCACGGCCCGTCGGTACCGCGCACCACGGCTCGCCGGCCCTACTGCCTGGTGGTGCTCTTCGCCGCCGTCACGGCGCACATCAGTCCCAGGACGAGGGCCAGGGCGCCGATGACGATGTTGTTCACCACCACGCCGGCGTCCGGGCCGGTGCCGACGATCCAGGGCGCCACGATCATCCAGATCCCCATGGCGCACATGGCCCAGCTCAGTCCGTACATCCGCTCCGGGGCGGTGGTGAACCCGAGGGCCAGCAGCCCGATGGCGATGCCCACGATCAGGTTGTGGGTCGTGAGGGCCGGCTGGCTCGTCGTGTAGTGGAGGATCCACGGGGACGCGGCGCAGTAGAGGCCCAGCAGGAACACCGGACCGTCCACGAGCGCCACATCGCGGCCACCCAGCATGCGGGCGTAGCGGTCCCGCATCTCCGAGACGTCGGGGTGGGTGGTGATGTCACCTCTGCCGTGCGAGACGTTGGCCATGTCTCGTCTCCTTCTGACTTGCAGGCCTGACCGCGTCTGGTGCGGTGTGCGGTGGGCGCCGCGCACCCTCATTTTGCGCTTATTTCGCCTTTATGTGTAGAGGTGGGAGCGCTCCGCGCCCGCTTTGCTCCACCAGCTCGCCCCAGACCGGAGGAAGATCGCCCAGCCGCCAATCCGCCCGCGCCGCAGCCACGGATCACGCCGGACGGCCGTGACCGCGGCGAGGCGGAGGAGACGAATGGCGCAGTCGGGGAGGGCCCCGGACGGATCCGGGGAACGGCCGGGCGCACGGCGGCGCACCGCCGTGGTCGGCAGCGGAGCGGCGGGGCTGACCGCCGCGTACCTGCTGGCGCGCACCCACCACGTCATCCTGTACGAGGCCGACGACCGGCTCGGCGGACACGCCCACACGCACGAACTGGCCTCGCGGGACGGCCGGGTGCACCGCGTCGACTCCGGGTTCGTCGTGCACAACCGCCGCACCTATCCGCCCCTGTTGCGGCTCTTCGCCGAACTCGGCGTCGCCACACAGGAGTCGGAGACGAGCATGTCGGTGCGGTGCGGTGCGGTGCGGTGCGGTGCGGTGCGGTGCGGTGCGGTGCGGTGCGGTGCGAGGGCTGCGGCCTGGAGTACGCGGGCGCCCGCGGCCCGGCCGGACTGCCGGGCCCGGCCCCGCAGCGCGCTGCGCCCGGCCCATCTGCGGATGCTCACCGAGGTCCCGGCCTTCCACCGGGCGGCCCGCGCCCTGCTCGCCCGGGGCGCCGAGCACACGTACACGCTGGGGGAGTTCCTCGACCGCGAGGGCTTCTCGCCGTACTTCCGCGCGCACTTCATGACCCCGCTGGTGTCGGCGGTCTGGTCCTGCGACTCCGTCACGGCCGCCCGCCATCCGGCCGCCTACGTGTTCCGCTTCCTGGAGCACCACGGGATGCTCTCGATCGGCGGCTCGCCGGTCTGGCGCACCGTGACCGGCGGCTCGCGCGCGTACGTGGACCGCGTCGCCGAACGCCTGGACGCCGTGCACACGGCCACGCCCGTCCGCCACCGCGCTGTGGGCGGCCGGGCTGTTCTTCGAGGCCGTGGGGGACGCCCGGCCGGCCCGGTGCAAGGCGGATCCCGCCCACCGGGGCCGGATCATGGACCGCGGCTTGCGGCGCCTGACCCGGCACCCCGACTGCTTCGGGGACTTCTGCGTCTGGTGGGGCATGTTCCTGATCGCCTGCGACGAGGGCGCCTCGGCGGCGGTGCCGCTCGTGTCCCCCGTGGTGATGAGCTTCCTGCTGATCAGGGGAAGTGGTGGGAACTGCTGGAACGGCACGCGGCCGAACGCCCCGGATACGCCGAGTACATGGCCCGGACCAGCCGCTTCTTCCCGTGGCCGCCGTGCGGCCGAGGCTGAACGCGAAGGGGGCCCGTCCGACGCGACGGGTCCCCTTCGCAAGTGGGGCCGGGGCGCGGATCAGACCGGCAGGTTCATCAGTGCGAGCGGCGCCGACGTGGGCTTCTCCGATCCGCCCCGCGGCTCCACCGTGATGCCCATGGCCGAGGCGCCGTCGACGGGGCCCTTCATCGTCACCGTCTGACTGGCCAGGTGCGGGTCCATCAGACCGGCGGGCCGCATGGTGCCGCCGTCGTCGAACCACAGCTGGTAGACCTTGCCCCGCGGCGGCGCGGCCATGCCCGAGGCCACGAACACGGCCCGGTCCCGGCTCCTGGAGACGACGACGCTTCCCCGGGCGCCGTCCGCGAGCGTGGCGCTGCGGGTACGGGCGTCGGGAGCCGCGAGCACCGCGGCCAGCTCGTCCGCCCGCTGCGCGGACGCCCTGGCCTCGGCCCGGGCGTCCTCTGCGCGGTCGTGCTGCCACACCGTGGTGCCCCCGAGTGCGGCCGCCGCGGCCACGCACGCGGCCAGCGCCCACCGGGACAGCCGCCGGGACCCCAGCACGGCGCGGGCCGACCGGGCGGTGGGGGAGGTGGCGGGCGCCTCCTGCCGGACGGTGGAGACGCGGTGCAGCACCCGCTCCCTGAGCGCCGGCCGGGCCGGGACGGACACGGCGAGCCCGAGCCGGGCCGTGGTGGCGGCGAACTCGGCGACCTCCTGCGCGCAGGCCTCGCAGTCCGCGAGGTGCCGCTCGAAGGCCTCGCGCTCGTCGTCGGGCAGGGCGTGCAGGGCGTAGGCGCCCGTCAGTGTGTGCAGGTCGGCGGTGGTCACGCGCTCACTCCCAGGCAGTCACGGAGTCGGATGAGGCCGTCCCGCAGCCGGGTCTTGGCCGTGCCGAGCGGCAGCGCGAGAGCCTCTGCGACCTCGCGGTAGGTCAGTCCCCGGTAGTAGGCGAGATCGACGGCCTGCCGCTGGATCTCCGTCAGCGTGCGCAGACAGCGCCGCACCTGCTCCCGCTCCAGGCGCGCCTCCACCTGCTCGGTCACCTGGTCGTAGTCGGGCGTCCGGTCCAGCAGGGCCGCCTTGTGCTCGCGGGCGGCCGCCGCCTCTGCCGAGCGGACCCGGTCCACCGCGCGGCGGTGAGCGAGGGTGAGGATCCAGTTGATCGCGGACCCGCGGTCGGCGCGGTACCGGGCCGCCATGCGCCACACCTCCACCAGCACCTCCTGAGTGACCTCCTCCGACTGCGCCTGGTCGCGCAGCACGCTGCGCACCACTCCGAGAACGGGGCTCGCCACCACGTCGTAGGCGGCTGCGAAGGCCTCCTGATCACCCAGGGCCACGCTGCTCATCAGTTCCTGCAGATCCGGCTCGGACGCCGGGTTCCTGCCGATGTACACGGCTTCTTTCACGTGGTGGGTCCTTAGGGAGTGAGACATGGCCGGGCGTAATCCGGTGCCGCGGGTGCGGCGGATTGGTCCGGGACGGAATGAAGGGCGGGAGATTCACCGTGCGGGGGAGATCGGCCGTGCCGGGAAGACCCGCTGGACGGGAGGTGGCTTCCGTGTCGGGGCTGCGGGGGAGTGAGGGGGCCGAGGGGGCAAGGCGGAATCACGGGGTGGCTCTGTCCCTGGGGGGTGGGTACGGACGCGGCTCCCCGTCCGGCGGCGGACGGTCAGCCGGCGCCGACCCCTCCCCTTCCGGAGCGGGAGCCCGTACGGATGCGCGAGCGTGCCCGGCGCCCGCGCGGCCGGAGCCGGCGGCGTACGAGCAGGACGGCGGTCACGGCCGCCGCGAAGGGCGCCAGGAGCCGGGCGGCGCTCCGGATCGCGGGCGTCCGGCGGAGCCGGAGGGCGCCGCGGCCGCGGGAGGCGGGGGCGCCGGGGGAGTCGAGAGTAGCGGGATTGCCCGGAGAGCCGGGAGAGCCGGGAGGGCCAGGGGGGCCGCTGCAAGGGGGCGCGTCGCGGGGCCGGGTCGGCCTGGGGGTTTCGCCGGCCGGTACGGGGGGCTCGCAGGCGGGCCGGGGACGGAGGACACCTGACGGGCCATGGACCTCCGCGGCGATCGCGTGCCACACCCGGGCGGGCGGCCGGACCACCTCGTCGGCCGGGGAGACGGTGCGGCCCGCGGCGACGACCCGCCTCAGTTCGTCCAGCGCCTCGCCGCACCGGCGGCATTGCGCGACATGGGCGAGGGCCGTGACCAGTTCGGCCTCCCGCGGGTCGGGCCGGTTCCGCCGCTCGTCGAGGGCGAGGGCGGCCAGATCGTCGGGCGGGACATGACCGCCATGGTTTCGGTCGCCCATGCCCACCTCCGCAGTCGCACCGTCCCCTTGATTTCCGGTCCGGCGACCGCGACGGATGCGGTGCGGGCCCGTCCGGGACGTGGTCGACTCGCACCGCTTGTGCATCGAATACGGCTGGCGAGTCTCGCTCAGGCGCTCGCGAGCACGCCCGTGCCCGGGTCCGCCTCAGGCGTCTGCTGCTCGAGCCGGCGGCGCAACTGGTGCAGGCCGCGGCGGGCGTGGCTCTTGACCGTGCCGAGCGGCCAGCCGGTGCGCTCGGCGATCTGGGTCTGGGTCAGGTCCTCGAAGAAGGCCAGGCACAGCACCCGCCGCTGGGCCGACGGCAGCCGGTCCAGTTCGTGCCGCACGAGGACGCGGTCGAGGGCGGCCTCGGGCCTGCCCGCGGCGGGGTCGACCGGGCCGAGGGCCGAGCCGGCGGCCGCGACCAGTTCGCCGCGCCGGGTCCGCGCGGCCAGCGCGTCGGCGATCTTGCGCCGGGTGATGCCGACGATCCAGCCGGCCAGCGGTCCGCGCTCGGGCCGGTAGCCGCTCCGGCCGCGCCACACGCCGAGGAAGACCTGCTGGGTGACGTCCTCGGCCTCCCTCGGATCCCCCAGCGAACGCCGGGCCAGCGTGTGCACCAGGGCCGACCAGCGGTGGTAGGCGGCGGCGAGGCAGGCCTCGTCGCCGGCCACCAGACCGCGCGCCAGCTCCTCGTCGGCGAGCGACTCCTCGACGGGCGCCCACAGCGGCGCGTCGGCCGGGTGGGCCGCCGAGGACGAGGAAGCCGGGGAAGCCGTGGCGGTCGTCGTCGGGGCAGTCGTGGAAGTCGGGCAGGGGGACATCGGGGTGTCGAACCGGACGGCGGTCGGATGCGGGGTCATGGCGACGCCTCCTGAGGTCGGGCGGAACGCGTGCCGGCCGACCGCGGTCGTGGCGGGCGCCCGTCACCGCGGAGGCCCTGGACCGTTCCCGGGGCTCGCTCCGTGCCGCAATCGTGTGAGCGGCGACCTCGGTGACTCAACTTGCATCGATTCTGCGTCGTATAGTCGGTGCATGGACGAGACGGACGAGACGGACGAGACGGACGAGCGGCGGGAGCCGGAGGAGCGGGTGGACCCGGCGTCCCGGTCCGGCGAAGCGGGTCTGACCACCGGCGCGCTGGCGCGCAGGCTCGGGGTCTCACCGACCACGCTGCGCTCCTGGGACCGCCGCTACGGCATCGGACCCGCCGTGCGCGCCGACGGCAGGCACCGGCGCTGGACGCCCCAGGACGTGGAGATGCTGGAGACGATGTGCCGGCTCACCTCGGCCGGGGTGCCGCCCGCCGAGGCGGCGCGCACCGCGCAGGAGACGGCGGCGACCGCGGCGCCGGCGGCCCCGGGCACGGCCGGCGTCGCCGCGCCGCCGCGGCAGCCCGTGGTGGCACCGCGCTCCCGGGCGGGCGGCACGCTGCCCCTCGGTGATGTGCGCCAGGAGTGCCGGGGGCTGGCCCGGGCCGCCGTACGGCTCGACGCGCCCGCCGTCGAGGAACAGCTGAGCGCGGCGGTCGAGGAGCACGGGGTCGCCGTCGCCTGGCAGGAGGTGATGGTGCCCACCCTGCACGCCGTCGGACGCAAGTGGGCCTCGTCGGGCGACCGTTACGTCGAGGTCGAGCACCTGCTGTCCTGGCACGTGTCCACCGTGCTGCGCCGGTGCACCCGGCCCGCCGCGCCCGCGGGCGACGCCCCGGTCACCGGCCCCGTGATTCTGGCCTGCGTGCCCGGCGAGCAGCACACGCTGCCCCTGGAGGCGCTCAACGCCGCGCTCGGTGAACGCGGGCTGCCCACCCGCATGTTCGGCGCGGCCGTGCCCGCCGAGGCGCTGGCGGCGGCCGTGCAGCGCCTGGGCCCGGCGGCCGTGGTCCTGTGGGCCCAGGCCCGCTCCACGGCGAGCCTGCCGCTGGCCCGGTACGTCGCCGCGGCGCAGTGGGGGGTGAAGGGCGCGCGCCGGCAGCCCCTGGTCCTCCTCGGCGGACCCGGCTGGGCCGGGCGCCGCGCACCGGGACTGCCCCGGCCGAACAGCCTGCACGAGGCACTCGACACCCTGTCCGCCGTCCACGCCGCGGCGACCCCCGGCGAGCCGCGCTGAGACGGCCCGCCGGACCGGCCGCCGCCACGCCGAAGCATCGCCACCCCGTGTCCACTCCGTCGGCGCATCCGGCGGACCGGCGGGACGGGAACCCATCCGAACGGCGCCCGCAGCAGACGCCGCCGGCCCGCGCGTTCGCCGGGCGGCCCCAGACACGAAGGGTGGAACCCATGCCCGCGACCGCATCCCCCGTGGACGTCCTGGTGATCGGAGCGGGGGCCGCCGGGCTCGCCTGCGCCCGCGACCTGCTCGCCGGGGGCCTCGACGTACGGGTCCTGGAGGCGTCCGACGGGGTCGGCGGCCCGGTGCGCTCCGACCGCGTCGACGGCTTCGTGGTCGACCGGGGCTTCCAGGTGTTCAACACCTCCTACCCACAGGTCAGAAGGCGCCTGACGCTGCGTGACCTGCGGCTGCGGCCGTTCACCCCGGGCGTGCTGATCCACACCGACCGGGGCAGGCTGCGCTTCACCGACCCGACCCGCCGTCCCGGGACGCTTTCCGGCCTCCTGCCCGGCCGTCTCGCCGGCCCGCGCGACCTGCTGGCCCTCGGGGTGCTGTCCGGCCGCGACCTGCTGGGTCCGGTGGAGTGGGTGAAGCGCTCCGAGGACCGCACCACCAGGACCGCGCTGGCGGCGGCCGGCTTCTCCGACGTGTTCGTCGAGCGGTTCTTCCGCCCGTTCCTGTCGGGTGTGTTCCTGGAGGACGAACTGGAGACCTCCAGCCGGTTCTTCCACCTCGTCTGGCGCAGCATGCTGCGCGGCACCCAGTGCCTGCCCGCCGAGGGGATCGGGGCGGTGCCGCGGGCGCTCGCCGGGGCGCTGCCCGCCGGTCTGGTGCAGCCGGAGACGGCGGTCGAACGCCTCACCGCCGACGGTGCCGAGACGGCCGCCGGAGCGCTGTTCCCCGCCCGCGCCGTGGTGGTGGCCACCGGCCCCGGCCCTGCCGCCGCGCTGCTGCCCGGGCTCGACCTGCCGCCCTACCGGGTCGTGACGACGTACTACCACGTGGCACCGCGGTCGCCGCTGGGCGAGCCGACCCTGCTCGTCGACGAGCGGCGGCGCGTGCTCAACACCTGCGTGCTCAGCGACGTCGTACCCGAGTACGCTCCGGCCGGCTCCGCGCTCGTCGCGACCTCCGTGCTCGGCCCGGACGCCGAGGGCCGCGAACGGTCGGTGCGCGCGGCCCTGTCCGACCTGTACGGCACCGGCGCGGGGGACTGGCAGCTGCTGACGGTCCGCACGATCACCGACGCGCTGCCCGCCATGCCGCCGCCCCAGCCCCTGCTCCGCACCTCCCGCACGGCCCCGGGGCGCTACGTCTGCGGCGACCACCGGGCCACCGGATCGGTGCAGGGAGCGCTGGCCTCCGGGGCCCGTGCGGCGCGCGAGGTGCTGCGCGACCTCGGCCGCTGAGACGTTCCGCAGCGGGCCGCGGTGCGCGGCGGCGGGTCATACCGCGCCGGGCGCCCAGCGGCGGGTCGGGGGCCGGGGTCGGAGTCCGAAGTCGGGGCCGAGGCCAAGGGCCGCGGTCGGGGGCCGAGTTCGGGGACCGGATCACGGAGGTCCGTCGCCGCGCTCCTCCTCCGCTCGCAGCAGCTCGTCGAGGTCGGCCAGCCGGTCCAGGCCCCCCACCGCCCGCGTCATCCGGGGATTGCCCGCCAGCCGCTCCCGGTGCCGGTGCAGGAAGGCCCAGTATTCGGCGGTGAGCGGGCAGGCGCGCTCGCCGACGCGTTCGGTCGGCCGGTACGCGCACCCGCCGCACAGGTCGCTCATCCGGTGCACGTACGTGCCGCCCGAGGTGTACGGCTTGGTGGTCATCCGCCCGCCGTCGGCGTACTGGGACATGCCGACGACGTTCGGGACCATCACCCAGTCGTAGCCGTCGACGAAGCAGCGGTGGAACCAGTCGGTCACCGCCCGCGGATCCCAGCCCCGCTGCAGGGCGTGGCTGCCCAGCAGCATCAGCCGGGGGATGTGGTGCGTCCAGCCGGTGTCGTGCACCTGCGCCAGGACGGTGGCCAGGCACCGCGCGGTCACCGCGTCGGCGTCCAGCTCCAGGAACCACTCCGGCAGCGGCGCCCGGTGCCCGAGGGCGTTGCGCCGGCGGTAGTCCTCGCCGAAGTACCAGTACAGCTGCCACACGTACTCGCGCCATCCGGCGACCTGCCGGACGAATCCCTCGACGCTGTGCACCGGGGCCCGCCCCGTCCGCCAGGCGTCCTCGGCCCGTTCCACGCACTCGGCGGGGTCGAGCAGACCCAGGTTCAGCGAGGAGGACAGCAGGCTGTGGCTCATCACCGGGTCGGCGGCCAGCATCGCGTCCTCGTGCGGCCCGAACCCGGCCAGCCGGTGCTCGACGAACCGGCGCAGCGCGCTCAGCGCCTCGCGGCGGGAGGCGGGGAAGCGGCGCGGGCCGTCGCGGCCCACGAACCGGATGCCGTCCTCGCGCTCCCACCGGTCGAGGTCGTGCCGCACCTCCTCGTCGACGCCGTCCTCCCGGGGACGGTAGGGCGCCGGAGCGCCGAGTGTGCGGGCACCCTTCGGCGGCGGCTCGCGGTTGTCGTGGTCGTGGTTCCAGCGACCGCCGGCCGGGGTACCGCCGTCCATCAGCAGGTCGTGCCCGCGCCGCACCCAGCGGTAGAAGTCCTCCTGGAGCAGCCGTCGGCCGCTCCGGCCGTCGGCCCAGCCGCGGAAGTCGTCGTGCGGGACGAGGAAGCCCCGGGCGGGCAGCACCGTGACACCGTCCAGCGACCGTACGAACCGCAGGGCGGCGTGCGACGTGGGATGGTGCACCGTCAGCGGGCCGTCGCCGACGGCCTCGCGGAGGCCCTCGCGATACGTCTCGGCACGCACGTAGCGGACCCGGTCGCCGAGCTCGGCGGCGCGGTGGCGCATCGCGGACAGCACCAGGTGCGCCTTGGCCCGGTGGAACCGCCGGCGGCGGAAGACCGAGCGGGCCTCGATCATCACCACCGGCGCGTGGCGGTCGGGGCCGCCTTCGCCCGGGGCGAGGAAGTGCGGGCCGAGCTGGTCGCCGAACAGCCAGTGGGGGACGGTCACGGGCGGGCCTCCTCAGTCGCGGGCGCGGGCGCGCTTGAAGCGGGCCAGCCCCTCGGACAGGTCCACGACGGGATCCGGGTAGTCGAGCGCGCCCCGGTCCGGGCCGCGCAGCTTCCACGGCTCGTGCACCAAGGGCCCGTCCAGCCCGGCGAGTTCGGGCACCCAGCGCCGTACGTACGTCCCGTCGGGGTCGTACCGCTTGGCCTGGGTGACGGGGTTGAGCACCCGGTTGGGCCGGGTGTCGGTGCCGGTGCCCGCCATCCACTGCCAGTTGAGCTGGTTGCTGGCGACGTCGCCGTCGACCAGCAGGCGCAGGAAGTGCCGGGCGCCGACCCGCCAGTCGACGTACAGGGTCTTGGCGAGGAAGCTCGCGGTCAGCAGGCGGCCCCGGTTGTGCATCCAGCCCTCGTGCCGCAGTTGGCGCATGGCCGCGTCGACGATCGGATAGCCGGTGCGGCCCTCCTTCCACGCCTCGACGTCCTCCCGTGCGGCCCGCTCGGACCGCCAGCGGTCGTGCTTGGTGCGGTAGTCGGCGGCGGCCGCGGCCGGCCGCGCCGCCAGGACCTGCCGGTGGAAGTCGCGCCAGGCGAGCTGCCGTACGAAGGCCTCCGCGCCCGGGCCGCCCGTCTGCCGTGCCCGGTGGACGAGTTCGACGGGGGAGAGCGTGCCGAAGTGCAGATGGGGCGAGAGCCGGGAGGTCGCGTCGCCGGCCAGGTCGTCGTGCCGGTCCTCGTAGGCGGCGATGCCCGAGCGCAGCCAGCCGGCGAACCGCTTCCTGCCCTCCGTCTCGCCGCCCGGCGCCAGCCCCTCGGACAGCCCCGTGAGGTCCGTGCGGGAGGGCAGTTCCCCGGAGCCGATGCCGTCCGGCACGCGGACCGCGCGCGGCGCGCCGAGGGTGGCGCGCAGGCTCTGCTGCGACCACTGCCGGAAGTACGGCGTGAAGACGGCGAAGTGGTCCGAGGAGGACGGGGTGAGCGCGCCGGGCGTGACGGCGGTGGTCACCGTCTCGTGCACGTGCAGTCGGCGGCCGTCCGCCTCCAGCGCGCGCCGCAGCCGCTCCTCCCGGCGGTGGGCGTGGCGGCTGACGTCGGCGGCCATGTGCACCTCGTCGGCGTCCGCCTCGGCGGCCACCTTGCACACCTCCTCGACGAGGCCGCCCGAGCGCAGCACCAGCCGGCCGCCGCGGCGCTCCAGTTCCGCGGCGAGGTCGCGCAGGCAGTCGGCGAGGAACGCCAGCCGGTTCGGTGCGGCGAAACCGGCCGCGTCGACGGCGCGGTCCCGCACGAACAGGGGGACGACCTGCCGGGAGCCGTCGAGGGCGGCGCGCAGGGGTGGATGGTCGTGCACGCGCAGGTCGGCGGTGAACAGGACGACCGAGACGTTCATGGTGCGGGCTCCGGAGCGGTACGGACGGTGCGTCGGGCCGCACCGAAGGGTCGGTGATCTGCTTCGGGCGCGGGCCCCGCCGCGGATGCGCGGGTCAGCGGGCGACCGCGTCGTCCCCCGTACGGATGAGTGGCGCGGTCCTGGCCGCCGCCTGCGCGATGTTGCGGGCCATGCCGCCGAACACGAGGGCGTGGAAGGGGGAGATGCTCCACCAGTAGGCGTGGCCCAGCAGCCCGTGCGGGTGGAACAGGGCGCGCTGGCAGTAGCGGGTGCGCCCGTCGGCGTCCGTGGTGGCGCGCATCTCCAGCCAGGCCAGGCCGGGCAGCCGCATCTCGGCCCGCAGTCGCAGCAGCCGGCCCGGCTCGATCTCCTCGACCCGCCAGAAGTCCAGCGAGTCGCCGACCCGCAGCCGCTGGGCGTCCCGGCGCCCCCGGCGCAGTCCGACCCCGCCGACCAGCCGGTCCAACCAGCCGCGCAGCGCCCAGGCGAGGGGGAAGGAGTACCAGCCGTTGTCCCCGCCGATGCCCTCGACGACCCGCCACAGGGCCTCGGGCGGGGCGTCCACGGTCAGTTCGCGCCGGTCCGTGTAGAGGCTGCCGCCCGCCCAGGCGGGGTCGGTGGGCAGGGGGTCGCTGGGCGCGCCCGGCACGGAGGCGGACGACCACCGGGTGGTCACCTGGGCGTCCCGGACGCGCTGCAGGGCGAGCCGCACCGCGTCGTCGAAGCCGATCGGGCGCCCCGGCGGATCCGGCACGTAGCGGGTGATGTCGTGCTCGTGGCAGACGACCTCGTGGCGCAGCGACTCGGTCAGGGGCCGCGCGATGGACGCGGGCACGGGCGTGACCAGACCGATCCAGTGACTGGACAGGCGGGGCGTGAGGACCGGGACGGGCACGATGACCCGGCGCGGCAGGCCCGCGACGGCCGCGTACCGGAGCATCATGTCCCGGTAGGTCAGGACGTCCGGGCCCCCGATGTCGAAGGTCCGGTTGACGTCGGCCGGCATCCGCGCGCTGCCCACCAGGATCCGCAGCACGTCCCGTACGGCGATGGGCTGGATCCGGGTCCGCACCCAGCTCGGGGTGATCATCACGGGCAGGCGTTCGGTGAGATAGCGCAGCATCTCGAAGGAGGCGGAGCCGGAGCCGATGATCACGGCGGCCCGCAGCACCGTGGTGGGCACCCCCGAGTCGAGCAGGATGCGGCCGACCTCCGCGCGCGAGCGCAGATGCGGGGAGAGTTCCTTCTCCGGCACGCCGGTGGGGGTGAGGCCGCCGAGGTAGACGATCCGCCGGACGCCCGCGGCCTTGGCCTGCTCGCCGAAGACACGCGCGGCCCGGCGGTCGGTGTCCTCGAAGTCCCGGCCCGAACCCAGGGCGTGCACCAGGTAGTAGGCGACGTCGACGTCCCGCATCGCCTCGGCGACCGAGTCGGCGTCCGTGACGTCGCCGCGGACCACCTCCGCGTCCGCCGCCCAGGGATGGTCGCGGAGCTTGCCGGGGGAGCGGGCCAGGCAGCGCACCCGGTGACCGGCCTCCAGCAGCTCGGGGACGAGCCGGCCGCCGATGTACCCGGTGGCACCCGCCACCAGGCAGCGCAGCCGTGCGCCGGTGCCCGCCCCGTCGCGCGGCCCCTCTCCCGTGTCCTCACCGTTCATCGGTTCCGGTCCTCCGCGTGTCGGCGCCTTTCCAGAACACTTCCACCGAAACGGTCCGCGCGGATGCCCGGACCGGCGTTTCTATAGGCTGATCGCGTGGCCACGGCAGACGACACCGAGCGGAGCGCGGGCGGACCGGACCCCGGGGCGGGGGCGCCGGAGGACACCGGCCTGCTCTCCTTCGCGGTCCGGCTGCGGCGGATGAACGGCGAGATCAACCGCCTCGTGCAGGGTTTCGCGGGCGAACACGGGCTGCACCCCACCGATGTGCAGGCGCTCGCGGCGATCCTGGACGCCGACGAGCCGATGACGCCGGGCCGCCTGCGCGGCCGTCTCGGGCTGACCTCGGGCGCCGTGACGGCGTGCGTGGACCGGCTCGAACGCGCCGGGCACGTCCGCCGGGTCCGCGAGAGCCCCGACCGCAGGGTGGTCCACCTGCACTACGCGGCCGACGCCCGCGCGACGGCCCGGGACTACTTCCGGCCGCTCGCCGAGGCGACCGAGGCGGCCCGGTCGCGTTTCACCGATGAGGAGCTGTCCACCGTGGTCCGCTTCCTCACCGCGATCAACGACGAGCTCGCGCTCCTGCCGTCCCCGGAGCGCTGAACCGCCGCCGGGTGCATCCGGCCGCCGGGCGGGGCGGGAAGAACAGGCGTTGCCGCGTCCTCTACGATCAGCACCCCGATATATCTCAATCATTGAGATTCTTTTCTGTTGAGCTAATCGGGTACGTGTACGAAACCCGCCACCGGAGTCTGGAGATCGATGTCCACCACCGCCCGCCGGGCCCGCCTGCTCGTGCCCTTCGTCCTGCTAGCGCTCTGGTTGGGCATCGGGGGAGCCTTCGGGCCCTTCGCGGGCCGGCTCGGCGAGGTCGCCACCAACGACCGGGCCGCCTTCCTGCCGCGCAGCGCCGAGTCCACCGCGGTCAGCGACGAGCAGCGGGCCTTCCGGCAGAGCGAGACCCTCCCGGCCGTCGTCCTGTGGACCGCCGACGGGGACGCCCCGCTGCGCGACCGCCAGGCCGCCGCGACCCGGGCACTCGCCTCGCTCTCCGGCGCACCGGGCGTCGCCGGACGGGTCTCGCCCGCCCTCCCCTCGGAGGACGGCAGGGCCCTGGAAGGCGTCGTACCGCTCACTCCCGGCCTCGGGGACCGGCTGCCGGACACCCTCGACCGGGTCCGTGCCGCCGCCGAGCGCGTCCCCGGCACCACCGTCCGGCTCGCCGGGCCCGCCGCGACCCAGGCGGACCTCGCCGACGCCTTCGCCGGCATCGACGGGCTGCTGCTCGGCGTCGCGCTGGCGGCCGTCCTGATCATCCTGCTGCTGGTGTACCGCAGCGTGCTCCTGCCGCTGGTCGTCGTCGTCGGGGCCGTGTTCGCGCTGGGACTTGCCTGCGCGATCGTCTACGTGCTCGCCGACCACGACGTGGTCCGCGTCGACGGCCAGGTGCAGGGCATCCTGTCCATCCTGGTGATCGGCGCGGCCACCGACTACGCGCTGCTGCTGACGGCCCGCTACCGGGAGGAACTCGCCCACCGCGCCGACCGGTTCGCCGCCGTCCGGGCCGCGCTCGGACAGTCCTGGGGCCCGATCGTCGCCAGCGCGGCCACCGTCGCCCTGGGCCTGCTCGCGCTGCTGCTGAGCGATCTGACGAACAACCGCGCCCTCGGGCCGGTCGGGGCCGTCGGCATCGGCTGCGCGGTCCTCAGTGCGCTCACCTTCCTGCCCGCCGTGCTCGTCCTGCTCGGCCGGGCGGCCTACTGGCCCGCCAAGCCCCGCCCCGCCGACGGCCGGTCCGACACCGACGGCCGTTCCGACACCGACGGCGGCCCCGGCGCGGACGGCATCTGGCAGCGCGTCGCCAGGCTCGTCGACCGGTCCCCGCGCAAGGTGTGGGCGGTGGCCCTCGCCGGACTGCTGGCCTGCGCCGCCTTCGCCCCCACCCTCACCTCCAAGGGCGTACCGCTCGAGGAGATCTTCGTCAACGACGCGCCGTCCGTCGCCGCGCAGCGGACCCTCAGCGAGCACTTCCCCGGCGGCTCGGGCAACCCGGCCGTGGTCGTCGCCGACGCCGGCCGCCTGGAGCAGGTCCTCGCCGCCTCCCGCACGACCGAGGGCGTGGCCTCCGCGTCCGCCGTGACCCGGACCGGGCGCCCCGGTGCCACCCCCCTGGTCGTCGACGGCCGGGCCCAGATCGACGTCACGCTGCGCGCGGCCGCGGACAGCGACGCCGCCAAGGAGACCGTCGCCCGGCTGCGAACGGCGGTGCACGCCGTCCCGGACGCGAAGGCGCGGGTCGGCGGCTACACCGCCCAGCAGTACGACACGCTCCGCACGGCGGAGCGGGACCGCACCCTCATCGTGCCGGTCGTGCTCGTCATCATCTTCGCCATCCTGACGCTGCTGCTGCGGTCCCTGCTGATGCCCGCCCTGCTGGTCGCCACCGTCGCCCTGAACTTCGCCGCCACCCTGGGCGTCTCGTCCCTCGTCTTCCGGTACGCGTTCGGCTTCACCGGCACCGATCCGTCCGTGCCGCTCTACGGCTTCGTGTTCCTGGTCGCCCTCGGCGTCGACTACAACATCTTCCTCATGTCCCGGGTGCGGGAGGAGTCGCTGCGGCACGGCGTGCGCCAGGGGGTGCTGCGCGGCCTGGTCACCACCGGCGGAGTGATCACCGCCGCCGGAGTGGTGCTGGCCGCCACCTTCGCCGCCCTGGGGGTGATCCCGCTCGCCTTCCTGGCGCAGATCGCCTTCATCGTCGCGTTCGGCGTGCTGCTCGACACCCTGGTCGTGCGGTCGCTGCTGGTGCCCGCCCTGGTACGGGACCTGGGCGCCGTGGCCTGGTGGCCGGGGCGGCTCAGCCGCAGGCGGGAGGGCACCTCGGCGGGCCGGGGGGAGAACGAACCGAGGATGTCCGCATCCGCGGCGGCCGACCGTACTGAATGAACAGCGGATCGACCCACCGGTAGCACGCTTGCCGAGGAGACAGCCGTGGTCCCACAGTCCACCGCGACGACGCCGGCCGACCCCCGCGCCGAGACCCGGCTGCTCCTGGTGCGGCTCGCCTCGCTGGAGGAGGGAAGCGCCGAACACTCCCGGGTCCGCAACGCGGTCGTCGAACTCAACCTGGGCCTCGTCCGGTACGCGGCCCGCCGCTTCCGGACCCGGGAGGAGCTGTACGACGACGTCGTGCAGGTGGGCACCATCGGCCTGATCAAGGCGGTGAACCGTTTCGAACCGGCGCGGGGCACCGAGTTCGAGGCCTTCGCCGTGCCCACGGTGGCCGGGGAGATCAAGCGCTTCTTCCGCGACGCCACCTGGGCCGTGCACGTGCCGCGGCGGCTCCAGGAGCGCCGCTTCGCGCTCCGGGACGCGGCCGCCGCCCTGGAGCAGGAGTACGGCCGCCCGCCGACCGTCGGCGAGCTCGCCCGCAGCACCGGGTGGCCGGAGGAGATCGTGGCGGAGGGGCTGCGCGCGGCCGACGGGTACGGCGCGCTGTCCCTCGACGCCCCGCGGGACGAGGCCGACGAGGGCGGCTGCCTCGCCGACCTGCTCGGCGGCGAGGATCCCTCGCTGGCCATGGCCGAGGACCTGATCGCGCTGAAGCCGCTGATGGCCGCCCTGACCGCGCGGGAGCGCCGGATCCTGGCGTTGCGGTTCACGTACGACATGACCCAGAGCCAGATCGGCGCGGAGCTGGGTCTGTCCCAGATGCACGTGTCGCGGCTGCTGTCCCGGACCCTGGCACGGCTGCGCAGCCGGCTCGCCGTCGGCGGCGCCTGAGCGGCGCCCGGCAGCCTCCCGGCGGGCGCCGCCCGGGCCGGACGCGGCGCGGCTTCCCCGGACGCGCACATGTTCGTGCCGACCGGGGGCAGGCGGACTGTACAAGTCGGACCGTGTTCTTTCCCGTCAATGGTCGATTCTGGAGGTGTCTGCCGGTATGGGCGCGAAGGTGTTGGAGAGGTTTCCCGCCGGATCTCCGCGCGGCTCCTGGCCGGCCGAGGAGTACGCGGCGCGGCGCCGGGCCGAGGGTCAGCCCGCGACCGTCGTGATGGACCTCGAACAGGACGCCTTCCTGGTTGTCGTGCCCGTCCACGACGAGGGCTGAGCGACCGGCCCTTTCTTACACCCCGGCCACGGTCACGGGTCGCAGCCGGCCGGATGGTCCACGGTCACGGGGGTCGCAGCCGGCCGGATGGAGCACGGCCACCGGGCTCAGCCGGCCAGATGGCCCAGGTGAGCCCGGCGCACCTCCGCCGTCTGCCCCTGCACCAGCAGGAACATGCCCTCGCGCGCGAGCCGTTGGGCCCGGCTGCCGAGGTCCAGGGAGCGGCCGCCGCCTGCCACGATCGCGGCGGTCGTCGCGGTGCGCATCAGGTCGTAGGACCGCGTCTTGAGGGCGAGCCGCTCCTCGACGCGCGCGTGCGGCACCGGGTGGTCCCACAGGGCGTACGCCCGCTCCCGCACGTCGTCGAGACGGCCGCGCAGCGCACGCGCCGTGTCCGCGGCTTCCGGGACCCCGTCCAGCAGGGCGAGCGCCGCGTACGCCACGCCGAAGACGGCCGGCGAGGCGTTGGTGTTGCGGGGCCGGTCGAGGACCTCGAACCGCTCGTGCGGGGTGCGCTGCACGACCGCTTCCCCCGGCAGCCACAGGCCGTCCAGGCGCAGCGACACCGTGCGGGCGGCGGTGAGGGCCGCGAGCCGCATCGGCGGCGACGGACGCAGCCCCGGCTGCTCGCGCGCCTCGGCGAACGCGAACACCACCTCGGCCTCGTCGGTCACGCCGGCCAGCAGCATCACGTCGTTCAGCCCCCAGCCCGTGTACCAGGGCACGGTGCCGTCGAAGCGCCAGCCGCCGCGCTCGGGCACGGCCCGCACGGGCACCCGGGGGAAGGCGCGCACATGCGCGAAGGCGATTCCCGCCAGCAGTTCGCCGGAGGCCAGGGGCCGCAGCAGCCGTTCCCGCACCGGGCGGTCGGACGCCGCGAGGAGCTTCACCGGAGTGTGGTGCTGGGTCTGCACGAACCAGGTCGAGCAGCACGCCCCGGCCAGGATCTCCGCCGTCTCCCGGGCCACCGCGGCGGGCGCCGCCGCGCCTCCGTACTCCTTCGGCGCGCTCAGCCCGAGCAGGCCCGACCGTCTGACCGCCTCGATGTGGGTCGCGGGGACGCCCTCCTGGTCGACGCGCTCGGCGTTCGGGGCGAGCAGGCCGTCCGCGAGCAGGCGGGCACGGGTGACGAGGGGGTGGGCCGCAGTGGTCATGGAGAGGATTCTCCCGATGTGGCCGGGCGAGGTGCCGAACCGGGGGCGTGCCGTTCGTGTAGGAGGTGGGTCGACGGCACGACGCCAAGGAGGACGCCATGAAGTACTACCTGCTCAGTGTGATCCAGCCGAGCGAGGGCGAACCGCCCTCGGCCGAGGCGCTGGCCCGGATCATGGGCGAGGTCGAGACCTTCCACCAGCAGCTGCGCGAGGCGGGGGCCTGGGTGTTCGCCGGGGGACTGGACGGCCCGGAGACGGCGGTGGTGCTGCGCCCCGAGGGCGCCGGCGTGCGGGTCACCGAGGGCCCGTACGCCGACGGCAAGGAGTATCTGGGCGGCCTGTGCCTGATCAAGGCACCCGACCTGGACGCGGCCCTGGACTGGGGCCGCAGAGCGAGCCGGGCCACCACGCTCCCCATCGAGGTGCGCCCGTTCCAGCACACCGCCGAGGACTGACACCCGCCCCCACGCCGAGGCTCCCGGCCGGCGCTCAGCCCAGCCGCTCGTGCAGGAAGGCGAGGGTGCTCCGCCAGGCGGCGGCGGCCGAGCCGGGGTCGTGGCTCGGCCGCCGGTCGTTGAAGAAGGCGTGGCCGGCCGGGTAGAGGCGGAAGTCCGGGGTGAGGCCCGAGTGCCGGTGGATCGCCTCCCGCAGCTCGTCGATCCGCTCCCGCGGGATGGTCCGGTCGCGCTCGCCGAAGTGGCCGAGGAGCTGGGCCCGCAACCCCGAGAAGTCGGGCAGCTCGCCCTGGACGACGCCGTAGAACGGCACCGCCGCGCTCACCCGGGGCTCCACCGCGGCCAGGTACAGCACGAAGCCGCCGCCCATGCAGAAGCCCACGGCGCCGGCCGTGTCCGAGGTGACCTCGGGCCGCGACAGCAGATGGTCCACGGCGCCGGAGAGCAGTTCCACCCCGCGGGACACCGGCAGGGCCTTCATCATTCGCTGAGCCTCGTCACCGTCGTGCGCGACGCTCCCGCCGTACAGGTCGGGGGCCAGGGCGACGAACCCCTCGGCGGCCAGCCGGTCGGCCACCTCCGCGATGTGGTCGGTCAGGCCCCACCACTCCTGGATGACGAGGACACCCGGCCCGCGGCCGGCCGGCGGCAGCGCCAGATAGCCGTGGGCGGTGGCTCCCGCGCTGGGGAACGTGACGTTCTGCCGGGCGGGCGTCTCGGCGGGCTTCGGCGTCTCGGGCATGGTGCTCCGTTCCGGTGGTGCTGATGGTCCTGAGGCCCGGTGGTACCGGGGGTGGGAAGGGCCTCCCCGCCACGGGTACCCGGTCCCCGCCCATCCCCGCCCAGGTCCCCGCGGCCGGCCGCGACGGCCCTCCCCGTCATGGGCGTGCGGGCCCGCCACGGGCGGACGCCCGACGACTGCTCCGGACGACTACTATCGTGTAGACGGTCCGCCGGGCCGTGGACGATGACGGGTGAGGGACCTTCGGATGACCGACGCCAAGGACGAACGCCGGCCGGCGGGCGAGCTCGAAGCCAGTGTCATGGCCGTTCTCTGGGCCGCCGAGGCACCCCGGACCGCCGGTCAGGTCCAGCTCGCCCTCGGCGCCGGACTGGCCCGCACCACGGTGACCACCATCCTCACCCGGCTGCACGACAAGGGCGTCGTCGAGCGCCGCCGCCAGGGCCGCGGCTACGCCTACTACCCCGTCCAGGACGCCCCCGGGCTGACCGCCCGCCGGATGCACACCGAACTCGCCCGCGACACCGACCGCGAGCGGGTCCTCGCCCGCTTCGTCGCACAGCTCAGCCCCGACGACGAGCGCATCCTGCGCGACCTGCTGGAACCCGGTGACCGATGACGGCACTGCTCCTGCTGCCGCTCCTGCTGCCGTTCGCCGTACCGGCGGCGGCCCGGCGCGCCCTCGACCGCCTCGCCCCCGGCACCGCGCTGTGGGTGATCACGGTCTGCTCGGTCGTGCTGGCGGGCTGCTCCCTCGCGGCGCTCGGCGCATTCGTCCTCATCGGCCTGCTCAAGCTGCCCGCCCTCGCCGCGCTGGGTGAGCTGATCCACCCGCTGGCCACCGCCCCGTACCTGGTGGTCGTACCGGCCGCGGCCGTCTCCGTCGGAGCGCTCGCCGTGTGCGCGATCACCCTGGGACGTGCGGCCCTGCGGGAGTTCCGGTCCTTCCGCAGCGCCCGGACGGAGGCCGGCCGCCGGCCCGCCGCGGGCGACCTCTGCGTGGTGGACTCCCCGCACCCCGACGCGTACGCCCTGCCCGGCCGCCCGCACCGCATCGTCGTCACCACCGCGATGCTGCGCAGCCTCGACGCGGCCGAGCGGGAGGTGCTGTTCGCCCACGAGCGCGCCCACAACCAGGGCGGCCACCACTACTTCCTGGCCGCCGCCGAACTCGCCGCCCACTGCCACCCCGCCCTGCGCCCGGTCCGCGACACCATCCGCCTCGCGGCCGAACGCGTCGCCGACGAGGCCGCGGCCGCCGCGGTCGGCGACCGGCGGCTGACCGCCCGCGCCGTCGCCCGCGCCGCGCTCGCCGGCCGGGAGGCCCCCTCCGTGCGCCCCGAGGTCGCCCCGGCGGCCACCTCCGGCCCGATCCCGCTGCGCGTCAAGGCCCTGCTGGCGGCTCCGCAGGTGCCGCGCCGTGCCGCGCTGCGGATGGCCGCCCTGCTGATGGCGTGCACCACGCTCTCCTTCACCGCCTCGGCCACCGGCCTGATCGACTTCCACCACCGGGTCGAGATCGCGCAGGGCGACGCGTCCCACTGAGGCCGCCGCCGGCGTGCCGCAATCCCACCCGGTGGGGCCGGGACTGGCGTACGCGCGGGTTTTACGTATAACCTCACCCGTCAATCGCCCTCCCCGAAAGGCCCCGATGAGACGCGTCGCCCTGGTCACCCTCGTCGTCGACGACTACGACGAGGCGATCCGCTTCTACACCGAAGCCCTCGGCTTCCGGCTCGTCGAGGACGCCCCGCGCCCGGACGGCTCGCGCTGGGTCGTCGTCGAGGCGGGGGCGCCGGGCCCGGACGGCGCGGGCTCCGCCGCCGGTCTGCTGCTCGCCCGCGCCAAGGGCGGGACCCAGCGCGCCCGGATCGGCGACCAGACCGGCGGACGTGTCGGGTTCTTCCTGCACACCGACGACTTCGCGGGCGACCACGCCCGGATGCGCGCCGCGGGCGTGACCTTCGTGGAGGAGCCCCGGCACGAGCCGTACGGCACGGTCGCCGTCTTCCAGGACCTGTACGGCAACCGCTGGGATCTGCTCCAGCCCGCCGGCTGAGCTTCCGACCGCCGCACGTCCGCCCGCTCCCACCGCCCCTTCGAACCGCCCGCCCAAGGAAAGACCGTCATGACTGCTACGCGCGTAGACACCGAAGTGATCCGCCGCCTCCCCAAGGCCGTGCTGCACGACCACCTCGACGGCGGCCTGCGCCCCGCCACCGTCGTCGAGCTCGCGGCCGCGGTCGGCCACACCCTGCCCACCACTGACCCCGACGAACTCGCCGCCTGGTACTACGAGGCCGCGAACTCCGGCGACCTGGTCCGCTACATAGCCACCTTCGAGCACACCCTCGCCGTGATGCAGAACCGTGAGGGCCTGCTGCGCACCGCCGAGGAGTACGTGCTGGACCTGGCCGCGGACGGCGTCGTCTACGCCGAGGTGCGCTACGCCCCCGAGCTGATGCTCCAGGGCGGGCTGACCCTCGCGGAGGTCGTCGAGACCGTGCAGGAGGGACTCGCGGCGGGCATGGCCAGGGCCGCGGCCGCGGGTACGCCGGTCCGGGTCGGCACGCTGCTGTGCGGGATGCGGATGTTCGACCGGGTCCGGGAGGCCGCCGACCTCGCGGTCGCCTACCGGGACGCGGGCGTGGTCGGCTTCGACATCGCCGGTGCCGAGGACGGCTTCCCGCCCGCCGACCACCTGGCCGCCTTCGAACACCTGCGCCGCGAGAGCGTGCCGTTCACCATCCACGCCGGCGAGGCGCACGGCCTGCCCAGCATCCACCAGGCGCTCCAGGTCTGCGGCGCCCAGCGCATCGGCCACGGCGTGCGCATCACCGAGGACATCGTCGACGGCAAGCTGGGCCGGCTGGCGGGCTGGGTGCGCGACCGCCGCGTCGCCCTGGAGATGTGCCCGACCTCCAACCTGCAGACCGGCGCCGCCACCTCGATCGCCGGGCATCCCATCACCGCGCTGAAGGACCTCGGCTTCCGGGTCACCCTCAACACCGACAACCGCCTGGTGTCCGGCACGACGATGACCCGTGAGATGTCCCTGCTGGTCGAGGAGGCGGGCTGGACGCTGGAGGACCTGCGCACGGTCACGGTGAACGCGGTCAAGAGCGCGTTCCTCCCGTTCGACGAGCGCGTGGCCCTCCTCCGTGACGTGGTCCTGCCGGGCTACGCGTCCGCGCTCTGAAGCAGCCCCCTGACGTAGGCGGCCTGTCCGGCGTGCTGCAGATCGTCGGACAGGACGCTCACCAGCCGGACGCCCAGCGTCACGGGCGGATCCCAGCGCTCGTCGACGACGCGTCCGAGGTCCTTCGCGGTCAGCTCGCGCAGGGCCCGCAGGGTCTGCTCGTGCACGGCGTCGTAGTAGCCGGTCAGCAGGTCCGCGGAGTCGACCCGTACCTTGGCGACCTTCGCGGGGCTGTGGCCGTAGCCCGTGTCGCGCCGGTTCAGATCGAGTCCGAAGCGTTTCTCCCAGCCCTGGGCCAGCCACACCTGGTCCAGGCCGAAGGCGTCGGCGACATGGTCGTCCTGCACCCGGGTGAGGTGCCAGAGGAGCCAGGAGACGGAGTTGGCGTCGGCGGCGGGCCGGGCGTTGAGGAGCTGTGCCGGCAGGCCGTCGACGACGGCATGGACTTCTTCGCGGACACGGCCGTAGCCGTCGATGAGGACGTCCTTCGCATGCATACGTCCACCATCGCGCATCGCCGTCCGTCATGCGTCCGGAACCCGTCATGCGGGAAGCGGCCGGGCGGCGGCACCCGCCGGGCTCCCGCGATCCGCGCCCGTCCGGGGCGCGCCCGGCCGGTCCGATCACCCGGCCGTCCCGATCGTCCGGACGGCCCCGTCGTCGGGCCGTCCGGTCAGCCCGTGCCCGACGCGGCCGGCGTGGGGACCGGGCCGCCGGTCTCGAGCAGGGCCATCAGCGCCCGGGCCGCCGGGCTGGTGGCCTGCGGCGGGGGCAGCAGCGCGACCGTCTCGTACTCGGTCTCGCCGGTGCCCTTGAGCGGCAGCGCGGTGAGCGTGGGGCGCTTGTGCCGGAAGTGGCTGGGGACGACGGCGACGCCGAGGTTCTCGTCGACCAGGTCGAGGAGGCTGTGCACGTCGTTCACCTCCAGGGCCACGGTCCGCCGGACGCCCGCCGCGGAGAAGGCCGCGTCGGTGGTGCGGCGCGGCCCCCAGTCGGGATGGAAGTCGACGAAGACCTCGCCGCCGAGGTCCTGGGGGGTGAGCACCGCGCCGGGCGCGGTGAGCCGGTGGTCGGGGCGGCACAGCACCGTCATCGGCTCGCTGGTCAGCGCCACCGAGCGCAGCTGGTCGGTGTCGGCCTGCGTCCGGTAGGCGAACGCGAGATCCAGCCGTCCGGCCGCGACCTCCTCCGCGAGCGCGCCGGACCCCGCCTGCCTCAGCCGGATCTCCACGTCCGGGTGCCGCCGCCGGAACGTGGCGAGCAGCGAGGCCACGTGCACACCGGCGATGCACTGCTCGGTGCCGATCGCGAGCGTGCCCCGCAGCACGCCCTGCACCGCGGCCACCGCCTCGTGCGCCGACCGCACCTGCGCGAGGATCCGCTCCGCCTCGCCGAGCAGGGCGCGCCCGGCCTCCGTGAGGGTGACCCGGCGGGTGGTGCGCACGAACAGCGGGGCGCGCAGCTCCCGCTCCAGCGCCCGGATCGACGCCGACAGGCCCGACTGGGACACCATCAGCCGCTCCGCGGCCCGGGTGAAGTGCTGGTCCTCGGCGACGGCGACGAAGTGCTGGAGGTGACGCAGTTCCATGACTGAGAAGCGTATCCGCTGAATTCCATCGGATTCTTCTGTTGGACCACTGCCCGCAGGTCGCGCGAGAGTGGGACGCCGGTTCCCCGGAACCGGTCGCCCGCAGTGCCAACCCCTCTGGAGTCGCGTTGTACACCCCCCACCCCGACCGTTACGCGGACATGCCCTACCGGCGCGCCGGACGCAGTGGCCTGAAGCTCCCCGCGCTGTCGCTCGGCCTGTGGCACAACTTCGGCCCCGACCGCCCGGTGGAGACCCAGCGGGCGATCCTGCGCCGGGCCTTCGACCTCGGGGTCACCCACTTCGACCTGGCCAACAACTACGGCCCGCCGCCCGGCGCCGCCGAGTCCGCGCTGGGCGAGGCACTGCGGGCCGACCTCGCGCCGTACCGCGACGAACTGGTGATCTCCACCAAGGCCGGCTACCTGATGGGGCCGGGCCCGTACGGTGAGTGGGGCTCCCGCAAGTACCTGCTGTCCTCGCTCGACCAGAGCCTGGGGCGGATGGGCCTGGAGTACGTCGACATCTTCTACTCCCACCGCTTCGACCCGGACACTCCGCTGGAGGAGACGATGGGCGCCCTGCACTCCGCGGTCCAGCAGGGCAAGGCGCTCTACGTCGGCGTCTCCAACTACTCCCCGGAGCAGACCCGCGAGGCCGCCCGCATCCTCGGCGAGCTGGGCACCCCGCTGCTGATCCACCAGCCGCGCTACTCCATGCTCGACCGCCGCCCCGAGGACGAGGGCCTCCTCGACACCCTCGACGAGCTCCAGGTCGGCTCCATCGCCTACTCCCCGCTGGAGCAGGGCCTGCTCACCGGCCGCTACCTCGACGGCGTACCCGAGGACTCGCGGGCGGCGAGCGACAGCCCCTTCCTCCGCTCCGACGCGGTCACCGAGGAGCTGGTGGGCAGGCTGCGCGCGCTGGACGAGATGGCGGGGGCCCGCGGCCAGTCGCTGGCCCAGATGGCGCTGGCGTGGGTGCTGCGCGGCGGCCGGGTCACCTCGGCCCTGGTCGGCGCGAGCAGCCCGGGGCAGCTGGAGGACAGCGTCGCGGCGATCGGCAACCTGGACTTCGACGCGGAGGAGCTGACGCGGATCGACGCGCTCGTCAAGCCGTGACCCGGCCGGGGGGGGGGGGGGGGGGGGGGGGGGGCCCCCCCCCCCCCCCCCCCCCCCGGGGGGGCCCCCCCCCCCCCCCCGGCGCGCGCCCCCCCCCCC
>NZ_JBIBWT010000019.1:72366-148724 GCF_043081525.1 Streptomyces sp. NPDC014864
TGGCTCAGGCCGCGGCGCCAACCGCCAACTTCTCCTCCCCGCGGCCGCGCGACCGGCGCAACGCCCCGCCCCACACCCCGCCCCCCGGCGGGGGGGGGGGGGGGGGGGGGGGGGCCCCCCCCCCCCCACCGCCGGTCTGCGCGGTCCCCGGCGCCCGCCGGGCGGCTGCCCCGGCCCGCACCGCCGCTTCAGGCCCCGGCGGGCACCCGGTCCAGGAACCCGAGCACGGCCAGGATCCGCCCCTCACCGTCCAGGGTGATCACGTCGGACCCGGCGACCGGCGCCGTGCCGTCCGCGTCGCTCACCAGCTCCCAGGAGAAACGCGCCGTGTCGTGGTGGCCGTCGACGGAGCCCGCGAGGCGGAAGGAGAAGCCGGGGAACTGCTCCTGTGCCGCCGCGATCACGGCGGCGATCCCCTCGTGCCCGCCGACGTCGGCGAGGGGGTCGGTGTACGTGCCGTCCGGGGTCCAGGCGGCGGCGACCGCCTTGGCCAGCGCCTGCGGGCCGGTGGCGTTCCAGGCCTCGAAGTAGCGGGCGACGGCGATCTCGTGGCGGTCGGTGTGGGCGGACATGGCGAATCAGCCTCCGTCGAGGTCGTCTCTGCTGGTCGGGACCGGGTCTGCCGTGACCGGCGGCCCGATGTGACCACCATGCCGGGCCGTGCCGCGGCGGTCGATTACCGCGCGGGTAATGCCCCGGGGTGCTGGAGGCGCGCTGTTCCGGCCAGGAGTCGCGCGGAATATGCCAGGGAACTGGCCGGAAAGTCATGGTGACAGCGTTTCAGTAGTCAACATACTCGAAGGTCAGGGCCGCTTCACCGCACAGGAGCCGCAGAGAGAGCGAGGCAGAGCCGGCAGGCGAACGACGCGACGGGGGAGGAGCAGTGCACGACGAATTCCTGTGCCATGTCACCGGGTACGGCGTATGCGGGGGCCGGCGCATCGGTGTACCGCTCGGCACCTACCGGGCGCCGACCCTGACGCTGGCGCTGTGGTGGCTGCGCGACCGCGCCTCCTGGATGGCCGAACGGCTCGACCCCGGCCCCGACACCAGCCACGTCCCCGCCAGCGTGCTCGTGCCGGTCCCGCAGTCGGTCCCCGACGTCCCCGGCATCCTGCGCGGCTGGTGCGCCGACCTGGTCCAACAGGAACTGGCCGCCGACGAGTTGGCCGCCGGGCGGCTGGTGCGGATCGCCGCCAGCGACGACACCACCGAGTACGAGCTGCTCGCCGAGTCGGTGGACGCCCTGCGGATGCAGCGGACCGTCCCCGCCCTCTACCTCCCGGTGGCCTGACGTACCTCCCACGGTGGCCCGACGCCCGCGTCGAACGGCGCGTATAGGGGCACATCGTTAGAATTCTGGCATGGCTGAGCGGCCGGTCGCGCCGACTGCGCCCGAGCTCGTCCTCGAGACGGAGACGGGCTCGACAGTGATGACCCCGGGCCGCGCCTACCACGTCGGACGCGACCCGCTCAGCGACGTCGTCCTCGACGACGCCCGGGTCTCCTGGCACCACGCGGTGCTGCGCCCGAAGGACGGCCACTGGACGCTCCACGACGACCACAGCACCAACGGCACCTACGCCGACGGGCGCAGAATCCACGACTGGGACGTCGGCCCCGGCAGCGTGATCCGCTTCGGCAACCCCGCCGACGGACCGCGCGCCGTCCTCGTCGGCCGTTCCCCGGCCCCGGCCGCACCCACCGCGCTCTTCCGGCAGCCCACCACGGTGCGGCCGCTGCCCGCGCGCACCGTCCGCATCGGCCGCGCCGAGGACAACGACCTCGTCCTGGACGACCTGGTCGTCTCCCGCCGGCACGCCGAACTGCGGGCCCTGGCGGACGGCACGTACGAGATCGTCGACGTCGGCAGCCACAACGGCACGTTCCTCAACGGGCAGCTCGTCGAACGGGCGCCGATCGGGCCCGACGACGTCGTCGGCATCGGCCACTCGGCGTTCCGCCTCGTCGGCGACCAGCTGCAGGAGTACGTCGACACCGGCGAGATCTCGCTCGACGTGCAGGACCTCACGGTCACCGTCGACCAGGGCCGCAAGGTCCTGCTCGACCACGTGTCCTTCCCGGTGGGGGAGAAGTGCCTGCTCGCGGTCGTGGGACCCAGCGGCTCCGGCAAGACCACCCTGCTGAACGCCCTGACCGGACAGCGGCCCGCCGGCCACGGCACGGTCCTCTACGACGGCCGCGACCTGTACCGCGACTACGCCGAGCTGCGCCAGCGCATCGGGCTGGTCCCCCAGGACGACATCCTGCACGTCCAGCTGACCGTCCGCGACGCCCTCGCCTACGCCGCGGAACTGCGCTTCCCGCAGGACACTGCCCCGGAGGAGCGGCGCGCCCGGGTCGAGGAGGTCATCCGCGAGCTGGGCCTGGAGCAGCGGGCCGGACAGCCCGTGCACAGCCTCTCCGGCGGCCAGCGCAAACGGGTCAGCGTCGCCCTGGAACTGCTCACCAAGCCGTCCCTGCTCTTCCTCGACGAGCCGACGTCCGGGCTCGACCCCGGGATGGACCGCTCCGTCATGCAGACGCTGCGCGGGCTGGCCGACGACGGCCGCACCGTCATCGTGGTCACCCACAGCGTGCTCAGCCTCGACGTCTGCGACCGGCTGCTGGTGCTCGCCCCCGGCGGCCGGATCGGCTACTACGGGCCGCCCGAGGAGACCCTCGACTTCTTCGGCTTCGCCCACTGGCCGGAGGCGTTCGAGGCCTTCGAACGGGACCGCGAGCGGGACTGGGCCGACGAGTACCGCGCCTCGCGGTTCCACCGGCAGTACGTCGTCGACGCGACCGCCCAGCCGCCGCACCCGGACTCCACGCCCGTCGTCGCGGCACCGCCGCCCCGCCCTCGCAGCCGGAGCGCGCAGCTGGGCACGCTGATCCGCCGCTACACCTCCGTGCTCGCCGCGGACCGGACCTTCCTCATCGTCATGATCGCGCTGCCGTTCGTGATGGGGGCCATGGCCCGCGTCCTGGCGGGCGGCGAGCTGGTGGCGGACAAGGCCACCTCCGCCCTGCTCGTCCTGTGCGTCGGCGCGGTGCTGACGGGCGCCGCCAACGCCGTGCGCGAACTCGTCAAGGAGCGGGTGATCTACCAGCGGGAGCGGGCCGTGGGCCTGTCCAGATCGGCGTACCTCATGTCGAAGGTGGTGGTCCTGGGCACGGTGACCGTGCTCCAGGCGGTCGTCCTGGCCCTGGTGGCCCTGCTCGGCGTGGACCTCAACGCGCCCGGCGGACGGGGGGTGTTCCTGCCGCCGCTGGCGGAGGTCACCCTCGCCGTCGCCCTGCTCGCGTTCACGGCGATGATGTTCGGCCTCGTGGTGTCCGCCCTGGTCCGCAGGGAGGAGGTGACGATGCCGCTGCTGGTGCTGCTGGCCATCGTCCAGGTCGTCCTGTGCGGCGCCCTGGTCACCCTGCGCGGCGTCCCCGTGCTGGAGCAGCTGTCCTGGCTGGTGCCCTCCCGCTGGGCGTTCGCCGCGATGGCCGACACGATCGGCCTGGCCCGCATCCTGCCGGGCCCCCAGACCGCCGACCCGCTGTTCCGGCACACGCCCGGGATGTGGCTGATCAACATGGGGATGCTGGTGGTGCTGTCGGTGCTCTGCGGATACCTGGTGTCCCGGCTGCTGCGCCTGCGCGAGCCCGCGGTGATGCGGAAGTGAGGGCGGCGCGATGACGACCCCGGGCTTCCGCCCCACCCACGTCGTCCCCCAGGACGGAATGCCGGCCTGGGAGGCACCCGACCCCGACCGCCCCACGGTGCCCCTCGACCCCCTGCTGCCCGTGGAACTCGCGGAGCGCCGCGGCGACTGGGGACGCGTGGTGTGCGCCAACGGCTGGTCCGCCTGGGTCGACGGCCGCCGCCTGGTCGCCGTGCCGCAGGACCCGCCCCGCCCCGGCGGGCCGTTCGGCACGGGCGACCCGCGCCCGCTGCTCGCCCGCGCCGAACACGCCCTGGCGAGCTACCGGGTCGCCGTGGAGGACCTGGCCGGCGGAGGGATCGACCGGGAGACCTTCGGCCACCGCACCCGGGGGCTGCGGATCGGGATCGTCGTCGACGGCGAGTCGATGTGGCTCTACGACGCCGAGCAGGGGCGGTGGGTGTACGCGGACGGCTCCCGGACGGCCACCTACGCGGCCGACCGGGCGCCGCGGGCCCCCGCCGGGGCCGGCCCCGGGGCCACCCGCGAGGTCCCCGCGGAGGGTGACTCCTGATGCCGCACGACACCGGCCTGTTCTCGGGACGCCCCTCGGAACTGCTCGGGAAGGAACTCGCCGGGTACCGCATCGAGCAGGAGATCGGGCGCGGCGGCATGGCCGTCGTCCTCCGGGCCCGCGACCTGCACCTGGACCGCACCGTCGCGCTCAAGCTGCTGGCCCCCGAACTCGCCCGCAACGACACCTTCCGGCAGCGCTTCATCCACGAGTCCCGGGCGGCCGCCGCCATCGACCACCCGAACATCGTGCCCGTCTACGAGGCGGGCGAGACGGACGGCGTCCTCTACATCGCCATGCGCTACGTCCCCGGCAGCGACCTGCGCCATCTGCTCGACGCGCAGGGCCCGCTGCCGCTCGCGACGGCCACGCGGATCGCCGCGCAGATCGCCTCCGCGCTGGACGCCGCCCACGAGCACGGCCTGGTCCACCGCGACGTGAAGCCCGGGAACGTCCTGGTGGCCCGCGGCACCGACAGCGACCACCCCGAGCACGCCTACCTGGCCGACTTCGGACTGACCAAGAAGTCCCTGTCCCTGAGCGGCTTCACCACCGTAGGCCAGTTCGTCGGCACGCTCGACTACGTGGCCCCCGAGCAGATCGCCGGGCGCCCGGTCGACGCGCGCTGCGACGTCTACAGCTTCGCCTGCGTGGTCTACGAGATGCTGGCCGGCCATCCGCCCTTCCGGCGGGACGACGACATGGCCCTGCTGTGGGCCCACCAGTACGACGAACCGCCGCCGCTGACCGGGGAGCGCCCCGACCTCGCCGCACCCGTCGACGACGTCTTCGCCAGGGCGCTCGCGAAGAGCCCCGACGACCGCTACGACTCCTGCCGCGCCTTCGTCGCCGCCCTGCGCGCCGCCGCCGCGGGCGGCACGACGGCGGGGCACCCGGCGACCGAGGTGGATCTGCCGGTGGTCGACGGACCGGGCAGGCCCCCCGATCCGCCGCCCTGGGCCCACCCGGTGTTCGGCGCCGGTGGCTAGCGGCCCTCGACGCCGCCCGGCTCGGCACCGCTCCCCTCGCCACGCCCGTGCGCACCGTCGTCGGCCTCGCCCGTCCGGCGCACCCGCCGGGCCGGCAGCGCGCCGAGGAAACCGGTGGCCAGGCCCCACAGCACCGCGAGGCCCAGCGCGCCCCACAGTTGCGGCCTCAGGAGCAGCTCTCCGGACAGCCCGCCGCCCAGGTCGCCGAGGCCGAACAGGGAGAGCCCGTAGTGCGCGGAGATCCGGCCGACGAGGCAGATCATCAGCACCGTCAGGGTCAGGGCGAGGGCCATGTGCAGGGCGTGCCGCCACACACGCACCCGGACCGGTGAGCGGCAGGCCATCAGGAACGCGGCCGCCGGCAGCAGCACCGCGTCGGCCACCACCAGCCACCACACCCTGCCGTCGTGCTCGGCCAGCGTGCGCAGGTTGAGCGCGGAGACGTCCGGGGTGCGCAGCACCTCGTCCAGCAGATGCGGCATGGGCAGTCCGAACGGGCCGTCCACCCGGCCGTTCCAGGTGGCGCCCATCCCGATGGTCAGGGCCGGCCAGGCCAGGTTCGGCATGCCGAGCAGGATCACCGCGAGCGACTGCGCCGGATGCCCCCGGGTCACCGCCGTGACGAGCGCGACGACGACGCCCACGGCGACGTAGGTGAGCAGCAGCACGACCATGGCGTACGCCGCGGGGCGCACCGACGTCTGGAACCGCAGCAGCCGCGGAGGCAGCGGCGCTCCGCGCGCCACCAGCAGGGCCAGCACCAGCACCCCCGCCAGCCACACCAGCCCGAGGACGGCGGTCGACGGCACCTGCGCGGCGAACCCGACCCGCGGCGAGGCGTTCAGGAAGTCGCCGATGTCGCCGAGCAGCCCCTCGCCCAGGTCCACGGCGAAGGTCTGGCGCGCGGCCAGCGCCAGGACGACGAGCAGCACCAGCCAGACCGCGGCGATCCGGGCGGCCCACCCGGCCAGTTCCCGCGCCCCGGCCACCGCCCGGTGCCGCAGCGGCCGCAGAAAGCCCGCGGCGACGACCAGCGCGCCCACCAGGGTGACCGACAGCGGCATCACGGTGATCCCGGCATGGGTCCGGGCGAGGTCGCCCGCCGTGCCGGTGAGCGCCACGCTGCCGCCGACCGCCGTCACCACGGTCGCGGCGACGACCCGCGGAAAGGCCAGGTCGGGGAGGTCCGCGGCACCGGCCGCCCACAGACCCAGCGCGGCGACCACGATCATCGAGAGCAGCCCCGTCAGCGCCGTGGCGGCGGCCTGCGCCCAGCCGTGGCGGGCGACCGGCTGCGCGGAGGGGCTCGGCGGACTCACGGTGCCACGCTAAGCAGCCCGGCGGCGGCGCGCCCGCCGGGAGGTCCGTCCGCGTCCGCTTGCGGACGGCACCACACCGGGGCACACAATGGGGACGTTGCGGGAAGAGCGGCCTTGATCAGGTCATACGCCGCGAAGTGTCGACCTCGGGAGACCTCGTGACCGCGGAACCGCCTGCCTCCGGCCGTCCCTCCGGCCCGCCCTCCGGCCCCCTGTCGGGCCGGCCCTCCGAGCCGCCCTCCGGGCCGCCGTCCCGCCCCACGGGTGGCGGCGGGGGAGCCGGTGCGCCGGAGCCCCACCGGCCCTGGTGGTCGTCGGTGCCCCGGATGGCGCTGCTCGTCACCGCCGTGGTGGCGGTCGTGGTGCTCGCCGTCGTCCTCACCACCTCCGGCGACGGCTCGAGCGCCCGGGGCGAGGTGTTCCTGCAGTCCGCGGGCGAGAAGGGACCCGACCCCTTCACCGGGTCCACGGCCAAGGAGGACTCCGCGCCGCCGCCCTCGCCCGTACCGACCGGGCCGTCGCAGCCCGCCAACGCGGTGCGGAGCGTCCAGGGCGGCGCGGCCGGCCTCTACGGCGGCACCCGCAATGTCTCCAGCTGCGACGTGGAGCAGCAGATCAGGGCCCTGACGGCGGACCCGGCCAAGAACAGGGCGTTCGCCTCCGTCGCCGGTGTCCGGCCGGGCGACGTCCCCGGCTGGCTGCGTTCGCTCACCCCGCTCCAGCTGCGCATGGACACCCGCGTCACCAATCACGGCTACCGCGAGGGGACCGCCACCGAGTACCAGGCGGTCCTTCAGGCGGGCACGGCCGTCCTCGTGGACGATCACGGCGTGCCCCGGGTCCGCTGCGCCTGCGGCAACCCGCTGACGCCGCCGGTCGCCCAGAAGACCGCACCCCGCTACGTCGGCGGGAGATGGCCGTCGTACCGGCCGCAGAACGTCATCGTCGTGACGCCCTCGCCGAAGATCGTCAAGAAGTTCGTCGTCTTCGACCTGCGCCACCACGACTGGTTCGCCCGGACGCCCGGCGACACCGGCCGCCACGACCGCCCGGCGCCACCGCCGGCGAACCCCTGGCCGCTCTCCACCGCGACCGTGCTTCCGCCGCCTTCCGGCTCCCGGTCGCCGTGCCCGCCCGGTGCCTCGGGTTCCCCGGGCTGCCCGGCGACCTCCACCGCCCCGTCCTCGCCCGCGTCGCCGCACACGGAGTCCTCCTCGCCCGCCACACCGTCGTCGGAGACCTCCTCGCCGCCGCCGGAGTCCTCCTCGGCCCCACCCCGGTCGCCTGCGAAGCCGTCCACGCCCACCTCGCCGGAGTCCTCCCCGTCGTCCCCGCCTCCGGCCTCCGGCCCGTCCTCCCCGCCTCCGGCCTCCGGCCCGCCGTCCGCCGCGTCGTCCGGCTCGCAGCCGTAGTCCGAAAGAGCCCCTCGTCCGGGCCGTCGCCCGGCTCGCGGCCCTGCTCCGAAGGGGCCCGTCGGCGTCCGCCCGGCAGCGCGGACGGCCCCCGCTGTCCCGCATCACCCCTGGTCGGAGCCGGTACGCTGACCCGGCCGGAGGTCGTACCGATCGGCCGGGACTCAAACGCGCGGCTCGGGGTACGAGAACAGATGCGACAGTGTCCGGCCAGGCCGGCTTTCCGAGAGAGACTTGCATGATCGAGTACCTGGACGGGGCAGTGATACCGACTGGTTTCGACGTTCCCGTGGAACCGCTCCGGCGGGCGGCGCACTACACAGGGGAACCGGGGTGCATAGCCGAGGCGCGGTCCTTCGCCCTGCTCTTCCTCGAGCAGCTCGCGAGCGAGTGGTGCGCCGAGATCGAGCCGCGCTCCTCCGAGGCCCTGCTCCTGGTGGTGAGCGAGCTGGTCACCAACGCGGACCGGCACAGCAAGGGGCCGTACATCCTGGAGCTCGAAGGCACCGCCACCGCGGTCACCGTCTCCGTGTACGACAGCAGCGCCGTCCTGCCCCGCCGCTTCCCCCGCGACCCGAACCGCGTGGGCCGGCACGGTCTGGAGATCGTGCACGCCCTGGCGGACGTCACGGTCGAGCGGGTGCCGGTGGGCAAGCGGGTGTGCGCCCGGGTGGGCCTCGGCCGGCGCTGACCGGTCGGCCCCGCACAGCCCCGGCAACAAGCGCCGACACAGCGGTGCCGCCCCACTTCCACGAAGGGGGCGGCACTGTCGCGCCCGGGCGCTCTCGTCGGTCAGGCGCAGCCGAGCTCGCCCAGCATGCCCTGGCGCAGCTGGGTGATGATGCGCTTGATCAGCCGGGACACGTGCATCTGGGAGCAGCCGAGCCGTTCGCCGATCTCCGCCTGGGTGGCCTCCTCCACGAACCGCAGGTGGATGATCTCCCGGTCCCGCTCGCCGAGCTTCGCCAGGAGCGGCGCGAGGGAGTGGAAGTCCTCGACCAGCCGGAGCCCGTCCTCCTCGACGCCGATGAAGTCGGCGAGCACCGATTCGCCGTCCTCGGGGCCGTCCCCGGTCAGGGCGGCGTCCAGCGACGCGGAGTTGTAGCCGTTGGAGGCGATCTGGGCCTCGACCACCTCGTTCTCGGAGAGGTTCATCAAGGTGGCGAGCTCACCGACGGTGGGGTCCCGGTCCAGGCGGCTGGAGAGCTCCTCGCGGGCCCTGGCCAGCTCCACGCGCAGCTCCTGCAGGCGCCGCGGCACGTGCACGGCCCAGGTGGTGTCCCGGAAGAAGCGCTTGATCTCGCCCACGATGTACGGCAGCGCGAACGAGGTGAACTCCACCTCGCGCGACAGCTCGAACCGGTCGATCGCCTTGATCAGGCCGACCATCCCGGTCTGGACGACGTCCTCCATGTCGTCCCCGCGGTTGCGGAACCGGCCGGCCGCGAACCGCACCAGCGACATGTTCATCTCAATGAGGGTGTTGCGCGCGTACTGGTACTCGTGCGTGCCCTCTTCGAGCTCCGTCAGTCGCGTGAAGAAGTGGCGGGACAGCTCGCGGGCGTCCCGCGGAGCGATCGTGCGGGGGTCGTCGACACCCGGCAGTCCGTCGCCCGTCCTGGTCGTCCCGGCCTCCTCGGCCGCTGCCTCGGACCGGATCACGGCGGTGTCCATTACCTCTCCCACGAAAGTCTCGCTGCGAGCTTGCTTTCCTCGGCCTGTACGCGTCGAACCGACGTCCCGGCGCCGGCCAGGTACGCGACCCCCCGGTACCCCGCTATCCGGAAAGTATGCGCCCCCGGAGCGCGATCGGCGAATCCCGCTCCGCAGCGCGCCGCGGCACGGGTGCTTCACCCAGAGCGGAACGCCGATCCCCGGAGCACACCTTCCCCCGGCGTCGGCGGCTCCTAGTCTGGGACGGTGACCACCCAAGCGCCGAACCACGCCCGCGTCGTCCCGCTGCGGCCGCCCGCCGCCCCCGCCGGGGCCGAGCGGCCGCCCGCCCCCGCGAGGGAGCCCCTGTGGCGCGACCTCGTCGGCGACGTGCTGCGCCGGGAACGCCTGGCCCAGCAGCGCACTCTCAAGGACGTCGCCGAGACGGCCCGGATCTCCATGCCCTACCTGTCGGAGATCGAGCGCGGCCGCAAGGAGGCCTCCTCGGAGGTCCTCGCGGCCGCGGCGCGGGCCCTCGGGCTCGGTCTCGGCGACCTGCTGTCGCTCGCGCAGGGCGAACTGGTCCGGCTCACCAGCCGCACCGCGGCCCCCGCGCGCGGCCGCTCGGCCTCCCGCTCCGGCGGACTGTGCCTGGCCGCCTGACCGGAGCCCACGCCCGTACGAGCCGGCGCCTCAGACCGTGACCAGGCGCCGGCTCAGCACCTCGTCGGCCAGCCCGTAGGCCACCGCCTCCCGGGCGGTGAACACCTTGTCGCGGTCCATGTCGGCGCGCAGGGTCGTGATGTCGTGGCGCGTGTGCCGGGACAGCACCTCCTCGACCTGGGAGCGGATCCGGACCATCTCCTTGGCCTGGAGCGCCAGGTCGGAGACCGTGCCCTGCCGGCCGCCGCTGGCGGGCTGCCCGAGCAGCACCCGCGCGTGCTCCAGCACGAAGCGCCGCCCGGGATCGCCGCCCGCCAGCAGCACCGCCGCCGTGGAGGCGGCCTGTCCCACGCAGAACGTGGAGATCGGCGACTGGATGAAGGTCATCGTGTCGTAGATCGCCATCAGCGAGGTGAACGATCCGCCGGGGGAGTTCAGGTAGAGGGAGATCTCGGCCTGCGGAGCCGCCGACTCCAGATGGAGCAGCTGCGCGATCACGACGTTGGCGACCCCGTCGTCGATCTCGGTGCCGAGGAAGACGATCCGCTCGTTGAGCAGTCGGCTGAACACGTCGTACGACCGTTCGCCCTGCGCGGTCCGCTCGATGACGTAGGGAACCGTGTACGACCCCATGTCACAGCCCCGTCCGTCGGCGCGGGGCGGCCGGGCGGACGTCGGCGAGCGACTGCACCACCCGGTCCACCAGTCCGTACTCCCTGGCCTGCTCGGCCGTGAACCAGCGGTCCCGGTCGCCGTCCCGCGCGATCGTCTCCGCGCTCTGCCCGGTGTGCCCGGCGGTGATCCGCTCGATGGTCCGCTTGGTGTGCTCCAGGTTCTCCGCCTGGATCTCGATGTCCGCGGTGGTGCCGCCGATCCCGGCCGACGGCTGGTGCATCATGACCCGCGCGTGGGGCAGCGCGAACCGCTTGCCCGGCGTCCCCGCCGTGAGCAGGAACTGGCCCATGCTGGCGGCGAAGCCCATCGCCAGGGTGCAGACGTCGTTCGGGACCAGCCGCATGGTGTCGTAGACGGCGAGCCCCGCGGTGACGGAGCCGCCCGGGCTGTTGATGTACAGGGCGATGTCGGCGTGCGGGTCCTGCGCGGACAGCAGGAGCAACTGAGCGCACACGCGGTTCGCCGACACCTCGTCGACCTGAGTGCCGAGGAGGACGATGCGCTGGGCGAGCAGGTGCGCGGCGAGATGGTCGTCGAAGCGGCTGAGTGGGGTGTCGCCCTCCTCGGCGCGGGGCGAGAGCGTGCTGAGTGGAGTCATCGGGTCTCCTCGTGGTGCTGCGGATGCCGTCGACTCCACTGTTGGCCACAGGAGTTCACCGCATGCGACGGCTCTGCCCGTGGCAGATCCGCCACGGGCGGAGCGCGGGCGCGGCGGCCCTCCCCGGGGCGGCCTCTCCCGGTCGTCGTTCAGTCCTTCGCGCGCAGCTGCCGGAAGAAGGCCCGGACGTCGTCGACGAGCAGGTCCGGCTCCTCCATCGCGGCGAAGTGGCCGCCACGGTCGAACTCCGTCCAGCGCACGATGTTCTCGGTCCGCTCCGCCCGGTGCCGCAGCGGCAGCTGCAGCTCGGCGGGGAAGACGGCGAGCGCGGTCGGCGCGGTCGACGGCTCGGCCGGCGCGGCGGCCCGGCCCGAGGAATGCGCCCGCTCGTAGTAAATCCGTGAGGACGAACCGGCGGTGCCGGTCAGCCAGTACAGCATCACGTCGGTGAGCATCCGGTCCCGGTCGACGGCTTCCTCGGGCAGTTCGGCGGAGTCCGTCCACTCCCTGAACTTCTCTACGATCCAGGCGAGCTGGCCGACCGGCGAGTCGGTGAGCGCGTAGGCGAGGGTCTGCGGCCGGGTGGCGTGCAGCATCGCGTAGGCCGCGCCCTCACGCTGCCACGCGGACCAGCGGTGCCAGGAGGTGAGCGTGCGCTCCCGCTCCCCGGGGGAGAGCGCGGCCAGCTCCTCGTCGGTCGGTGCCTCGGTCTGCTGCGCCCCCGGCAGCAGATTGAGGTGGACGCCGATCACCCGGTCCGGGTGAGCCCGGCCCAGCTCGCGGGAGATCGCCGCGCCCCAGTCCCCGCCCTGGGCGCCGAACCGCTCGTACCCGAGCCGTCGCATCAGCTCGGCCCAGGCGTCGGCGACGCGGCCCGCCTCCCAGCCCCGGTGCGTGGTGGGCCCGGACAGCCCGAACCCCGGGATGCCCGGCAGCACCACGTGGAAGGCGTCGGCCGGATCACCCCCGTGCGCGACCGGGTCGGTCAGGGGGCCCACCACGTCGAGGAACTCCACGATCGACCCCGGCCACCCGTGGGTGATCACCAGCGGGGTGGCGTCCGGTTCGGGGGAGCGGATGTGGGCGAAGTGCACGTGGGCACCGTCGACGGTCGTGGTGAACTGCGGCCACTCGTTCAGCCGCTGCTCGGCCGCCCGCCAGTCGTACTCATGCCGCCAGTACCGGACGAGCTCGCGCAGGTAGTCCAGGGGAACGCCGTGGTCCCACCCGGTGCCGGGCAGCTCGTCCGGCCATCGGGTGCGGTCGAGGCGGTCGTACAGGTCGTCCAGATCGCTCTGCGGGACCGCGATGCGGAAGGGCCGGATGCCGTCGGCGGGTGATGACGTGATCATGGCCGCGATGCTAGTTCGGAACGGGGGGAGGGCCATTCGAATTGTTCCGGCGCCCGGCCGATGAGTTCCGGGGCGAGGATCGGTCGGTACAGGTGACCGCTTTCCACGCTCCGGGAGGATTCGATGGCGACCGAAGGGTTCACCACCTGTCTCTGGTTCGACGGCGAGGCCGAGGAGGCCGCGCACTACTACGTCTCGATCTTCAAGGATTCCCGCATCGGCCGGATCGGCCGCTACACCGAGGCCGGCCCCGGCCCCGCCGGCACCGTCATCGCCGTCGACTTCACGGCCAACGGCCAGAAGTTCGTCGCGCTGAACGGCGGCCCGCAGTTCACGTTCAGCGAGGCGATCTCCTTCCAGATCCACTGCGAGAACCAGGAGGAGGTCGACCACTACTGGAACAAGCTGACCGAGAACGGCGGCGAGCCCGGCCCGTGCGGCTGGCTCAAGGACCGGTTCGGCGTCTCCTGGCAGGTCGTTCCGGACGGGCTCATCGACATGATCGGCGATCCCGACCAGGAGAAGGCGGCCCGCACCACCCGGGCGATGCTCGCGATGGGCAAGCTCGACATCGCCGCGCTGAGGAGGGCGTACGCGGGCGAGTAGCGGCGGCGGCCGGCCCACCCCGGGGGATGGGCCGGCCGACGTCAACGGCCGTACGCCGCCGCGCCCGGGGCTTGTGCCGCACCCGGGTAGTACGGGGCGGACGGTGCGGACGGGACGGAGGGAGCCGAGCCGGTGGCACGGTGCTGGTCGTACTGCGCCCCGGCCACCGCGAGACCCACCACGACCAGCCCGGCCAGCACCTGCACACAGGTGGTGACGAGGGCCCGGAGCCGGTACAGCAGCGGTGCGGTGAGCAGGACGACACCGCCGGCGATGCCCACGTACAGCCAGTCGGGACGGAGGACGACCGCGGAGTTGTCCGCGCCCGGGTCGAACGGCTTCCATCCGTGGAAGTCGATTCCGAGCAGGAGGGCGGCGAGCGCCGCGACGCCGTCCACGACCAGCAGGCCGACGGCCAGCGCGACGTCGCCGACCGGATGCAGCCGGGGGCGCGCGGGCCGGTGCGGGGGTGGGACGTTCGGCCCGTGGAAGCGGGGGTGGTTCGTGGGCCACTGGGGTGCGGGGTCGGTCATGGAACGAGCTTCTCCCGAGAACAGGCCCGGGTCCTGAGCGAACGTACTCAGAACCCGGGCACCCGTGTGGACTCAGCCGTGGATCAGCGGCGAGCCGGTGAGCTCCTTGGTGATCGGTCCCCGGCCGTCGCCCTCGATGTCGTAGACGATGGTCGAGTCCGTGGACCACCACACCTCACCGTCGTAGACGGTGGGCGGCGCGGCGCAGGTGTTGGCGTCCTCCAGAAGGTTCCACGAGTAGTTGTCGTTGACCAGTTTGGTCCAGTCGCACGTCCGGGACGTCACGACGTGGTCCTCGCTGGACTTGGTCAGGCGCTCCTCGATCCGAGTGGTGATCTTGAAGCTGGTGAACCGCTTGGAGTTGTCGACGACCTGGTCGTCGACGATCTGCCAGTGCATCACGGACTTCCCGGTCATGCTCCCGGAGTTGCCGGCGGTGTTCTGGACGTAGTACGTGGTCTGCGGCTTCTTGCCGGGGAAGATCACGTCGAACTGCGAGTCCGCGGTGGCGGCCGAGGCCGGCGCGGCGGCCAGGGCGACGAGGGCGACGGCGGCGGCGCCACCGGTGGCCACGGCGGGCGGGAGCTTCCTCATGGGTGCTTCTCCGTTTCCGGTGAGAGGGGCCCGGCGGGTGCCGGGCCCCTGGTGGGTGGCAGAGGTCACAGCCCCATGCCGTTGAACGTGCGCTCCAGGGAGTCGGCGTAGAGGCGGGCGCCGCCGATCTTCGGGTGGAACGACTGGGCCGACAGGCCGTAATCCCGCAGGAACGGGTAGTCGGTCTTCGGTTCGTCGGAGTCCACGAGCGTCTTGACGATGCCGTGGACGGACTCCGGGTCGCCGCAGACGGCCTTGCCGGCGAAGTTCTGCTTCGGGTTGGAGAACCAGACCTGGATCCCCTTGGCCCTGGCGTCGTCCGCGGCCTGCTGCATCGCGCCCGCCAGCGTGTCGGCGACGCTGTTGAGCCAGTCCGAGGAGGATGCGGACAGACCGATCTGGCCGACACCGGGGACCGTGATGCTCAGGCACTCGCCCCGGTTCTCGATCAGCGGCGGGTAGCCCATGAGCGCGATCTTCGCGTTCGGGGCCCGGTCGTGGATCTCCGTCAGGACCTTGACGATGTCCGGCCGGACGATCTCGTCGACGATGCCGACCGCGGCCTTCTCCAGCGGCTGCCCGATGAACTTGCGGTCCCGGCCGCCGACGGACTGGTCGACGTCGTCCTCCCCGAACGTCCTGTCCTTGCAGTTGCCGCCGTTGACGGCCACCAGGCACTTCTGGATGACGTCGGCGAAACGGGCGTCGTTGCCGCCGATGGACAGGGTGACCAGCGTGGTGTTCTTGTCCAGGTAGCCCTTGTCGATCTGCGGCTTCTCACCGCCGTTGGACTGCACCTCACCGGCGTGCACGACGTTGTAGGTGCGCGCGCCCGAGCAGGCGATCAGGTGGTAGTCCATGGCGGAGCCGTAGTCGTCGGCCAGGGCGCCGATGGACTTCGCCCGGCCCGGGATCGTCGCCTGGCGCGACCACGCCTGGGTGGAGCGGTGGCAGGCGTCGCGGGTCCGGCGGTTCTGCTCGTCGAGGTAGTTGGTCTCCGGGTAGTAGTCCCGGTTCCCCTCGGAGGCGCCCTCGCCGGAGGAGTAGGAGTCGCCCATGGCGACGACGAAGTCCTTCGGCTTGCCCGGCAGCGGCTGGAAGCCCACCGAGTCCCAGGCGATGTCCTCGTCACCGGTGCCGTCGTCGGTGTCGGTGTCGAGCGTCACCGTCGGCGTGCCGGTGAAGTCGAAGACGCCCAGGTCCACCCACTTGTTCTGGCGGATCCGCTGCGGCTGCACCCGGACCGGCGGGGTGGGGAACTCGGTGCCGCCGATCTTGTAGGCCGCCTGCCGGGTGTGGGCACCGTGGTCCGGCATGTGCACGAAGACGCGCATCCAGCCGCGCTGGGAGCCGTTCAGCGTCCACTTGCCGGAGATCTGCAGCCGCTTGCCGTCCGCGGTCGCGAGCCAGCGGGTGTGGCCGAGCCAGAAGTGGTTGTCGTTGCCCGCGCCGATCTGGTGCAGGTCGATCTTGGACGGGTACTTCTCGCCCTCACCGGCGAAGGTGAACTGGAAGGACCCCTTCGAACTCACGGTGCAGGTACGTCCCGAGGTTCCCGCCGGAACGGTGCCGTTGGGCAGGTCGTCCACCACCAGGGACCCGGACGGGAGCCCGGTGTGGCAGCGCGGCGGGTAGGAGTTCTCGTCGGGCTGCTCGGGATAGGTGTCGTCGAACCGGTGGATGGGGTTGCCGCACCGGGCCTCTGTGGTGCAGTTCTTCCAGCTGACCGGCTGGTTCCACCAGCACTTCAGATACAGCGGGTTGTCGCTGTGCGGGTCGCCGGGCAGTGCGCACGGGCCCTTGCCGTCGTCGTTGGAGGCGCCCTCACCGATCTTCGACGGCACGCAGTCGTTCTGCGGGCCGCAGAAGGTGAAGATCGGCGGCTTGGCCGAGGTGCGGGCGTCGGGACTGCTCCACCAGGCCGGCCGGTAACCCGCCTGCATGTCGCCCGGCTTGAACATGGCGGAGATCGGGCGTGCGGCCCAGCCGATCACCTTCTCCTCGTACGGCCAGTCCTGCGGGTGTGCGGCGTGGCTGTAGTCGTCCTTGCCCTCGGAGTTCTCCAGGAACGGGGTGCGGTTCTCCTTCCACAGCGGATTGGCCGGGTTGTTCGTCCAGCCCACGCCCCACTTGCCGCTGACCGGCTTCGACTTGGGGTAGTACCCGGCGTTGTACGCCCACAGGGCGTAGAACCAGTTCTCGATGTACTTGGGACTGCCGTCGTTGACGGTCAGGCCGTCCTTGCGGGTGTCGTTCCACTTCCCGATGAGGATGTTGACACCGGCCGCGATGTTCGCGGCGTAGTCCAGGGCGACGGCCTCCTGCTGCACCGTCGTCTTGGGCTTCTCGCCGTCCTTCTCCTTGCCGGGCATCCGCATGCCGTCGGTGACCTGGGTGACGCCGTAACCGCAGTCCGCCTTGGCGAAGTTGACCGCCCAGGGGTCCTGCTGCTGGCCGCTGGCGGCGTACTTGACGCCGTAGAAGTTGCCGATCAGCGAGTTCGCCGTCACACCCGGCACCGCGATCTTGGCGGCCTGCCACATGTTCGACTCCTGCGCGGTGATGCCGAGCATCACCTGCGCGGGCACGTGCCAGTCGGCGCCGGAGCCGCCCGCCAGCGGCGTCAGCGGGAACAGTTTCTGCGGCGCGTAGGCGGCCATCCCCGTGTTCTTCCAGTTCGCCGGCCGCGTGGCTCCCTTGTCGAGCTTCCCGACGATGGTCTGGTCGACGGCCCACTCGATCTGCCGCGGGGTGGGCTGGAACGCCTGCTTCTTGGGATCGTTGCGCGGGACCGCGCAGGAGCGGTCGGCCTCCACCGTGTCGTTCGCCGCCGCCCCGGACCGGCCCCCGCTCCGGGCGCCCCGGGCGCCCCGGGCGAGCAGGACCGGACTCGTCTGCGTCCCCTGGACGATCTCCTTCTGCCCGCCGACGTGGTCCCACTCCGGCGGGGCGTCCAGGACGACCGTCCTGCGGGTGTCCAGCGTCCTCAGTGTCGTACGGACCGTGCGGGCGTCCAGGGCCTCCTCCGGACGGATCCGGGAGGCCCTGCCGTCCGCCCAGCGGGAGGTGACGACGGCCTGGCCCCGGCTGGAGACCCGGGCGTCCTTGTCGATCCCGCCGGGATTGCGCAGCAGACCGGCGGCCGCGGGGGAGGCGGAGGCCGCCCGGCCGGTCACGTAGACCTGGCCCGAGGGGGTGGCGGTGAGGTCGAACTCGCTGAGCCGCCCCCGGGCCAGCCCGGCCGGCCTGCTCCTGCCGTCGGCCTTCCTGATCTGGGCGGCACTGACGCGGGAGACCGTGGCCGAGTTCCCGCCGCGCACGGCGCCGTTCCCCTTCGGCGTCCGGGGGGACGCGTCGATGAACGTGACGCCGCCGCCGGCGTCGGCCTTGAGCTGGAACGGCCACGAGTTCGTCGTCGCGACCGCGCGGACCCTGCCGCCCTTGACGGTCACGATGTGGTTCCCGGCGGCGGCGACGATGCCCTGCCCGGTGGGCACCGCCGAGGTGACCTGCCCGGTGACCGTCTGCTTGCTCCCGGCCTCGCCCGTCCGGGCGTCGACCGTGACCAGGCGGGTCTGGTTCCGCGCCGACCGGTCGTCGGTCAGCGCGGTGAACACGGCCCGCTCGCCCGTGCCGCAGCCGGGGGAGAAGTAGCCCAGTGTGGCCTGGAACGGCAGCTTGGTGACGTGTCCGTCGGTCAGGTCGACGACGGCGGTGAACGCCCCGCGCGTCATCAGCTCGGGCCGGTTGGTGAAGGTGCGCGGCGCGTAGGCGACGGCCGCGTATCTGCCGGACTCGGTCAGGCAGGCGTTGCCGATCCACGCGTCGGTGTCGAAGCCGGGTTCCGACAGCGTCGCGGCGGTCTTCCAGGCGTATCCGTCCTTCTCGTCCGCGATCAGGACGTGGAAGCCCGCTCCGTCGCCGGAGGTGGTGAAGGCACGGTCGGCCGACTTCCGGTAGGTGCTGCCGAGGACGGCGGAACGCCGGTCCGCGGGCACGGCGTAGGGCTGGTCGCCGGGCTTGACGCCCGGGTCGCGGGCGGTGGCCGCCGACCATCCGGAGGCTGCCGAGCGCGGAGCGGCCGCAGCGTATGCCTGGGTCGTGGCGACACCGGCGGACAGAGCCATGGTCAGGGCTGCCGTCACCGGTATCCGCGCACGCCGAAGCACGGCGTTGCGTATCAAGTGGTGTCTCTTTTCTGAGAGTCGGGCGTTCCCGGTGTCCGGGAACGCGGCCGCACGCCACCGCCGGCGTGGAGAGGTGAGGGCCGGCGGCGGGAGCGGAGCATGAGGGAACTCACCGCCAGGAGCGGGGTGTCGGCACGCGGAACCGGTGCGAGGGGAGGAGATGGCCGAGCCGCCCCTGCCGGTGTCCGCGGACGCGGCGGACCCGGTCCGCGGTGCGCGGGTCCCCGTGCGGGTGCTGCGGGGCCCGGTCCGCGAGACCGGCGGAAGGTCAGAGTCGTGGCCGGCGCACGGGCGTTGCCGTCGTCGCTCGCGGTGCGAACGTGAAGCCGCCCGCAAAGACGACGGCAAGGGCCCTGCGGGTGGAATGGTCACCGGCGGCGGCGCGGCGCGGCACGGCCACGCGAGGCGTGGCGGGTGCGGCGGGTGCCGGGGCGGCGGGAAAGACGTTGTCGGGCATAGCGCAGCGATCCCCCGTGAAAAGCGCGCGTTGAGAACCGATGTTCGGTTGTGGTGGTCACCAGGAACCTATCAGCCCTGTACGGACCGTGCCATGTGTCTCCCTTCACACCGTCAACACACGTGACACACAGCACACTTGATCGGTCGGGGCCGTGTTGTGCGGAGGGGTAGCGTTGCCCTGACCACTTGTCCGCCGCTGTGCAACTGCACATGCCTGCGCGGAATTTCGTATCACCGCAAGGGGGAACCAACCATGTCCCGTGCGCTCATACGCACCCTCGCCGTCGGCGCCGCACTGACCGCCACCGCCTTCGCGAGCCCGGCCGCCGTCGCCGCCACACCCACCGCCGACGGGGCCCGCGTGCCCGGCACCACCGTGCAGTTCGCCCCCGGCGCGTCCGCCGGGACGAAGGCCCTGGCCGCCCGCAGGACTGCCGCCGTCCGGGCGACCGCCACCCTGTGCGGCTCCGGCTACAAGCTCGACAACGCCGAGCGCCTTCCCGACTCCCGCCGCTACGGCACCCTGTTCACCTACACCAAGAGCAACAGCCAGGGCTTCTCCGGGGCCTGCGCCGTCTTCGAGAACAACATGCCGGGCGGCATGAAGATGAAGCTCAAGCTGTGCCCCAACCGGACCGACGCCAGCCTGTGCAAGGTCGACCAGGGCCTCTTCACCCAGTACGCGGGCCCGCTCAAGATCGAGGGCAACCATTCCTACGTGTTCTGCTCCAAGGTGACGGCCATCATGTGGGAGAGCCTCTCCGGACCGGCCATCATCGACGCCGTGCGCTCCGCCACCCCCTGCGACTGACACTGCGTAACCCGCGCGGACAACGCTTCCTCGCGGAGGAAAACCGGCGGTGCCCCTCCCCGGCCGGGGGGAGGGGCACCGCCGGCCTCGGCTCGCCGCGCCGCGCACGCGCACCTACGCTGGAGGGGCAAGATCCAGGCGACGGACGTGACCGTGGACCGGTAGCGGCGGACGGTCGGCCCGGCCTTCCGGTCCGGCCTTCCGGTCCGGCCTTCCGGTCCGGCCGAGCAGCTCGGCCCGTCCGCCCGGTCCGGCCTCCCGGTCCGGCCGAGCAGCTCGGCCCGTCCGCCCGCCCGCACCTCGCCGGCGTCCCCGGGCGGGCCGCCGCAGGCCCGCTCCACAGGAGGGGACGCCGATGGCCGTCGTCGTCACGCAGATCGCGTTCATCGTCCTGGCCGCGGCGACGGTGGCCTCGGTGATCCTGGCCGTGTGGACCTACCGACGCAGCGCGCAGGCGCAACTGAGCGCCGCGCGGGCCCAGCTCCAGCTCGCGGCACTGGGCATCCTGCAGCACCACCTCGACCTGGCCGTGGCCCATCCCGAGCTGGCCTCGCCCGGCGACGAGCGGACGGTCGACGCGCGGTACGCCTGGTTCGCGGCGCACGCCCTGAACACGGCGCAGACGCTGCGGGCGCTGGTGGGCGAGCAGCCGGACTGGCAGCGGGCGATCGACGCCCTCGTCCGCAGGCACCGGCCCTATCTGCGGTCCGGCGCCTTCGTGTGCGACGACTTCAGCCCCGGCTTCGTCCACTATCTGCGCCACCGCGTCCCGGACCTGAGGTGCGCCGAGCCCGGTGACGGGGCCGGGTGACGGGATCCGGCGACGGAAGCCCGGCGCTGTCCGGTGTCTGCCGTGCGCTGTCTGCCGTCCGCCGACCGCCGTCTGTGCTGACCGCCGTGTGCCGCCCGCCGGCCGCCGCCCCGGCTCAGGAGAAGTCGTTCACCAGGACCGCGGCCCCGTCGAAGCGCCCCGCCTTGAGGTCCCTCAGCGCCTGCGGAGCCCGGGAGAGCGGATAGGGGTGCGTGGTGGCGCGTACACCGTGCCGGGCGGCCAGCGCCAGGAAGTCGCGCCCGTCGTCGCGCGTGTTCGAGGTGACGCTGCGCAGCTCCTTCTCGTAGAACAGCTCGCTCTCGTAGTGCAGCGGCGGGGTGTCGCTCAGATGGATCCCGGCCACCGCCAGCACCCCGCCGCGGTCCAGGGCCCGGAGTGCGACGGGGACCAGGTCGCCCGCGGGGGCGAACAGGATGGCGCTGTCCAGGGGCTCCGGCGGCCGCGCGTACGCGTCCCCGGCCGAGGCGGCGCCGAGTTCGAGGGCGAGGCGCCGCGCGGCGGCGCCCCGGGTCAGCACGTGCACGGTGGCCCCCTCGGTGAGCGCCACCTGGGCGCACAGATGGGCGCTGCCCCCGAAGCCGTACAGGCCGAGCCGGCCGCCCGGCGGCAGGGACGCCCGGCGCAGCGCGCGGTAGCCGATGATGCCCGCGCACAGCAGCGGCGCGAGTGCCACGTCGTCCATCCCGCCGGGGAGCCGGTAGGCGAACGCGGCCGGGACGGTCGTGTACTCGGCGTAGCCGCCGTCGGCGTCCCAGCCGGTGTACCGCGAGGACGGGCACAGGTTCTCCGCGCCGCGCACGCAGTAGGCGCAGGTGCCGTCGGTGCGGCGCAGCCAGGCCACGCCCACCCGGTCGCCGGGCCGGAAGCCGGACACCGCCTCACCCGTTCCCGCGACCACGCCGACGACCTCGTGCCCCGGGGTGACGCCGGGCCGGCGCACCGGCAGGTCGCCCTCGGTGACGTGCAGGTCGGTGCGGCACACCCCGCACGCGCGCACGTGCACGAGCAGTTCGTCGTCGCCGGGCACCGGCAGCGGCCGCTCGACCAGCCGGAGGGGGTCCTCCTCGACCGGCCGCGGTCGGGTCGTCGTCCACGCCCGCATCATGCCGTCCGTCATACCGCACCCCGTCCCGCCGCCCTGGCCGTCGCCGTGTTCGCCCCTGGTGGTCCGTGGCGGTCCGCGTCCGCGGCGTCCCGCCCGGGGCCGGCCCGCGCCGCCCGGTGCCGGACCGTCTCCGACCGTGCCGGACCGTCCACGACCGGTCCGTGTCCGAGTGCCCCCGCCTCGGCCTCCAGTGTGGAACAGGGGCGTGCGTTCGGCGCGCGGGCCGACCGGGCGGTGGCTAGCGTGAAGGTGCGGACCAGCCACCGGAACGGGAGAGGGGCAGCGGCCATGGCGGTACGACCCGAGGGGACCCCCTGCTGGGCCGACGCGATGTTCGGCGACGTGGAGGGCGCCAAGCGCTTCTACGGCGAGGTCCTCGGCTGGACCTTCGGCGAGGCGTCGTCCCAGTACGGCAACTACACCCAGGCCTACGCGGACGGCAAGGCGGTGGCCGCCGTCGTACCGCCGATGCCCGGCCAGGAGGGCCACTCCCAGTGGTGCCTGTACCTGGCGTCGCAGGACGCGGCCGCCACCGCCGCCCGCATCCGCGGCAACGGCGGCGAGGTGCTGCTGGAGCCGATGCGGGTCGGCGACTTCGGGACCATGTGCCTGGCCCGGGAGCCCAGCGGCGCGGTGTTCGGAGTGTGGCAGGCGGGCCGCCACGAGGGCTTCGAGGCGACCGCGGTGCCCGGTGCCTACTGCTGGGCCGAGGTCTTCACCCGCGAGCCGGAGAAGGCGGACGCCTTCCTGACCGCCGTCTTCGGTTACACGGCCAAGCGGATCGAGGACGAGGCGGTCGACTTCCGCATGTTCGACGTCGGCGGCGAGACGGTGCTCGGCCGGATGCGGATGACGGAGGACTTCCCGCCCGAGGTTCCGCCGTACATCAACGTCTACTTCACCGTCGCCGACTGCGACGACGCCGTGGCCAGGGCCACCAGGCTCGGCGGGCTGCTGCGGTTCGGTCCGACGGACAGTCCGTTCGGCCGGTTCGCGGCGCTCGGCGACCCGCAGGGCGCGAACTTCTCGGTGATCGACATCACCACGAGGCGGGGGGAGATGCCGCAGGTCACGGACGTCTCCTGAAGCGCGGCGGGCGGACCCGGCCGTCCGTGGCATGATCGGGGCCATGGGTGAACGTGTGGTGGCCGCGTGCGACGGGGCTTCGAAGGGAAATCCGGGTCCGGCCGGCTGGGCGTGGGTGGTCTCGGACGACGCCGAGAGCCCGGCCCGCTGGGAGGCCGGACCGCTCGGCACCGCCACCAACAACGTCGCCGAACTCACCGCGTTGGAACGGCTGCTGGCGGCGACGGACCCGGACGTACCGCTCGAGGTCCGGATGGACTCGCAGTACGCGATGAAGGCCGTCACCACCTGGCTGCCCGGCTGGAAGCGCAACGGGTGGAAGACGGCCGCCGGCAAGCCGGTCGCCAACCAGGAACTGGTCGTACGGATCGACGGACTTCTCGAGGGCCGCTCGGTCGACTTCCGCTACGTCCCCGCCCACCAGGTCGACGGCGACCCGCTCAACGACTTCGCCGACCGCGCCGCCAGCCAGGCGGCGACCGTGCAGCAGCCCGCGGGCAGCGACCTCGGCTCGCCGGAGCCGCCGGCCGCACCCGCCGTCCCGGCCTCCGCGGGGACGCGCCGCCGCTCCGGCGGGGCCAGGACGGCGGGTGCGGCCGGCGGCTCGTCCGCCCGCACGATCAAGGCGAAGTTCCCCGGCCGTTGCGTGTGCGGCCGCTCCTACGCGGCCGGCGAGCCCATCGCCAAGAACGACCAGGGCTGGGGCCACCCTGAGTGCCGCGCGGCGGCCGCCGGATAGCGGACGCCGCGGGCGGGGTGGGGGGTCAGATCACCGCGCCGCGCCACCCGCCGCTCTCCGTGCCCCGCTTCTCGATGAACGTCTTGAAGCGCTCCAGGTCGCCCTTGGCCTGCCGCTTGACCAGCCCCAACTTGTCGCCGAGGGTCTCGGCGACGCCCTCGGGCTGGAACTGCATCTGCAGCATGACCTTGGTGTGACCGTCGTCGAGCCGGTGGAAGGTGACCACACCCGCCTGCCGCGTCTCGCCGCCGACGGTCGTCCAGGCGACCCGCTCGTCCGGGATCTGCTCGGTGATCTCCGCGTCGAACTCCCGGTGCACCCCGTTCACGCTGGTCACCCAGTGCGTCAGTGTGTCGGTGCGCTGTTCGATCCGCTCCACCCCGCTCATGAACTCGGGGAAGCTCTCGAACTGCGTCCACTGGTTGTACGCGGTGTGCACGGGCACGCCGACCTCGATGGATTCCTCGACCTGCGACACGGGTCCGTTCCTCCTTCGTGTGCTTCGGTTGGGCCGGGATCGAGTACCGTCCGGCGGGCGGGACAAACCGGCTGGATCAGTCGGTGTCGAACGTGTAGTGCGCGGTGTGGTCGAGAAGGTCCGCCGGGGTCACGTCGTTCCACGGCCGCATCGGCTCGTGCAGGTCCACCACGTCCGGGGTGCCGGCGGCCGGCAGGTAGCCGGAGTCCGGGTGCCGGCGCCGCCACTCGGCCCACAGCTTGTCGACGTAGGCGTGGTGCAGCCAGAACACCGGGTCGTTGGGGGAGACCCCGGTGGCCATCTGGCCGCCGACCCAGACGTGCACCCGGTTGTGCAGGTTGACGCCGCGCCAGCCCTCCAGGTGGTTGCGGAAGCCGTCCGAGGCGCTGTTCCAGGGCGCCGTGTCGTACGTCGCCATCGCGAGCACCGACTCGACCTCCGCCCGGGTGGGCAGCTCACGGACACCGGTGCCGAGCGAACGGCGCAGATACGTACGGCTGTCGACGCGTACGCCGATGGACCAGTTCCCGGCGGACGCGGCGAACGGCCCGTCCGTCACCCGCCCGTCCAGGCTCCGCCCGGTGCCGCCGAGGAAGTCGGGCGCCCACAGCGAGGCGCGGGCCGTCCGGTCGGTGCTCCAGTCCCAGTACGGCAGCGCGACCGAGGCGTCCACCGACTGCAGTGCCCGCTCGAACTCCAGCAGGAATCTGCGGTGCCAGGGGAGGAAGGACGGCGAACGATGGCCCGTCCGCTCGCCGTTGTCGGTGTCCCCCATGATGAAGGCGTTGTGCGTGGTGACGAAGGTGTCGTAGCGGCCGCTGCGCTTGAGTTCCAGGACGGCGGCGACGAAGCGCCGCTTCTCGTCGGCGGTCAGGGTGGCCTGGTTCTTCCGTACGGTCATGTGCGCGGTACTCCGGGTGCGGTGCGGGGTGGTCAGTTGGCGGGGAACGGGACGAGGCGCGCGCCCCGCAGTTCGTCGACCGCGGCCCGGGCGGCGGCCCGCGGGTTCGGGACCGGGTCGTAGTGGGAGACCACGCTGATCCAGCTGCCGTCCGCGTTCCGCATCACGTGCAGTTCCGCCCCGTCGACGAACACGGCGTAGCCCGTGCCGTGGTGGTGGCCCTCCCCGTGGCCGCTCCCGCTCGCCGGCCGGCCCTGTATGCGGCGGCCCTGGTAGACCTCGTCGAACGGCTCGAAGGAGTCGTCGTGGTGACCGTCGTGCGCGCCGAACGCGTCGTGCGCGCCGTGGCCGGAGTGCCCGGCGAGACGCGGGCGGCCGGCGGCGGACGCGGGGAACGCGCTGACCGCCGCGGCGCCGGCGGCCGCGGCGAGACCGGCCGTGACGGTGAGCGCGCGGCGACGACTGAGTTCGGGCATACGGGACCTCCTGGGTGTGTTCGGGTGGGGTCTCCGCATGACTACCGGTCCGCCCGAGAGCGGCGGAAATCGCCGGGAAGTGGTTGGCTCCGATCCGGACAATCGCCAACAACAAGTGCGGAATTGAACAAAGATGATCTTGTTGTCGGAGGTGCCCGCAGGGGCCCTGCGGGAGGAATTTCTCTTCCTCCTCAGGGAGTTCCGCGCGTTCTTTCGCCGGGCGCCGCGCCCGCAGTGGCGCCGCTCACACGCGGAAACTGACGTGATTCGCGGGGTGTGAGCGCGCCAGGAGGAGCCTGCCGCCCCGCGAGACCGATCCACCACTTCCGGTGACGCTCCGGGGGTGTGTGCGTGAAGGCCGCCCGCGTCCGCCGCGCGGGCCGAAGCGGTGGCTGGGGCCGAGTACCGCCCGGAACCCACGGCTGCGCGCAGGCAGTGGCACCGGGCCGGGTAGGTGAATGGCAATTCACCCGGTAAGGTGAATTGCCATTCACCAGCCTTTTCCGCCGCCCGCTGGAGTGCCGATGCAGCAGCCCGCCCCGATACCCGCCACGGCCGGAGGGCACCCCGGCGGCACGCGGCCGCGGGACCGGCTGACCATCCCGGTGCTGGCGTTCGGCGGCATCCTCATGGCGGTCATGCAGACGGTGGTCGTACCGCTGCTGCCGGATCTGCCGCGGCTGACCGGCGCCTCGCCGGGCGCGGTCTCCTGGACGGTGACCGCCACCCTGCTGCCCGGCGCCGTGCTGACCCCGGTGCTCGGCCGCGCCGGCGACATGTACGGCAAGCGGCGGGTGCTGACCGCGGCCCTCGCCCTGATGACCGCGGGCTCGGTGCTGTGCGCGCTGTCCTCCGATATCCGGGTGCTCATCGCGGCCCGCGCCCTGCAGGGCGCCGCGGCCGCCGTCGTCCCGCTGTCCATCAGCATCCTGCGCGACGAACTGCCGCCCGAGCGGCGGGGCTCCGCGGTCGCGCTGATGAGCTCCACCGTCGGCATCGGCGCGGCCCTCGGCCTGCCGCTCGCGGCGCTGGTCGTGCAGTACGCCGACTGGCACACCATGTTCTGGCTCACCAGCGCCCTCGGCGCCCTGGGCGTCACGGCGGTGTGGTGGGCGGTGCGGGAGTCGCCCGTGCGGGAGCCGGGCCGGTTCGACGTGCCCGGCGCGCTGGGGCTGGCCGCCGGCCTGGTGTGCCTGCTGCTCGGGGTGTCCCAGGGCGGTCAGTGGGGCTGGGGCACCCCTCGGGTCGTGGGCCTGTTCCTCGGCGCCGCCGCCGTCCTGGTCCTGTGGTGCCTGCAGCAGCTGCGCGCCGCACGGCCGCTGGTCGACCTGCGGCTGGTGTCGCGGCCGCGCGTCGGACTCTCCCATGTGGCCGCCCTGCTGACCGGATTCGCCTTCTACGCCAACTCGCTGGTGACCGCGCAACTGGTGCAGGCGCCGAAGGCCACCGGGTACGGGCTCGGGCTGTCGATCGTCGCCACCGGCCTGTGCCTGCTGCCCGGCGGCATCACCATGCTGCTGTTCTCGCCCCTCTCGGCCCGTATCTCGGCCACCCGCGGGCCGCGGATCACCCTCGCTCTGGGAGCCGCGGTCATCGCCTGCGGCTACGCCGTGCGCATCGCGGACAGCCGCGACCTGTGGATGATCATTCTGGGCGCCACCGTGGTGGCGACCGGGACCACGCTCGCCTACTCGGCGCTGCCCACACTGATCCTGCGCGCCGTCCCCGCCGGGCAGACCGCCTCCGCCAACGGCGTCAACGTGCTCATGCGCACCATCGGCCAGGCCACCTCCAGCGCCGCCGTCGCCGCCGTGCTCGTGCACCACAGCAGCCCGGTGGGCGGTGTCCAGGTGGCCACGCTGCACGGCTATCTGCTGGCGTTCGCGATGGCGGGCGCGGTCGCCCTGGCCGCCTGCGCCGCCGCCCTGTCCATCCCCGGCGACCGCGCCCCCGGCGGAATCCGCCGGGCCCGCAGGCGCACCCCGGACGCCCGCGACGAGGCCCTGGAGGGAGCGTGAGCGCCATGACCGTCCCACCCGGCACCCCGGCGGCCCCACCCGCCCCCGGCCGCCGTGACGCCGAGGCGACCAAGGCGGCCATCCTCAAGGCGGCCCGCCACTTCCTGGCCCGCCAGGCGCACGGCCACATCACGCTCAAGGCCGTGGCCGAACGCGCCGGGGTCAGCCCGCCCCTGGTCCTGAAGTACTTCGGCTCCAAGGACGCACTCTTCGCCCGGGTCATGTCCTTCGAGGACGACTCCGCCGCGCTGCTGGACGCACCGCTCGACGTCCTGGGCCGGCACATGGTCCGCCACGTCCTGGAGAGCCAGCGCGAGCGGGGCGCCGACCCCGTCCTGCGGATCGTCTTCGCGCCCCTGCACGGCGCGCACGGCGATGTCCTGCGCGCCAACTTCCGCACCCAGGTGACCGAGCGCCTCGCCGAGCGCCTCACCGGCCCCGACGCGGGCCTGCGCGCCGAACTCGGCGTCGCCGCCCTGCTCGGCCTGGGCGTGATGTACGGCATCGCGCGTGGGCCGGGGCTGCGCCACAGCGCGATCGACGACCTGGTCGAGAGGTACGCGCCCACGGTGCAGATCCACCTCACCCCCGGACGCCCCGGGGGGTGACAGACTGCCCGGCATGGAAGAACGTGAATTCGGCAGGTCGGGCCAGCACGCGTCGGTGATCGGCCTGGGCACCTGGCAACTGGGCGCCGACTGGGGCGACGTGGCGGACAAGGAGGCCGTGCTGGAGGCGGCGGCCGAGGCGGGCGTGACCTTCTTCGACACCGCAGACGTCTACGGAGACGGGCGCAGCGAGTCGGCCATCGCCTCGTTCCTCAGCTCCCGGCCGGACCTGCACGTCCTGGTCGCGACCAAGATGGGCCGCCGCGTCGACCAGATCCCGGAGAACTACGTCCTGGACAACTTCCGCGCCTGGAACGACCGCTCCCGGCGCAATCTCGGCGTGGACCGCATCGACCTGGTGCAGCTGCACTGCCCGCCGACCCCCGTGTACTCCACGGATGCCGTGTTCGACGCCCTGGACACCCTGGTGGACGAGGAGCGCGTCGCCGCGTACGGCGTGAGCGTGGAGACCTGTGCCGAGGCGCTCACGGCGATCGCCCGGCCGAACGTGGCGAGCGTGCAGATCATCCTGAACCCGTTCCGCATGAAGCCGCTGCGCGAGGTGCTCCCGGCCGCGCGGGAGGCGGGCGTCGGCGTCATCGCCCGGGTCCCGCTCGCGTCGGGCCTGCTGTCGGGCAGGTACACCAAGGACACCGTCTTCGCCGCCGACGACCACCGCACCTTCAACCGGCACGGAGAGGCCTTCGACCAGGGCGAGACCTTCTCCGGTGTCGACTTCGCCACCGGCGTGGAGGCCGCGGCCGAGTTCGCCTCACTCGCCCCCGAGGGGTACACCCCCGCCCAGCTCGCGCTGCGCTGGATCGTCCAGCAGCCGGGCGTCACGACCGTGATCCCCGGCGCGCGCTCGCCGGAGCAGGCGCGTGCCAACGCGGCCGCCGCCAAGCTGCCCCCGCTGTCCGAGGCGACCCTCGCGGCGATCGGGGACCTCTACGACCGGCGCGTCAAGGACCAGGTCGAGACCCGCTGGTAGACCGGCGGGCCTTCCCGGCGGACGGCGTTCCCGTCACGGCTCCAGGCGCAGCTGCCGTTCCTGTTCCTGGTCGCCGGCTGCGGCGCCCTCGTCATGGGCCGTGAAGGCGTGGGCGAGCAGGTCGCTCGCCTGCCGTACGGCCCCCGGGGTGCCCTGGAGGGTCACGGTGACGGGCGCCGACAGGTGGCCGCCGCCCCCCGTGCCGCCGGGCGCCCGCCCCGCCGTGCCCCCGGCGGCCTGCCCGGCGGTGACACCGGAGAAGGTCGCCGTGCGCACGGTCGCGTTCTCGTCGGTGGGGCGCTCGTCCGGCGCCCCGAAGTCCCTCTCCAGCGCCTCGACGACCGCCTGGTCGTCGGCGACCTGGCCGCCGCTGAACGTCACCGTGAGCTGTGTGCCGGACATCTGCCGGAACCTCCTCGCCTCGACTTCCGGTCCGTCCCGCCCGGGTAACCGTCGGCCGATCACCCAAACCGGCGGTCGACCAGGCAGGATTCCCGCCCATTGGGGAATCTGGGGTGAGGACGACACACGGTCACGGGAAAGGGGAGACGACGTGACGGACGGCGCGGAGAAGCGGCGCGGGCGCGACGAGACGGAGGAGGAGAGGGCGGACCGGAAGTGGGGCGAGCTCATCCAGGAGGTCCGGGTCGCCCAGACCGGGGTGCAGATCCTGTTCGGTTTCCTGCTCACCGTGGTGTTCCAGCCGAAGTACGAGACGCTGAGCCACGCCAACCAGGTCGTCTACATCGTCACCGTGGTGCTCGGCGCGTGCGCGACCGGCGCCCTCATCGGCCCGGTCTCCCTGCACCGCCTGGTCGCGGGACGCAGGGTCAAGCCGGAGGCCGTGCGCTGGGCGTCCCGGCTCACCTTCGTCGGCCTCCTGCTGCTGCTCGCGACGATGACCAGCTCGCTGTTTCTGATCCTGCGGGTCGCGACCCACGACGGCTGGGTGCCCTGGCTGGTCGCGGCCGTGGTGGCCTGGTATGTGCTGTGCTGGTACGCCCTGCCGCTGTGGACCCGCCGGCGCCACACCTCACGGTGAGCCGCGGGGGCTGAGCCGGGGACGGTGAGCCGCCGGCCGTCCCCCTGGCCGGGGACGGGCCCCGGGGCGGAACCGCCGCCCCGGGGCGCTCAGCCCCCGGCAATGACCTCGGCCAGGAAGTCGTCCACGCGGACCTGCTCCTCGCCCGGCGCCACGATCTCGCGCGTCTCCCGCAGGAAGGCGGCGACGCCCGGCGCCCACACGAACACCGCGGCATGGTGCCGGCCCCCGTCGGGGTGGGGGCTGCCGTAGAACTCCATGCACAGCTCCTGCCACGGGCCGTTGGACACCGGGCGGAAGCGCACGTCCCCAAGGCCCACCGGGCGCGACAGCCCCTCGCCGAGCATCTCCCGGTCCAGCTTCCACCGGGCGAGCACCCGGCCGTCGTGGCTGAAGACGACCGTCACCGCGAACGGGTCGTCGGCCTCGTAGCTGAAGTGGGCCAGCACCGGGAAGCGGTCCGCGGCACCGGCCTGCAACTGCACGACGAGGGTCTTGTGTACGAGGTTGTTCACGTGGAGGGCCTTCCGGGGACTGCGGGACGTAGAGCCGTCTAGTACCCCTTTCCCGCGCGAGATGCTCCGGCGTCCGGGTGATTCTCTTCCTTCCGGCTCAGCCGAGCGCGTCGCGCAGCGCGGGCAGCAGCGCCTTGGCCGACCAGTCCAGGTACGCCTCCTGGGACTCGCCGCCGATCTGGACGAGCGCGATCTCGGTGAACCCGGCCTCGGCGTAGGGGCGTACGGCCTCGACGAAGGCGTCCGGATCGTCGCCGCACGGGATCGACCCGGCGACGTCGTCCGGTGTGACGAACCGGGTGGCCGCCTCGAACGCGTCCGGATGGGGGAGTTCGGAGTTGACCTTCCAGCCGCTGCCGAACCAGCGGAACTGGTCGTGGGCACGCCGCACGGCCGCGTCCCGGTCGGGGTCGTAACAGACCGGCAGCTGGCCCACGCGCGGCTTGCCCGCCCCGCCGTGCCGGTCGAAGGACTCCAGCAGACCGGCCTTGGGCTCGGTGGCGATGACCAGGTCCGCGAGCCGGCCGGCCAGGCGGCAGGACTGCTCGCCGGAGACGGCGATGCCGAGCGGCGGCGGCTCCTCCGGCAGGTCCCACAGCCGTGCCGAGTCCACGTCGAAGTGCGTGCCGTGACGGGTGACATGACCCCCCTCGAACAGGTCGCGGATGATGCCCACGGCCTCCTCCAGCATCTCGTGGCGCACGTCCACCCCCGGCCAGCCGCCGCCCACCACGTGCTCGTTGAGGTTCTCGCCCGAGCCGAGGCCGAGCCGGAACCGGCCCTGCGACAGCAGCTGCATCGTCGCCGCCTTCTGCGCCACGACCGCCGGGTGGTAGCGGAAGGTCGGGCAGGTCACGTAGGTCATCAGCGGGATGCGCGAGGTCGCCTGGGCGGCGGCGCCGAGGACGCTCCACGCGTAGGGCGAGTGCCCCTGCGAGCGCAGCCACGGGAAGTAGTGGTCCGAGGTCACCGAGAAGTCGAACCCGGCCTCCTCCGCCCGCACCACATGGTCGACCAGCTCACGGGGCCCGGCCTGCTCGGTCATCATCGTGTATCCGATTTGCACCATGTCCTGCGAGTCCCCGGCTCCCCGGACGGAAAACGGCGGATCAGTCCGGGGAGGGCCGGAAGGTCCGCAGGAACACGGCGAGCGCCTGCCGGGCGGACGTCGTCGCGAAGTCCTCGGCGGGTGTGGTCCAGCGCAGCGAGAAGCCCCGGTGGCCGCCGAGGAGGAAACCGCGCCCGAAGGTGCGCACCCGGTCCGCGCCCGTTCCGGACAGCCACTCCATGTCGGCGGCCCGGTACCCCTGGTACGTGGTGGCGCGGATCGAGCCGATCCGGCGGTACCCGGAGGTCCGCTCCAGACCGGGCTCGACGTCGTCGCGCCACACGGCGACCGGGTCCGGTCCGACCCGCTCGCTGTACGTCACCGCCAGCGTGCGCCCCTCCCCCTGCGTCGCCCCGTCCCCGGGCGCGCCGAAGACGACGCGGTAGGCGAGGTCGGAGGCGCGGGTGGTGCGCAGCCGCTTCCAGCCCGTGGGCAGGGCGACGGAGAAGCCCTCGGGGGCGTCGTAGACGCGGAAGCCCGACGGCGGACCCGGTGCCGTCGCGGAGGGCGGCACCGTCGTCGGAGCGGAGGCCGTCGGCGGGGCGGCCGGTCGATCGGTGCCGGGGAGGGCTGGGGGCGGGGCGGAGCGGTCGGCGGCGCGGGCGCCGGCACCGGATCCGGTGGTGCCGGTGCCGGATCCGGTGGTGCCGGTGCCGGGGAGCTGGTGGGTCGCTGCCAGGACCGCGACGGCCACGGTCACCACCGCGAGCGTGGTGCCCACGGCCATGGTCCGCCGGCTCCAGACGCGCCCCGCGTCCCGGGCCGCGGCGCAAGCGCCGCGCAGCCGGGGCCGGACCCCGTCCGCCGCGAGCGTCGCGGGATCCTCGTGGAGCAGGCGGGTGAGCGCCGCGCGGACCACGGGGCGGGTCAGCCGCTCCCGTGAGTCCTTCCGCAGCAGCCCCTGCACGACCTGGGTGAGCGGGCCGGCCCGCACCGGGGCGCGCAGCGGCAGCCGGTCCACGCTCTTCAGCGTCACCTCGGGCCGGCCCCGGTCCCGGTACGGCGGGCGCCCTTCGACCATCGTGTAGAGCAGCGCGCCCAGCGCCCACAGATCGGCGGCCGGCCCGATCCGCTCGTCGCGGGCCTGCTCCGGCGAGGCGTACGAGGGGGCGGTGACCCGGGGCGCGAGCGTGGCGCCCGCGAGGCCGAACCCGGTGACCACGACGCCGCCCCGCTCTCGCACGAACACCTGGCCGGGGCCGAGTTCGCCGTGCGTGATGCCCTCGGCGTGCGCGGCCTCCAGCACGTCGAGCAGTTCCAGCCCGATCCGGGACGTCCGTACGTAGTTGAACGCGCCGTCCGCCGCGAGCAGTTCGCCCAGGGGCGTGCCGTCGATCCACTCGGTGACCGTCCACAGGGTGCCGGCCTCCGTGACGGCGTCGACGACCGTGGCGACCCGGCCCGGCCGCAGCAGCCCCATGGTCTCGGCGGTGCGTGTGACACGGGCGGTGACCCGGCGGGCGCTCTCCTCCTCGGTGCCGGCGGGGAGGCCGGTCTGGGTCAGCAGGCGGGGGCGCTCCGCCTCGACGTCCTCGCCGTACCAGCAGACCTGGTTCGTCTCGCGGTGGACGACCTCCAGGAGCCGGTACCGTCCGGCCACCAGATCGTGTCCGGAGACGTGCGCCTCGACCATGGTCATCCCTCGCTGAAACCCCGTGGCTCTCACCTTTCCCAGTGGTACGACGGCCACGGCGGGGTGCGTTCAAAGGATCGGCGAAGAGTCGGCAGTTCCCGCCTTTTACTCAGAAGTTCCGGCCGTGTGTGCGACGAAATCCGTGCGTCGCCGGGCGCGGGAGGCCGGACCCGGCCACCGCGGGACGAGGGCGCTGCTCGGACGGCCGACGGACCCGGCCGGAAGAGGCCGGAGTAGTTTCCGTTTCCGCCCGAGCGGGGCGCCCGCGTGATTTCCGCGCGAGAATCCGGCGGTCGAATAAGGCCCGGCCCACCTGTGGTAACCACCGGTAAACTCGATCGTCGGCCGAATTCGACCCCCGCGGCACCGGTACGCCGCATGTGCGACGGCGGCTCAGCGCAGTCCGAAGTGCTCGGCCCAGGACAGGATGTCCGCCGGGGTCGCGTTGCCCCCGCACACCACCAGCCCGAGCCGGGCGTCCGGCCCCACCCGCTCCCGCACCAGCCGGGCGGCGGGCAGCAGACAGCCCGCTGCCGGCTCGGTCCACACCTTGGCGTGCTCGGCGAGTGCGAGGCAGCCCCGCACGGCCTCCCGGTCCGGAACCACGAGCACCTCGGTGACGAGGGCGCGCACATGGTCGTACGTCAGGTGCGACACCGCCGGGGCGCTGAGCGTGGTCACGAGCGAGGAGAGCGCCACCGGCCGCGGGCCCCCGGCCCGCAGCGCCCCGGACATCGCCTCGGCGCCCTCGGTCTCCACCCCCCAGATCCGGACCCCGGGGCGGAGCGCGCGCAGCGCCGCCGCCACACCCGAGATCAGGCCGCCGCCACCGATGCTGACGAGGACGTCGGTGAGGTCGCCGGCGTCCTGCCCCAGCTCCAGTCCCACGGTGCCCTGTCCGGCGACCACGACCGGATCGTCGAACGGATGGACCAGGGTGAGGCCCTCGTCCCGCAGCCGCGGCACCAGCGCGAACGCGCCGTCCATGTCGTCGGTCAGCCGCACCTCGGCGCCGGCCGCCTCCGCGGTCCCGATGGACCGGGCCGGCGCCGACCGCGGCATGACGACCGTGGCCTTCACCTGGAGCGCGGCCGCCATGACCGCCACCGCGATGCCGTGGTTGCCGCCGCTGACCGCCGCCACACCCGCGTCCCGCTCCGCGTCGCCGAGCGACAGCAGCTTCGCCGTCGCGCCGCGCGCCTTGAACGAGCCGGTGCGCTGGAGCAGTTCCAGTTTCACCGTCACCGGGACACCGAGCAGCGTGGACAGGCCGGGGCTCGGCACGGTCGGGGTGCGGACCACGTGTGCGGCGATCCGCTCGGCCGCGCTTTCGATCTCCGAGATGCCGATCAAGGCAGTTCACCTTTCCGGTGCGGGGGCGGTGATCCGCGCCGCCCCCGACCCTGACCCGGGGACGTGGCGCGGGTCAACACGTTCAGAGGGCGCGGCCGAGCAGGAAGGCGGGCAGCGCGTCCAGTTCGGCGGCGGGCGCGGCCCGCAGGGGCACGGCGGCCAGCGCCGTCCGGGCCGCGGCGACCTGCCGGCGGGCCTCCTCCAGGGCCGCCTCCCGGCCGCCGGCCGCCTCGGCCAGCGCGGCCGCCCCGGCGGGATCCCCGTCCGACTCCAGCAGCTCGGCCAGCCGCCGGGCGGCCGGATGCGGGGCGTCGAGCGCGGCCAGCACCGGATACGTCTTCTTGCGCTCGCGCAGATCGGCGTGGACCGGCTTGCCCGTGACGGCGGGATCGCCCCACAGGCCCAGCATGTCGTCGACCACCTGGAAGGCGGTCCCGAGGTGCCGGCCGGCCCGGTCCAGCGCGTCCACCGTCGCCCGCGGCGCCCCGCCGAGCAGGGCGCCCAGCGCGGCCGCGCAGCCCAGCAGCGCGCCCGTCTTGTGCTCCGCCATCGTCCGGTACGCCTCCGGGCGCACGCGGTCCGGGCCCGTCCAGGGACGGGTGGCGAACTGCAGGTCGTCGGCCTGCCCGCGCAGCAGATCGGCCAGTGCCGCCGACAGCAGGCGCAGGGCCGCGGGACCGTGCGGGGCCGCGGCGAGCGTCTCTACGGCCAGTGCGAACAGGGCGTCGCCGGCGAGGACGGCCGGGCCGGTGCCGTAGGCCTTCCACACGGCCGGTCGGCGGCGCCGGGTGGCGTCGCCGTCCATGATGTCGTCGTGCAGCAGCGAGAAGGTGTGCACCAGTTCGACCGCGACCGCCGCGGGCACCCCGGTCCGGCCCGGAGCCCCGGCCGCCTCGGCCCCCAGCACCGCCAGCGCCTGCCGCACGCCCTTGCCGCCGGGGGCGGCCGCCGCGGGGGCCCCGCCGACCTCGTACCAGCCGAGCGCGTAGCCGGCCATCTCACCCACCCACGGATGCAGCCCGCCGACAGCCACCTCCATGGCGGGCCGCACCAACGCCCGGCACCGGTCCAGGACTTCGGGCAAGTCCACCGTCACGGGCGCGACGGGGGAGCCGGCGGTCATCGCACGACCTCGGGGGAGACGGAGGAGGCGGGGCCCTCGCCGGAGGCAGGGGATCCCAGGGCGGGAGCGGTGCCGGTGGGCAAGGCGGTGCCGGCGGGGGCAGCGGAACGGGCGGGCGGAGTCGTGTCGGCGGGGGAGGCGGCCCCGGCGGGCACCGCGGCGGCGGCCGCCGCGTCCGCGCCCACGAACTCCTCCTGGGCCCGGGTCACCATCTCCCGCGCGTGCCGGAGCCCGATGCGGTCCATCGTGCGCGCCAGGTCGGCGAGTTCGGCCGCGGTCCCGGCGCGGTCGCGGCCCAGCCGGGCGAGGGACTTGGCGAGGCCGAGGCGGGACAGTGCCTCGCCGCGCGGCTCGCCGATGGCGCGGAACTCCGCGAGCGCCTGCCGGTAGACGTCCCGCGCCTCGGTGTACCGGCCGGCGCGGTAGAGCACGTTGCCCCGCATCTTGTGGTTGTAGGCCAGCGCGCCGGCCAGGTTCATCGCCCGGCACGACTCCTCCGCCTCCGACAGCAGCGCGAGCGCCCCCGCCACGTCCCCGTCGCGCACGGACCGCAGGTCGGCGAGGCCACGCAGCGCCCAGGCGTGCCCCCGGCGGTCGTCGGCGCGCGCGGCTATGCCGGCGGCCTCCTCGAACAGGGCGTACGCGGTGTCGTAGGAGCCGGTGTTGCGGTGCATCTGCGCGATGCCCTCCAGCGCCCACACCGTGTGCCGGGCCTCGCCGCGCCTGCGGGCCTCGGCCAGCAACCGCTCGTGCAGCCGGCCCACGGCCTCGTAGTCTCCCTGGATGCGGCCGGTCTCGGCGAGGCCGGCCAGCGAGTAGCCGCGGACCACCACGTCCCCACCGCGTTCGCCGAGTTCGGCCGCGTACCCGAGCAGCCGCCACGCCAGCGCGAAGGCGCCGCGCTGCCGGGCCAGGGTGCCGCCGCTCCACAGCGCCCAGGCCATCGCGCCCGTGTCACCGGCCTCCCTGGCGGCCCGGTAACTCGCCTTCCAGGCGCGGTCCGCCTCGCCCACCTGGCCGAGCCGCCGGTGCGCCTCGGCGACCGCGAGGCCGGAACGGGCCGCCTCGATCCGCTGCCCGGCCCGTTCGGCGGCCGCCAGCCGCTCTCTTCCGGCGGCCAGGACGTCGGTGAGCGAGGAGTTCACGGACAGGGAGGTGAGGGCGCCCTGGTACTCCGGGGCGAATGCCTTGCCGTACATGCGTACCCTTCTATACACGGTGTGTATACATGTGGTGTATAGTGCGTCGGAAACCGGCCCCGGTCGCGACCGAGCGCGGGGCCGGGGCTGGTCTGTCGCAGGTCAAGACGCCGGTGCGCGCGACGGGGTTGCCTGTGGGGCGCAGATCACCTCACGGGGTCCGGCTCGCTCAGTGCTGTTGCGTCTTCTGCGGCGTCACCTCACTGGGCCGTACGACGACATGCCCCTCGCCCTGCAGCATCAGTTGCACGGCCTCGCCGGACCCGCCGCGCAGCATCGAACCGAGGGACTGCGACCGGTGCAGCGACGTACGGAGGTGGGCGGTCCAGCCCACCACCGCGTCCGTGTCCACGTACACCGGCTGCTCCGGCGTCACCGGAATGACCAGCGGGTTGCCCTCGCACACCAGCCCCAGCGCGCCCTGCCCGGTGAAGACGCTGTTGAACAGCCCGCCGCCGGCGATGCCCGAGCCCTTCACCGTTCTGATCTGGTACGACAACGAGGCGTCGAAGCACAGGACGTTGCGCCCGTTGACGGTGAACTCGTCGCCCCCGCCCAGCTCGACGACGAAGCAGTTCTGCGCCTCGTGCGCGAACCAGGCCTCGCCCCGTCCGCGCACGGCCATCAACGGCAGCCCCTCCCCGGTGACGGCCCGCTTGATCATGCCGCCCACGCCCTGGCCCTTGCGCTCGAACCGCAGGTCGCCGCGGTGGGCCACCATCGAGCCCTGCCGGGCCAGCATCTCGCCGTCCACGGTGTACCTGACGCACTTCGCGTTCTCGACGGTCATCCCGGGTGCGGACGTGGGCCGCACCATGTGCTCACTGGAAAAGAGGTCACCCTTCATCCGGGCATCGTGGCCCGGAGCGGTGCGTTCCGACCAGGGCCCGTGTCCCCGGCAAGATCCGGAAGAGAGTCCCTGGATCACCGGGCGAGGTCGTTCGTCACGGCGGGGTCGGGCGGGGTGGCCGTCCGGCGCGACGTGGCCGGCTTGCCGCAGAGCGCCGACTCCCGGGTGCGCAGCATGGTCCGGTGCACCGTGCCGTTGTTGGAGGTGTTGGTGAGGGCGGTCAGGCCGCGGCGGCCGTCCTCGGTGGTGAACGCGCAGGTGTAGAAGCCCTGCACGGCGCCGGTGGGCCCGTAGACCGACACCCCGCAGGGACAGGTCGCACCGGCGCTGCCCGAGCCCGTACGCCTGACCGGTGCCGGCCGGCGGCCACTTCTCCGTCTGGGCGAGTTGCGCGGCGGGCAGCAGCCGCTCCGGTCTCCGTCCGCGCGGCGCCCGTGCGAGATCGATCACATTCGGGCCGGGCAACCCTCTCGCACCCCGTCACATCTCCCCAGACGACACACAGTTGGTCGCTCACTGATCACTGAGTGGGACGGATTGGCAAAGGATTGCCATGAAGCGCACGGAATACTTCATTCGCGCTTTACATGGACATGACTGATCCATCAGGGTTTCGCCCCGGGGCCCGACCAGCCCCCGTGGCGCCGATGCGCCATGTCCCAGGGCGCCCGGTGATCCCGGCCGCTCTCCCGAACGAAGGACCCTCAAGAGTGCGCAGACCCCACATACGCAGCGTGGCGGTCGCCGTCGCGGTGACGACGGCCGTCACGGGCCTGGCCGGCACGGCGCTCGCCACTCCCACCACGGGGACGGACCACGCCGTGTCGTCCGCCGGCACCTCCGCCGCTTCCGTGGTGGAGGCCGCCCGTGCCGCCGCCTTCGCCCACGCCTCGGCGACCGGCGTCACCCGGGGGGACGGGCTGCGGGCCCAGGACGTGATGCTCGACCCCGAAGGGGCGCGCCATGTCCGGTTCGTCCGGACCCACCAGGACATGCCCGTGCTCGGCGGCGACCTCGTCGTCCACCTCGACGCGAAGCTGGCATACACCGGAGTCACCCGGGCGGCCGGCCACACCGTCGAACCCGCCACCACCGAGGCCCGGCTGACGCCGCGGCAGGCGGCGGCCAAGGCCGCCTCCGTCGCCCGGGGCGACGCGGGCGACGCCGAACTCGTGGTGGACGCCCGCGACGGCGCGTCCGCCCTGGCCTACCAGGTGCGGGTGACCGGCAGCGCCACCACCGAGGGCAACGGCTCCCGGACGGTCGTCGTCGACGCCGTCACCGGCTCGGTGCGCAGCAACACCCCTGACAGCGACGAGTTCCTGTCGCCGAAGCTGCTCGACACTCTGCGCGAGCGGGGCGAGACGCTGAACCCGGCCACCGGCGACGCCCCGCTGTCCGCCCTCGGCGCCGTCCCCGCCACCGCGGCCTCCCGCTACCCGGCGCCCGCCACGGGCACCGGCTCCTCCCTCTTTTTGGGCAAGGTCTCGCTGACGACCACCCGGACCGCCCGCACCAGCTTCCTGCTGCGGGACCCGAGCCGCTACGGCACGGAGACGCGGGACGCCAAGAACCGGCAGCTGGAGAACTTCTCGCGGGGCACCAAGTTCACCAGCACCACCAACAAGTGGGGCAACGGCTCCACCTCCAGCCGCACCAGCGCGGCCGTCGACGCGCAGTACGGCGTCACCAAGACGCTGGACTTCTACAAGAAGACCTTCGGCCGCAAGGGCATCGCGAACAACGGCAAGGGTGCCAAGGCCATGGTCCACTTCGGCAACCGGATCGCGAACGCGTTCTGGGACCCGACGTGCGACTGCATGCTGTACGGCGACGGCGACGGCCGGATGTTCAAGAAGCCGCTCGTCGTCCTCGACGTCACCGGCCACGAGCTCACCCACGGCGTGGTGGACGCCACCGCCCGGCTGGAGCCCACGCGCGTCGACGCCGACGGCAACCAGTACGGCGAGCCCGGTTCGCTGAACGAGTCCCTGGCCGACATCTTCGGCTCCGACGTCGAGTTCTTCACCAACAGCCCGAAGAACCCGCCGAACTACCTCCTCGGCGAGAAGCTCGGTCTGGCCCAGAAGTTCCTGCGCCGCCTGGACCACCCCTCCCTCGACAAGCTCGAGGGCACGATCGACTACTGGTCGCCCGCGGTGTACGACACCGAGGTGCACGCCGGATCCGGCGTCTCCTCGCACGCGTTCTACCTGCTCGCCGAGGGCAGCGGCCGCAAGACGATCGGCGGCTTCACCTACAACTCGCCCACCTACCACGGGCTGACGGTGAAGGGCATCGGCCGGACCAAGTCCACGGCGATCTTCTACCGCGCGCTGACCCGCTACATGGTCTCGACGACCGACTTCCACGACGCGCGCGTCGCGACGCTGAAGGCGGCCAAGGACCTCTACGGCGCGAGCAGCACGGAGTACAAGACGGTGGACCGGGCCTGGGCCGCGGTCAACGTCACCGCCGCCAACACCCCGGCGGACCGTCACTGACGGCTCCCCGCGGAGGGTGACCCGGATGCCCCGCCCCGAGCGGGGCATCCGCGCTTCCGCCTCCCGCACGGCCGGACCGCCGGCGCGGCGCCGCCGGGCTGGGTCCGGCCCCCGCCGTCACCGGGAGACCGTCGGCGCCGGTGCGATCAGCCCGCCCGGCGGACGACGGCGACCGCCTGGGGTGCGGCGGGCCCTCTCATGACACGCGGCTCCGGCCTCCCGCGTCCGCCGTCGCGGGGCCCGGCCGCCGGTACGGCTCGGGCCGTGCCGGCGGCCGTGGTTCGGCGCAGGATGTCCGCCCAGTTCGCCGGGACCCGCCAGGCCGGGTCCGGGCAAGCCCGGTCGGGCGTGGTGGGGAAAGTCCCGTCGGGCGGAGTGGGGAGAGATCGTGGCGGGTGGAGTGGGGAAGACTGGACCCCGCAGGACTCGACCGCGACTCAGGGAGGCACACCGGATGACGCGTCCGATCACGGCAGGGGTGGACGGATCGGAGGAGAGCCTCGCCGCGCTGGCGTGGGCCGGCCGGGAGGCCGAGCGCCGCGGGCTGCCGCTGCGGGTGGTGGGGGCCTGGCGGTTCGAGCCGCACGAGGCGTTCGAGGCGGGTGACCATGACACCCAGCTGGCGCGGGTGCGGGAGGCGGTCGACGAGGCGGCCCGGACCGTCACCGACCACCGGCCGGGGCTGACCGTGACCACCGCCGTCCTCCAGGACGGCGCCGTCGACGCGCTGGTCGGCGCCGCCGCCGGGGCCGAGATGCTGGTGCTCGGGTCCCGGGGGCACGGCGCCTTCGTCGGCTTCCTGGTCGGCTCCGTGGGGCAGCGGGTGATCGCCGCGGCGGAGCGGCCCGTGGTCCTGGTGCGCGCGGGCGACGCCCCCTCCGCGGAGGCCGCCGGCCGGGAGATCGTCGTGGGCCAGCACGGCGAGCCGGAGGACAGCGCCCCCGCGCTGCGGTTCGCCTTCGAGACGGCGGCCGCCCGGGGCGCGACCGTCCGGGTCGTCCGGGCCTGGACCCTGCCGCCGGTGTTCGCCTACAGCCCCGGCTCCCTCCAGCTCCTCGACGAGGCCGGGGGACTGGAGCCGTACGAGAAGAAGGGGCTGGCCGCGGCGGTGCGGCCGTGGCGGGAACGCTTCCCCGACGTCCCCGTCGTCGAGTACGTCGAGATGGGCAGCGCGGCCCAGGTGCTGCTGTCGGCGGCGGAGCGGGCGCAGCTGATGGTCGTGGGCCGGCGCTCCCACCGCACCGCGATGGGAGCGCCGATCGGCTCCGTGGCGCACGCGATGCTGCACCACGCAGCGTGCCCGGTGGCGGTCGTCCCGCACCCGTGACTCAGCGCGGTGTCGTCGGTTCCAGCGTCGCGCGCGCCTTCGGCAGGACCGTGGTGACGTAGTCCTCGACCGCGGTGTCGAGGCCTATGTCGTGCTGCGCCCGCTCGGACAGGTACCAGCGGTGCTCCAGCAGCTGGTGGTACAGCTCGGCAGCGTCCATGCCGCCGCGCAGCTCCGGCGGCACGGCCCGCACGGTGGGGCGGAACACCTCGCGCACCCAGCGGTGCGCGAGGACCTCCGGGCGGGCGGCCGTCCCGTCGCCCGGCGCGTGGTCCTCCTGGGTGGCCATCCAGCTCTCCAGGTCGCTCAGCAGCCGCCGGGCCTGGTTCTCCTCGGTGTCCAGGCCGGTCAGCCGCAGCAGTTGCCGCTGGTGGTGACCGGCGTCGACGACCTTGGGCACGAAGGTGACCGTGTCGCCGTTGGAGGACGACTGGATCTGCATCTCGGCGACGTCGAAGCCGAGGTCGTTGAGCCGCCGTATCCGGCGCTCGATGTAGTGGTACTTGCCCGCCGGGTAGACGGAGGTGCGGGTGAGTTCCTCCCACAGGCGCCCGTAGCGGGCGCAGATCTCGGTTCCGAACTCCACCGGGTCCACGGAGGGGTGCAGCGCTCCGGACGCCTCCAGGTCGAGCAGCTCGCCGCTGATGTTGACGCGGGCCAGGTCGAGGTCGTACTCGCGCTGCCCGACGCTGAGCCGGGGGTGGAGCTCGCCGGTCTCCGCGTCCACCAGATAGGCGGCGTACGCGCCGGCGTCGCGGCGGAAGAGGGTGTTGGACAGCGAGCAGTCGCCCCAGGCGAACCCGACCAGGTGCAGCCGCACCAGCAGCACCGCCAGCGCGTCCATCAGCCGGTGCATGGTCGCCGGGCGCAGCGTGGTCTCGAACATCGAGCGGTACGGCATCGAGCCGCCCAGGTGCCGGGTGATCAGCACCGGCTCCAGCGGGCCGCCCGCGCCGTCGGTGCGGCCGGTGACGACGCCCAGCGCGTCCACGGCGGGGATGCCGAGCCGGTCCAGGTCGCGCAGCAGCCCGTACTCGCGCAGCGCGGGACGTTCGGCGAGCTCCTTGACGGCGATCACCTCGTCGCCGGCGCGGGCGTAGCGCACCACGTGCCGGGAGATGCCGCGGGGGAGCGGTACGAGGTACTCCTGCGGCCACTCCTCCAGTGGCACGTCCCACGGCAGTTCGAGCAGGAGGGCCGGGTGCTCCGGGTTGGTGGCGTTGATCTGCAGGGCCATGGCACGACCCTAACGGCTCGGCAGGGCCCGCTCCCGGGCCCGCCGGACGGCCTGCCTGACCGGGCCGCGGTGCACCGGTCCGTGGCCGGGCAGCAGCACGTCGCCGTCGAGGTCCTCGAGTATGTCCAGCGAGGCCAGCGCGCGGGCGCGTTCGTGGTGGAACATGTCGGGCAGCAGCTGCGGTCCGGCGATCCGCGAGGTGGGATGGCCGCTCACCAGGGCGTCGCCGGAGACCACCACCCCTGCGTCCGGCAGATGGAAGACCACGTGGCCCCGCGTGTGTCCGGGCGTGTGCACGGGGACGGGCCGCCCCGGCAGGTCGAGCGGGCCCGCCGCCGGGAACGCCTCGGGTGCGGCCACCGGGACGTGGGCCGTGCCGCCGACGCGCAGGGAGTGCACCGCCCACGGCAGCACCCCGGGGCGCCAGCCGTTGCTCAGCACCCGGCCGACGGAGACCTGGTGCAGGAACTCCCGCCGCGCGTGCGGCACTTCGGCCTCGTGCAGGTGCACCGGCGTGCCGTGGGTGCCCCGCAGGTACTCGGCCGAGCCCAGATGGTCGTTGTGGGCGTGGGTGATCAGCACGGCCTGCACCGCGTCCGGCGAACTGCCCACCGCCGTCAGCGAGTCGAGCAGCTGCCGCCGGTCCCCGGGATAGCCGGTGTCGATCAGCGTGGCCGCGTCCCCGTCGGTGAGGATGACCCAGTTGGTGTTGCTGCCGTGCACCAGGTAGGTGCCGTCCGCGACATGCCGCACATCCGCCCGCATCGATCTCCCCGCATCCCGTGGTGGCCGCCCGACGGGGACATCCCACCAGATCGTGCCGGCGCCGGGGAGGCGGGGAGGCCGAACGGCGCGTCCTCAGCGCACGCCCGACGGACGGAACTGGACACTGATCCGTCCCCCCGCGGCCCGGGTGGTCTTGGGCACGCAGTGCTCCCAGGTGCGCTGGCAGGAGCCGCCCATGACGATCAGGTCGCCGTGCCCCAGCGGGCGCCGGACGGTCCCGCCGCCGCCTTTCGCCGGGCGCAGCAGCAGGTCCCGGGGGGCGCCCACCGAGAGGATCGCCACCATCGTGTCCTCCCGCGCGCCCCGCCCGATCCGGTCGCCGTGCCAGGCGACGCTGTCCCGGCCGTCCCGGTAGTAGCACAGCCCGGCCGTGGTGAAGGGCTCGCCCAGCTCGCCGCCGTAGTGCGCGGACAGGGCCGCGCGGGCCTCGGCGAGCACCGGGTGCGGCAGCGGGTCGCCGGTGCCGTAGAAGGCGAGCAGCCGCGGTACGTCGACGACCTGGTCGTACATGGTCCGGCGCTCCGCGCGCCACGGCACCTCGGTGGCGAGCTGCTCGAAGAGGTCGTCGGCCCCGGCGAGCCATCCGGGCAGCACGTCGATCCAGGCGCCCGCACCGAGCGGGGTGCGGCGCAGCCCGGTCAGCGGGCCGAGGCGGAGCTCGTCGGCCTGGGCGAAGAGGGAGGCCTGGAGGTGGTGCGCGGTCATGGCTCCAGCGTACTCCTCAATCGAAAGTGTGTTCCCTTCCTAGGGTCGGCACCGGTGGGCGGCGCCGAACTCTTTTGATACAGAGATGTATCGGATACATTCGCGTATCGAACGCGGACGGGACACGGAAGCGACGCGGAAGGGGGCGGGCGACGTGCTGGAAGGAACGGCCGGGCGCGTCACCAGGCGCCGTGTGCGCACGCGGGCCAAGCTTCTCGAGGCCGCCTTCGAGGTGTTCGCCGCCAAGGGCTTCGGCCGGGTGTCGATCGAGGAGGTCTGCGAGGCGGCCGGCTACAGCAGGGGCGCCTTCTACTCCAACTTCGCCAGCCTGGACGAGCTGTTCTTCGCCCTGTACCGGGAGCGCGCCGACCTGATCGCCGACCAGGTGGCGGGGGCGCTCGCGCTCGGCGGTCCGGACCTCGACGTGCCCGCCGCCGTCGACCGGGTCACCGAGGTGCTGCTGCTCGACCTCGACTGGCTCCTGGTCAAGACCGACTTCCTGGTGCACGCGGCCCGCCACCCGGCCGTGGCCCGGGCCCTGCTGGAGCACCGGGCGCGGCTGCGCCGGGCCGTCGCGGAGCGTCTGACCCGGGCCCGGGGCCACACCGCCCTGCCCGCCGTGCTCGGTGACGCCGACGGTGCCGCCCACGCGGTGGTCGCCGCGTACGACGGAGTCACCACCCAGCTGCTGCTGGACAAGGACGTCGCGCGCGCCCGCGCCTGGCTCAAGCAGCTGCTCACCGCCCTGCTCACCGACGGCAGCGGCACCCCCGGATGAGGAACTGAGGAAGGAACGGTCGCCATGGACGCGGACGTCATCGTCGTCGGAGCAGGCCTCGCGGGCCTGGTCGCGGCGCACGAGCTGACCAGCCGGGGCCGCAGGGTCGCCCTCGTCGACCAGGAGAACGCCGCCAACCTCGGCGGGCAGGCGTACTGGTCCTTCGGCGGGCTGTTCCTCGTCGACTCCCCGCAACAGCGCCGCCTCGGCGTCAAGGACTCCTTCGACCTGGCCTGGAACGACTGGCGGGGGAGCGCGCAGTTCGACCGTCTGGACGACGAGGACTCCTGGGCGGTGCGCTGGGCCCGCGCCTACGTCGAGTTCGCGGCGGGGGAGAAGCGGTCCTGGCTGGAGGGGCACGGCATCACGCTGCTGCCCACCGTGGGCTGGGCCGAGCGCGGCGACCTGCGGGCCGACGGCCACGGCAACTCCGTACCGCGCTTCCACATCGCCTGGGGCACCGGCACCGGCGTCGTGGAGCCGTTCGCCGACCACGCCCGGCAGGCCGCCCGGGACGGGCTGTTGACCTTCCACCACCGGCACCGGGTCGACGAGCTGGTCGTCGAGGAGGGCGCCGCGCGCGGCGTGCGCGGGACCGTCCTCGCCGCGGACGACTCGCCCCGCGGGGTGGCCTCCAATCGGGACGCCGTGGGCGAGTTCGAGCTCACCGCCCAGGCCGTGATCGTCACCACCGGGGGCATAGGCGCCAACCACGACATCGTCCGCCGCCACTGGCCCGAGCGGCTCGGTACCCCGCCGTCGGAGATGGTCACCGGCGTCCCCGCCTACGTCGACGGCCGGATGCTCGACATCAGCGCCGCCGCCGGGGTCCGCCTGGTCAACCGCGACCGCATGTGGCACTACACCGAGGGCCTGCAGAACTGGAACCCGATCTGGCCCGGCCACGGCATCCGCATCCTGCCCGGCCCCTCCTCGGTCTGGCTCGACGCCCTCGGCCGCCGGCTGCCCGACCCGTGCCTGCCCGGATACGACACGCTGAGCACCCTGCGGCATCTGCGCACCACCGAGGACATCGCGGCCCACGACCACTCCTGGTTCGTCCTCACCCGGAAGATCGTCGAGAAGGAGTTCGCGCTCTCGGGCTCCGAGCAGAACCCCGACATCACCGCCAAGGACCGCCGGGCGGTGCTGCGCGACCGGCTGCTCGGCAAGGGCGCGCCCGGACCCGTGCGGGACTTCCTGCGGCACGGCGCGGACTTCGTGGTCGCCGACACACTGGAGCAGCTCGTGGAGAAGATGAACGGGCTCACCGGCAAGCCGCTGCTCGACGCGGCCGAGGTGCGGCGCCAGGTGGAGGCCCGCGACCTGCAGTTGGCGAACCCCTACAGCAAGGACGCCCAGATCCAGGGCATCCGCAACGCCCGCCGCTACATCGGCGACCGGCTCGGCCGGGTGGCCGCCCCGCACCGCGTCCTCGACCCGGCGGCTGGGCCGCTGATCGCCGTCCGGCTGCACGTCCTCACCCGCAAGACCCTCGGCGGCATCCAGACCGACCTCGACTCCCGCGCCCTCGGCACCGACGGCCACCCGGTCGACGGCCTGTACGCGGCCGGTGAGGTGGCCGGCTTCGGAGGCGGCGGCGTACACGGCTACAACGCGCTGGAGGGCACCTTCCTCGGCGGCTGCCTCTTCTCGGGCCGCGCGGCGGGTCGGGCCGCGGCACGGCAGACCGCCTGAGCGCACGGGACGGCTGCGTCCGGAGAGGGCCCCGCCGGGGGACGGGCCCGCACAGGCGGAGCTCCCGGGCACGCGTCCCGCACGCGCTGGCGGGCGAAGTGCCGCACGCGCTCCGGAGTGCCGCACGAGCTCCCGGGCGGGTTCAGTCGCCGAGCAGCGCGGCCAGAACCGACGCGTGGCTCTCCTCGGGAGTTTTCGACGCGGTCAGCAGCGTCACCGTCCCCTTCCGCGTCAACGCCCGTACATGGTCGAGGAGTTCTGCGGCCTCGGGTCGGTCGAGCTCGGCCTCGTACCGGCGCCGGAACTCCTCGTGCGAGGCCTCGCCCTCGTGGTACCAGCGGCGCAACTCGGTGGACGGCGTCAGACCCTTCGGCCACTCGTCGACGCGCGCGTCCGCCTTGGAGACGCCGCGCGGCCAGAGCCGGTCGACCAGGACGCGCACGCCGTCGTCGGGCTCGGGCGGTTCGTAGATGCGGCGCACACGGACGCTCACGGGCGGGTCCTCCTCGTCGTGATGACGGATCGTGGGGCGGAGCATACGTCGGTGGCCCCGCCAACCGGCTCCATCCGGCGGACCGCGTCCGTGACTTGACCTGAACGAGGGCGCGTACGCGGCGCACGGCCCCTACTCTGAGGGGGTTTGATCACCGGCCACCCCCCAAGGAGACCCTGTGACGCCACCCCGGAAGCGGACCGCCGGACGGATCGCCGTCCTCCGGCGCGAAGCCGTGGTCACGACCGTTCCCGTCGCCGTCGCGGCGCTGCTGGCCGCCGCCGGCCCCGCCGCGGCCGGCACGATCGGCTCTGCGGGCGCCGGCGACCCCTACTTCCCGCTCGAGGGCAACGGCGGCTACCACGTCGCCCACTACGACCTGGCCCTGCGGTACGACCCGCACGCCCGGCACCTCGACGGCCGGGCCGTGCTCACCGCCCGCGCCACCCAGCGGCTGACCCGGTTCGACCTCGACCTCGAGGGCCTGAAGGTCACCGGCGTCACCGTCGACCACGTCAAGGCGGCCTACCGCCGCGACGGTCAGGAACTCGTCATCACCCCGCGCACCGCCTTGCGCAGCGGCCGTACTTTCCGCATCACCGTCGACTACGGCGGTGCGCCCGGGCCGGTGACCGATCCCGACGGCTCCCGGGACGGCTGGATCCCCACCGACGACGGGGCCTTCGTCGCCGGTGAGCCGCAGGGCGCCATGACCTGGTTCCCGGCCAACGGCCACCCCAAGGACAAGTCGTCGTACGACTTCTCCCTCACCGTGCCCGAAGGACACACGGCGGTCGCCAACGGCGTCTACCGAGGCCGGCACACCGCCCACGGCCGCACCACCTTCCGCTGGCGGCAGAGCGAGCCGATGGCCGCGTACCTGGCCACCGCCACCATCGGTACGTTCGACGTCGAGCGGTACACCACCCGCGACGGCATCGAGGTCTACAACGCCGTCGACCCGCGCGAGGCGGCCGCCGCCGCACCCGTCCTGAAGAAACTGCCGTCCGTCCTCGCCTGGGAGAGCCGGCTGTTCGGGCCGTACCCCTTCCGCGCGGCCGGCTCGATCGTGGACCACGCGCCGGGTGTCGGATACGCCCTGGAGACGCAGAGCCGGCCGGTCTACGACCGCGCGCCCGACCTGACCACCCTGGTCCACGAGAACGCCCACCAGTGGTTCGGCGACTCCGTCTCCCTCACCCGCTGGAAGGACATCTGGCTCAACGAGGGCTTCGCGACCTACGCCGAGTGGCTCTACAGCGAGCAGCACGGCGGCGACAGCGCCCAGCGGACCTTTGACGCGCTGTACGCCCGCCCGGCGAGCGACGGGCTGTGGGCCCACCCGCCCGGCGACCCCGGCGGCCCCGCGCACCTCTTCGGCACCCCCGTCTACGCCCGCGGCGCCATGGCCCTGCACGAACTGCGCCGGGCCGTCGGCGACCCGGCGTTCTTCCGCATCCTGCGCGCCTGGGCCGCCGAGCATCGTCACGGGCACGGCACCACCGCCCAGTTCACCGCGCTGGCCGAGCGGGTGTCCGGCAGGAAGGTGGCCGGACTGCTCCACACCTGGCTGTACCAACCGGGCAAGCCCCGCGGCGACTGAGCGGCCGATCCGCCGGCGCCGAGCCGTCGAGCCGCCGATCGGCCCGCCGGCCCCGCGGTGCCCGGTCCGTCGGGTTCACGGCGCTGAGCCGCCGATCCACCCGGTCCGCGCATCCGCCGCAGGTGCGGCGGCCCGTCTCCCGCCCCCCGGTGTCGCGGGGGTGGGAGACGGGCCGGAGGGTCGTTACGCGGTACGCCGCCGGGCGGCGGTGCGCCGCTTGAGGGCGCGGCGCTCGTTCTCGGTCGTACCGCCCCACACGCCCATGGTCTGCCCGGTGTCCATCGCCCACTGCAGACACTGCTCCTGCACGGGGCAGCGCCGGCAGACCGACTTTGCCTGCTCCGCCTGCAGCAGCGCCGGTCCGGTGGTGCCGATCGGGAAGAAGAGGTCGGGGTCCTCCTGGCGGCACGCGGCGTGGTCTCGCCAGTTGTCCATAGAAACGTCACCTGCGATCGAAAGTCGTCCGTGCCAAGGGTGTACTCGTCCTCGGGTGTCCGGACGACGCGTGGTGAAACAGTGCAGGTACGTGACGACGAGACCTTCGCACAATCCCCACACGCTCACTGCTCGCGCAGACCCCACGGAGAGCCGTACTCCGTCAGCAGGTTGAGGAAGGGGAGCGCGGGGAACGCCTCGGGGCCCAGCACGCCGGTACCCGACCAGGCGCCGCCCGCCAGGAGTTCGAGGGCCACGACGGGGTTCACCGCCGTCTGCCACACCACCGCCTGGCAGCCGTACTCCGCCATCGACCACTGGTTGTCGACCACGTGGTACAGGTACACCTCGCGCGGCGCGCCGTCCCGGGTGCCGCGCACCCAGGTGCCCGCGCAGGTCTTGCCGTGCATCCTGTCGCCCAGCGTGGCCGGGTCGGGCAGGCAGGCGGCGACCACGTCCCGGGGCGACACGGCGACCGGCCCGCCGGGGCCCGGCACGGTGACCGGCTCGGTGCGGTCCAGGCCCAGCCGGTGCAGGGTCTTCAGGGTGTCCACGAAGTCCCGGCCGAGGCCGTACTTGAAGGTGACCCTTCGCGCGTCGACCCAGCGCGGCACGAGCAGCACCTCCTCGTGCTCCACGTTCACGCACTCCACTTCCCCGATGCCCTCGGGGAAGTCGAACACCTCCGGCTCGCTGAACGGCTCGGTGGTGAACCAGCCGCGCCCGGCCTCGTAGACCACCGGCGGGTTCAGGCACTCCTCGATGGTGGTCCAGATGCTGAAGGACGGGGCGAAGTCGTGTCCGTCGACGGTGAGGTTCGCGCCGTCCCGGACGCCGATCTCCTCGATCTCGTCGAAGAGTTCGTCGGCCGCGTACCGAGCGAACACGTCCGACAGGCCCGGTTCCACCCCCATGCCCACCAGCGCCAGCGCGCCCGCCTTCTCCCAGTCGGCCGCCGCGGCGAACTGCTCGTCGCCGAGTCTGACCCCGCACTCCTCGTACGGCCGCTCCGGGTGCGGCCGGGACAGGGACATCGCCATGTCGAGATAGCCGGCGCCGGCCGCCCGGGCGGCCCGGAACAGCGGCATGACGAAACGCGGGTCGGTCGCGTTCAGCAGTACGTCGCACCGGTGCCGGGCCAGCAGGCCGGCCACCGCCGCCTCGTCGCCCGCGTCGACGCGTTCCGCGGCGAACCGGCCGTCGTCCCCGAGGGCCGCCACGGCGGCCTCGGCCCGCGCCGGGTCGTGGTCGGCGACGACCATCGTCTCGAAGAAGGCACGCCGGGCCGCGATCCGGGTGATCGCGGTGCCCACGCCACCGGCTCCGACGAGCAGTACACGCATGACGGGAACTTCCTTTCGGTCTCGGGCCGGGGACCACCGTTCGGTCCCCGGCCGGGAAGGTCGAGGCGCGCCCTCGGCCGCCGATACAACGCGGCCCGGTCGCGTAAGGTCAATGGCGTTGGCATAAGCGGGGAGCCCGAGGAGCCCCGGAACCGAGGAGGCGGACGATGCCGAAGACCGTGGTGCCCGAGGAGAAGCGGCGGCGGCGCAGGCCCACCCGCGGCGGCACCGTGCTGTCCGAGCGGCTGATCGTCGAGACCGCGCTGCGGCTGCTGCGCGAGCACGGCAGCGCCGGCCTCACCGCCCGCCGGCTGGGCCTGGCGCTCGACTGCGACCCGAGCACCCTCTACCGGTACTTCCGCGGCATGGACGACCTGACCCTCGCCATCGGCGACGCCCTCGTCGGACAGGCCCTGCGGGACTGGGCACCGACGGGGGAGTGGCGGGCGGACCTGCGCGCCGTCGGGCTGCGCATCCACGCGGTGTACGTCGCCCACCCGCAGGCCGCCCTGGTCACCACCAACCGGGTCACCGGCCGGGCAAACGAACTCGCCGCCGACGAGGCCGTCCTGGAGGTGCTGCGCGGCGCCGGCTTCCCGCTGCCGGACACCGTGCGCATCTACCACGCCTTCATCGACCAGACCCTGGCCTTCGCCGCCCTGGACGCCGCCTCCCTGGCGCTGCCGAGCGCCGCGCTGCGCGCCGACGACGCGATGTGGCGCTCCACCTACGCCCGGCTGCCCGCCGCCACCCACCCGCGCATCGCCGAGGCCGCCCCCCTCCTCGCCACCCGCATGGTCACCAGCGCCTACCCGACGGCCCTGGAGATGCTTCTGGACAGCGCGGCCGCCCGCCTGGAGGCGCTGCGCGAGGCCCCGGCCTGAGTGCGGCCACGCAGCGCCGTGCCCGGAGCCCGGCCGGTGCTGCGATAGTGAGGGCGGACAACAAGATGTAACGAGCAATCAGGAAGCCCGGTGGACACGAGCGAGAGCCCCGACAGCAGCACCGCCGCCCCGGCCGCGGCCGCCCCTGCCCCGGACGGACCCGTCCGGCGCGACCGGCGCCGCTGGGCCATGGACACGCGCCCGCTGCGCCGCCCCGCCTACCGCAGACTGTGGTCCTCGACCGTCGTCACCGCCGTGGGCAGCCAGCTCACCGCGGTGGCCGTGCCCAAGCAGATTTACGACATCACCGGCTCGTCGGCGTGGGTGGGGTACGCGAGCCTCGCCGGACTGCTGCCGATGGTCGTGTTCGCGCTGTGGGGCGGTGCGGTCGCCGACACCGTGGACCGCCGCAAGTTGCTGCTGGTCACCAACAGCGGCATCGCCGTCACCTCTCTGCTGTTCTGGCTGCAGGCCGTGACCCGATTCGACTCGGTGGGCGCGCTGATGGCGCTGCTCGCCGTGCAGCAGGCGTTCTTCGGCCTGAACTCACCGGCCCGCAACGCCTCGATCGCCCGGCTGGTCCCGGCGCACGAACTGCCCGCCGCCGGCGCCCTCGGCTCGACCGTCGCGCAGACCGGACTGGTGGCAGGGCCGCTGCTCGCCGGCGCGCTCATACCCGTCGTCGGGCTGCCCGAGCTCTACCTCGCCGACGCCGTCGCCCTGTGCGTCGCGGTCTGGGCGGTGCTGCGGCTGCCGCCGCTGCCACCGGCGGCGGGCAGCGGGGCCCGTCGTGCCGGGCTGCGGGAGATCGCCGCCGGGTTCCGCTACATCGCGCGGCACAAGGTCCTGCTGCTGTCCTTCCTCGCGGACGTCATCGCCATGGTCTTCGGCATGCCCCGCGCCCTGTTCCCGCAGCTCGCCGCCGAGACCTACGCCCCCTACGGCGAGGGCCTGGCGCTCGGTCTGCTGTTCGCGGCCGTCCCCGTCGGCGCCGTGGCCGGCGGGCTGTTCTCGGGCACCTTCTCCCGGGCGCGCCGGCACGGCTGGATGGTCGTCGGTGCGGTCACCGCGTGGGGAGCGGCCGTCGCCGGGGCCGGTCTGAGCGGTGATCTGTGGATCGCCGTGGCCTTCCTCGCCGCCGCAGGAGTCGCCGACATGGTCTCCATGGTCTTCCGCGGCGCGATCCTGCTGTCCGCCGCCACCGACGAGATGCGCGGCCGGATGCAGGGCGTCTTCACCGTCGTCGTCGCGGGCGGCCCGCGCCTGGCGGACGTGCTGCACGGCACCGCCGGATCGGCCTTCGGGCCCCGCGCCGCCGTGACGGGCGGCGGGCTGCTGGTCGTCGCCCTCATGCTGGGCCTGGCCGCCGCCGTGCCAGCCCTGCGCCGCTACCGCGTCTGACGCGCCCGGCCCGACCGCCGGGGCCGGGCACTACAGCGCGCCGCGCCGGGGGATCGAGTACTGCTCCAGCAGTTTGCCCCGGGTCAACTCCAGCCGGTGGGCGAGGATTTCGCAGACGGTCCGCACCAGCGACAGCCCGAGGAGCGGATCCTCCACGCACAGCGCGAGAACGGGCGGCGCCTCGAACTCGTAGGCGCGCACCTTGCTGAAGGCCTCGGCGCCGAAGTCCCACTGGTACGGCGGGAACAGCCAGGACCAGCCGAGCAGATCGCCCGCGCCGAGGCTCGCGACCGTCACCCGGCGCAGCGGCGTCACCTGCTGGTCCAGGTGGACCGCGCCGGAGCGGACGACCCAGAACCGGTCGGCGGTGCCGCCCGCCTCGAAGATCCTGGTGTCCTCGGGGAAGGAGACCTCCTTCGCCAGCTCCATCAGGCGCTCGCGTTGCGCGTGGGGGAGGGCGGTCAGCAGCTTTATCGCTTTGGTCATGACGCTGGGCTCCTCGCCGGCGATGGTTCCGCGCATTTCCCTACGCCCATTTCAGCCGCTGCCGACGCCCCGGGCACCTCGGCGGAGGCGAGGACGGTCCGGCGCGGGCCGGGGCTGCTCGCCCAGGGGCGGGGGACCCGCGCCAGGGCATGAAAAAGCCCTGGCTGGACGGGGGAGACCAGCCAGGGCCGTTCGCGGCGGCGTACGGAGGACGGTGGGTCGACCCCGTCGCCGCGTATGTATGAACCGTAAACCATCTTGCTCGGTTTCGTGTAACCGGCAGCGGGTCAGGTGACCGGTTTCACTTTCAACCTCTCGTTGGGGGTGGCGGTGCCCTCAGCCCTCCGCGTCGTGCCGGCCCGGGGTGAGGATCTCGTCCAGCACCCGCAGGACGGTCTCGTAGGCCAGGACGCGGACCGCCGCCTCCTGCGCCGCCTCCGGGTCCGTCGGCCCGAGATCGACCTGGCGGGCGCGCCATCTCCGCTCCTCGTCCCGCGCACAGCCCCTGGCGCGCTGGATCCGCCGCAACAGCTCGTCTGAGTCCACGACTTCGGTCATGTCCTGGCACCTACCCCGCGCAGGCTGTCCCGACGACTCCCGGACGGGCATGACGTGCCACCGCCACGGCAGGGCGTCCCGTGAACCGGCGGGAGGTCCCGCGGACCGGGCGGACCCAGGTTTGGCCGGGCGTGGAGAGGTGAGCCGGAAAGGGAGACCCGCGGTGTCCGCGCCGCGCGTGGGGGCCCTTCGAGGCCGCACGCGCCCGGGCGCGCACCGCTTCCTTCCGGCCAGGTCCGGCTTCTACCTTTCACCAGTCAGGGAGCGAGGACATGTGCGAGGAGCACAGGACCCCACCCACCGGCGACTTTCCGGGCGCGGGGCCGCCCGTGCCGCACGGCCCCGGGCCGTGCAAACCGGCCGAAGCGCGACGGGAGGTGGAACGCGCCGTCGCCGCCTGCTGCCGGACCGGCCACGCCCCGTGCGACGCGCACGCGCTCGCGGACGCCCAGCTCGTCGCCTCTGAGCTCACCACCAACGCGATCCTGCACGGCGGCGGCGTGACCGACTTCCGCGTCGATGTCGACGGGTGCGGGGTGCGCGTCTGCGTGAGCGACCGCAGCGGCCGCCTTCCGGTGACCCGGCCACCCGTGGACCCGCGGGGGCGGCACCGGCTGAACGGCCGCGGCTGGCCGATCGTGTGCCGGCTGGCGCGCGAGGTCCGGGTGTCGGACCTGCCCTCCGGCGGCAAGTGCATCACCGCCGTCGTTCCTCTGTACTGACCCCGTTTGCAGGTGCACCGGCCCGGCATGCTGATTGGCCGATGCATTTGTTTGCGGGAAGCGGAGTTTGTTCCCCCACCCCCAGGGCAGTCGGAATCTCGTGCTTCGGACCGGAGGCGCGCCGGCGGAAGCGGTAGGGCTGCTCCCGGAGGTCTTCCGGACACCGGACAGCTCACTTCTTCCGCGGTAATTCCCTGGAACCACCGTTCAGGAGCGATTCCGCATGCTCATCGAAATGTCGACAGGCCGATCCGGTACCCCCGAGGAGCAGGCCGCTCCCACCCGGCGGCCGCACGACGACGCCCCCGACACCATGGCCCTCTTCCATCGCCTGGCCGCGCTGGAGGACGGCCCCGAGCGGGACGCCGTGCGCGACGAACTCGTGACCCTGTGGCTCCCCATGGCCCACCGCATCGCGGGCCGCTTCCGCGACCGCGGGGAGTCGATCGAGGATCTGCGGCAGGTGGCGGCGCTGGGACTGGTCAAGGCCATCGACCGCTTCGACCCGGACCGGGGGGCCTTCGAGAGCTACGCCGTCCCGACCGTCACGGGCGAGGTCAAGCGGCACTTCCGCGACCGGATGTGGGCGCTCAGGGTGCCTCGCCGGGTGCAGGAGCTGCGCAACAAGGTGCGCGTCGCGCGCCGTGAACTGACCCAGAACCCGGGCAGCCCCGAGCCCTCCATCGCCGACATAGCCGGCCACAGCGGGCTGACGGAGGAGGAGGTCAGCGCGGGCATGGAGGCCCTGGAGAGCTTCAGCACCCTGTCGCTGGACGCCGAACTGTCGTCCGCCGCCGAGGGTGACGGCTACAACCTCGCCGACACCCTCGGCGCCGCGGACTCCTCGTACGACGTCGTCATCGACCGCGAGTCGGCGAAGGAGGGCCTGCGCAGGCTGCCCGAACGCGAACGCGCCATCCTCTACATGCGCTTCTTCGAGGACATGACCCAGAGCCGTATCGCCGACCGGCTCGGCATCTCCCAGATGCACGTCTCCCGGCTCATCAGCCGCAGCTGCGCCCGGGTCCGGGCGGAGGTGCTGGCGGAGCGGGTGACCCGCCGGGGCGACGGAACCCGCCCGGCGTCCGCCTGACCTCCCGCCGCGATCACGGGACCCCCTATGGCGGAACCAATGCCTCCGCGACACGTGCTGCGCGACACGGCCTCCGCACCGGCGGCCGTGCCCGCCGGGCCGCGTATGTTCACTTCCCGCCGGGGCATCCGGAGGGCGGGAGGTACGGATGGAAACGAGTGTCACGGCCCGTTCCGGGCGCATGAAGGCGCGGCGGGCGGCGAACGGCTCGGTGACGGAGGGGGCCGCGCGGGCGGGACTCACCGCCCGCGGAGTGATCTACCTGCTGGTCGGCGTGCTGGCCCTGCGCGTCGCCTTCGGAGACGGGGAACACCAGGCGGACCGCAGCGGCGCCCTCGCCACGATCGCGGACGAGCCCTTCGGCTCGGTCCTGCTGTGGGCGCTGGGCATCGGCCTGGTCGGCATGGCCGTGTGGCGGCTGTCGGAGGCGGCTTTCGGCTCCGCGGGTGCCGACGGCCGCAAGGTGGGCAAGCGGCTGCTGGCCGTCGTCCGGTGCGTCTTCTACGTGACCGTCGCCTGGTCGGTACTGGCCTTCGCGGCGGGCTCCGGAAAAGGCGGCCGGTCCAGCGACAAGCAGTCCCGGGACTTGACGGCCCGGGTCCTGGACGTGCCGGCCGGCCAGTGGCTCGTCGGCGCGGCCGGGGCCGGAGTCGTGATCGCGGGCGTGGTCATCGCGGTGCAGGCCGTGCGGCGCTCCTACCGCGACAAGATGAAGCTCGGGCAGATGTCGCCGAGGGTCCGGCGGCTGGTGGACGTCACCGGCGTGGGCGGCGGCACCGCCCGCGGCCTGGTGTTCATGGCCGCGGGCGGCTTCGCGATCCGCGCCGCCGTCGATGCCAGGCCCGAGCGGGCCAAGGGACTCGACGACACGCTGCGCGCCTTCGCCGGCACCCCGGCCGGCCCGTGGCTGCTGGCGCTGGTCGCCGCCGGGCTCGTGCTGTTCGGCCTGTTCTCCTTCGCGCTGGCGCGCTGGCGCCGGGTCTGAACCGCTCCGGCCGGGCCCGCGCGTCCCTTCGCCCGGGCCACCGGAGCCACGCGTTTCACACCGTCTTCCCCGCGCGGGGTCTGATCCGTCCCTGGCGGGGAACACGGAGCGGATGAACGAAGACGAGCTTCCGCCCGACGGCCGGGCCGTGGAGGTGTACCTCGACCTTCTCCGCGTCCGGATGCCCGAGGAGGACTACGAGCTGCTGCTCGACGTGGTCGACCCGGTGCTGCGCGCCCTCGACGAACGGGGGCCCGCGACGGTCGACTTCCCGCTGGAGGGAGCGCAGGCACAGGGGCTGCCTCAGGAGATACGGGACGAGGCCGCCCTGGTCATCGCCACCGCGGTGACCGGGAGGCTCGACAACGAGCTGGTCGTCCTCGACATCGACGAGACCGGCCCGGTCCGTGTGGTCACCGACGCGGTGACCGCGTCCGACCCGGACCGCCTCACCGAGATCGCCGACTACATCCGGGACCGGCACCGGGAGACCGAGGAACTGCGCGGCATCGCCGAAGTGAGCGACATGCCCACCGACTTCTGACCCGGCTCCCGGTCCTCGACCCGCGGCCCGCGCACCGGCGCCACGGGCCTTCGCACCTGTGCTCCGGCCCGTGGCCTGTCCGGTCCCCGGACCGGCCCGGCCACGGGCGTCACTGCTTGCGCGCCTCCACCGGCACGCCCAGCGGGCGGGCCAGACCCACCACCGCCTCGTCGAGACGCTGCAGATGCCGCAGCACGCGGCCCGTGATCCGGTCGTAGCGCCGGGCGCCGGACCCGTCGGTCTCCAGCAGGGAGGCGATGCTCGGCCCGGCCTCCACCTCGTCGGTGGCGTGCTCGTCGGCCACGTGCGCGCCGAGAGCCGCGATGTTGCGCGTGATACGGCCGCACGCCGGCCGCAGCCGGGGATCCGCCCCGATGGACGGGTTCGAGGGCAGCAGCTCGGCCGTCGCGGCCAGGGACCGCGCGTGGTAGGCGCAGGTCTCCAGGAGCGCGACCACGTACTGCGCCGTGCTGCGCCGCGCTCGCAGCGGCGTGATCGGATGGGTCAGCGGCTGCGTCGCCGCCCGCAGCTCGCCCAGCGCCCGGTCCAGGTCGCGTGCCTGGTCCAGCAGATCGGCCGGCGGGCCGCCGCTGAGCTGGTCCACCGCGGCGTCCGCCACGTAGGTGAGCCGCTCCAGCACCGTGCCGAGCAGCTCGTTCGTACGGAGGTTCGTGCGCACCGGCAGCACCAGCGCCGCCGCGATGACCCCGCAGGCGGCGCCGAGCGCCGTCTCCTCCACCCGCAGCACCAGCACCGACAGGGTGTAGGTGTGCAGCAGGGTGTACAGCAGGCCCAGGGCCGCGGTGACGAAGAACGACATCAGCGTGTACGACAGCGGCGCCGTGTAGAACATCGCGAAGGCGAACACGAGTACCAGCGCCAGCGCCGTCCAGGTGTGGGGCCCGACCAGGCCCGCCAGCACGATACCGGCGACGACCCCGAGCACGGTGCCCACCAGCCGGCGGTAGCTCTTCACCAGGATCTCGCCCGTGGACGAGGTGTTGATGAAGACGATCCAGCAGGTCAGCACCGCCCAGTACCAGCGCTGGCTGGAGAGGAACTCGCCGCCGACGATGGCCAGGGCCGAGCCCACGGAGACCTGCACGGCCGCGCGGGTGGTGGGCCGCTGCAGCCCGGTGGTCCGCTCCTCCTCGGCCTCGCTCTCCTCCGCGCCCTCGATGGCCGCGTTCTCGGCGTCCAGCTCCTCCCGCGAGCGGGCCGTCGCGGGGGTGTCGTCGGACTCGTCCTGCGGTCCGCCCAGCGCGATCCGGAGTCCCAGCACCGCCCGCGCCGCCTCGCCGACGGCCCGGAAGACGTCCTGCACGGCGGGCGGCGCCGACGGGAGGTTCTCCTCCTCCCGGTAGCCGAGGAGCCGGTTGCGCACATGGGCCATCGCGGTGCCGCCGCCCTCCCCGACGGGCCGCAACACGAGCATCCGCAGGGCGGACAGATCACGGCGCAGCGTGTCGGCCTGCTCGTCCCGCACCGGCGACGGGCCGCCCGCGGGGGCGGGCGCGCCGGGCAGGTGCAGCGTGAGGGTGTCCGCGCGCTCGACGCCGCGGGCGCCGAGCAGCAGCAGGCCCAGCCGCTCGGCGGCGATCTCGGCGTCCGCGATGCGGCGCTGCACGGTCCGGGCGACGGCCTCGTCGGAGGTCCCCTCCTCCAGCCGGCCCTGGATCATCATGGCCGTCTCGTGCAGGCGGGCCGTACGGTCCCGGACCTCCGCGAGGACCTTGTCCACCTCGTCGGGGCCGGCGTCGAGCAACGCGCTCTGTGCCGCCACCAGCTGGGCCAGACGGACGCGGAAGGCCTCGCGCAGCCGCTGCAGGATGCCCGTCGGCGTCTCGTACACCACCGCGAAACGGACGAACGCGCTGCACGCGAACGCGAGGGCGACGACCCCGTACAGCCCCGGCAGCGCCGCCGGTGTCGCGCCGACGAACAGGGACAGGAAGTAGGTCTGGAAACCGATCAGGCCGAGCGCGGTGCCCCGGTCACCGAACCGGCGGCTGTAGACGGCACCGAAGATCAGCGCGACGAAGAAGAGGTCCCCGGCCACGACCCGGGTGTTGAGCAAGGCGCCCAGCGACACGGACACCAGTGCCACCAGCAGACCGAGGGCGAGGGTGACGGCCTGCTCGGCTCGCTGCTTCTCCCGGATGGCGAAGGTGGCCACCATCGACGCGATCGCCCCGGCCACCAGGTGCGTCACCGGTGCGCGCAGCACGCCGAGCACGGCCAGGGTCAGGGCGATGGCGCCCGCTGTCCGTGATCCGGCCGCCAGCCTCAGCAGCCCGGGATCGGACGCCGTGATCCGATCCCTCAGACGCGCCCAGACCGACCCCTCCGCTGCCCTCACGCCGCCGTACTCTCTCCCGCTCCACGTGATCATCCGCTCGTCCAGCATGACATGCCGCGGCCGGGCCGCCCGCGGCGGTCCGGCCGCGCGGGAGAGCGGGCCCGCTCCGTCAGCCCTCCAGCGGCTGCGCCCGCCGCACGTGCTCGCTCACCTGTTCCGGCGTCAGGTACGCGTCCGTGTACTCGAAGTCCTTCAGCTGGGCGGGCTTGCGGGCCTGGAAGCCGGTCCGCACGAAGTCGTCCCCGGCGACCGCGTTGAGAATCCAGTTCGTCAGGACCCGGGTCTTGGCGACGTTGGTGCGCAGCGCCCCCAGGTGGTAGGCGCGGGCCACCGCCTGGGCCGGCACCCCGCGGAGCTCCACACCCAGCGGCTTGGCCACGGCGTCCTTCCCGCCGAGGTCGACGACGAGCCCGAGGTCCTTGTGCTCGTAGGGTTGCAACGGCCGGCCGCGCAGGGCCGCGATGACGTTGTCGGCGACCTTCTTGCCCTGCCGCAGGGCGTGCTGCGCGGTGGGCGGGCAGACCGCACCCTCGCCCTTGGCCAGGTCGGGCACGGCGGCGGAGTCGCCGAGGGCGAACACCCCGTCGTTGCCGGGCAGGCACATCTCGGCGGTGACCGCGAGCCGGCCCTTGACCGTCTCCGCGCCGAGCGTGGCCATGAGCGGGCTCGCCACCACGCCCGCCGTCCAGATCAGGGTGCGCGTGGGCACCACGCGGCCGTCGGTGAAGGTGACCTCCTCCGGCGCGGCCTTGGCGATGGAGACCCCGAGGGAGATCTCGATGCCGCGCCGCTTGAGCACCTCCTGGGCACTGCGGCCCAGCTTGTCGCCCAGTTCCGGCATCAGCTTCGGCGCGATGTCGATGAGGTGCCACTTGATCAGGTTCGGGTCCAGCCGCGGATAGCGCTTCACGGCGGCGTGCGTCAGACGCTGCAGGCACGCGGCGGTCTCGGTGCCGGCGTACCCGCCGCCGACGACCACGAACTGCAGCCGCGAGGCACGCTCGGCCGGGTCCTCACTGGCGTCGGCCAGGTCGAGCTGGGAGATGACGTGGTCGCGGATGTAGGCGGCCTCGGCGAGGGTCTTCATGCCGAAGGCGTGCTCCGTCAGGCCCGGGATGTCGAACGTCCGGGTGACGCTGCCGGGCGCCAGCACGATGTAGTCGTACGGCTCGTCGACGATCTGGTTGGTGATGGTGCGGATGACGCACACCTTGGCCTTCAGATCCACACCGATGGCCCCGCCCGGGATGATGCGGGTGCGGTACCTCTTGCTGCGGCGCAGGGACACGGCGATCGACTGGGGTGTCAGCACGCCGGAGGCGACCTGGGGCAGCAGCGGCAGATAGAGCTGGTAGGCGAACGGCGTCACCAGCGTGACGTCGGCCTCGTCGGGGCCGAGTTTGCGTTCCAGGCGGCGGACGCACTCCACTCCGGCGAAGCCGGCGCCCACCACCAGGATCCTGGGTCGTGTCACGGTGTTCTTCCCTTCTGCGGCCCCGGGCGGTCCGTCTCTCGTTCGTGCGCCTGCCCATGGGCCGCCGCTTCGCACCTTTTCGATCCCGCCGCGCCGCCGGCCGCCCGCCCGCCGCCGGACACGGTTCTTCCAGGCGGGTTCCCGAGATCGGGCCTCGTATCGCGGCACATGTCGGTCGTGTACTCCGTGGCCTTTCGGGTAGCCCGACGTACATGACAAGTGGCGTGGCCGAGGGGAACTGAGGTGGCCTGCGAACAGGGGTCCGAGCAGTGGGACCGACTCGCCCGGGGGGTGGTGGACGCCGTCGAGTGCGTCGTCGCGCTCTGGTTCTCCGCGGCCGAGGAGATCACCCCGGGACTGCCCGCCCGTCAGCTGCATGCGCTGAAGACAGTACGCCACCGGCCCGAGCTCAATCTGACCGCGCTGGCCGAGCACCTCGGCATCGGTCTGCCCACCGCCAGCAGACTGTGCGACCGGCTGGAGGCCGCGGGCCTGCTGGAGCGCACCCTCCAGCCGCACAACCGGCGCGAGGTGCAGCTGGTGGTGACCGCCCACGGGCAGCGGCTGCTCGCGGAGGTCACCGAGGGACGCGTACGCCGTCTCGCCGACGTGTTCCGGACCATGACACCGGAGCAGTGCGCGGCGCTGCACCAGGGGCTGGTCGCCTTCCACCAGGCGCACACCGCCCCGCACGACCGGCCACTGCCGCCCGGCTGACCCCGGCCGGCCCCCCCCGTCCCGAGGACCGCGGGCCCCGCTCAGCGAGCCCGGCCCCTCGCCCCTGCCACCGGGCGCCCCTCCAGTCCGGCGCCGCTGTCGATGTGGCACAGCAGCAGGCAGACGTCGTCGTCGCGCTCGGAGTCGCTCAGCAGCGGGGGCAGCAGCCGGTCCGCCGAGCCGCCGAGGTCGGCGTCCAGGTCCGCCGAGTCGCACGCCCCGAGCGCCGCGGCGAGCCGCTCGATGCCGGGGTCTATGCCCTGCGCGCGCCTCTCCACCAGACCGTCGGTGTACAGCGCCAGCGTCGCGCCGGGGGAGAGGCGGACGGTGTGGTCCCGGATCTCCTGCCGCAGCGGGATGCCGAGCATCGCGCCGGGCTTGGCGTCGAGGACCCGCACCTGACCGTCGGGCATCCGCAGCACCGGCGGCGGATGACCCGCGGCGGCCCAGGTGAGCGTCGGGTCGCCGGGGCGGAACCGCGCGATGACCGCGGTGGCGAACAGGTCGGGCTGCAGATGGTGCAGGAAGGTGTGCAGCTGGGTCAGCAGCTGGCCCGGGCTGCCGCCGTCGACGGCGTAGGCCCGCAGCGCGGTGCGCAACTGGCTCATCATCACGGCCGCGTGCAGCCCGTGCCCGGTCACGTCGCCGATGACGGTGATCAGGCTCCCGTCGGGCTGCCGGAACGCGTCGTACCAGTCCCCGCCGATGTTGAGGCCGTGGGTGGCCGGCAGATAGCGGGCGGCCAGGCCCAGCCCGGGGGTGGTGGGCAGCTCGGTGAGCAGCGCCCGCTGGAGGGTCTCGGCGATGTCGCGGTTGTGCTCGAAGCGCCGCGCGTTGTCTATGGCGATGCTGGCACGCCGGGTGAGCTCGATCAGCATCACGGCGTCGTCGGGATCCCAGCGCTCTCCGGGGGGCGACAGCGTCAGCACACCCAGCGGTGCCCGCCGGGTGGGCAGCGGAACGCACAGCAGGGGCCGCTCCGGATCCAGTGCGGACGGCGGCTGGTCGTCGACTCCCGGCAGCCCGCCGGGGCGGTCGGCGGCGTACTGCGGCCGCCCGGTGCGGGCCGCGATCACTGCGGCGGCGGGGTGGGGGGAGGAGCGGTGCCGTTCGTCCTCCTGCTCGAACAGCCAGACGTCGACGCTGCTGGCGTACTCGGGGACGAGCAGGTCGGGCAGGCGGCGAACGATCTCGTCGTGGTTGAGCGAGGCGGTCAGGACGGCGCTGGCGTCCGCCAGGAAGGTGAGCCGGCGGCGCGCGGTCTCCGCCTCGGTGCGCGCCTTGCGCTCGGCGGCGAAGGCCTCCCGCTGGGCCCGTCCGGCGGCGTCGAGTTCGCCGTGCAGCGCCAGGACGCCCTGGTTGGTCTGGTGCAGCTCCTCCCGGTGGAAGGAGACCAGCTCCTCCTGCTCGGCGAGCTTCTCCAGGGTCAGCGCGGTGTCCTCGTCGGCCCCGAGCAGCGCCTCGGCCAGCGTGGCCGGGTCGTCCGGCACCTCGCCGTCCGCGGCGTCCGCGGCCTCGGAGCAGGCGACCGTCGTGTGCCACGGGGGCTCCGCGGCGGGACCGGCGCCGGGGGCGGGCATCACGGTGGCGTGCAGCAGCCCGTCTCCGCCGGCGGGCGCGGGGGCCTCCAGGTCCAGCTGCCAGGTGCCGCCCTTGGTGAGGCACTGCCGCAGGTGGGCGCTGAGGGCGGTGGCCAGGCGGGTCCGTTCGAGCGTGGGCACGCCGTACGCGGCGGCCAGCCGCGCGGTGGCGATGCGGGCCCGGGCCGCGTCGGTGACGTCGGTGATCTGCCAAGTGTGCTTCATGGGCGGTCCGGCGGGGTCGGAGTCAGGACGGCCACGGTGGTGTCGTCCCGTACCGGGTGGGCGGCGCTGCTGGTGTCGCGGAGGGTCACGGCGGCCGTCACGGCGGGATCGGCCGTCGGCAGGACGGGTCCGGACGGGGGCGTCCAGCGGCTCGGCAGGCCGTCGCTGTGCAGGATCAGCAGCCGGTCCGCCGTCCAGGGCGCCTCGTGCTCGGTCAGGGTCGTAGGCCGGTGCAGACCGACGATGCCGGGCCGCGACAGCAGGGCGCGCCAGCCGTCGCCCTCGCGCAGCCGTGCGCCGATGTTGCCGATGCCGGCGAAGCGCAGGAGTCCGGTCCGCAGGTCGAGCTGGGCCAGGGCGACGGCCGCGCCCCGGGTGGCGCGCAGCGCCTCGTCGAGCTTCCCGAGCAGTTCGGCGGGCCCGAGGTGCGCCGCGCGGCGCACCGTCTGCACCGCCGCGGACGACGCGCGGGCCGCCTCCGGGCCGTGACCGAGCCCGTCGGCCAGCATCAGGGTCAGCCGGTCCCCGGACCGCACCCAGGTCCAGGCGTCACCGGAGTACGCGGCCCCGGCGAAGGGGACGTTGACCCCGCCGGCCCGCACCGGGGCCGGCCGTTCCGGGCCCCCCGGGTGGTCCGCGGGCGCCGGATCGGGACCGTCCCGCCGCGGGGCCGCGGGGCCGATCCGGGCGAGTGCCACGGTGCCCCGGCCGGCCGCGCTGTGGAGGTCGAAGTCGTCGGCGACGCGCCGGCAGGTGCCGAGGCCGGCGCCGAGCGAGCGGGCGGTGGAGAAGCCGTCCCGCTGGGCCGCACAGACGTCGGCCATGCCCGGGCCGTGGTCGATCGCGGTGATCTGCACGAGCGACGGATGCCCCGAGCCCGCCCGCGCAACCGGCGGCGCGACGACGTCGACGAGGACCTGGCCCCCGCCGGCGTGCTTGAGCAGGTTCGTGGCCAGCTCCGTCGCCACCAGCGCCGCGGCCGCCGTACGCCTCTCGTCGAGCCCGGCGAGCGCCGCGGCGCCCTCGGCGGCGACCCGGGCGTCGCGCACCCGGGTCGAGTCGTGCACCGGAACGTCCCACAGCCGCGGCATCAGGCCTCCTCACGCGGATGCGGGGGACGGGCCACCCAGGAGGTCACGGTCACCGTGGTACCGGCGCCGGGGGCGCTGTCGACGGTGAACTCGTGCACCAGGCGGCGCGCACCGCCCAGACCCATGCCCAGACCGCCGCCCGAGGTGTAGCCGTCGGTCAGCGCCTGGTTCAGGTCCGCGATGCCCGGCCCCTCGTCACGGAAGGTCAGCCGGAGTCCGTGCGCCCGGCCGGTGACGACGTGGTCCGCCGCCATCTCCCCGCCCCCGCCGTGCACCAGGGTGTTGCGGGCCAGTTCGCTGGCCGCGGTGACCAGCTTGGTCTGGTCGACCAGGCCGAAGCCGAGCCGTCCGGCCGCCCGGCGCACGTGCTGGCGCACCCACACCAGGTCCCGGTCCGAACGGATCGGCAGGCAGGCCCGGATGTCCGCGGCGGTCTCCATCAGGCCCTCCCCGGGGAGGTGCAGCCGGGGCCGACGGCGGGTTCCTGCTGCCCGACGAGCAGCCGCAGGGCGTCCTCGGTGTCGAGCGCGGTGCGCAGTCCCGGAAGGGTCAGGCCCAGCTCGACCAGGGTGATCGCGACCGCGGGACGCATGCCGGACACCACGGTCCGCGCCGCCAGCAGTCCGGCCTTGCCCGCGATCTCGGCCAGGAGGCGTCCCAGGTAGGAGTCGACGACCTCCACGCCGGAAATGTCGATGACCACGCCGGTGGCGCGGGTGCGGACGACGGCCTCGCCGATGTCCCGCTGGAGCTGTTCCGCCGCGCTGTCGTACAGATCTCCCTGCAGGGTGATCAGGAGCACGTCACCGAGCCGGAGCACCGGGACGTGCGCCGTGGCGGACCGGGCGAAGTCGTCGATCACCGCTGACCCACACCGTCCGGTGCCGTCGCGGTGACGATGTCCGTGCCCAGCCGGCGCAGGGCGTGGGCCAGGGCGTCGGCGAGGGTCGCGCGGGTGACGACCGTGCCCAGGTCCAGGCCGAGGTGGACGATGGTCTGCGCGATGGCGGGCCGAATTCCGGAGACCACGCACTCCGCGCCCATCAGCCGGGCGGCCGCGACCGTCTTCATCAGATGCTGGGCCACCAGCGAGTCCACGGTCGGCACCCCGGTGATGTCGAGGATCGCGAAGCGGGCGCGCTGTTCGACGACCGCATCCAGCAGGCTCTCCATCACCACCTGGCTGCGTGCGCTGTCGAGCGTCCCGATCAGCGGGACCGCCACGACGCCGTCCCACAGGCTGACGACGGGGGTGGCCGCCTCCAGCAGCTGGAGCCGCTGCCGGTCGATGAGGGCCTGGCCGTCGCTCAGCGCCGCCTGCTGCACCACCAGCCGCAGCGTGCCCATGAGCACGGTCAGGGAGTTCGCGCACTCGCGCAGCCACTCGGCGGGGGCGTCCGCGAGGTCGGCGACGAGCAGCTCCACCACGGGCGGCCGCAGCGCGTCCACGTCGTTCGACACCTGCGAGGGAGTCAGACCGGTCCGGGACCGCGCGGCCCCCATCCGGGCCAGTTGCTCCCGCACCACGGCGAAACCGTCGTCCGCCGGGTCCGCGACGTGCCCGGAGGCGGCGACCCGGGCGAGGGCGTCGGCCACGTCCCGGCCCGCCTCCACCGCCTCGTCCCGGGACACCGTGAACACGGCACGGAAGAGGGCCTCCTCGGCCCAGCGCTGGGCGATCTGCTCCCGGCGGCGGTGCAGGAACTCCCCGACCTCGCGCGCCGGCGATCCGTGCTGCTCCGCCGCTTCTTGCTCCGGCACCTGGCTCCACTCCTCCTCCGCGTGGCACCGCACGGATCCGCTGGTGGCAGCGGGGCGGCGGTGCGACCTTTGCCGGGCGACAACTGTAACCACGGGCCCACGTCGTACGACACCTCGTCCCGTCCACGCGATCCGGTCGGGGCAAGGCATGCGCCCCTCACTCGTACGCGCGTGCGAAGTCGGCGTCACTGTTCGGTCCGGTGGCTCGGGTTGGCGGCCTACGATGCGGGCTGCTTGCCGAACCAGTCGACGCAGACGACCAGCGCGTCGTCGTCCGGCTCGGGCCTGCCGCGGTGCCCGGTCAGCTGCCGCAGCACCGCCGCGGGCACCTCGGGCGCGGGCAGCAGCCCGGCCGACGTGATGGCCCGGGCCAGCGCCCGCTCGCCGTACTCCTCGCCGCCGGGCGCGGCCACGCCGTAGACCCCGTCGCTCACGAAGACCAGCCGGTCGCCCGGCCGGAGTGTGAACTCCTGGGGGATGTAGTCGGTCTCCTCGAACATGCCGAGCGGCAGTTGCTGCTCGAACGGCACGGGGGTGACGGAGCGCTCGCGGACCCGCAGCATCCGCGGCGAGCCCGCGTCGACCACCTGCAGCCGGCCGGTGGACAGCTCCAGGTCCAGCAGCAGCACCGACAGATAGGCCGCCCCGCGGTAGTGCGCGTAGATCGCCTGGTCGGCGAGGGCCGCCTGGTCCGCGATGGGAATGCCCGCCCGGCGCGCGTTGCGCAGCGCGTTGAGCCCGAGGTGGGTCAGCAGCGACGCCTCGATGCCCTCGCCCATGCCGTTGGTCACATAGAGGATCAGCCGGTCGGCGGAGACGCTCCAGTCGAAGTTGTCGCCGAAGACCGCGTAGGCCGGCTCCAGCTGGGCGCCCAGCGCGTACTGGGGGCCGGAGCAGGAGCGGGCCGGCAGCAACTGCCACTGCATCTCGGCCGCCAGGGTGAGCCGGTCCCGGCGGCGGGCCCGCACGAACAGGTCCGTGTCGCGCTCGGCGACGACCACCTCGTGGCCCAGCGCCCGGGCCAGCTCGTCGAGCTCGGCCAGCAGCTCACCGCTCGCCGCCGCCGAGGGGACGGTGACGGACAGCACGCCGAGCCGGTCGCCGCGCACCGTGACGGGCAGGTGCACCCGTGCCAGGTCGCCGCAGTCCTCGGTGAACGGCTCCTGCGCGCCGAACGCGCGGCCGGCCGGGCTGCCGTGCACCGGCAGCGGGTCCGGAACGTGCGGGGAGTGCGACACGGGCTGCAGCACGGTCAGCCCGTAGTCGGCCATCAGCAACTCGACGTCCCGCGCGGCGTACTGGCTGCACAGCACTTCGCGGAGGGCGTCCACCACCTGGTGCGGAGCCGCGGAGCGCAGGGCGCGCTCGGCGGCCACGAGTCTGTTCACGATGTCGGTTATGCCATTCTCTGTGATGCTGCGGCGCCGCGTCCGTGCCGTGGTGGCCGCGGCCGTCGTTTCCGTGGTGATCCGTGTCCGGACCGCTGTCCCGGGCTCCGGTGAGCTGACAGGGTCCGGGAAGCCTGCGAGAGTGTGACCGTGACGTCCTCCTACCCGCGCCCGCATCCCCCTGAGGCGGCGCGTGTGACCTCGGAGACGGCCGAGCTGCTGGAGGTGCTGTGGGGGCGCGCCTCGACGGCGCCGGTGTCCGCCTCGCAGTTGCGCGTGCTGTTCATCCTGGAGCACAACGAAGGCATCAACCTTCGCACCCTCGCCGACGCTCTTGGCTCCACCCCGCCGTCGACGAGCCGGCTGTGCGACCGCTTGGAGGCGGTGGGCTTCGTCCGGCGGCAGACCGCCGCCAGCAGCCGCCGCGAGGTGCAGCTGGAACTCACCCGCCGGGGCCGGGTCTTCCTGGACGACCTGCGTGCCCGCCGGGAGGCGGAGCTGCACTCGGTCCTCGCACGCATGCCCGTCGCGCAGCGGGCCGCGCTGCTGACCGGGCTCGAGGCGTTCTGCGACGCCGCGGCGACGCAGATCCACGGCAGCGGCGCCGCGGACGACGCCCGCACGGCCTGAAGACCTCCTCGCCGGCACATCTGTGGTCCCTCCCGCGTGACTGAACCCGCTCACTTTGTTGCCTCACGGGTACAGTTGTCAAACGACAACTGTTGCCCGTGGGGGCGCACCTCCTCCCGCGAACCGCCCGGGGACGTGTCCGGCGCCTCAGGCCTGCTGGTCCCCCCGCTCCTCGGGCTGCGCCGGCTCCTTGTCCACCAGGGCGAGCGCCTCGTCCACGTCCTCCGACACCGGCACCGTGAGGCTGACCCCGGTGAGGTCGAGGATCCGCCGCACGGCGGGGGTGGGCCCGATGATGTGCACGCTGCCCGGCTTGTCGCGGACCTCCTGGTACACGCGCAGGATGATGTTCATCCCGGAGGAGTCCATGAAGGGGACGCCGGACAGGTCGAGCAGGAAGTGCCGGCGGCCGTGGTGGAGCTGGTTGGCCAGATGGGCCTGCAACTCGGTCGCGGTGTCTACGTCCAGGTACCCCTCGACCGTGAGCAGGGCCACGTCCTCACGGGGGACGGTGACCTCGACGGACAGAGGATTCTGGGCAATGGGCACGGGTACCTCCAACGGGTGCAGACGGCCAGGGGCTGGTTACCCCTGCCGGCGCCTTCGATGCACCCCGAATCCGCCCGGGTGCGTGATCAAGCTCTCATCGACGCCGACGAGCGACGATCCGTCCGGGTCGCAGGGGGAGGGGACGTGCCGCGGACGCCGGGTCCCAAGCCGTACCCCCTCACCTGCGGCTCCCGTACTTCTCACCGCGCCGCGCGTGTACCCCGTAATCCCCCCGACATGCGTACGCCCGCGCCGGGTCGTTCGACTCGGCGGCGCATGCGTGGCACGGTGGAGTCAGCCCCCGGGCCGTGTGCGGCCCGACACCCCCGTCAGAGAGGGGGGCCATGCAGATGGGCACTCTTGTCTCACTGAACCGCGGCGCCACCGCCGCGACGCTCACCGTGCACACCGACATCGACGACCAGACCCGGCCCGCCGTGGAGGCGGCCGTCGCTGGTCTGCCCGGTACCGTCCGCGATCTCACCCTCGACCTCGTCGATGTCCGCTTCGTGGACAGCGCCGTGCTGCACCTGATCCTGACCACCCGCGACTCCCTGGGCCCCGACGGAGGCCGGCTCCATGTGGCGGGCCTCGGCGCCCAGCCGCGCAGGCTGCTGGTCCTCGCCACCGACCTGTGGCCGGAGGCCCGCTGGGATGACTACCTGCCCGCGGCCGGGTAGGCCACCGGATCAGGTGACCCGGATGCCCACCAGGCAGGTGTCGTCGTCGGTGTCCGACTTGCTGTAGGTCAGCAGGCGGTCCAGCTGCTGGTCCAGGGTCTTCGGCGCGGCGCGGGCCGTGGTCAGCAGATGGGTCAGCGACTCCACCACCGACCGGTCCCGGCGCTCGATCAGGCCGTCGGTGTACATCAGCAGCGTGTCCTCCGGCGCGAGCCGCATCTCGCCCTCCTCGAACACCGCGTCCGACAGCGCGCCCAGCAACATGCCCTTGACCATGGGCAGCGGCGCCGCCTCCGTCTCCCGCACCAGCACCGGCGGCAGATGTCCCGCCCGGGCCCACCGCAGGCTGCGCCGCTCCGGGTCGTAGAGGGCGCACACCGCCGTGGCGGTGACGGCGCCGGTCAGATGGCGCGTCACGAGGTTGAGCCACGACAGCAGCTGGCCCGGCCCGGCGCCGGTCACGGCCAGGCCGCGCAGCGCGTTGCGCAGGACCACCATGCTGGTGGCGGCCTCTATGCCGTGCCCGGAGACGTCACCCACGCACAGCAGCACCTTCTGCGACGGCAGCACCACGGCGTCGTACCAGTCGCCGCCCACCAACTGCTCGGTCTCCGCGGGCCGGTAGCGCACGGCCACCTGGAGGTCGGGCAGCTCCAGCGGCGCCTGCGTCGGCGGCATGATGGCGCGCTGCAACTGCAGCGCCAGCCGGTTGCGCTCGCTGGACTGCTGCTCGGTATGGGCCAGCTGGTCCCGGGTCGCGGCGAGCGCGACCTCCGTCCAGTGCTGCGCCGAGATGTCCTGGTAGGCGCCGCGGACCACGAACAGCCGGCCGTCGGTGTCGAGGACCGGTTCGGCGACCACCCGGATGTGACGGGTCACCCCGTCGGGCCGCTGCAGCCGGAACGCCGCGGAGGCGGGCCGCAGGTGGTGCAGCAGGGTGCGCAGGAACCGGCGGATCCCCTCGGCGTCGTCCGGGTGCGCGTGCGCCGGCAGCTCCTCCAGCGGCACCGGGGTGCTCGACGGGGGCCGCCCGTACAGCTCGAAGAGCTGGCCGTTCCAGGTGATCTCCCCGGTGAGCAGGTTCTCCTCGAAACCTCCGATACGCCCGAGGCGCTGTGCGTGCTGGAGCAGGCTCGCCAGCCGTGCCGTCTCGTCCTCGATACGCCAGATCAGCAGCACGCTGTTGCCGTGCCGGCTGATGCTGATGTCCGCGAGCGCCGACAGCGGCACCTGGTCCACGAGCGCGGTCAGCTGCATGCGCTGGGCGCGGAACGACTCGCCCGTGGCGTACACCCGCTCCACGCGCTGGAACAGCTCGCTCCTACCGGCGGCCATGGGATAGGCCTCCAGCAGCAGCGCCCCATTGATCACCGCGCGCGGCCGGCCCCCGGGGTCGAGGAAACGGTCGTTGACGTGCTGGATGCGGAAGTCGACGAGCTGCCCGGAGGCGCCGATGTGCGGCACCAGCACCAGGGCGGGGTCGTGCAGGCCGTCGGCCAGGTCGATCAGCTCGGCGACGTCCGGCAGGACCCGGGGCTCCGTGGTGAGGTCATGGCGCTGCGTGTACGTCTCCAGCGTGTGCGCGCACAGCTCGGCCAGCGCCTCGAGCTGGCGGACCACCTGGGGCGGCTGCGGCTCCAGCGGCCCCGGCCAGGCGATCTCCAGCACACCGTGGATGCGGCCGCCGGTGCCGGCGGGTACGGCCACCCGCCCGCCGTCCGGATGCACGTGCCGTCCGATGGTGGGCAGGCCGGTCTCGGCGAGCGAGGTGAACCACTGGCCCGCGCGCGCGGTGAGGCCGCGCCGCGCCACGGTCTCCACCTCCGGCGGCACATAGCGCCACCGGGTGTCCTCGGCCGGGGAGAAGCCCGCGCTGCCCGCCAGGGTGAGCGAGCCGTCGGGCCCGGCGGCCCAGACCGCCACCGCCACCGCGCCGAGCGGGCGCAGGGCGTGCTCCAGCAGCGAGTCGGCGACGGCCTGGGTGTCGTCCGCGGCCAGCGCCCCGCTCTCGGCGGCCCGCAGCCGTACGGCGGCCGACTCGTCCTCCTGTGCCGTCGCGGCGGCGAGGAAGGCGTTGGTCACCTCGGCCACCCGGTCGTGGGCGGCCTGGTTGATGACCTCGACGGCGAACTCCAGCGGAGTCACCTTGGCCTGTTCGGTCAGCTCCGCGAGCTGCCGGGCGGCCTGCGTCGGCCCGCAGCCCAGCCGTTCGACCAGGATACCCTTGGCGAGTTCGATCAGGGCCCGGCCCTCGGCCTCCGCCTGGGCGTCCCGCACCTCGCGGCGCAGCCGCTCCACCGTGGCGGCCAGCCTGCCGACGGGGGAGCCGGGGGAGACGCCGCCCGGCAGGTCGCGGAGCGCGGGGTCGGCCGCGTCCGTCTGCTCCGGGTCCGCGGTGTCGGTCTGCGCGGGGTCGGCGGTGTCCGTCTGCTGCGGCTGCGGGGGAATCGCCGACGCCTCCTCCGGGCACGGCTCCGCGCCGGCCGGCTCACGTGGCTGTTCGGACGTGGTCACGATGCGAATGCTCCTCCGCTGCGGGATCCCGGGGCGCGGTCCGGACGGCGCCGGGACACGCCCGTCCCACCCGCGGGCGGGACGGACGACGGCGCGCTCATGCGGACAACCAGCGTCGGACGCAGGCGATCAGGTCGTGGGTGTCGACGGGCTTGGTGACGTAGTCACTGGCACCCGACGCCAGGGACTTCTCCCGGTCCCCGGGCATCGCCTTCGCGGTGACGGCGACGATCGGGAGCTCCGCGTACTGCGGCATCTTGCGGATCTCCGCCGTGGCCGTGTACCCGTCCATCTCCGGCATCATCACGTCCATCAGCACCAGCGCGATGTCCGGGTTGCCGACCAGCATCTCGATGCCCTTCAGCCCGTTCTCCGCGTGGAGCACCCGGAAGCCGTACAACTCCAGGATGCCACTGAGGGCGAAGAGGTTGCGGGCGTCGTCGTCGACCACGAGGACGGTGCGCCCGACGAAGGCCTCGTCGACGGGCGGCGCGAGGTCCTGCGGGTCCTCGGGCCGCACCAGGGACAGCACGTCACCGGGCTCCTCGGCCGACAGGTGCAGCGCGATCCGCTCCCGCAGCTCGTCCAGGCTGGAGAGGAACTCCAGCGACCCGTCGTCCTCGTGCGACCGCAGGGCCTGAGCACGGGCCACGTCGGGGCGCTGACCGCTGTGGATGAGCACCGGCACACCCGCCAGCGCCGAGTCGCCCTGCAGCGCCTGAAGGAAGCGGGACGCCTCCCCGTCGGGCATGTCCAGGTCGAGGACGACACAGTGGCACGACTCGTCGGCCAGGGCACCGGCCGCCTCGTGGGCGCCCACCGCGGTGATCACGTCCATCGTCGGCAGCGCGGCCCCGTCGTCCGCGGTGTGCCGGGCCACGTCGGCGACCACGCTCTCGGCGACCAGGGTCAGCAGCCCGCGCGGCCGCTCCTCCACGACCAGCAGGCGGCGCCGGCGCTGTCCGGCCGAGCCCGGCCGCTCCGCTGCGACGAGCTGGGGGGCCGCCGCGGCGGGGACGAGCGCGGCCGGCTCGCTCTCCGGGGCCCGGCCGACGGTGAGCAGCTGCTCGAAGTCGGGACGCGCCACCGGCAGGAAGAGGGTGAAGACGCTGCCCCGGCCGGGCGCGCTGTCCACGGTGACGGCGCCGCCCAGCAGATGCGCGATCTCCCGCGTGATGGACAGACCGAGGCCGGTACCGCCGTACTTGCGGCTCGTGGTGCCGTCCGCCTGCTGGAAGGCGCCGAAGATGGACTCCAGGTGCTGCTCCGGAATTCCGATGCCGGTGTCCTTCACCCGGAACGCCACCACGGCCCCGCCGCGGACCACGCCCGCGGGCACCGCTTCGTCCGCCGCGGGCTCGATGGACAGCTCCACGCTGCCCTGCTCGGTGAACTTCACCGCGTTCGACAGCAGGTTGCGCAGGATCTGCCGCAGCCGGGAGTCGTCGGTCAGCAGGTCGGCCGGCGCGCCGGCCGCGGTGGTCACCGCGAAGTCCAGGCCCTTCTGCGTCGTCATCGGCCGGAAGGTGGCCTCGACGTACTCGATGAGCTGCCGCAGCGACACCCGCTCCGGCGCGACGTCCATCTTGCCCGCCTCGACCTTCGACAGGTCGAGGATGTCGTTGATCAGCTGCAGCAGGTCCGAGCCGGCGGAGTGGATGATGCCCGCGTACTCGACCTGCTTCGGGGTGAGGTTGCGCGAGGGGTTCTGCGCGAGCAACTGGGCCAGGATGAGCAGGCTGTTGAGCGGGGTGCGCAGCTCGTGGCTCATGTTCGCCAGGAACTCCGACTTGTACTTGGAGGCCAGCGACAGCTGCTGCGCGCGGGCCTCGAGCTCCTGCCGGGCCTGCTCGATCTGCAGGTTCTTCGCCTCGATGTCGCGGTTCTGCGCCGCCAGAAGCGAGGCCTTCTCCTCCAGCTCGGCGTTGGAGCGCTGCAGCTCCTCCTGCTGCTCCTGCAGCTCCGCCGAGCGGGACTGGAGTTCGGCGGTCAGGCGCTGCGACTCGTCCAGCAGCTCGTCGGTGCGGGCGTTCGCCACGATGGTGTTGACGTTGACGCCGATGGTCTCCCGCAACTGCTCCAGGAAGTCCCGGTGGATCGGCGTGAAGGGGGTGACCGAGGCCAGCTCGATCACGCCGAGTACCTGGTCCTCGAAGAGGATCGGCAGCAGGACCAGCGCGGCCGGCACGGCCTGGCCGAGCCCCGAGGAGATGGTGACGTAGCCCTGCGGGAGCTCGTCCACCAGGATCGTACGGCGGCTGCGTGCGGCCTGGCCGACCAGCGAGCGGCCGAAGGAGAAGCGGGTGGGCCGCTCGTCGTCGTCGGGCCGGCCGTAGGCGCCGACCAGCCGCAGCTCGGGTCCGCGCGCGCCGTCCTCGGCGAGGTAGAACGCGCTGTACTGGGCCGACACCAGCGGCGTCAGCTCCTCCATGATCAGCTCGGCCACGACGGGCAGGTCGCGGTGCCCCTGCATCAGGCTGGAGATCCGCGCGAGGTTGGTCTTCAGCCAGTCCTGCTGCTGGTTGGCCCGGGTGGTCTCGCGCAGGGACCCCACCATGGAGTTGATGTTGTCCTTGAGCTCGGCGACCTCGCCGGAGGCCTCGACGGTGATCGAGCGGGTCAGGTCGCCCTCCGCCACCGCGCTGGCGACCTCGGCGATGGCCCGCACCTGGCGGGTGAGGTTGCCGGCCAGCTCGTTGACGTTCTCCGTCAGGCGCTTCCAGGTGCCCGAGACGCCCTCCACCTCGGCCTGGCCGCCGAGGCGTCCCTCGGTGCCGACCTCGCGGGCGACGCGGGTGACCTCGTCGGCGAACGCGGAGAGCTGGTCCACCATCGTGTTGATGGTCGTCTTCAGCTCCAGGATCTCGCCGCGGGCGTCGACGTCGATCTTCTTCGACAGGTCGCCCTTGGCCACCGCGGTCGTCACCAGCGCGATGTTGCGGACCTGGCCGGTGAGGTTGTTCGCCATCGAGTTGACGTTGTCGGTGAGGTCCTTCCACGTGCCGGCCACGTTGGGCACGTGGGCCTGGCCGCCGAGGCGTCCCTCGGTGCCGACCTCGCGGGCGACGCGGGTGACCTCGTCGGCGAACGCGGACAGCGTGTCGACCATCGTGTTGATGACGTCGGCCAGGGCCGCGACCTCGCCGGCCGCCTCGACCGTGATCTTCCGGGACAGGTCGCCGCGCGCCACGGCGGTGGCCACCTGGGCGATGGAGCGGACCTGACCGGTCAGGTTCGACGCCATCACATTGACGTTGTCGGTGAGGTCCTTCCAGGTGCCCGAGACACCCCGGACGTGGGCCTGGCCGCCGAGGCGTCCTTCGGTGCCGACCTCGCGGGCGACGCGGGTGACCTCGTCGGCGAAGGCGGAGAGCTGGTCGACCATCGTGTTGATGGTGTTCTTCAGTTCGAGGATCTCGCCGCGGGCGTCGACGGTGATCTTCTGCGAGAGGTCACCCTGAGCCACCGCCGTGGCGACCTGGGCGACGTTGCGGACCTGGGCGGTGAGGTTGCCGCCCATGAAGTTCACCGAGTCGGTCAGGTCGCGCCAGGTGCCCTTGACGCCCTTGACGTCCGCCTGGCCGCCGAGGCGTCCTTCGGTGCCGACCTCGCGGGCGACGCGGGTGACCTCGTCGGCGAAGGCGGAGAGCTGGTCGACCATCGTGTTGAT
>NZ_JBIBWT010000019.1:148822-151805 GCF_043081525.1 Streptomyces sp. NPDC014864
ATGGTGTTCTTCAGTTCGAGGATCTCGCCGCGGGCGTCGACGGTGATCTTCTGGGACAGGTCGCCCTTGGCCACCGCCGTGGTCACCTGGGCAACGTTGCGGACCTGGTTGGTCAGGTTGCCCGCCATGAAGTTCACGGAGTCGGTCAGGTCCCGCCACACGCCGGCCACGCCGGGCACCTTGGCCTGGCCGCCGAGGCGTCCTTCGGTCCCGACCTCGCGGGCGACGCGGGTGACCTCGTCGGCGAAGGCGGAGAGCTGGTCGACCATCGTGTTGACGGTCTCCTTCAGCTGCAGGATCTCGCCGCGCGCGGGGACGTCGATCTTCTGCGAGAGGTCGCCCTTGGCCACCGCCGTCGCCACCTGCGCGATGTCGCGGACCTGGGTGGTGAGGTTGCCCGCCATCGCGTTCACGGAGTCGGTCAGGTCGGCCCAGGTCCCGGACACGCCGGGCACCTCCGCCTGCCCGCCGAGCGTGCCCTCGGTGCCGACCTCCCGGGCCACGCGGGTGACCTCTGAGGTGAACACGGACAGTTGGTCGACCATGCCGTTGAACACCGTGGCGATGTCGCCCATCAGTCCGTCGGTGTCCTCGGGCAGGCGCGTACCGAAGTCGCCGTCCCGCACCGCCGTCAGGCCCGCCAGAAGCTGCCTCAGCTCCTGATCTCCGGGCAGGGCGTCGACCACCTCGGTCCTGTCGCTGGTCATGCGCATCCTCGTCCCGCTCCCCTGGAGTCCTCCTCGTGGGAGGACTCGGACCCTCACCGGCCCGGAGGGCTCGGCTTCCCAGCTCGCATTTCCGCAGTTCACGGAATCTGCACGTGTGTAAAAATACGCCGAAGGCTAACTCACCCCGAGTGCGCCGAACAAAACCTTCCGGCGCACCGCGAGCCCGGCTCGCACCGTCTGCGCCCGTTGTGCACGGGCGTGGATGTCCAGAGTACGGGAATGCCCTTGCGGACCGGTCGTGACCTGCGGCGCCGGGCCCGCCGTCGGACCGGGGGCGCGGCCGCGACGCGCTCCCCTTCGGCGCCGAACGCGCCCGGTCGGCGCCGGACCGTGTTAGGCCGCACCCTTGCCGGCCCCGGGGGGCCGCTCCGGCCCCGGACTGCGAATATGTACACATTTTCACGCTCGCCCCCTGCCTTTCCGCAGGCGTGGGCCCCGCATCGGCCGTGGTGCGCCGGGCCGACGGAGCGGGCGCCGCCCCGCATCTGACCCGGCGTCGGCCGGCGCGCGTGCCCGCCGGTCACGACCGGCGCCCCGAGCTGCGCCCCGCCCAGGGGCGGGAGACCGGTGAACACGCCAAGATGCCGCACTGGCGGGGCCGAATGCGACTGCGACGGCAGGGTAGTTGCTGCGAGAAGAGCCGCGAGGCGGGACCCGCCCGCCCGCGGACTCGTGACTCTTTCGTCCGGGGAGCTGAGGAGCAGCGTGACCACCGACAGAATCTGGTCGTATCCGCCGCAGGTCGGTCGTGTCGAGGGACAGGACCTGACCGGGTTCACCGTTGTCGCCGCCGACGGCACGATCGGGCACGTGGACCGGGAGGCCGATCCTTTCGGGATGCGGCACCTGGTCGTCGACACTGGTGTCTGGGTGTTCGGCAGGAGCGTGCTCGTGCCGGTCGGCGTCGTCGCCGGCATCGACACGGACGACCGGAAGGTCGAGGTGGCCTGCTCCCGAGGGGAGATCAAGGCGGCGCCGCGCTTCCGGATCGACAGCGAGACGATGGACCCGGACTACCTGACCCGGGTGGGCGAGTACTACCACTCGCTCCCGCCGCGTACGACGGCCACCGCCTGACGGCGGACGGACATGTGGGACGTACGGCCCGTGACCAGGGACGAGCGGCGTGCGAAGGGAGCCGGGACCGGACCCGGGAGACCGCTCCTATGCTGGAGCGACGCACGCGACGCGTGCCGCGGACCGGAGAGCAGAACAGGAAGAGTGTGCCGATGAGCGACGAGCGGGAGCCCGCCGTGGCATCGTCCGTCCACGGGAACGCCTTCGTCGTGACCGTGAGTGGCGACATCGACGGCGACAGCGCCCCTCGCCTGGTCGAGGAACTGGCCGCCGGCCTGCTCGCCGGCACCTCGCGGACCGTCGTGGACCTGTCGGACACGACGTTCGCGGACTCGGCCATCCTGCACGCCCTCCTCGAGGCCCAGCAGGCGCACCGGGCGCACGGACTGCTCCTGGTGCTGGCGGGGCCGTTCGGCGAGAGCGTGGAAAGGCTTTTTGACGTGACAGGAACCGCGGGGTACTTCGTCCTCGCCGAGAATGTCTTCACGGCGATGGAGGTGCCCCGGGCAGTGACGGACCGGTGACAGAGGACGAACGCCCCGGTGCGGAGCCCCGCGCCGAGCGGGCGGGTCCCGGGGACACGACACTCACGGACCGAACCGGCCCGGCGGGCGCCGCGCCGGCCGCTTCTTCCGCATCCGCGGCGGAGCAGGCGGGCGCCGGGGTCCGGGTGACGAGTGCCGCGGCCGCACGCGCGTACGCGCGGTCGGTCGTGCTCGAGGAGTGGAACTCCTCCTCCCGCCGGGCGCGGGAGGAGGACGTCATCGACCTGCTGCTCGTCGTCTCGGAGATGGTCACCAACGCGATCCGGCACGGTGAGGGGATCGCGGGTTTCGAGGCCGTCTCCACGGCCGACGGCATCCGGCTGACCGTGCTCGACAACAGCGATGTCGTCCCCGAGGTCGCCTACGGCTCCGGCGCGCTGCCGCTCGGCCACCTGGGCAGTGGGTACGGCTGGCCGCTGATCATCCGCCTCGCGCGGGAGATCGTCATCGACCGCCGGCCCGGAGGCGGCAAGACGATCAGTGTGCTGGTCCCGCTGCGTGACGCCGCCGGACTGCCGTCGAAGGACGGCCGGGCCGGCTAGGACCTGTCTGACAAATGATCTTGGCTCGGTTCGCGGAGCCAGAGGATGAGTGCTGCGAGGTGGAGTCCGGCCCGGTAGCGAGCGGCGAGTT
>NZ_JBIBWT010000020.1:0-10835 GCF_043081525.1 Streptomyces sp. NPDC014864
GGGGCCGTGTGGAACATCGACTCCTTCGACCAGTGGGGCGTCGAGCTCGGCAAGGTCCTCGCCAAGCGGGTCGAGCCCGCCCTGACCGAGGGCGCGGAGGTGGAGGGGCTGGACGAGTCGACCCGGGCCCTGGTCGCGAAGTACCGGGAGCTGCGCGGGCGGCGGTGAGCCCGGCCGGCCGCCCCGGTGGGTCCGGGTGGGGGCTCCCCCTGGGCCCCCACCCCCCGTGCGGGACCGCCGTCCCTCAGGCCACCGCGCTCAGCGTGTCCGCCAGGCGGCGGCGGGCCGCGCGGGCGGCGGGAAGCGCGGCGAGGGCGGCGGCGCCCACGACGGCGGCCGTGCCGAACAGCAGCAGGAGCAGGGGAGAGGGGGCCTGGGCGATCCCGGCGCCGATGCCGCTGGAGCGGCCCTGGGCGTCGATCAGCCAGTGGGCCAGCGGGAGCCCCAGCGCCGTGGCGACGGCGACCGCGGCCAGCGCGGTGCAGCTGGTGGCCGTGACGGTGATCGCGGTGATCTGGCGCGGTGACAACCCGATCGCCTTCAGCGCCAGCAGGTCGCGCTCGCCCTCGCGGACGGTGCCGCCGATCGCGGTGAGCAGTTCGATCAGCCCGATGAGGGCGAGCACGCAGACCAGTCCGGCGACGACCGCGCGCAGCGGGGACAGCCCGTCGGCCGGGTTGGTCACGGCGTGCACGTCGAGGTGGCCGCGGCCGGCTGCGGTCAGCCCGTTCGCGACGTCGTGCGGATCGGCCCCGGGGCGCAGCCGCAACTGGTAGAGGGTCGGGGCCAGGTTCGGGTCGTTCGCCCGGAGGGTGTCCAGCGAGGTGGAGATGACCCGGCCGGCGTTCTCCGGTTCGATGCTGCGGCCCACGATGTGCAGGATCTGCGGCTGGTCGCCGACCGTCATCCGCACCCAGTCGCCGACCCGCACGTCCAGCAGGTCGAGCAGGCCCTGCCCGGCGACCGCCTCGTCCGGGCCGGTCGCGGCGCGGCCCTGGGCGAGGGTGTACGGGTAGGGGTCCTGGCGGGTGCCGAGACCGCGCAGGGCGATCGTCGCGGTCTGGCCGGGAACCAGGGCGGCCATCTCCACGCCCGGATAGACGGCGGCGACCCGCCGCTCGTGGTCCAGCAGGGCGCGGACGTCCGTGTCGCCGAGGCCGCGATCCGCGCGGACGGTGAGCGCCGCGGGCATTCCCATCCGCTCCGGGCTGCTGTGGAAGCGGTCGATCGTGGTCCACGCGCTCATCGCCACCACGATCAGCAGCAGCGGCAGCGCGAGCCGCCCGACCGTGCCGAGGGTGCGCGGACGGCGGGTGAACGCCTTGTGCCAGCCGAGCACCAGCGCGGGCGGCAGCCGCAGGCCGAGGGCGCGCCGCGCCGGGCCCGTCAGCCGGCCGCCCGCCGAGGCCGCCGGGCGGGGCACCGGCACCGGGGGCACCCGTCCCGCCCGCCAGGCCGCGAGCCCGGTGACCGCGCCGATGAACAGCACGGCCCCCACCGGCACGGCGAACAGCGCCACGGTGTGGCCCGGCAGCCCCTGCCACACCCCGACCGCGTCGCCGAACCGCCCCGGCAACAGGCTGCCCAGCCCCTGCGTGAGCGCGGCCGCCGCGACGGCACCGAGCAGGGCGTAGGCGACGTGCTGGAGCAGGAAGACGCGGACGACCTGGCCGGGCGTGAAGCCGATCGCCTTCAGCACCGAGATGTCCCGCAGATGGCCGCGGATGCGGGTGCCGATCGCGCCGTGCACCGCCAGGCCCGCGGCGACCAGCGCACCGAGTCCGAACAGGCCCAGCACCTGGCCGAGCAGCCGGTTGTCGCCCTGGGCCTCGGCCTGCGCCTGCTGCCAGGTGGACACCTCGCCGACCGCGCCGGCGCCGAGCACGGTGACGGCGCGCTGGACGGCGTAGTCCGTGTCGCCGGGGTCGGTCAGGCGCAGTCCGATCACCCGGCCGCCGGGATCGCGCACCGCGGACGGCGGCGCCCACACCAGACCGGGCTGTTCCCCCGGCCGGAAGCGGGGTTCGGCGCTGTCGGCGACGCCGACGACGGTCAGCGTGCGGGCGGTGCCCGGCAGACGGAGGACGTCCCCGGGCTCGGCCAGCAGCGCCCGGGCGAGCCGGCTGTCCAGGACGACGCCGCCGGGGTCCCGCGGGTCGAGCCAGTGGCCGGAGGTCAGCAGCGGCCGGCCCACGTCGGGCCGCCGGGGCGTGCCGCGCAGTTCGACCAGGGCCCGGGTGCCGCGGGAGGAGACGGTGGCGATCTCGGTGGGATAGGGCCCGGCGACGGACTCGACGCCGTCCAGCGCGGCCAGCCGGCCGGTGTCGGCGGACCGGACGGTGTGGATCCAAACATGGGCGCCCCGGGACTGGGCGAACACTCGCTGCCAGGGGTTGGTCGCGTAGCCGAACAGCGCGGTGGCCAGCAGCAGCGCGGCGACGATGCCGGCGGTGGCCAGCACGATGAACAGCGCCTCGCCGCGGTGCGTGCGCAGATCGGAGTGCGCCCAGCGCAACGTGGCCCGCACGCGGCTCAGCCCCTCGGCCGGGGCGGGGGCGCCGGCGCGCGCGTCAGGTGGTCGTACACCGCAGTCAGTCCTTCAGCTCCAGCACACCGGAAATGCCGGTGCCCCGCGACGGCGTCCCGTCGAGTTCCGCGTCGTCGGCGATCCGCCCGTCGAAGAAGCTGATCACCCGGTCCGCGGCGCTCGCCAGCCGGGCGTCATGGGTGACCAGCACGATCGTCTGGCCGCGCTGGTGGAAACGGGACAGCAGCCGCATCACCTCGCGGGTGCCCCGGCTGTCCAGGCTGCCCGCGGGCTCGTCGGCCAGCAGCAGCGGCGGGTGGTTCACCAGCGCGCGGGCGAGCGCGACCCGCTGCTGCTCGCCGCCGGACAGCTCGCCCGGCATGCTGCGCTCCTTGCCCTTCAGCCCCAGCTCCGCCAGGAGATCCTCGCGCTCGGCGCGCGCCTGGCGCGGCGAGCGGCCGGCGAGCAGCGCGGGCAGTTCGACGTTGTCGGCGACGGACAGGTTGGAGACCAGGTTGAAGAACTGGAAGACGATGCCGATGCGTTTCCTGCGCTCCTCGGCCCAGCGCGCCTCGGTGTAGGCGTCGGTGCACCGCCCGTCCAGCCAGATGCTGCCCTCGTCGGGCCGCTGCAGGCCGCCGAGCAGGTGCAGCAGGGTCGACTTGCCGGCCCCGGAGGGACCGGTGACGGCGACGAACTCGCCGCGCCGCACCGACAGGTCGACGCCGCGCACGGCACGGGCGGGCGCGCCCTCGCCGTGGTGGGTCTTGACGAGCCGCTCGGCCCGCAGCACGACGTCCTCGGCCCCGGGCCCGGCGACGTCCCCGGACCGGGGCTCGGGACGGTGTTCCGGGCGCGGCTCAGGAGGGTGGGTGTCGCTCACTCCAGCTCCTCCTGGCACCGCTCCAGCCAGTCCAGGTCGGCCTGCAGGTGCAGCATCGCGCCCTCGATGAGCAGATGGGCGATTCGGTTGTCCCGGTTCTCGGCCGCGGACAGTTTCGACAGGTTGCGCATGGTGTTGAGGTACTGGCGCCGCTGCCGGTTGATGAGCGCGATCTGGTCGGCGAGCCGGGTCTGCGGCGCGAGCGCGAGCTTCATGAAGAACTCGTCCCGCACCCGAGGCTCGTCCTCGGTCTCCTCGAACCAGGCGCGCAGCGCCTCACGCCCGGCGTCGGTGAGGTGGTAGATCTTCTTGTTGGGCCGGCTGGACTGCTCGACCTCCTCGCCCTCGATCAGTCCCGACTTCTCGAGGCGGCCGAGGGTCACGTATATCTGGCCGACGTTCGGCTGAGGGTACGCGGCGCCCAGCAGTTGCTCAAGGTCCTGCTTCAGCTCGTAGCCGTGGGCGGGGCCGCGAGCGAGGAGTGCCAGGAGGGGCAGGCGCACTCGTGCTCTCCTCCTAGTCCTCGTAATGTGCTCCAGGCCCTAGTATCGCCCATACCTAACAGGTATACATGGCCTCTGACCCCGGGCGAGGGTGCCCGGTCCTGGTGTACGGGAGGAACCTATGCGGTGGATACGCGCCGCCGGTAGGGGCCTTCTCGTCCTGGTCGTGGTCATGACCGGGTACATCGCCTCCGGGGTCCGCGCCGGCGAGGACGCGTCCCACGGGCGCGGCCCGCTCACCCTGGCCACCGCCGGTGACCTCACCGGCTATCTCGGCCCCCTGCTGGAGGGCTGGAACCGTACCCACCCCGGGGAGAGGGTCACTCTCGTCGAGCTCCCGGACTCCGCCGACGAGACCCACGCGCAGATGACGACCGACCTGCGCGGCGGCGACCGCAGCCGGTTCGACGTCCTCAACATCGACGTGAACTGGACCTCGGAGTTCGCCGCGGCCGGCTGGATCCGCCCGCTGCCGCGCGACCGCTTCCCGCTGCGGACCTTCCTGCCGCCGGTCGTCGACACGGCCACCTACGACGGGCAGCTGTACGCGGTCCCGTACGTCACCAACGCCGGCCTGCTGCTGTACCGCAAGGACGTCCTCGCCAAGGAGGGGGTCCCGCCCCCGCGCACCTGGGCCGAGCTGGAGCACGACGCGCGGACCATCGCGCCGAAGTACGGGCTCGACGGATACGCGGGCCAGTTCCTGCCCTACGAGGGCCTCACCGTCAACGCGGCCGAGGCCGTGTACTCGGCGGGCGGCACGATCCTCGGCGACGAGGGCGCGCGGGTCACCGTCAATTCCGCGGCTGCCCGTGAGGGCATCGGCTTCCTCGCCCGCGGCGTCCGCGAGGGCTGGATCCCGAAACGGGCGCTGACGTACAAGGAGGAGGAGTCCAAGCAGGCCTTCCAGGACGGCCGGCTGCTCTTCCTGCGCAACTGGCCCTACGCCTACGCCGTCGCCTCGGCCAAGGGCTCCCCGGTCGCCGGGAAGATCGGCGCGGTGCCGCTGCCCGGGCCCGCGGGACCGGGCACGAGCGTCCTCGGCGGCTCCAACCTGGCCGTCAACACCCATGCACGGCATCCCGACTCCGCCGCCCGCCTGATCGCGTATCTCACCGGCGAGCGCGTCCAGCGCCTGGTCCTCACCCGGGGCGCGCTGCCGCCGGTGCGGGCCGCCCTCTACGAAGACCCCGCGCTGATCCGGCGGTTCCCGTATCTGCCGACGCTGCGCGCCGCCGTGCTCGCGGCCGCGCCGCGCCCCAAGAGCCCGCACTACGACCAGGTCAGTCTGGTGGTCCAGGCGGTCGTGCACGACGCGCTGACCGGTCGGGAGACGCCCGAGGCGGCGGTGCGGCGGCTGGCGCGCGAGCTCGACGCCATCGCCCGTCGGTAGTTACTTGTTAGGTAACGCGGGCATTACGACTCCGTTCACTATGTCCCTTTAAGTCCCTGTTCGTAACGGCAACTGCCCAGTAGTTTCCGTTCATTTCATTGACACCCCTGCGACGCCGCTACCTAACATGCATGCACAACAGCCGCCTAGCACAGACAGGGCAATGGGTTGAACAGGCATTGGTGGCGCGACGCGGTGATCTACCAGGTGTACGTCCGCAGCTTCCTCGACAGCACCGGCGACGGCATCGGCGACCTGGCCGGGGTCAGGGCCGGGCTGCCGTATCTGAAGAAGCTCGGCGTCGACGGGATCTGGCTGAGCCCCTTCTACCCCTCGCCGCAGCACGACCACGGCTACGACGTCGCCGACTACTGCGGCGTCGACCCGCTCTTCGGCGACCTCGCCGAGTTCGACCTGCTGATGGCGGCCGCCCGGCGGCTCGGCGTCAAGGTCCTGCTCGACATCGTCCCCAACCACTGCTCCAGCGCCCACCCGTGGTTCGGCGAGGCGCTCGCCGCACCGCCCGGCAGCCCGGCCCGGGCCCGCTTCCACTTCGCCGACGGCCGCGGCCCCGACGGGTCCGAGCCGCCCAACAACTGGCACGCCATGTTCGGCGGGCCGGCCTGGACCCGGATCACCGAGCCCGACGGCCGCCCCGGCCAGTGGTACCTGCACATGTTCACCCCCGAGCAGCCGGACTGGAACTGGCGCACACCCGAGGTGGCCGCCGAGTTCGACCGGGTCCTGCGCTTCTGGCTGGACCGGGGCGTAGACGGCTTCCGCATCGACGTCGCCGCCGGGCTCTTCAAGCACCCCGACCTGCCCGACTCGGACGACCCCGAGGCCGACGCCCGCACCCGCGACTCGGTCAACCCGCTCGCCTGGAACCAGCCCGAGGTGCACGACGTGTGGCGGCACTGGCGGGCCGTGTGCGAGGAGTACACCGCGCACGACGGCCGGGAACGGTTGCTGGTCGGCGAGGTCTCGGTGCCCACCGCCCGCGAGCACGCCCGGTACGTCCGCCCGGACGAGCTGCACCAGGCCTTCTTCTTCGACCTGCTCGGCGCCCCCTGGGACGCCGACGCCTTCCGCAAGGTCGTCACCGAGGCGATGCAGGACATAGCCGGCACGGGCTCGACGGTCACCTGGGTCCTCAACAACCACGACCAGGTCCGCACCGTCACCCGCTACGGCGAACCCGCCACCGGCGGCAGCGGCCTCGGCGCCGCCCGCGCCCGCGCCGCCGCGCTGCTGATGCTGGCGCTGCCCGGTGCCGCGTACATCTACCAGGGCGAGGAGCTGGGCCTGCCCGAGGTCGTCGACCTGCCCGACGACGTGCTCACCGACCCGATCTTCCGCCGCACCGGAAGCCGCGCCCGCGTCCGCGACGGCTGCCGGGTGCCGCTGCCGTGGTCCGGGCAGGCCTCCCCCTTCGGCTTCACCTCCGGAGTCGAGGGGGCCAGGCCCTGGCTGCCGCAGCCGGACTGGTTCGCCGAGCACGCCACCGACCGGGCCCTCGCCGACACCAGCTCCTTCTGGCACCTGTACCGCGACGGCCTCCACCTGCGCGCCGCGCTGCCCCAGCTGGGCGAGGGCACCCTGCGCTGGCTGGACACCCCGCCCGGCGTCCTCGGCTTCGTCCGCGGCGACGGCCTGGTCTGCGCCGTCAACTTCGGCACCGCCCCGACACCCGCGCCGGTCCCCGGCGCCCCGCTGCTGTCCAGCGGCCCCTGCCCCCCCGGCGTGCTCGCCGGGTCCACGGCCGCCTGGTGGATCGGCGACGACACCGCCGACCTCTGAACCCCCCTCACGAGCCCGTCCGTTTCCCACCCCTCGAAGGGACATCAACGATGATGCGACGACGTACCACCCTGCTCACCGGCTGCACCGCCCTCGTCCTCGCGCTCGGCGCGACCGCCTGCGGCGGCGGCGACCCCGTCTCCGCCGGCGGCGGCGACAAGGCGCTCAGCGGCCAGACGGTCACCGTGGCCGGCGTCTGGACCGGCAGCGAGCAGAAGAACTTCCAGAAGGTGCTGGACGCCTTCACCGCGAAGACCGGCGCCAAGACGCAGTTCATCTCCACCGGGGACAACGTCTCCACCGTCGTCGGCAGCAAGATCGAGGGCGGCAACGCCCCCGACGTCGTGATGGTCCCGCAGGTCGGCGTGCTCCAGCAGTTCGCGAAGAAGGGCTGGCTCCAGCCGCTGTCCACCACCACCCAGCAGTCCGTCGACGCCGGCTACGCGCCCGTGTGGAAGAAGTACGGCAGCGTCGACGGCACCCTCTACGGCCTGTACTTCAAGGCCGCCCACAAGTCGACGGTCTGGTACAGCCCCGACGCGCTGGCCCAGGCCGGCGTGAAGCCGCCCAAGAGCTACGACGAGATGCTCAAGGCCGGGCACACCGTCGCCGACTCCGGACTCCCCGCCTTCTCGGTCGCCGGGCAGGACGGCTGGACGCTGACCGACTGGTTCGAGAACATCTACCTCTCCCAGGCAGGTCCGGAGAAGTACGACGCCCTCGCCGCGCACAAGCTGAAGTGGACCGACGCCAGCGTGGTCGAGGCGCTCGGCACCCTCGGCAAGCTCTTCAAGGACAAGCAGCTGATCGCGGGCGGGCAGAAGGAGGCCCTCAACACGGACTTCCCCGGCTCGGTGGAGAAGGTCTTCGGACCCAAGCCCGGCGCGGGCATGGTCTACGAGGGCGACTTCGTCGCCGGCGTCGCCAAGGACCAGTTCGGCCGCACCATCGGCAAGGACGCCAACTTCTTCCCGTTCCCGGCCGTCGGCGGCGGTGCCGCGCCCGTGGTCAGCGGCGGCGACGCGGCCGTCGTGCTGAAGGACGGCAAGAACGCCAAGGCCGGCATGAAGCTCCTGGAGTTCCTCGCCACGCCGGAGGCCGCCTCCGTGTGGGCGAAGGCGGGCGGCTTCCTGTCCCCGAACAAGAAGGTCGCCTTCTCCTCCTACGGCGACGACGTCACCCGGGCGACCGCCAAGTCCCTGATCTCGGCGGGCGACTCGGTCCGCTTCGACATGTCCGACCAGGCGCCCGCCGCCTTCGGCGGCACCAAGGGAGCCGGCGAGTGGAAGCTGCTCCAGGACTTCCTGCGCGACCCCTCCGACCCGAAGGCGACCGCGGCGAAGCTGGAGGCCGCGGCGGCCAAGGCGTACCGGGGCTGAGCCGCGATGACCGCCACCACCCTCGTGAAGGACAAGGGGGCGAGCCCGCCGCCGCCCGCCGCGCTCGCCGACCGCGCGCGGCGGATGCGGCGGCGGGGCCGCGCCGTCGCCCTGCTGTTCGTCTTCCCCGCGCTCCTGCTGCTCGGCGCGCTCGTCGTCTACCCGGTGCTTTTCTCGGTCGGGCGCAGCTTCTTCGACGCCTCCGGCGACCGGTTCGTGGGCGGCGCCAACTACGCCGAGATGTTCCGCGACCCGGCCACCGTCAAGGCCGTCCGCAACACCGCGATCTGGGTGGTCGTGGCCCCGTCGCTGCTGACCGGCCTCGGCCTGATCCTCGCCGTCCTGGTGGAGAAGGTCCGCTGGGCGACCGCCTTCAAACTGCTGCTGTTCATGCCGATGGCGGTTTCCTTCCTCGCCGCCGGGATCATCTTCCGCCTCGCCTACGACGAGGACCCGGACAAGGGCGTGCTGAACGCCGCCGTCGTCTCGGTCCACGACGCCTTCAAGGGCACCTCCGCCTACCCCACCGCCCGCGCCCGCCCGGGCCAGGGGCTGACCCAGGGCCGGGACGGCTCGTACACGACCGGCAAGGGTGTCTCACCCGGGAGTGCGGTGACGCTGCCGATGGTCGGGGTGCTCCCCAAGGACCTGCCCCGCGGCGCCGCCCCCGCCCTCCCGGCGGCCGGGCGGCGGGCCGCGGCCGGCGAACTGCGCGGCGTCGCCTACCTGGACTTCACGCCCGGCGGTTCGGGGCGGCCGGGCAAGGTCGACCGGCGGGAGAGCGGACTGCCCGGCATGAAGGTCGAGGCGGTGCGCGACGGACGGACGGTCGCGAGCACGACCACGGCGTCCGACGGCTCCTTCCGCCTCCCGGGGCTCAGCGCGGGGTCGTACACGCTGAGGCTGCCGGCGTCGAACTTCGCCGCGCCCTACCAGGGCGTGTCCTGGCTCGGGCCGACGCTCGTCACCCCCGCCATCATCGGGGCGTACCTGTGGATCTGGACCGGGTTCGCGATGGTGCTGATCGGGGCGGGCCTCGCGACGCTGCCGCGGGACGCGCTGGAGGCGGCGCGGATGGACGGGGCGAACGAGTGGCAGATCTTCCGGCGGATCACCGTCCCGCTGCTCGCACCGGTGCTGACCGTCGTCTTCGTGACCCTCGTGATCAACGTGATGAAGGTCTTCGACCTCGTCTACGTCATCGCGCCCGGGCCGGTGCAGGAGGACGCGACCGTGCTCGCCACCCAGATGTGGCTGGTGTCCTTCGGCGGCGGCAACAACCAGGGGCTCGGCAGCGCCCTCGGCGTGCTGCTCCTGCTCCTCGTCATCCCCGCGATGGTCTTCAACGTGCGCCGTTTCCGAAGGAGTCAGCGATGAACGCGGTCAGGCGGGGCCTGGGCAACGGGCTGGTGCAGGCCTTCCTGGTGGTGATCGGCCTGGTCTGGCTGACTCCGCTGGCGGGACTGTTCCTGTCGTCGCTGCGCTCGGCCGAGGACACCGCCAGGGGCGGCTGGTGGACCTCCCTGGCCGGCCCGGGACAGCTGTCCTTCGACAACTACACGGCGCTGCTGAAGAACGCGGGCATCACCCAGGCGTTCTGGAACACGGTGCTCATCTCGGTGCCGGCGACGGTGCTGGTGGTGGTGATCGCGGCGCTGGCCGGATACGCCTTCGCCTGGCTGGACTTCCCGGCCCGCGAACCACTGTTCCTGCTGGTGGTGGCCCTGCTGGTGGTGCCCGTGCAGATCGGCCTGCTGCCGGTCGCCAAACTCTTCGGCCAGCTGGGGCTGTTCGGGACGATTCCCGGAGTCGTGCTCTTCCACGTGGCCTACGGGCTGCCGTTCGCGGTGTTCCTGCTGCGGAACTACTTCGCCGAGATGCCGAAGGAGATGCTGGAGGCGGCCCGCATGGACGGCGGCGGCGAGTGGCGCATCTTCACCCAGTTGGTGCTGCCCGTGGGTCGGCCCGCGATCGCGAGCCTCGCCATCTTCCAGTTCCTGTGGGTGTGGAACGACATGCTGGTGGCGCTGCTGTTCGCCGACAGCTCCTCCCAGCCGCTGACCGTGGAACTCCAGTCCCAGATCCGCCAGTTCGGCAGCAACATCGACGTGCTCGCGCCAGGGGCGTTCCTGTCGCTGATCGTGCCGGTGGTGGTCTTCTTCGCCTTCCAGCGGCACTTCGTGCAGGGCGTGATGGCGGGGTCCGTGAAGTAGGACCCGGAGCGGGACCCGAAGGAGCATTCGAAGGAGGACCCGGGGGAAACAGCGGGGCGGCGCGGGCGTTCGAACGCCCGCGCCGCCCCCGCGGGGGACCCCGCCCCCCGCGGGATAAACGATCACCGCAAAAGGGC